>NZ_JBQFLQ010000010.1:0-101342 GCF_056531325.1 Ruegeria sp. N8 | reverse complement strand
CTGGCTGGGGTGGTAGGAATCCTTGCCCTCCGATGATTGTTATCGGCTTTTTAGCGAAGCCTTAGAAACTGGGGCGGTTGCGGGGGCATTTTGGCTGCTAGAGAGGCTGCTGCGAGACCGCTAGAGAACCGCCCACCGGCGCTGAGACGACCGCTGACGAGTCGTTCCGGGTGCTGAAGACTGGTCGCTGGTGCTGGCGGTTGAATGTGGCGTACAGGCCTTAAGTCGAAATTCTACACATATTCTGCTATCCTAAAAATCGGAGGACTTGCATGGAGCGAAGGATAGCAGCCGTTCTCGCCGCCGACATGGTTGGGTACTCGCGCCTCATGGAGGCAGACGAGACCGGTACTATTGAGCGGCAAAAAAGACACCGGATCGAACTCATAGACCCCAAAATAGATGTCCACAAAGGCCATATAATAAAACTAACCGGGGACGGCATGATCGCTGAATTTCCCAGCGTTGTAGAGGCGGTTCATTGCGCGGTTTCTATTCAAGAAGCCATGAAAGCCCGAGAAGAACATGTCCCTGAAGATCGTAAGATTCGTTACCGAGTTGCGGTTAATCTAGGCGACATTGTCTTTGACGAGGGGGATATCTACGGAGATGGGGTTAACATCGCGGCACGGCTGGAAGAACTGGCATCGCCGGGTGGTGTGGTCGTATCCGGCACAGCCTACGATCACCTCAAAGCCAACGTGGAAGTTGGTTACGAAGATCTGGGAGAAAAGAGAGTCAAAAACATTTCTACCCCAGTGAGGGTGTATCGTGTGGTGCCGGGTGGGAAGCCACTTGTTTCAAACTCCGGAAATTTTCCGATCAAAGTAGGCATTTTAACAGCTGCCGTTGTCCTCTTCGCAGCCCTATTGGTTTGGCGGCCATGGATACCTGATTATGATCCTGCCTCACTTGACCAAATGGCCTATCCTCTTCCGGATAAGCCTTCACTCGTTGTGCTTCCATTTGACGATTTTAGTGACGATCCAGAACACGCATTTTTTGCAGACGGAATAACAGAAGATCTGATCACGGATCTGAGCAAGCTGTCTGGCATTTTCGTTATTTCACGGAATTCTAGTTGGACATATAAAGACAAAGCCGTGAAGTCCCAGCAAGTCGCCGAGGAACTTGGTGTTCAATACATCCTTGAGGGAAGCTTGCGTAGAGCAGGTGATCAGGTTCGAGTAAACGCGCAGTTGATCGATGCCTTGAGCGGTCACCATATTTGGGCTGACCGTTACGACAGTAGTGTTCAGCAAGTTTTTGAACTTCAGGATCAGGTCCTAGAAGAAATAACATCCGCATTGGCAGTTCAATTGACATCCCAAGAAAAACAGGGGTTTGGAACAACAGAAACTGAACATCCGGAGGCATATGACTTGGTGCTGTACGGGCTTGAACTCCTGCGTAGCGGCAATTCAGATGACACTTTAACCGCGATTTCCAAATTTGAAGACGCAATCGCAGTAGATCCAGATTACCACAGGGCTTATGCAGCCTTAGCTGCTGCCCACTGGCGAATTGTTCAGAGCGTCTGGTTCCTGGCTATGGGTGGCGGGTTTGAACGGTCCTGGAAGGAAGTGGAACGAAGTCTTGAAAAGGCGATGGAGGATCCATCCGCTCTGGCATATTCGGTTCAGGCCGAAATTCTTGTAGAACAAGGTCGCCATGGCGAGGCTTACAGGGAATTGGACAAAGCGTTGGCTTTGGCGCCAAATGACCCTGACATACATTTAGTAAAAGCCAAGGTTCTCAACGCAACAGGGCGTGCAACGGAAGCGGAAGCGGCGATCCGGTACGCATTGCGTTTTGACCCGCTTGAACCAACCCGTTACTTGCGCGAATTGGGTGTTTCGCAGCTTCACCAAAAAAAATATGAGGACGTCGTGACAACGATGCGGCGCGTACTCAAACGCAATTCTGACATTGTGGCCGATATTACAACGTTGGTATCCGCACTAGGTCACTTGGAGCGGCTGGATGAAATCCCCGATCTGATAACGCAGTACGACGCTATTGCGGTGCCGTCTTATTATGATCCGTTTACGGCTGAAGAAAGCCTTATCTGGTGGTATGGAGACATGTACGGTTACGATCCAGACTATCGCCGACATTTGTACGAAGGCGTAGTGAAAGCCGGTGTACCACCCAGCACTGGCAACGACCTTGATTACGATGAGGTCGCAGGCCGTATGACGCGTGTCGAAGGTTTGTACTACCCTGAATCAATCTCACGAATTGACACTGAAGAAGCACTTGGGCTTTGGGAACAAGGAACAGCGAAATTCGTCGACGTCCGTGCAAAGCTAGATTTCAATGCCGGGCACATACCCAATTCAGTCAACTATTCTCTGTTAGTTGGTCTGTCCCGGGACGCTCTTCTCGAAATAGCAAATCTTGATGACACTATAGTTTTCAGCTGCCATGGGCCTCATTGCCCATATTCGGTTTATGCTGCGATAAAGGCACAACTCTGGGGCTTCGAAGATCCTCGGTACTATGCTGGCGGGTATCCGGATTGGGTCGAGCAAGGGCTTCCGACGGCCGCCATAGAAAACGAGTAGTTTGACGTACGCCTTTCAACCTTGGTTTCAATCCGAAAAGGGCCGGAAGCGTTTGTTGGGAACCTCTGATGGGCGATAGAGCAGATGTTCACTGGCTTTGACGAGTCGTTCCGGGTGCTGACGAGCGGTCGCTGGGGCTAGCGGCTTGGGGGTCTTGGGCAGTTGGTGGTGGGGACGTTCCAGCCAATTGAATCGAAGGACTGTTGAGAGCCCCGAACTGCCGCTAGCTTTTTGCTAGGCCCTCAGGAGACTGCACCTATTTGTCCACCGGATGAAGTAGAACCCAATGCCTTTAGTAGTAAATGAATGTTCGCTCTTGCGGCACCTTCGTTAGCTTTTTGCAACCTTTCAACGCCAACAAATGCCTCCGAAAAATCTGCCGTGTACTCCGACTTTATAGTTCTGTCGAAAAGTATCCTGCTATTAGTATCAATAATGTTGTATCGGACGGTCATTGCGACCTTCAAATCGATGCCAACAAGCGGTTGTTCGACACTAAGAATATCAGCACGTAGCGTGTACTGGCCTGAAGTAGAGTAGATTCCAGCTTGACGAAGAGAAGTTTCTACAGCCGCCTGAAAATCTTCTTTTGATATTTCCGATGTCCACATGGGGTTGGTTTCTTCCCCACCATATCCAGTCACCTTTCCGACTGAACTGTGGTATTTCGCCGAACTTGGTATTGGTGCAATTGAACCCGGAACCATGGCCGTTTTTTGCGCTGGTTGAGCACAACCGGCTAAGAGTATGCACATTGCCACCCCTGTTACTCTGAAGGCAAAATCAAAAGACATAATCGCCCCTTTCATTCACAGCCACTGTTATTTGGCTCAAAAGTGAAGTGAACTGCCCATGATTTAATAATCTTAGGCCAGAAGCGTCTTTGATGTGTATCAACTCAGAATTTAGCTGGCACCGCAACGAGTGTCCTTAATAAGGAGACGCTTTTGTACGTTAACCGGTCCATCAAAGTATTTGACGGTGCCGCACCGGTTCAAACGGCAGCTTTGTCCGCATTGCGGATAATCATCGGAATGGATCGGGTGTCTGCGTAGACTTCAAAGCGGTCTTTCGTGCTAAGTGCACCAAATAGCCAAGCAGCTGATGTACTCTCGGCGTAACGAGTTTGTAGTCGCGCGGGGGTGGCCATATCTCACCTGACCTGGCAGTCAAAAAGTCCAGATACCCCGCGCTTAGTGTGCGTGGGGTATAAACAAAATTGCGCCGCGTCCGGGTGAGGCCGGGGGGTGGGGTGCGGCATTCCGACTCGGTTGGGCCTCGGGGATACGACGCTGGAAGCCTCGGCCAGCGGCGTGAATTTAGGGTTAGAATAGGGGCAGACGCGCAATAACGCGAAATAATTCAATAAAATCAAGGGTTTTTTGGTGGAGCCTAGGGGAGTCGAACCCCTGACCTCTTGCATGCCATGCAAGCGCTCTCCCAACTGAGCTAAGGCCCCATCAAGGTACTGCTTAAGCAGTGGGCGGACGTTTATGAGACGGCGGCGATGAGTGCAAGTCCAAAAAAGGAATTCTGGAAAAAACTTTCGCCCCAATATCCGGGATGGTTCGAGGCGACGCAGGGTCGCCTCTGAACGGGATCAGTTTTCGTCTTCCGACGACATGTCGGTGATGTCGTCCAGCGAAACATCATCATTGCTGTCGTCATCATCATCCAGCAGGTCATCGTCCAGATCGACATCGACATTGTCGTCATCGTCCAGAACCAGATCTTCGTCCGACGCTTTCTCGCGCGCTTTGGCCGATGCCGCATCTTCCGCGTCAGCAGCAATCATCCGGCTTTTGCCGGTGTCCAGTTCCACGATCTCGCCGGTATAGGGGCTGACGATCGGGTCCTTGTTCAGGTCGTAAAACCGCTTGCCGGTTGTCGGGCAAACGCGCTTTACGCCCCATTCTTCCTTGGGCATGTGAAATCCCCTTGATATCAGGTGAGTCGTAATAACGATTCAGGTCACGTGCCACATGCAGCGGGCACTGTCAAAGCCTTTGAGCAGGAGAAACCGACCCATGGGGGATCACGCCTTACCGGGAACGCCTCGGGTCCCGTTGACGTTGCGAAAATCGGCGCGTGCGCGGCGGATCAGCCTGCGGATTTCCCAACTGGACGGGCGGGTTACGCTGACCTACCCGCACGGGGTGCCCGAGGCCGAAGCGCTGAGTTTTGCGCGCGCCAAAGAGGATTGGATCAGGCAGCACCTGCAAGACCGTCCTGACCCCGAACAGGTTCAGATCGGCCAGAGCATACCGGTAGAAGGGGTCGACCGGCGAATCGTTGCTGCACAGGGACGCCGTGTTACCTTGATGGGCGGTGAGATCGCGGTGCCCAAAGGGTCGGAAGGGCGCAGGCTGGCTCGGTTCCTCAAGGAATTGGCACGCGACCGGCTGACTGAGGCCTGTGATGATTATGCGGCAATGCTGGGGCGGGACTATTCTAGCCTGACCATCCGGGACACGCGGTCGCGGTGGGGCTCATGCAGTTCGGCGGGCGGGTTGATGTTTTCCTGGCGTCTGATCCTCGCCCCGTCCGAGATCCTGCATTATGTCGCCGCGCACGAGGTGGCACATTTGGTCGAGATGAACCATTCTCCAGCGTTCTGGGCGCAGGTGGAAAGGATTTTCGGCGACTACCGGGATCAAAGGCGCTGGCTGCGCGACAACGGGGCGCAGCTTCATCACTATAGATTTGATAGCCCGCCGAGTTGACGGCGGGGCTGGATGTGATCACATGGGCACATGCAGAGCCCTCGTTCCTCCGACTCGCAGACCGCGACACATGACCGGATCTATCGGGCGCTGCGCGCGCGGATCATGCATGGCGAGATTGCACCGGGCCACGCGCTGACCTTGCGTGGGATCGGCAAAGAGTTTGGTGTATCCATGACGCCCGCCCGCGAGGCGGTGCGGCGGTTGGCAGCCGAAGGGGCGTTGTTCCTGTCCTCGTCCGGACGCGTTTCGACGCCTGAGTTGACCAATGACCGGATCGAAGAACTTGCCGCCCTGCGCGCACTGCTAGAGGTCGAATTGGCTAGCCGCGCCTTGCCGCGTGCCCATATTGCCCTGATCGACCGGTTGCAGAGCATCAACATGACCGTGGCCGAAATGGTCACGAAAAGGGACGCGGTGGGCTATATTCGCACCAATCTGGAGTTTCACCGCACGCTTTATCTGCGGGCGCAAGCGCCGGCGATGCTGGCGATTGCCGAGACGGTCTGGTTGCAGTTGGGGCCGACTATGCGCGCGCTTTATGGGCGTTTGCGCCGGACCGAGCCGCCGCATTACCACAAGCTGATTATCGCCGCGCTGAAAGCAGGGGACGAGCCGGGATTGCGTCTAGCTGTGCGGTCGGACGTGACCCAGGGGCTGCGGATGCTGGTCAGCTAGGCGGCTTGCCGCCGAAGGGCCTGTTGCTGGGCGAATGGATGACACTTTGCTGGCTTGGGTCCGGCCGCTGCTGTAGTCTGGTTCCAATCAAAACAAGAGCAGATTTCAGCCATGATCAATCGTCGGGTATTTTCCATCGGCCTCGGGGCGTCCCTTTTGACAGCTTGCACGGAAGGGGCGCAGACAACCGCCCCCGCATCGCGGATGCGCCCTGTTCCGAATGCAGGTTGGGACGCTTGGGTCGCAAGCTTCAAAAACCGCGCTGCGGCGCAGGGCATCTCGCAAAGCACACTCGATCGGGCCTTTCAGGGGGCGGGCTATTTGCCGGGCGTGATCGAGCGTGATCGCAATCAGGTCGAATTCAAGCGCTCGCTTGAGGATTATCTGGCCATCGCCGCCTCGGACGAACGGATCGAGACCGGCAAGCAAATGATGGTGCGTCACGCCGGAACCCTGTCGCAGATTGAATCGCAATATGGTGTCGACAAAGAGGTTGTGGTCGCTGTTTGGGGGCTGGAGAGCCGCTATGGCGCGCGGCGAGGCGATATACCCGTGATCTCGGCGACGTCAACGCTGGCCTATGACGGACGACGGGGTGCCTTCTTTGAAAAGCAGCTGATCGCGGCGCTTCAGATCATACAGGAGGGCGACACGACCCCTGCCAACATGACCGGCAGTTGGGCTGGGGCGATGGGGCACACGCAGTTTATTCCGACCTCGTATCTGGCCTTCGCGGTGGATCATACCGGCGATGGACGGCGCGATATTTGGTCTGATGACCCGGCGGACTCATTGGCTTCGACCGCAGCCTACCTTGCCCGTTCGGGTTGGGTGCGTGGCCAGCCTTGGGGGGGAGAGGTTGGGACTGTGTCCGGCACGCCAGTCGCGGTGCTGCAACCGCAGGTGCCGGGACCGCGCATTGCTGTGTTCCGCAATTTTCAGGTGATCAAGCGCTATAATAACTCGGATAGCTACGCGATCGGTGTCGGGCATCTGTCCGACCGGATTGCCGGCGGCGCACCCTTTCAGGCCTCATTCGGCCCGGATGAGACAGGTCTGACATTGGAGGATCGGAAAGAGTTGCAGCGTCGCCTGACCGCGGCGGGCTATGACACGCAGGGCGCGGATGGGGTGGTTGGAAATAACACCAAAACCGCCATCAGCGCCTATCAACGCGCCAACGGCCTGCCGGTGACGGGCACGCCCTCGGTCGCGTTGCTGCGTCGGTTGGGGGGCTAGGGTCAGGAGCCACTAATCTTGCACCACTGGCGCGCGAACGGCAAAAAAAAGCGATGGTTTCTGGGCGCGCCGGGACTGGCGGTGTCAGTTCCAAGCGATCAAAGCCGCTGCTTTGCAGCGGTTCATGCGTCCGAAGGATTTGACTGATTTTGCCTCTGAACTGCGTTACATCCTTTAGAAATAGAACCACTATTCCAGCAAGAATGTGTCTTGTCAGAACCAAAATCAGTCAAACCAGTGGCGCAAGATTAGTGGGTCCTGACCCTAGGCCTACGCGGCTAGCCCTTTGGCGCCGATATCCAGGAATTTCTGGCGGCGGTGCTGAATCAGCGCGGCGGCATCCTTGCCGTCCAGCTCTTTCAGCATGTCCGTGATGGCTGCGCGCACCGATTCCACGGTGGCCGGACGATCGCGGTGGGCACCGCCCTTGGGTTCCGAGATGATCCGGTCGCATACGCCCAGCTTATACAGATCCTGCGCCGTCAGGCGCAGTGCTTCAGCCGCTTCGCGCATCTTTTCAGCGTCCTTCCAAAGGATCGAGGCGCAGCCCTCGGGCGAGATCACCGAATAGACCGAGTGTTCCAGCATCGCCACCTTGTTGGCCGTCGCAAAGGCAACCGCACCGCCCGATCCACCTTCGCCGATGATGACCGAGACCAGCGGTACGCCGATCTTCAAGCACATCTCGGTCGACCGCGCGATAGCCTCGGACTGGCCCCGTTCCTCGGCCCCTTTGCCGGGGTAGGCGCCAGCGGTGTCGATCAGGGTGATCACCGGCAGGCCAAAACGCCCCGCCATCTCCATCAGGCGCACAGCTTTGCGATAACCCTCGGGGCGCGCCATACCGAAATTCCGTTCGATCCGCGATTTGGTGTCGGACCCCTTTTCGTGACCGATCACCATGACAGGCTGGTCGTTGAAGCGGGCCAGCCCGCCGATCACGGCCAGGTCGTCGGCAAAGTTCCGGTCGCCCGCCAGAGGGGTGAATTCCGTAAACAATTCTTTGACATAGTCCTGACAATGGGGGCGTTCGGGGTGACGCGCCACCTGGCATTTCCGCCAGGGGGTCAGATCGCTGTACAATTCATCCAGCAGTTTGACGGCCTTGGCGTCCAGCGCGGCGGCTTCTTCGGCCACGTCCATCTCTTCGTTGGCGCGGGCCAAGGCGCGCAATTCCTCGGCCTTGCCTTCGATCTCGGCCAGGGGTTTTTCGAAATCCAGATATTGGGTCATGACGCCTCTCAACGCGGAAATTCATTGCTATATGACCTGACGTCGCGAGGGATGCAACTCAACAGCAGTTTTCCGCACCAAAAGGCTGTCTAGCCCGGCCACAGGATCGGGTAGAGCGACAGGACCAAAAGCGCGGCCATTGTCCAGTTGAACACCACCAGCCTTCGTGCGTTTGTCAGCAGCCGGGCCATCTGCTGTCCCAGTACTGTCCATGTGCTGACCGAGGGCAGGTTCACCGCACCAAACACCAAAGCAACAGTGATGATCGCGCCCATCGTGTGGTTGGGCGTGTAGACCGTCGTCGCCGTCAAGGCCATTGTCCACGCTTTGGGGTTGACCCACTGGAAAGCGGCGGCTTGCCCAAATGTCATTGGCGTTCCTTCGGTTTCGCCCCTGGTCGCTGGCGCGGCGTGGGCGATTTTCCATGCAAGCCAAAGCAGATAGGCGACGGACAGAATTTTCAGTGCGCTGTGCAACAGGGGTACCCGCATAAAGACCTGCGCCAGGCCGGCTCCCACCAATAGAACCATAACGGTGAACCCGATCCCGATGCCCAGCATATGCGGGACGGTGCGGCGAAACCCGAAATTCGCACCCGAGGCCATCAGCATCAGGTTATTCGGCCCTGGCGTGATGGACGAGACGAAAGCAAACATCATCAATGCGAAAAGCAGATCATAGGTCATTGCAGGATATTTGTCCGATCCACAGCAAATGAAATTGCGAAATCGCGCAAGTTTTTCTAAGTTTCGCAATGAATGGCGAAGATTGACCAAATAAACCAACATTTATTGCGCGAGCTGTCACGCGACGGGCGTATCAGCAATCTGGAGCTTGCCGACCGGGTGGGCCTGTCTCCCTCGGCCTGTCTGAGGCGGGTGCAGGAGTTGGAGCGCGTGGGTGTCATCCAAGGCTATCGGGCGGTTCTGAACCCAGCGGCATTGGGTGTTGGGTTCGTCGCCTATATCGGAGTTGGTCTGGGCGAGCATACCAAAGCTGCACAAGAAGGGTTCGAACGCGCTTTGCAGCGTGCCCCTGAAGTGGTGGAATGTCACAACATTACCGGAACGATTGAATACCTGCTGCGGGTGGAGTGCGCGGACCTTGCCTCGTACAAAACGTTCCACACCGAAGTGCTGGGTACATTGCCGCATGTGACCTCGATCACGTCCTATGTGGTGATGGATTCGCCCAAGGATTTGCGTGCCTAACAGCGCAAATGTGAATTTTAACTGTCTTGCGAGGTTAATTCTCACATCCTAGTGTTTATCCAATGTCCTGACCAAAATGGGGGTTAACCCCAATGGGACCACACTCAGGGAGAAGACCATGAAATTCGCTCAGACCGGAGCGCTGGCCGTGACCCTGGCGATGATCGCCGGGATGGCTGTGTCCGCGCCGCTGAAATTGCAACCTGCCAATCCTCAGCCAAGCCCCAAAGCGGGTTTGAATGTGAAATATGCGTGGGAGGGGAACCCGCCGCGCAAAATCCAGAACCTGTCAAAAGTTGAGTTTTTGTTGAAAAAGGCCGAGCCTGGCCCGCCTTTAATTGGGCTCGACTATCGCGACACGAATGAAGGGGACCCGGTTCTGACTTACAATCAGGCGTTCAATGTGGCGGCTGAAGTCACCGGTTATATCAAGTTCGATTCGCCTGGAATCTATGAATTGGAAACATGGTCCAATGACGGCATTGACGCTTGGGTCGGCGGTCAGCAGATCGGCTATGTGAATGGTCGACAGGGCTGTGAAGCCAATCAACGCACAGAGGTTGAGGTGCCCAAGGCCGGTTGGTATCCGCTCAACATCAAGTATTTCCAGAAATACGGAACCTCTTGCCTGATGATGAAATGGGGCAAGCAGGGCGAGCGGTTCACCTGGACGCCAAACAACGTGTTCGGAAGGTAAGAAAGGCGCCCCGCGGGGCGCCTTTTTCGTCAGCCATTTGCAGCGATCAGCTCGGCCTGTGCCACGATCACCTCGGCCTGCTTGATCGAGGCGATATCGACCAGACGTCCTTTGTAAACGGTTGCGCCTTCGCCATTGGCCTTGGCCTGTTCCATTGCCGCCAGTATCTCGCGGGCCTCTGTAACCGCCTCGTCCGAAGGGGTGAAGACCTGATTGGCCAGAGCGATCTGCTTGGGGTGGATCGCCCATTTGCCCACCATACCCAGCGTGGCCGAACGTTTGGCCTGCGCGATATAGCCCTCATCATCCGAGAAATCGCCGAACGGGCCGTCAACGGGCAGCACGCCATGGGTGCGGCAGGCGGCGACGATGGCCACCTGTGCCCAATGCCACGGATCGGACCAGTGCTTTTCGCCCTCGCGCAGCATGTAATAGTTTTCCTGCGTGCCGCCGATGCCGGTGGTCTGCATCCCCATCGAGGCCGCAAAGTCTGCTGCCCCAAGGCTCATGGCCTGCAGGCGCGGGGATGAGGCCGCGATGGCTTCGACATGGGCGATACCAGCCGCGGATTCGATGATGACCTCAAAGCTGATGGGCTTGGTGCGGCCCTTGGCGCGCTCGATCGCCGTGACCAGCGCGTCAACGGCATAGACGTCCTCCGCACAACCCACCTTGGGTATCATGACTTGGTCCAGACGGTCGCCGGCCTGTTCCAGCAGATCAACCACGTCGCGATACCAGTAGGGCGTGTCGAGGCTGTTGATGCGGACGGACATGTATTTGCCGCCCCAGTCGATTGTGTTCAGCGCCTCGATCACATTGGCTCGGGCCACATCCTTGTCAGTGGGTGCAACGGAATCCTCAAGGTCCAAGTTGATCACGTCGGCGGCCGAGGCGGCCATTTTCGGGAACAGCTTGGTGTTCGAACCGGGACCAAACAGCTGACAACGGTTTGGGCGGGCAGGGGCGGCGGGTTGAAGGCGAAAGCTCATCTGGACCTCGTGCGGGAAAGGAAATTGCGATTTTGTTGGCTTATCTGGTATTAAATTGCGCAACGCGGCGCAAGCGTCTTTGTGCAGGCGCGGCAATGCATTCGCAGCATTCCCCAAAATACGCTGCGTCGTGGGCGGTTAAAGTTTAATCACTTTGGAAACTTGAAAAGTCTTTGCGCATTTTCGGCAAACTGCGCAAAATTCTCCCAACCCAACTGACGTTGACAGAAGGATTCGCGAAACTCTCGCCTGCCGGCTCCACTAGCCTGCGTCGGAATCAAAGGAGTGCACCGCAATGATCGAGACACCGTATCTGTTGTTTTTGGGCGATGCGCCCGACCAGTTGGCCGCAAAAGTCGCCATCGGCATCCGGGACTGGCGTCCCGAGAACGCCGTGGGCCAGTACCGGATGGAGGGTTGCAAGGCCGATCTGGGTATGACCGACCTGACTCTGGCCGAAGCCAAAGCCGCCGGCGCGAAAACGCTAGTCATTGGCGTTGCCAACCGGGGCGGTGTGATCAGTGCAGCGTGGAAGAAAGTGTTGATCGAGGCGCTCGAGATGGGGTTTGATCTGGCCTCTGGCCTACATAACCTGTTGCGCGATGAGGGCGATCTGGTGGCCGCGGCGCAAACCCACGGCTGCACGTTGCACGACGTACGTGTGCCGACTGTTGGCTATCCAATTGCCAATGGTAAAAAGCGCAGCGGCAAGCGGTGTCTGGCCGTGGGGACCGATTGTTCGGCAGGCAAGATGTACACCGCCATGTCGATGGATGCCGAGATGCGCAAGCGGGGCATGAAATCCACTTTCCGCGCCACGGGGCAGACGGGCATTCTGATCACCGGGCAGGGGGTTCCGCTGGACGCGGTCGTGGCCGATTTCATGGCCGGTGCGGTCGAATACCTGACGCCAGAGAATGACGCCGATCACTGGGATCACATCGAAGGGCAGGGGTCACTGTATCATGTGTCCTATTCCGGTGTGACTATGGCGCTGATCCACGGCGGTCAGCCCGATGCGCTGATCCTGTGCCACGAGCCTACGCGGACGCATATGCGTGGCTTGCCCGAGTATTCCCTGCCGTCGCTGCCGGATCTGCGTGACGCGGCGCTGCCGCTGGCGCGGATCGCCAACCCGGCCTGTCAGGTTGTCGGCGTCTCGATCAACACGCAGAACCTGAGCGAAGACGAAGCGCGCGCCTATATCGCCGAGGTCGAGGCCGAGATGGGCTTGCCCGCAACCGACCCGTATCGCTTTGGCGCGGGTAAGCTGGTTGATGCGCTGGCGGCGCTGTAACACGATCTGGCAAAGATTTTTCGTCGAAAAATCTTGGTCGCTCTGCTGGGGAAAGGTGTGTGATGCGGATAGACATTTCGCGGGATGTGTTTCGGTTGGCGCAGGTGTTCACCATCTCGCGCGGGTCTCGGACCGAGGCCAAGGTGCTGACCGTTCGGGTCTCGGACGGGGTGCATCAGGGCTGGGGCGAATGCGTGCCCTACGCGCGCTATGATGAAACGCTGGAGTCGGTCGAGGCCGAGATCGCGGGTCTGCCTGCGGACATCACCCGGCAATCGCTTATGGACCTGCTGCCCGCTGGGGCGGCGCGAAATGCCGTAGACTGTGCGCTGTGGGATCTGGAATGCAAGCGTGCGGGCAAACGGGCGTGGGACTTGGCCAGTTTGCCAGTTCCGGGCCCCGAGATCACCGCATATACTCTGTCGCTGGACACGCCCGAGGCGATGCAGGCACAAGCAACCGCCAACGCGCATCGTCCGCTTCTCAAGATCAAGCTGGGCACACCGGACGACATGCCCCGGCTTGAAGCTGTGCGCGCGGGCGCGCCGAACGCACGGATCATCGTCGACGCGAATGAGGGTTGGTCGGCCGCTGTTTATGCCGACCTTGCCCCGCATCTGGTGCGTTTGGGTGTGGCTCTGGTCGAGCAACCCTTGCCTGCCGGTGAAGATGACGCGCTGATCGGAATGGAGCGTCCGGTGCCCGTGTGCGCCGACGAGTCCTGTCATGATCGCAGCAGCCTACCCGGTCTTAAAGGCAAGTACGATGTCGTCAACATCAAGCTCGACAAAACCGGCGGTCTGACCGAGGCTCTGGCGCTGCGGCAGCAGGCGCTGGCCGAGGGCTATAGGGTCATGGTCGGTTGCATGGTCGGCAGCTCGCTTGCGATGGCACCTGCGACCTTATTGGCGCAGGGTGCGATGGTCACAGACCTTGACGGCCCGCTTCTTCTGGCCGAAGACCGCACCAACCCGCTGATTTTTGATGACGCCGGAGTGCATCCGCCAAAAGCGGCGCTCTGGGGCTGAGGAGAGTGACATGACCCGCACCGTTTACGTGAACGGAGAGTACCTGCCCGAGACCGAGGCCAAGGTTTCGATCTTTGACCGTGGTTTTCTGATGGCCGACGCCGTTTATGAGGTGACCAGCGTGCTGGACGGCAAGCTGATCGACTTTGAAGGCCACGCGGTGCGTCTGAAACGCTCGCTGGACGAGCTGCAGATGGCCGAGCCCTGCAGCAAGGATGAACTTCTGGCAATTCACCGCAAACTGGTTGAGCTGAACGGAATCGAAGAAGGTCTGATCTATCTGCAGGTCTCGCGTGGCAGCGACGGGGACCGGGATTTCGTGTTCCCTGCGGCCGATACCAAGCCGACGCTGGTTCTGTTCACCCAGAACAAGCCTGGATTGGCCGACAGCCCGGCGGCGCAGAAGGGCGCTAAGATCATCTCGATTGATGACATTCGCTGGGGCCGCCGTGATATCAAGACAGTGCAGTTGCTTTACCCGTCGATGGGCAAGATGATGGCCAAGGCCGCCGGATGCGATGATGCGTGGATGATTGAGGATGGCTATGTCACTGAAGGCACTAGCAACAACGCCTATTTCGTCAAAAACGGCAAGATCGTGACCCGTCCGCTGTCCAACGACATCTTGCACGGGATCACCCGCAGGGCTGTGCTGCGTATGGCAGCCGAGGCGCAGATGGAAGTCGAAGAACGCCTGTTTACGATCGATGAGGCGAAAGAGGCGGATGAAGCCTTCACCACCTCGGCCAGCGCCTTTGTCATGCCGGTAGTTGAGATTGATGGGGTTTCGCTGGGCGACGGCACGCCGGGGCCGATTGCCAAACGCTTGCGTGAGATTTATCTGGATGAAAGCCGCAAGGCGGCGATCTAAGCAAAAGGCCCGCCAAACCGGCGGGCCTTTTTGATTTCAGCGTTCAACCTTTTTTTGTGACGTTTTCGTCAAAGGCGACCTCGAAGGCGGCCTGTTTTTCGGCACTGGCTTCGGTCTGATAATTGGCTTTCCACTCATCCATGGTCATGCCGTAGAAAATTTGACGGGCTTCGTCCTTGCCCATCTCGATGCCCTTTTCATTCGCCGCTTCCTGATACCAGCGCGACAGGCAGTTGCGGCAGAACCCGGCCAGATTCATCATGTCGATGTTCTGCACGTCGGTGCGGTCTTCCATCAGGTGCTTTTGCAACCGGCGGAAGGCTGCGGCCTGAAGTTCGATTTCGGTTTGCTTGTCCATGCGCTGACTCCGGATGACAGTATCGTTGTCCTTGACCTAGCGGTCCGGAGGCGATGTTTCAACAAACAGGATGTCAGGCCAGTTTCAAGGCCAGCCAAGGTACGATGCAAAAGATCAATGTAAGGATCTTGTAGTTGGCCAGATACCGGAAATACGCTCGTTTCACTTCCGACCGCTCCATCTGGAATAACTTGCTGTGAATGCCCGCAATCTGCTCCTGCAGCAACAGGACCATTAATGCTGTAAACAACAGCACCGCGATGTTCAGCGCGGCCATCCAACCAAAAACAGAGGTTGCGAATTCCTGGGTCATGGCGATCCCCTTTCGACGAATATATGGGGATCAGGTGGTATCCTCACAATGACGTGTGATCAAAGGTCGCTAGTATCCAGCGCGTCCTGTAACACAACGGCCAAACGTTCCGCCCAAGCCCTTTGTCCCGCGTGATCGGCGATCAGATCATTGCGCAGCTCGATCAGGGCATTGGGGCGGCCAAAGGCGGTGCAATGTTTATCAATCGCATCGCCGGGCAGAACACCGGTATAGGGCTCGTTGACGCCGACGCACAGGTCCCCTTCGGCCTCAAGCCGGTCGACCAGCGGGCGCGAAAAACGCTCGTCCGGGGTGTGCAGCACGCTAACATGCCACGGACGCGGCTCGCGCCCTCGCAACTGACGGGTGAAGGAGTGCATTGAGATGATCACCGCATGAGGCAAGGCGGCCAGCTCGGCCAAAGCGTTGTGATACGGGCGGTAACACATGTTTAGCCGCCGCTCCCGCTCGGCCGCGTCGGCGTAACGATTGCCTGGGATGATCGACCCGTCATAAAGCTTCATCAGCAGGGTCGGGTCATCCTCGCCCCGGTTCGGGTCGATCACCAGGCGCGAGAAATTGGCAGCCACCACGGGCGCGTTCAGGATTTCCCCAAGATGTTTCGAAACCTCATAGGCACCCACGTCATAGGCGATGTGGCGCTCCATATCTTCGCGCGGCAGGCCAAGGTCGCCGCCGTTGATGTCGGGCGGGACGGTGTTGGTGGCGTGGTCACATGTGATTAGCCAGCGCGACGGGCGATCAGCGCCGTGGATAAAAAACGGAGAATACGTCATAAGCCTGTCATCTTGTTTGTCGCAGGTGTAGGGCAGTTGCTTTGAAAAGGGAATTGCGCAATAAGCAGCTTGAAGTGATGTTTGCGGTAACATTTACGCGACACCTAAAGAAAACGTGAGGAGAGCACCACCAATGCGACGCCTGAGAAATGTGAAAATCGTGGCGACGCTGGGTCCGGCGTCGAATGACTATGACATGATCCGAGCTCTGCACGAGGCCGGGGCGGATGTGTTCCGCCTAAACATGAGCCACGGTAGCCATGATGAAATCCGCGAGCGGCACAGGATCATCCGTCAGGTTGAAAAGGATCTGGACAGCCCGATCGCCATTCTGGCCGATTTGCAAGGACCGAAACTGCGTGTCGGCGTCTTCGCCAACGACTCTGAAGAATTAGAAGAAGGCGCGGCCTTCCGGCTGGACCTTGACCCCGAGGCCGGGGATATCAACCGCGTTTGCCTGCCGCACCCCGAGATTTTCGCGGCGCTGGAACCGGGCGCGCGTCTGCTGGTCAATGACGGTAAAATCCGCCTGATCGTACAGGATTGCGGTCAGGATTTCGCCAATTGCACGGTTGAGGTCGGGGGCACGATCTCGAACCGTAAAGGGGTGAACGTGCCCGATGTGGTGCTGCCGCTGGCGGCCTTGTCGGCGAAGGACCGTGACGATCTGGAATTTGTCTGCCAATTGGGCGTCGACTGGTTGGCGCTGAGCTTTGTGCAGCGTGCTAAGGATGTGTTCGAAGCCCGCGGGCTGGCGGATGGGCGCGCTTCGATCCTGTCGAAGATCGAAAAGCCAGCGGCGGTTGAGGCGTTTGACGACATCCTCGATGCGTCTGACGGGATCATGGTCGCGCGCGGCGATCTGGGGGTCGAACTGCCGGTATCGGCCGTGCCGCCGATCCAGAAACGTTTAGTGCGCAAGTGCCGGGGCGCGGCCAAACCAGTGATCGTGGCCACGCAGATGCTTGAAAGCATGATCGAAAGCCCCATGCCCACGCGGGCCGAGGTCTCGGACGTGGCGACGGCGATATATGAGGGCACTGACGCTATCATGCTCAGTGCGGAATCGGCTGCGGGCTCTTACCCGGTCGAAGCGGTCCAGACCATGAACAAGGTCGCCATCGAGGTTGAGGCCGACCCGACCTATACGCAGATCATAGCGTCATCGCGGACCGCGAAAGGCACGACAATTGCAGACGGTATCGTGGCGGCGGCCCGCGAGATTGCGGAAAAGACGGATATCAAAGCGATCTGCTGTTTTACTCAAAGTGGGACCACGGCCTTGTTGACAGCGCGCGAGCGTCCTGGAGTGCCAATCATCGCCATGACCCCTGCGAAGGGCACGGCCCGCCGCTTGTGCCTTAGCTGGGGCTGCCACTGCGTCATGACACCAGAATTGGAGCGGTTCAAAGGCGCGGTTGTGAACGCGGCCCGGGCCGCTCGGTCGGGTGGGTTCGCAGCTGAAACCGACCAGATCGTGGTCACCGCAGGGGTGCCATTCAACGTTCCGGGCACGACTAATATTCTGCGGATTGCACCGTGTGATGAGCGTTTGATCTATAACACGGATCCCGGGTGATGGGTGGTTTGCCTTAATTTTGGGCAAAAAAAGAATATAAAAAACATATATATAGAAAAATAGGAGGGGAAACTTTCAGTTTCCCCTCTATTTTTTGGTGTTTTTCTCGGATACTGGTTCGCGTGGGCGGTCAATTTAAAAAGTTCCAGACTCCGACTGCCCGGCCGGGGGCACGGGCCTCGGTATAATCAACAAAATTGGAGGAACACCATGACAACCAAGATTGTCATCGGACTGGACGGGACAGAAACCGGAGAACGCGCGATCGCATTTGCCAAAGATTTGGCTGAGCGGATCGGGACGTGTGAATTGCTGGTGGTTTATGTCATCGAATGGTCCCCGTTTACATTTCAGACACCGGAAGAAAACGCCCTGCGTCACAAGCGCCGCGAGGAAGAGGTTGAACTGGCCACGACGCGTATCATCGCGCCTGCGGTCGATGCGCTCAAAGCCGCCGGGTTCGAGGCACATGGTATCGTGCGTCACGGCGACGTTGCAGAAACGCTCAACAAGATCACCGTCGAAAACGGCGGCACACAGATCATCGTAGGACGCGCCTCCGCCGATGGGTTCAAGAAACGCCTGTTTGGCAGCTCGACCCAAAATCTGGTCATGCATGCCGATGTGCCGGTCACGGTCGTGAACTGAGGGGAGAGACAAGAATGAGAATGCTCAAACAATTTGGCGCTTTCGCCGCTGGAGCCTTTGCCGCTGGTCCTGCCCTGGCGCAAGAGGCTCCGGGTCTCGACGAAAAGATCAATCAGGCGTTCGCCGATTTCACCGGCCCCTTCGTCAGCTTCATCTTCGCACCGTTTCCGGGAACCGGTTTCCCGTGGATCGTAGGTTGGTTGGTGATCGCCGCCACGGTGTTCACAGTTTATTTTGCCTTCGTGCAATTGCGCTTCTTCAGCCACGCGATCAGCCTTGTCAAAGGCGACTACTCCGACCCCAATGATGCAGGCGAGGTCAGCCACTTTCAGGCGCTTGCAACGGCGCTGTCGGGTACAGTCGGCCTTGGAAACATCGCCGGCGTGGCGGTGGCCATCGGTATCGGCGGGCCGGGTGCTACGTTCTGGATGATCGTCGCAGGTCTGCTGGGAATGGCCTCGAAATTCACCGAATGTACGCTGGGTGTGAAGTACCGCAACGAATACGAGGACGGTACCGTTTCGGGCGGTCCGATGTATTACATGTCCAAGGGGTTCAGTGAACTGGGCTTGCCGGGCGGTAAGATTCTGGCCGTTCTGTTCTCGATCTTCTGTATTCTTGGCGCGCTGGGTGGGGGCAATATGTTCCAGGCCAATCAGGCGCACCAGCAGATCGCGGGCATTGTCGGAGACTATCCGGGTTGGATCACAGGTCTGGTCTTTGCGGGTATCGTCTTTGCCGTGATCGTAGGCGGCCTGAAATCCATCGCCAGCGTAACCGAAAAGGTCGTACCCTTCATGGGTGTCATGTATGTATTGGCCGCGTTGGTCATCATCATCATGCACGCGGATCAGATCGGCTGGGCTTTTGGTCAGATCTTCGCAGGTGCCTTCACCGGTCTCGGCGTGGCTGGCGGCATGGTCGGCGCGCTGATCCAGGGCTTCCGGCGTGCGGCGTTCTCGAACGAAGCAGGCGTGGGTTCTGCGGCGATTGCGCACTCGGCTGTGCGGACCAAGGAACCGATCACAGAGGGCTTTGTGTCACTGCTCGAGCCATTCATCGATACAGTCGTGATCTGTACCATGACTGCGCTTGTGATCATTATCACTCAGCAGCTGATCGTCGATCCGGCAACCGGCAACTACATGCTGAACGAAGCGGGCAATGCGATTGCCACGGTCGATGGCAATACCGGCGTCAGCCTGACCTCAGCGGCGTTCGGCAGTGCGTTTGGCTGGTTCCCGTTCATTCTGGCTATTGCCGTGGTACTGTTTGCCTTCTCGACCATGATCAGCTGGTCCTATTACGGCCTCAAGGCCTGGACCTACCTGTTTGGTGAGGGTCACACCAAAGAGCTGGTCTTCAAGATCATCTTCTGTGTGTTCGTAGTGATCGGTGCGGCGGCCAACCTTGGCCCGGTCATCGACTTCTCGGATGCGGCGATCTTTGCCATGGCGGTTGTGAACGTCTTCGCGCTGTATTTCCTGATGAAGATTGTACGTCAGGAGCTGGCGAGCTATGCGGCTCGGTTGAAAAGCGGCGAAATCCGCAAGTTCGGTCACTAAAACCTTTCACCGGGGCGGCCCGCGTCGCCCCGGTGCCTGACCAGCCGCAAAATAAGCAGATTTTGGTCCAAACCCCCTTGCCAGTATGATCGAACTTGCGTAAACGGCGCTTCTGATCGCGTGACCGGCCGAGATGGCATGCCGAGTCGCGTCTGAAACCGAACCCGAGAATAGGAGACGGAAATGCCTAAGATGAAGACCAAGTCGAGCGCCAAGAAGCGCTTTAAGGTGACTGCGACCGGTAAGGTCCTTGCTGGCCAGGCCGGCAAACGGCACGGAATGATCAAGCGGACCAAGAAATTCATCCGCGACGCCCGTGGCAACACCACCCTGTCCGCCCCCGACGCCAAGATCGTCAAGGGCTACATGCCCTACGACCGCTAAGAGGAGATACCAACATGTCCCGCGTCAAAGGTGGAACCGTAACTCACGCCCGTCACAAGAAGGTCATCAAGGCCGCCAAAGGTTACTATGGCCGCCGCAAGAGCACCTTCAAGGTTGCCCGTCAGGCCGTCGACAAGGCCAACCAGTACGCAACCCGCGACCGTAAGAACCGCAAGCGCAACTTCCGCGCGCTGTGGATCCAGCGCATCAACGCTGCTGTCCGTTCGCACGACGAGGCTCTGACCTATTCCCGCTTCATCAACGGCCTGAACCTGGCCGGTATCGAAGTGGACCGCAAAGTTCTGGCCGACCTGGCCGTGCACGAACCGGAAGCGTTCGGCGCGATCGTCGCCAAAGCCCAGGCCGCTCTGGCTGCCTGACCCTCTGCTACAGAGACAGTGAATGAAAGGCCGTCCCGTTTGGGGCGGCTTTTTTGTTTGTGCAATTGTCCGAAAGTTGGCTCTGCCCTTCCGGCAGACTTCTTTGTCGGAAAATGCTAGATGTTGAACCACTGTTTAAATTGACAAGTTCGGTGTCGGTAACATGCTTGAGTTTGATGAAGAGACAACCCGCCTTTTAGATAGTGTTTATGAAGGCGCCGACGTAACGCGTCGACGTCGAGGGTCATTTGATGCGCTGAAGCCTGCCCCCGGTGAGGTCATTGCGGACATAGGATGCGGCAACGGCCTATTAACGGCAGAGCTTGCTCGGGCAGTTGGCGGAACCGGTCACGTCACAGGAATTGATCCCAGTTATGCTATGCGGCTTTCGGCCAAAAACAGGTGTCAGACCTATGACTGGGTCGAGATCGTTGAAGGTGAAGCCGGGCAACTTCCCGTCAAAGATGTCTCGCTTGATAAGGCCGTTTCAGTACAGGTGTATGAATACCTGGACGATATTCCGGCAGCGGTGGCCGAAGCCTATCGGTGCTTAAAACAAGGGGGACTGCTGGTTATCGGCGATATTCATTTCGACAGTTTGATATGGTTCAGCGAAGATCCCGCTCGGATGGCGCGGATGGTAAGAGCTTGGGATGAGCATTTTGTGGAGAGAGAAGTACCTGCCCTATTGCCTCCAATTCTGACGGATGCTGGTTTTGCAGTAGAGGGCGTGGCGCCAGTCACCATTTGTGATACTCACCTCCGGCCCGATGGGCTGGCCAATATGATGATTGTCCTGATGGAAAAGTTCGCTAAGTCCAAGCGGCTCGTGCCAGAGGCGGAAGCAACTGCCTGGGCGGATGAACAGAGAGCGCTGGCCGTGCAAGGAAAGTTCTTCTTTTCGCTAACTCATTTCGTCGTCAGCAGCCGAAAGCTATAGCGACTTAGCAGTGGAACTGTACTCAGTTGGCTTTATCTCGAGGTGACCACAAAAAAAACCGGTGCCATGGGCACCGGTTTCTGGGCTGTAATCAGCTATTAGTCTACCCAAACACACGCCCCAGCGCACCATCGACGGCATCGGTGATCTGGTCGATATCATCCGCTGTCGCGATCAGCGCAGGCGAGAAACACAGCGTGTTGTTCCGACCCGGAACCGAGCGGTTGGTGACGCCGATGATCACGCCCTGCGCCATACAGTCGGCGACCACGGCCTGCGCCATCTTTTCGTTCACCGGCTCGCGGCTTGCGCGGTCCGAGACCAGCTCAGCACCAAGGAACAGGCCCTTGCCGCGCACGTCGCCGATGACCTTATGCTTTTCCATCAGCCCCTGCAGGTTGCCCATCATGCGCGCGCCCATGTCGGTGCAGTTCTGCAGAAGGTTCTCATCCTCGATGATCCGCATGTTTTCGATCGCTGCCGCCGGGCCTGCGGTGCAGCCGCCAAAGGTCGAGATATCGCGGAAATAGTTCATCGGGTCGTCGGCATTGTCCTTGAACATGTCAAAGATTTCCTCGGTCGTGACCATGCAGGCAATCGCCGCATAGCCCGAGGCGACACCCTTGGCCATGGTCACAAAGTCCGGCTTCACGCCATATTGCTGATAGCCGAACCATGTGCCGGTGCGGCCAACACCACAGACAACTTCGTCGATATGCAGAAGGATGTCGTATTTATCGCAAATCTCCTGCACGCGCTGCCAATAGCCTTCGGGGGCCTCAATGACGCCACCACCGGCGGTCACAGGCTCAAGGCACAGGGCACCAACAGTATCGGGGCCTTCGCGCAGGATGACCTCTTCGATCTGATCAGCCGCCCATTCGCCGAAATTCTCTTCGGGTGCGCCGTCTAGCTCGTGCTTGCGGTATTCCATGCAATGGGGCACGCGCACGAAATCGGGGGCAAAGGGGCCGTATTGCGCGTTGCGCTCGTCCTGACCGCCCGCCGACATCGCCGCCAGGGTCGAGCCGTGATAGTCGCGGTCGCGATACAGAATCTTGGTCTTCTTGCCGCCGTATTTCTTGTGGGCGATCTGACGGACCATTTTGAAGGCTTTCTCATTCGCCTCAGAACCCGAGTTCATATAGTAGACACGGCTCATTCCCGGCATCTTGCTGATCAGTTTTTCCGCAAAGATCGAGCCCGGAATCGACCCGGCCGAGTTGGCGAAATAGCACAGCTTCATCAGCTGGTCGTAGACCGCCTTGCAGATCGATTCGCGGCCATAGCCCACGTTGACCGTCCAGACCCCGCCGGATACGGCATCCAGATGTTCCTTGCCGTTCTGGTCCCAAACGCGCATTCCCTTGCCCTCGACAATGATGCGCGGGTCGTTGGTTTCAAACGGTTTATGCTGGATCAGGTGGTGCCAGATATGGGCGCGGTCGGCCTCGACCACGCGGGAAAGATCGTTTTCGTTGAACGTGCCGTCCATGACATGTCCTTTCGCAAAGTGTGGGTGCGTAAGCGGCGGAGCAGGAGCCCCGGCCCTTGACTATTCGATGGCTCAGATCACCGCGAAAGACCACCGGTAGATAGGGCCAGATTGCACTATCGCGTATTGCCAGTCTATGTCGTATTCATACGGGTTTGTCAGGCGCGCGTCTTTGTGATCAAGTCGCGCGACAGATACTGAGGGAGGATGCGCTGATGACCGCGGCAAATATCTATGAGCGTCATTTGGACAAGGGCAGGGCGAACTACACGCCCCTGTCACCGCTGAGCTTCATCGACCGCACGGCTCAGATCTACCCAGACTACCCGTCCGTCGTTTACGGCGCGCGACGTTATAGCTGGGCGGAAACCTACGCGCGCTGTCGCCGAATGGCCGGTGCTTTGGTTGCGCGGGGGATTGGCAAGGGCGACACCGTATCAATCATCGCGGCTAACATCCCAGAGATGTACGAGGCGCATTTCGGTGTCCCCATGACCGGCGCCGTTCTGAACGCCATCAACACAAGGCTGGATGCCCCGATCATTGCCTTCATCCTGAACCACGCGGAATCCAAAGTACTGCTGGTCGATCCCGAGTTCTCGGGCGTCGTGAAAGAGGCGCTGACGCAGGTCGATCACGATCTGCTGATCATTGATATCGAAGATGACAGCTATGAGGGGGGCGAGAAGCTGGGTGCGCTGACCTATGACGCTCTGCTGGCCGAGGGGGATCTCGAATACGCGTGGTCTATGCCGGGTGACGAATGGGACGCGATCACGCTGAACTATACCTCTGGTACCACGGGCAACCCCAAGGGGGTTGTCTATCACCACAGGGGTGCGGCCCTGAACGCACAGTCGGACCTGCTGGATTGGGATATGCCCAAGCATTCGACCTATCTGTGGACGTTGCCGATGTTCCACTGCAACGGCTGGTGTTTCCCTTGGGCGATGGCGGCCAATGCAGGCGTCTCGGTCTGTTTGCGCGCGGTGCGGGCCGAGCCGATCTATGCCGCTTTCCGCGACGAAAAAGTCACTCATTTCTGCGGCGCACCCATCGTGCTGAACATGCTGGCCAACGCACCCGAGGCACTCAAGGATTTCGACCAGAAGATCAAGGTGATGACCGCAGGGGCCCCGCCCCCTGCCGCCGTGATTGCGAATATGGAAGGGATGGGGATCGAGGTTACACATGTCTACGGCCTGACCGAAACCTACGGTCCATCGGTCGTCTGCGCCTGGAAAGATGAGTGGAACGAAAAACCGGCCGATGAGCGCGCTGCGCTGAAGGTCCGGCAGGGGGTGCGCTACACGGCACTGTCCGGTCTGATGGTGGCCGACCCTGAAACGCTGGAGCCGGTCCCTTCCGACGGGGAGACCATGGGCGAGATCTTCATGCAGGGCAATGTGGTGATGAAGGGCTATCTCAAGAACCCCGATGCCACCGACAAGGCGTTTAACGGCGGCTGGTTTGCCTCGGGTGACCTGGGGGTGATGCACCCCGACGGCTATATCGCGCTCAAGGACCGGTCCAAGGACATCATTATTTCGGGAGGCGAGAATATCTCATCGGTTGAGGTCGAGGATATCCTCTACAAACACCCCGCTGTGATGGAGGCTGCCGTGGTTGCCCGCCCCGACGAGAAATGGGGTGAGACACCGTGCGCATTTGTCGAACTCAAACCCGATGCACAGACGACTGACGCAGACATCATCGCCTTTTGCCGCGATCACATGGCCCATTTCAAGGCACCCAAAACGGTGGTGTTCGGGCCGCTGCCCAAGACTTCGACGGGAAAGGTGCAAAAGTTCAAGCTACGCGATCAGGCCAAGGCTCTGGGCTAAGTGCCCGTTCGATCAAAGATCGTCAGGTCCAACGTCAGCATTTCGCCCATCCAGATAGCACGATCCCGGTGATCCTCAAGATGCTGGCCAGTTTCGGGATGCGTAAAGATGGTGAGCCCTTGTCGGTTCAGCATCAGCCATGGAATAACCTGATCAAACGCGTCGGGCGCAAATGCCAGCTGACAGCTCCAGCGCGGATGTGGGCCAACGTTCTTGGCGTGCATTCGGCCGACCTCAACAGGGAACAAGCGGCCCGCCTTTTCGCAAAGCTGTTGCGCGACTGTTTGAGAATGAGCATCGAAATAGACATGGGCGTGATAGCCGGTGATTTCGGGCATAGGGGTCTCCATCATTGCTGAGACGATCTTAATAAACCAGCGTCGCGTCTTTCCCTATCCGCATGGGTACACAGACCCTGTGCAGTCAGTCAGGCGCGTGCCGGTCCGGGTGAGCCTGCGCAAAAGCGGGCAGGTCTGCGCAGGTAGCGTCGACACTCAAGATACGGGGTAGCCCGGTCAGATCGACCTGCCAGCGACGTGCATTATACATCTGCGGGATTAGACACAGATCGGCCAAACCGGGCTGAGTGCCGGTACAATAGGGGGCTTGTTCGAAACCGTTCAGCAATGCTTCGAACGCCAGTAGGCCGGGACGGATGAAATGGCGCATCCAATCGCCCGGCATGCCTTCGGCGCTGCCACTTAATGTCGTTGCGTGGCGCGCGACCGACAGGTTGCAGACCGGATGCAGATCTACGGCGATGGATTGCGCCAATGCCAAAGCCTGCGCGCGAGCCGCTGGCTCGGCAGGCAGCAAGCCCATACCGCGGGTCTGGTCCAGATAGTCGATGATCGCCAACGACTGGGTCAGACGCAGCCCGTCTATCTCAAGAACAGGCACCAGGCCTTGCGGATTGCGGGCCAGATGCACGTCGGACCTGTGATCGCCCGCCACCAGGTCGACCGAAACTGCCTGATACGAAATCCCGGCGAGGTTCAGCGCGATACGCACCCGATAACTGGCCGAAGACCGCCAATAATCATATAGGATCACACTCATCCGGATCTCCCTACTAGATCAATCCCCAGGCAGCGTGGCCGTTTTCAAAGCTTGTGACAACACCTCGGCATCACCGATGTGGTTGGCCAGAACCAAGATCAGCCGCGCATTCAACGCGTCGCTTTGGTCCTTTCCCAGCCCTTCATGCGAGGCTAGCAACTGCGCATAGAAGTCGTCTGCGCTGTCGAAATTGGGGGTGAGGATCAGATCAGCCATCCTGCTTACTCCTTTCCTGTGGCCCGGCGCATCGCCTGCCGGAACGCGTTTTCTTCGAAATTGTCCCGCCGCGCCGCCACATGTTGGTCTGGGCGGATCAGATAGACGGCACTGGTCGCATCGCCCAGATAGCGGCGCTTCAGCTCAAGCGTCAGGTCATCCTTGACCGAAAGTGCGAGTCGTGTGGCCTCGACTCCGTCTTCTTCGATCCGGTCAGGAGCGTCAGCGTCGATGGTCAGCAAAGTGAATTTGCCCGCCAGTTTTGACAACAAGAATTCGTCGCCCAATGGCGCATCAGGGCAGGCCGCGCCGGGGCAGGTCAGGTCCGGCCCGCTAAGCGCATCAGCCGAACTGAGCGACGATCCCTCGTAGGTACACGGCGTGCTCAGCCGCCCGGAATTGACCAGCGGGCGTGCGAATTCGTAGTGCTCGCTCAGGTCTAGAACTGCATCGCGCATCAGGCGCGACATCTCGGATTTCGGCGTGATGAAATCGGTCGAGCGGGTGGAGTTCTGGATATTCTCATCCGCTGCCTGCACGCGCTCGCGGCTATAGCTGTCCAGCAGCAGTTCGGGTGCCTGTCCGTCGATGACTAGCTTCAACTTCCAGCACAGATTGTCGGTGTCCTGAATTCCCGAATTCGCCCCGCGCGCGCCAAACGGGCTGACCTGATGGGCGCTGTCCCCTGCAAAGAGCACACGGCCATAGCGAAACCGTTCCATCCGACGGCATTGGAACGTGTAGATCGAGACCCATTCAAGCTCAAACATCACATCCTCACCCAGCATTGCCTTGAGGCGCGGGATGACGTTTTCGGGGCGTTTCTCGCGCTCTTTGTCGATGTCCCACCCCAGTTGCAGATCGATGCGCCAGACATTGTCGGGCTGTTTGTGCAGCAGTGCAGACTGACCCCGGTTGAAGGGGGGGTCGAACCAGAACCAGCGTTCGGTGGGGAAGTCGGCCTCCATCACCACATCCGCAATCAGGAAATTGTCTTCGAATACCCGCCCGTCAAAATCCAGCCCCAGCATCCGGCGGGTGGGAGAATGCGCGCCATCGCACGCAATCAGCCAGTCGGCTTCGACGTTATAGGGGCCTTCTGGCGTCTCGACCTCAAGTTTGACGTGGTCGTCATGGGTGCCGATCGCCTCGACCTTGTTGCGGCCGCGAATTTCGATCGGTGCACCTTCGGCCTGCAAAGCGCGGACACGGTCGACCAGAATTTTCTCAAGATGATATTGTTGCAGGTTCACGAAGGCGGGGTTGGCAAAGCCTTTTTCGGGCAGCAAGTCGAACTCATAAACTTTGCGGTCGTCGAAAAAGACCTTGCCTGCTTCCCATTGAACCCCGGTTTCTGCCATCGGTTTGCCACAGCCCAGCCGGTCGGCAATATCCAATGTACGTTGTGAAAAGCAGATCGCGCGGCTGCCGAAACTGACCTTGTCATTGTCATCCAGCACCACGACCTCGACCCCTTGCTGCGCCAGATCGATGGCGGCGCTCAGGCCAACGGGACCGGCGCCCACAACGATCACCTTGTGGCGCACAGGCGTTGCAGTGTCCTGATCCGGGCTGCGATCATACGCATAAAGGGGTGTTTCGAAGATCTTGTTCATAGGCTCTCTCCCCGGTGCCTTGGCGCGAAACTCCGTGTCTCTGGCGGGACTGGGCCAGAGGGTCTTCCCGAATGGTTCCATCGAAACTCCGGCCGCAAAACGATCTGGATCAAATGCGACGCTATGTCCCTAGGCTTGCAGGGCCTCCCACATCTCCAGATCCCGTTGGGCGGTCCATATGCGCGGCGTGTCAATACCTCGGGCTTCGTCATAGGCGCGGGCGACGTTGAAGGGCAGGCAGTGTTCATAAATCGCGTAATCGGCAAACTTCGGATCACACTCGGCACGCACGGCGTCCCATGCTTCTTTCAGCGATCCTCCACGCGCCGCGACCTTTGCAGCAGGAAGGTAGGTGCTGTCGACGAAATCGCGGGTGTTTTCGATGGCGGCATTGACCATGTTCTTGCCGATCAGAGCGTCACCGCGTCCCGGCGCGATGGCGTCCACGTCGAACCATTTGATCGCATCCAGCGTATCGCCCCAGTCGCCGAAGTGCCCGTCGCCGCAGTAGCAGGCCGAGTGGTATTCGACGATGTCGCCTGTGAACATGACATTCTGATCAGGCACATGGATGACGATATCACCCGCAGTATGGGCGCGGCCCAGATGCATCAGGTCGACCCGGCGGTTGCCCAGATAGACCGTCATCGTATCGCTGAAGGTGGTGGTGGGCCACGTCAGGCCGGGGATGCTTTCATGCCCCTCAAAAAGGCGGGGAAAGCGTTGGAATTCGCTGTCCCAATCCTCTTGTCCGCGTTCCACGACCATAGCGCGGGCCATATCCGACATCAGGATTTGCTGCGCTCCGAAGGCGCTGGCCCCAAGCACGCGCACGGCGTGGTAGTGGGTCAACGCCACATGGGTGATCGGTTTGTCGGTGACCGAGCGGACGCAGTCGATGACCTTCTGCGCCAGACGGGGAGTGGCCTGTGCCTCGATGATCATGACGCTGTCATCGCCGATGATGACGCCGGAATTGGGATCGCCCTCGGCGGTGAAGGCGTAGAGCCCTTCGCCGATTTCCGTGAAGCTGATCTTTTTTTCGGACATGTCCCCTTGGGACGCGAAAGCCTTGGCCATGTTGGGTTCCTTTTTCCGAGCCGTGTGTGGATTGCGGTGTTGCACCGCCTCCGGCGGCCGTATTTTTGACGAGAAGAAGGGCTGGGTTCACCTTTTATAGGGGTCGTCCAATGCGGGCAGCAGGGTGCCGGTGCAATCTCCGAAGCCGATTGTGTAACCGTCGCCTTTGGCGGATCCGGTTAGGGTCAGAGTGTCGCCGTCCTCGATAAAGCTACGGGTCTCGCCAGTGTCGAGGGTCAGGGGTTCCTTACCGCCCCAGCTGAGTTCCAGAAGTGAGCCGCGCTCGGGTTTTGTGGGGCCAGATATCGTGCCCGATCCCAGTAGGTCGCCGGTGTTCATCGGGCAGCCCGAGGTCGTGTGATGGGCCAGTTGTTGGGCTGCAGAATAGTACATCTGGTTGTAATTCGTACGCGCGATCGTAGTGGCGGGCTTGCCAGCGGGGGCCATCGTAACGGACAGGTCGATGTCATAGAGCATGGGTCCACAATCTTTGAGGTGATCCAGCAGCTCATGTTGGCGGGCTGGGGTGTCACAGCGGAATGGCTCCAGCGCGGCTTTGGTCACGATCCAGGGGCTGATCGAAGTGGCCGTGGCCTTGGCCTGGAAGGGACCCAATGGCTGATATTCCCAGGCCTGGATATCGCGGGCGGACCAATCGTTTAGCAGAACATAACCAAAGATGTTGTCGTCCGCCTCCTGCACCGAGATCGGGCCTTCCGACGGTGTGCCCACAATGGCGCCCATCTCAAGCTCAATGTCAAAGCGGCGGCTGGGCAGGAAGGCCGGGCGGTCGTGATCGGGAGACTTCAATTGGCCCCACGGACGACGGATATCCGTGCCCGACACAACAACGGACGAGGCGCGGCCGTTGTAGCCGATGGGAATGTGCAGCCAATTGGGTGGTAGCGCATTTTCGGGCCCGCGGAACATGGTGCCAACATTCTGTGCGTGGTGGCGGCCTGCGTAGAAGTCGGTGTATTCGCTGACTGCGAAAGGCAGGTGCATCTCGGCATCACTTTGAGCCACGAGCAGGGGTTCGACTTGCCCTTGTTCTTCCGATCCGTCGGCCAAAAGACTGTTCAGGCGCGCGCGCAGGGCAGCCCAGACGGCCGGGCCTTGCTCCATCAGTGGGTTCCAAAAGGGCAGGTCAAACAAGGGCTCATCCGTCAGGACGATCAGGCCTTTGGCCTCGGCCGTGGTGATGTCGAGGATCATGTCTCCAATCGCCACTCCGCAGCGCGGTTCACCGTCTTCGGTGGAAAACACACCGTAAGGCAAGTTGTTCAATGGGAACGGATGGTTGGCGGCGTTTGCCGAAGCCACCCAGGAATTCATCAAGGACATTCTTTCTCCAGACCTTTTGTGCAGGTCGAGATTTTTCGTCGAAAAATCTTGGACCCGCGAGGTGTTTATTTTTTGCCGGGTGTTCCGTCGAACTTTTTCTCAAGCGAGGTCCAGCAGTCAATGTAATCATCCTGCAAGGGGGCCTCATTGGCGGCGAATGCCGTTAGGTGCTGCGGAAAACGGGTTTCAAACATGAAGGACATGGTGTTGTCCAACTTGTCCGGGCCGAGGTTGGAATTTGACGCTTTGTCAAACGCTTCGCGGTCCGGCCCGTGGGGCAGCATCATATTGTGCAGGCTCATCCCTCCGGGAACAAATCCCTGTGGCTTGGCGTCATACTGGCCGTAGATATTGCCCATCAGCTCGGACATGATGTTTTTGTGGTACCAGGGCGGGCGGAACGTGTCTTCTGCCACCATCCAGCGTTCGCGGAACAGGACGAAGTCGATATTGGCCGTGCCGGGCTGGCCCGAAGGCGCTGTTAAGACAGTAAAGATCGACGGATCGGGGTGGTCGAACAGGATCGCGCCGACCGGGCAATAGGTGCACAGGTCATATTTGTAAGGCGCGTAGTTGCCATGCCAGGCGACCACATCCAGCGGGCTTTGCCCGATCTTGGTGGTATGAAACTGGCCGCACCACTTTACGGTGACAGTCGAGGGGACCTCGCGGTCTTCGAACGCCGCCACGGGCGCCTTGAAGTCGCGCGGGTTGGCCATGCAGTTCGCGCCGATCGGACCTCGGCCCGGCAGTTCGAATTTCTGCCCGTAGTTCTCACAGACGAAGCCGCGCGCAGGGCCTTCCAGAACCTCGACCCGGTAGACCAGACCGCGTGGGATGATGGCGATCTCTTTGGGTTCAACGTCAATGATCCCAAGCTCGGTGGCAAAGCGTAGACGGCCTTCCTGAGGGACCACCAACAGCTCGGAATCGGCCGAGAAGAAATAGTCATCCACCATGGAGTCCGTCACCAGATAGATATGGCTGGCCATGCCCACCTGCGTATTGACATCCCCCGCCGTGGTCATGGTGCGCATGCCAGTCAGCCAGGTCAGGCCGTCACCGGAATGGGCAACCGAGTCCCAGCGGTATTGACCCAAGCTGATGACATCCGGGTCAACGCAGGGGGCCGATTTCCAATAGGGCAGGTCGATTTTCTCATATCGATGCGAATGCTTGACCGAGGGGCGAATGCGATAGCACCACGTCCGTTCCGGCGGATTGGCGGTGAATGCAGTACCGCTCAGCTGTTCGCCATAGAGGCCATAATTGCAGCGTTGCGGGCTGTTCATCCCTTGCGGCAGCGCGCCGGGCAAAGCTTCTGTTTCAAAGTCGTTTGCCCAGCCAGGCATATAGCCTTCGTGTGTGCCAACAGAGCTGCTGGCCTGGGTCATCTGATGCGGATCAGCCGGACGGTTCATCCCGTACTCCTCCTGTTTTGCTGCTTGTGGGATAATAGTTGATTTTGTAACTAACAAGCATGACAAAGACAGACACCGCAAAAAATGATGCGTTTGATTTGCAGGATTTCCTGCCCTATCTGCTGAACCGCGCAGCCGAGGAAAGCTCGTTGGAATTTCAGCGTGCCTACAAGGACCGCTACGGGATGTTGCGCACGGAATGGCGTGTGCTGTTTCATCTGGGAAACTATGGTGAGATAACCGCGAAAGAGATCGGGGAAAGAGCGCGTATCCACAAGACCAAGATCAGTCGGGCGGTCAGCAAGCTTGAACTCCGCCGATTCCTGACACGCACGCCCAACGAAAGCGACCGCCGGGTCGAGCATCTGAAACTGACCCCAACGGGCAAGGCTGCCTACCGAGAGCTCTGCGGCATAGCCCGGCAATATGATGCCAAACTGGCCGCAATGTTTGATGAGGATGAAGCCGCCCTGCTGCGCAAGATGCTGCAGAAACTGGCCGAGATGAGGTGAACTCTGGTAATTGTCATCCATTGACCCCAGATGACGTTCAGAGCGGACATAGGAAACAAAGAATGACAGCCCCGGAAAAGAACGCGGCGAAATCAACGGATTTGATCAACTGGATTGTTGCCCGCGGCCTTGAAGGCGCGGACAAAGAAGAATTGCTGGACGGGTATTGCACTCGGCTGGTTGAGCTCGGCGTGCCGCTGATGCGGTTTCATGCGGCCCAATCGGCCCTGCACCCGGTCTATGGCGGCACCGGCTATAGCTGGTATCAGGGGCAGGGCGGCGATTATCAGAAATTCAAATACTCGGAAGATGTCAGTGAGGATTGGCAGAACAGCCCATTATACGCGATCCTCAACGAAGACCTCGATTTCGTGCATGAACGGATCGTCGATCAGAACGAACCCAGCCGATATCCTCTGATCAACGACCTGCGCGAGGTCGGTGCGACCGACTATTACGCCACCAGTGTGCCCTTTGACATGCCGACCAACAACATACCACTCGATGCGAAAAAGGCGGTAGATGGGGTCTTGCTGTCCTGGACCAGCAACGCGCCTGACGGGTTTCAGGACAGCGATCTGGACCTGATCAATACGGCCTTGCCGCATCTGGGGTTGGCGTTGAAATCAGCCTCGAACGCGCGGATATCCAAGGACCTGATGCGCGTCTATCTGGGCCGCGATGCAGGCCGTCGTGTGTTGTCGGGCGAGATCCGACGCGGGTCGTTGCAGCAGATCGACGCGGTGATCTGGAACTTCGATCTTGAGGGATTTACCAGCCTGTCCGAAGAGCTGCCCGGCAACGAGATCATCGACATGCTGAACGACTATCTGGCGGTGGCGGTTGGCGTGGTCCATGACAATGACGGGAATATCCTGAAATTCATGGGCGACGGGCTGATGGCCATGTTCGATGTCGGGGATATTGATGAGGACGCAAGGGCCGCGCTGAAGGCCGTTCCGATGCTGCAATCGCGTATTGAAGAGCTGAACGCTGCGCGAAAAGCCGACGGTCTACCCGTGGCGAATTTCACGCTGGCGCTGCATTCGGGGGAAATCCTCTATGGCAATATCGGGTCCGAAAGCCGTTTGGATTTCACCGTCATCGGCCCAGCGGTAAACCAGACCGCGCGGATCGCAGGGATGCACCGGTCATTGGGCCAGCGTATCCTGATCTCGGACGATGTTGCGCAGGCAGCGCAGCCTTGTGGGCAAGACCTGATCTCGGTCGGACGCTACATGCTGCGCGGTGTACCCGAACCGAAAGAGTTGTTTACGGTCTATCGGGCGGGGGGTTAGGTATTGGGGTGCGGCAATACACCTGTCCTTGCTCGTAAGTCGTCGCAGTGATACCCCAGTTGCACGCTCGGCATGCTCGCAGGGCGATGGAGATTTTATGTTTGCGATTGCGGGAAACCGCTGAGTCCTGAACGGAAGGACGACTAGGCCAAATAAAGCCTGTTTATAATTTCTCAGGCTTCCAATGACGTATGGCTCGTGAACAGTCGAAACAACCATAACTGTGAATGACAATGGCACGGGTTCTGCGTCCGCCATATCGATAGCTTTTGCTCGTTTGGCGATACAACGAAAGACGAAGGACCAATGAAAATACGACCAACAATGCGCGACGATGTCGCCGCTTTACAGGAAGTACTTAACGGCACCGAACTTTTCCCAAGTGAGATGCTGCCTGACATGGTGAACAGTTTTCTATCCGATGAAGAAAGCTTTGAAATTTGGCTAACATGCGAAGTGGACGGAAACCCAGTGGGTTTTTGCTACGCAGTTCCAGAAGAGCTTGCAGAAGGGGCATGGAATATGCTCGCCATTGCAGTTTTGCCCACGCAGCAAGGAGGCGGTTTAGGTAGTGCAATCTCAAGGCATCTGGAGACCGAGCTTAAAGAGCGTGGGCAGCGCATCCTAATTGTTGACACGTCAGGCACGGAAGAGTTCAAGCAGACTCGCGAATTCTACCGAAAGAATGGCTACACCGAGGAAGCCCGTATCAGGGATTTTTGGGCGACAGGAGATGACAAAATCGTCTTCTGGAAGTCCTTAAACTGACTTATCAGGCTGCTGGCCTGTCTTCGGACGGGCCAGTTTCTCTCAGTTGCCTTGACGGAAAAATCAGCTTCGTCCCGCATAGCGGACTTGCGACAGCGACCTAAAAGTCGATCTCAACACCCGGCAGGTTCAACTCTTTCATCATGTCGCGCAATTCCTGTCGCGCAGCGATGTTCGAGATGTTGAGTTGTTTGACCCCGATATCCTTTAGGTCCAGCAGGGTCAGGCCACGGGGGAATAGCTCGCGGAAGATCACACGCTCGGAAAATCCCGAAGCGACGCGGAACCCGATGCGCTGCGACAGCATCTCGATCGCGCGCTGCATCTTTTCCTTATTTACCATGCGCTGTGTACCGACACGGTTGCGCACGACGACCCAGTCGATCGGTTTCAACCCGGCCTGCGCGCGCAACTGGCGGGCATTCCAGACCATCTCGGAATAAACCGAAGGACCAAGGATTTTCTCACCCTTGGAATCGATCCGCGCCAGCAGGTCAAAGTCGATGAAACTGTCGTTCAGTGGCGTGACAAGCGTATCGGCCAGCGAATGTGCCACCTGGCTGAGGCGGGTATGCGAGCCGGGGCAGTCGATCAGGATGAAGTCACTATCGCTTTCCAATTCGGCCACCGCGGCCGAGAGGCGATGGTCATAGATATTCTCGCCGGGCTTCAGCTTGCTTGCGTCAATCTCGGGCAGGTCGTGGTGGCGCGGGGTCGGCAGGGTCAGGTCCGAATTCTTCAAGAAGTTGGCCCGGTTTTCGAAATACCGCCCCAGACTGCGCTGCCGCAGGTCTAGATCTAGCGTGCTGACCTTGTGACCCAGCCGGGCCAATGCAGTGGCCACATGCATCGAGACGGTCGATTTGCCTGCGCCGCCCTTCTCGTTCCCCACTACGATAATATGTGCCATGCCTGTATTCCCAAGTCCCGCCGTGTTTGACCACAGTTTGTTGCGTGCCACTATATGTTGTGGAGCGAAGGAAGGGAAGGACCCGAAACGCCATTCTAGGGCGCTGTTGCGAAAACTCAGACCCTGGGCCGAGGGGGCGGTTGCCAAAAGCGGTCCTCTATTTCACTCTTGCTTGAAGAGCTACGCTGGAAGGGCGTGAATTGGAGCAACTTTTCCTGAATGTCCTGAACGTGGTCCTGCCGGTTCTGATCTGCGCCGGGATCGGGTACGTGTTGGCGCTGACAAAAGCACCCTTTGACAATAAGGTCATCGGAGGGGTGGTTTCGCGCGTTGGGTATCCGACCCTGATCATCTCGCATCTTTCGACGACCCAGATCGCGGTTGGCACCTTTCTGGACGTCATGGCCGCCGCAGCGTTGGCGATTGCGGCGTTTGGCATGTTGGGCTTTGTCGCGCTGAAGGCGATGCGCCTGCCGGTTCGGGCGTTCTTGACGCCATTGATGCATGGGAATGTAGGCAATATCGGCCTGCCGATTACTCTGCTGGCGTTGGGCGATGCCGGGATGGCCTATACGATGGGTTTTGTGGTCGTCGTTTTGATCAGCGTTTTTACCCTTGGAATGTGGATCCCGGCCGGAGAGTTCTCGGCCAGAAAGCTTCTCACCTCTCCGGTTATTTATGCTGTCGTCATCTCACTGATCCTGATGACGACCGGGTACAGCCTGCCGCAACCCGTGGCCAAGTCCTTTGACATCCTCGGTGGGCTGTCGATCCCGCTGATGCTGCTGACGCTGGGCCATACGCTAGCCAGCCTAAGGGTGCAAAGTCTGGGGCGTGCGGTGAGCCTGACCGCATTGCATCTGGGTATGGCGTTTGCCATCTCAACGAGCCTCGTCTGGGTCTTTGGGTTTACGGGGGCCGAGCGTGGCGCGGTGATCCTGTGCTGCCTGATGCCGTCCTCGGTGGCGACCTATTTGTTTGTCGACCAGCATCTGCCGGAATACGGCCCTGACGTGGCTGGTTTCATTCTTGTCTCGACCCTGGCAACCATTCTGGTTCTGCCTGTGGCGCTATCCTATTGGATCTGATTGCGCCAGCCCAAAGAAAAAGGCCGCCCCAAGAGACGGCCTTTCGGATCTGATCCGGGTCAGGCTTAGAAGCCCAGACCTTCGTATTTCTTCTTGAACTTCGACACGCGGCCGCCGGCGTCCATCAGGCGCGCGCCGCCACCGGTCCATGCGGGGTGCACGGAGGGGTCGATCTCCAGGGCCAACTGGTCGCCTTCGCTGCCCCAGGTGGATTTCATCTGAATCACGGTGCCATCGGTCAGTTTGACGTCGATGAAGTGGTAGTCGGGATGGATGTCTTTTTTCATCTTTCCGCTCCTTACGCCTCGGCGCCTGCCTTGGGCTTGTAGTTGGTGACTTCGGCGATACGCGCGGATTTACCACGGCGCGAGCGCAGATAGTACAGTTTGGCGCGACGGACGCGGCCACGGCGGACAACGGTGATGCTGTCGATGTTGGTCGAATGCAGCGGGAACACACGCTCCACGCCTTCGCCGAACGAGATTTTGCGGACGGTGAACGAACCGGCGATGCCGCTGCCACCTTTGCGCGCGATGCAGACACCTTCGTAGTTCTGCACACGGGTACGCGACCCTTCGGTCACTTTAAAGCCGACACGGATGGTGTCACCGGCTTTGAAATCGGGGATGTCTTTCCCCAGGGCGGCAATCTGTTCCGCCTCAAGCTGTGCGATCAGGTCCATCGCATTCACTCCTATCTGCTCGTGGTTGGTCCACGAAGTTTGGGCACGGGCTGAGAGCTCTTGGTCTTCACCGGGTCCTGCATGCAGCCCGCCAGAGGTCAGATCGAATGTTCCTTAGTCCAGTTTGTTCCGCCGCGCCGTGGCCGAAGAAAGCCGGGCGTCACGACATGGACCAAACCAAAACACCGGAGTCGCATGACGCGGCACCGGATTGCGGTCGTTTAAGGGCATTATGTGCAGGGATCAAGCCCAAAATGCTGTGAAACGGTGGGATTCCGCCGCCTCAAAACAGCATCGTTGCTTTGATCCGTCGATCAGGCATTCTGAGGGTAATTACAAGAGCAGTCATTTCAAACAGGAACAGAACATGCGCATTGCATTGATGCTTGCTGTAGCGGCTTTTGCCATCCTGTCCTGCGGTCGCAGCAGCCCGCCGCCGCAACAGGTTGAGGCCAACGCGTTTCTGGACACGACCTCACCTTCGGTGATCTTCCCGGCTTTTGGCGATGCTGATCCGCACCCGTGGGAGGGGCGTCATCCTGGCCACTATCCGGTGCACGGTCTGGACGTGTCGCGTTGGCAAGGGCCGATTGACTGGCACAAGGCCAAGGCTTCGGGGGTTAGCTTTGTCTTCATCAAGGCGACTGAGGGTGGTGATGTAGCTGATCCGATGTTTGCAAGCCACAGCAGCGGGGCGAAAGCCGCCGGGGTGCCTTGGGGGGCTTATCACTACTACTATTTCTGTCGTCCTGCGCGCGAACAAGCCCGTTGGTTCATCCAGAATGTCCCTAAAGGATCGGACCTGCCGCATGTTCTGGATATGGAGTGGACGCCGCATTCCAAGACCTGCACCCTACGCCCCGATGGCGCGACTGTCCGGGCCGAGGCAAGGCGGTTTCTGGATATTCTCGAACGTCACTACGGGCGGCGTCCGATTGTCTACACCACCGTGGATTTCTACGGCGACACCGACATAGGGCGCCTTCCCAAGACAGAGTTCTGGCTGAGGTCAGTGGCAGGCCACCCCCGCAACGTCTACCCCAAGGCGGTTTGGCGGTTCTGGCAATATACCGGCACTGGTTTGGTGCCCGGCGTGCAGGGACCCGTGGACATCAACACCTTCAACGGCCCACCCGAGATTTGGGCGCGGTGGAAGAACGGCTAGTCTTTGTCTTTGGTGTAAGCATCCCACAAGTCGGGGCGGCGTTCTTGTGTGATCTGCTCGGACATCTCATGCCGCCAGTTGGCAATACGGCCGTGATGGCCCGACATCAGAATGTCCGGGATCGGACGGCCCTTCCATTCGGCGGGGCGTGTGTATTGCGGGTGTTCCAGCAGACCTGAGGAAAAGCTCTCCTCCTCAGCCGAAGCCTGATTGCCCAATACGCCGGGGATCAGCCGCACAGTCGCGTCGATCAGAGCCTGCGCGGCAATCTCGCCGCCGGTCATAACGAAATCGCCCAAGGAGACCTCTTGCACGCCGTAATGCTCCAACACCCGCTCATCGACGCCTTCGAACCGGCCACACAGCAGGGTCATACCGTCACAGCGCGCCAGATTCTGCATCATGCGCTGATTCATCCGGCGGCCACGCGGGCTGAGGTAGATCAGCGGCCAGTTACCCCGCACCCCCGCCATCGTGTGTTCAATCGCCTCGCCCAGTACATCGGCGCGCAGCACCATGCCCGCGCCGCCACCGGCAGGCGTGTCGTCCACATTGCGGTGCTTTCCGACGCCGAATTGGCGCAGATCGACGGTTTCCAACTGCCAGAGGCCCTCTTGCAGTGACTTACCCGTCAGGCTCTCGCCCAACACACCGGGAAAAGCTGAAGGGAACAGAGTGATGATCTTAGCCTTCCACACTCCGTGCAGGTCGGGCGTTGGGGTCAGCAACTCACGCGGTTTCAGGGTCGGGCGGATCGCCTTGCGCCCATGAGATTTCGACGGTTTTTCGGTCATGTCGCACCCATCAGCGCCTGCTGCGCCCGTTCAACTACGGCGGCCTTTTGCGCGACCAAGGCGGCTTCGTCCAGACGTGATCTGTTCAGGTTCAGCAATTCCGCCAAAACGTTCTCGGGCAACCGAGTGTTAGATTTGGAGGGCGGAACCAGCCGTTGCGCCTTGTCATAGGGTAAGTCCAGATACTCGGCAAAGGGCGCACCCGGCCCGAATTGACGCAATTGCAGTTCCTCCAGCCATTCCGTGGTCACGGTGACCGAGGGCAGTTTCTCACGGATCTGGTCAACGGTCTCTTGCAACGAGGGCAAATGGTCGATGCTGTCGCGGAACGTGTCGAAATCTTGCACCTGTCGCATCCGCTGCAAATCATGGGCCCACAGGCTGCGCAGCCAACTGCCCCGTTGGCGCAAAGACAGGTAAAGCGTGATCTCGACCTCCTGCCCTGAAAACCTCTGGTGGATCGAATCTACCAGACAGGCGGCCAGATCGGGAGCCGCCGCGTAGCCCTGTTCCAGATTGCGACTGGGGCGGAGACCCGCGAAGTTTTCCTCGCTGAGGATCAAGCCGCGCTTTTCTCCAAAATCCAGCGTATCGAGGAAGTCGCGCATCTGGCGACCGAATTCGGACAAAGTGCCAACGGTGCCATAAACGGAATGGTTAGTTGCTGCCCGCGACAATCCCGAATTGCGCGTGCGATAAGGCAGAACCAGCGCGAAATGCGGCCAGATCAATTCGCGGTTGTCGTAGAGGAAGGATTGCGCCGCAGTGGTGCCGGTCTTGTGCAGGCCCAAATGCAGCAGGGCGCGGCGCATCAGATCAGCCCTTCGGGCGGGTCGGCGATGATGCGGCCTTGGTCCAGATCGACCGTGGGGACGGCCTCAAGCGTGAAGGGCAGCAGAACGGTGGCCTTCAGCCCCGGCCCGTGCAGTTCCAGCAGGTCGGCAGCGCCGTGGTTTTGCACAGACTTCACACGGCCCAGCAGGGTGCCGCCTGTGTCATAGACCTCAAGCCCGATCAGGTCAGTATGATAGAACTCATCATCGGGTAACGAGGGCAGTTGATCGCGCCGCGCAAACAGTCGCAGACCTTTCAGTGCATCGGCCTGTTCTTTGGTTTCAACTCCGCCCAAACGCGCCGCAAAGCCGTTCTTGATCGACCGGGTCAGGATCAGTGGATAGCGTTCTCCACCGGCCTCATCAGTCAGGGGAGAATAGGCTTCGATATCCTCGGGGATGGCGCAATAGCTTTTCAGCCGCACCTCACCGCGCACGCCATATGATCCCGCAATGCTGCCGACGCAGATCAGATCACTCATTTGCCCCATCCGTCACACAAAGTCCGTTATCCCATTGCCCGATGCCTTCGCAGGCTTCGCGCTGGTTTGAGCGTTCGAAGAACACGCCGACAATAAAGGCGATCATCAGCAGGATGGGAAGGCGTAATAACCCGAACATGCGCCTATCGCACCTCAATGGGCAGGCTGTCGTCGCGGCATTCCCAGCCGACCTGTTCCAGTTCAGGCGTGTCCGATTGCGTTTCTGGCAGGCCAACGCAGAAATAACCGATCAGGCGCCAATCCTCGGGCACGTCCAGATCGCGCGCCATCTGGTCGGGGTCCAGAATGGACACCCAGCCCAGCCCCAGACCCTCGGCCCGCAAGGCCAGCCAGAACAGGGTGATGGCCGAGACCACGGAATAGCGCCGCATCTCGGGCATCGTGCCTGCGCCCAGACCTTGCCCCTTGTCGGTGGTGTCGTCGCAGAACACGGCCAGTTGCACCGGGGCCTCTTGGATCCCCGACAGTTTCAGGCGGCTGTAGAGCTGCGCCTTTTCGCCGGAATACCCGTCTAATGCCTGCGCATTGGCGGTTTGAAAATTTCGCAGCGCCGCGTCGCGCGCGGGCTGGCTTTTGACGCGGATCACGCGCCAGGGTTCGCTGAGCCCCACCGAAGGGGCCAGCCGAAACGCGTCGAGGCAGCGCGTCAGCACTGCCTCGTCAATCGCGTCGGTGCGAAACCGACGCACATCGCGCCGGAGTCGCAGCAACAGGTCAAACTGCGCGCGAAAATCGTCGGTGAAAGTCTGATCCCGCACGCGCTTTCCTGCTTATTCTTCTGCAGCCGCTTCTTCAGCCGGAGCAGCAGCAGCTTCTGCCGCCTCAGCAGCCTTGGCCGCTTTCTCTTCGGCGCGTTCCTGGGCTTTCTTGCCCGGAGTACCCTTGTTGGGGTTGTTGCGCTCGGCCTTGTCGCGGGCGCCAGCGGCTTCCAGCATACGTGCGATCCGGTCGGTGGGCTGAGCACCCTGATCCAGCCAGTACTGGATGCGTTCCATGTTCATTTTCACGCGCTCTTCGCTGTCTTTGGGCAGCAGCGGGTTGTAGGTGCCCAGTTTCTCGATGAAACGGCCATCGCGAGGCATACGGCTGTCAGCCGCAACGATGCGATAGAACGGACGTTTTTTCGAGCCGCCGCGGGCGAGACGAATTTTCATTGCCATGGTGGTATCTCCTTAAGATGGCGTGACCGGTCAAGGACCGGGTATTCTATGGGTGGAAACGACGGGTCATTCCTGATGTTTCCGGTGGTGTCGGATGACTTCCTGAATGATGAAATTCAGGAAAGCCTTGGCGAAGTCGGGGTCCAGATCGGCCTCTTTCGCCAGGTCTTCAAGCCGAGCGATCTGCGCAGCTTCGCGCGTGGGATCGGACGGGGGAAGGTCGTGTTCGGCCTTGAGCTTGCCAACGGCCTGCGTGTGCTTGAACCGCTCGCCCAGCGTGTAGACAAGGATCGCGTCCAGCCGGTCGATACTTTCGCGATGCTCTTTCAGCAGCGTGGCAGCCTGTGCTACGGGATCGGTCATGCGTATGCCTCCATGCCGCCATTCACCAGATCGGCTGGGGCGGGGTGCCGCCAGACCTCGGAAGGGCCGAATTTCGGGTGCTCAAAGTGGTAGTCAAATGCTGCGCCCAGACGTTTGGCGACTGCCTTGCTAGCGTGGTTTTCCGGGTCGATCAGCGAAATCGCCGTGTCCCAGCCCAGCACGTCATAAGCGTGAGTACGTGCGGCCATTGCGGCCTCGGTCGCATAGCCTTTGCCGGTGGCGTGGTTCATTAGCGTCCAACCGACTTCGCGTTCGGGCCAGCTGTGAGGATACCACAGGCCGACATGTCCCACATAGATCCCGGTGTTCTTTTCCTCAACACCCCAAAAGCCATAGCCGCGCATCGCCCAATGGCCCAAAAGCTGCGCAATGAAGCGCCATGTCTCATCAGGTCTTTTGCGGCCACCGAGAAACTTGGCTGCGTCTGATGCGAAAAACTCAGCCTCGGCCTCGAAATCAGCCTCGGACGGCGCGCGGAGGATAAGGCGCTCGGTCTCAAGCCGGGGGATATGATCGGCGATCAGGTTCACTTTTTCTTACCGAAACCGCTGAGGCCCGGAGGCAGAGCCATGCCGCCGCCCATGCCAGGCATGCCACCGGGCATTTTGCCCATGGCCTTTGCGGCCTGTTCCAGCGCCTTGGGGTCCATGCCTGCGGCCATGTCTTCGGGCGAGGGGCCGCCTTTGCCGAACATGCCCTTCATGGCCTGTTTCAGCATCTTGCCTTTGCCCATTTTGCCCATCTTTTTCATCATGTCCGACATCTGCCGGTGCATCTTGAGCAGTTTGTTGAGGTCGCTGACTTCCATCCCCGAACCGGCGGCGATGCGCTTCTTGCGGCTGGCCTGCAACAGCTGAGGGTTGGCACGCTCACGTTTGGTCATCGACTGGATCATGGCGATCTGCTGGCGCAGGATCTTGTCGTCCAGACCGGCCTGATCCATCTGCTTGGCCATTTTACCCATGCCGGGCATCATACCCATCATGCCCTGCATACCGCCCATCTGGATCATCTGCTCCAGCTGCATTTTCAGGTCGTTCATGTTGAACTGACCTTTGACCATGCGCTTCATCATGCGCTCGGTCTGTTCGATCTCCATCGTTTCCTGGGCTTTTTCGACCAGAGCAACAATGTCACCCATGCCCAGAATACGTCCGGCGATCCGATCCGGCTCGAAGGTCTCAAGCGCGTCCATCTTCTCGCCCAGACCGACAAAGCGAATGGGCTTGCCAGTGACCGCGCGCATCGACAGCGCCGCACCGCCGCGCCCGTCACCGTCCATACGGGTCAGGACCACGCCCGAGATGCCTACCTTGGCGTCGAACTCCTCAGCCACTTCCACGGCAACCTGACCAGTCAGGCCGTCGACGACCAGCAGGGTCTCGCGAGGGTCAACCACGTTGCGGACCTGCTCGACTTCGTCCATCAGGACTTCGTCGATATGCAGGCGGCCCGCGGTGTCGAGCATGTAGACGTCATAGCCGCCCAAAGTCGCCTGCTGTTTGGCGCGCTTGGCGATATCAACCGGCTTCTGACCGGGCACGATCGGCAGCGTGTCGACGCCTACCTGCGTCCCCAGAACGGCCAGCTGATCCATCGCCGCCGGGCGATAGACGTCCAGCGAGGCCATGAGGACCTTCTTGCCCTCTTTCTCTTTCAGGCGTTTCGCCAGCTTACCGGTCGTGGTCGTCTTACCCGAGCCTTGCAGACCGACCATCAGGATCGGCGCAGGCGGGTTGTCGATCTTCAGCTTGCCGGGGTCTTCTTCACCGCGCAGCGTGTCAACCAGCGCGTCATGCACGATCTTGACGACCTGCTGGCCGGGGGTGATCGACTTGGTGACGGCCTGACCGGTCGCCTGTTCCTGCACCTTCTTGACGAAAGCACGGGCGACGGGCAGCGAGACGTCGGCCTCAAGCAGGGCCACGCGAACCTCACGCAGGGCGGTTTTCACGTCTTCTTCGGACAGCGCGCCCTGTTTGGTCAGCCGGTCAAAGACGCCGGAAAGGCGTTCGGATAGATTTTCAAACATGCCTTCGGCCTCCTTAGCCGGTTATCTGGTGGCGCCTCCTAGATAGGATGCGTCGGTTAAATGCACAAACGCCCCCACGGGCGAAACTCGCTGGTGGGGGGCGATCCCTGAACGACTCAAGGGACCGGAAGATCAGACGCTTCCGGATGTTGCGGCGGGTGTTATCCGAGACGCTGCCGACTGTCAACTCGGGCTTGGGTTCGCAGGGGTGCAGAACGGATGAATGGCTCGAAAACACAAGGATCTGACCCGAGGCGATTCGCGCGCCCTATTTGGTTTTGTTGCGATTTTCGCGACAACATTAACGCAAGCTGAACAATGTATTTGCTGTGTGTTCAACGGAAATCTGCATAATCGCGGCATCGATTCTTAACGAAAGTGAGTATTTACCCGAATTCATGCAAAGGGGAAACGCATGACAAAGTCTGCCATCCTGATTGCCGGACCTCGGACCACCGCTGCTAATCGGTCCCGGAATTTGGTTCAGCGTGACGGAAAAACACCGTGCGATAAGACGCGCGGAAACCGCTTTCCTCCGATTAACATTACACTGTCTTCTATCATCGATGAGATGCGGCTTATCGAGGCAAAAAGAAGCGTTCCGACAAAGTAGAACGCATCAGGACAAGACATACGGAATAGGTACGGTGAAAAGGGAAAGCCCGCTCAAAATAGAGCGGGCTTTTTATCGCGGCTAGAGTGAGAAAAGGTGCGCGATACCTGGTACTGGGCAGAACGTCGTGGGGTTCTGTCAATTTGTTCCGGGCCAGCCAAAGGCTCATGTAGGTGGATGAAATGGCTGGCCCGGCCCCCCATGCCTCCGTGAGTGTAAGGGCACCGAGATCGGTGATTGGGTCTTATTCGACTTCGGATACCTCTTCTTCTTCGATAGGATCCTCAACCGGGTCGAGACCCAACATCGCCCTTACGGTCGCTTCGACCTCATCCGTGACGGGTTTGTTCGCCGCGGCCTCCAACGCTTCACGTTCCAGTTCGGGCTGAGCCTCGACCTGTTCCGTCAGGGTGTCGACCGTTTCGACGGCTTCTTCATACTCCTCGGCGTCTGCGAGTTCTGTTTCAAATTCGGACGCGGCCATCTGCGAGGCTTCAAGCGCTTCTTCCGCTTCCATAAGCTCTTGTTCAAGAGCCTCCTTTTCCTCGTCCGGAGCATTTTCAAGTTGCTCGGTCAGATCATCCACAAGCGCTTGATCTTCCACAACTTGTTGCTGAGCATCGGTCAGGTCGTTCTCAATGTCTTCGGTGGGACGAGCAGGAGGTTCCAAGCCATCCAGGAATTCCTGGGCTTCTTCCAGTTCCTCGCTCAGTGCCTGACCGGCCAGAACCGTGTCACGGTAGGTGGCGATGCGACCCACACGTGAATTCGGCGATGCGTTTTGCAGCGCCGTCTCGCTGGCGTTGGCGGCGTTCAACGCGCCCAACTCGGACGGGTGCGCACCAAATTCAGCCGAAGCCTTGTTGCCCTTCTTGCGGCCCTTTGGTCGGACGGATTCCTCTACCTCGGTGGTTGAGGTCGTCGTGCTGGCCACGCGGGCGGATTTCTTTTTCGACTTGTTCCCGTTGAACAGCTCTTTCAGGGAAAAACCGCCACCGGATTTTTTCCCGGAGCTGCCGGACTTGGTTTTGCCGCGACCGGCATTGCCTTTGGCTTTTGCGCCATCACCTTTGTTGGCGTTGCCATTGCCGCCTTTATCGCCACCATTCCCGTTGCCGCCGCCATTCCCGTTGCCGCCACCATTCCCGTTGCCGCCACCATTGCCATTTTTGGCATAGGCAGCGTCAGGGACAGCAAGTGTCGTCACGATTGCGGTGGAGCCGACCAAAGCGACTGCGACCGCCGTAGCTTTCAGCAGGATGTTGGTTTTGGTCTTCATATCAGTCCTCACGGGTCATGTGTTTGCATCCATGTTTTCCGGCACGACAAACGCGCGACAGAATCACCCCACGACCTCATTTGAACTGATGCACCCTGAACACACGAAAAACCGTTTGTTCATCACTGGTTCACATAGAATAAATTAGGCTTTAGACCGTTTCGCGCGAGAACGAGTTGACAGTGATGAGACAGCTTTTGGCGACGGCATTTGTGGCGTCCCTTCTCCTGACCGGAGAAGGGCATTCTGCTGTGCGCGAACTCAAGCAGTCCGAATTGCGGCAAGCGACGCTTGTGGGCGGGGCGATTCGCCTGAAGAAAGTCATCAAGGGCGTTGAGAAAGTTTTTGGCGGCACCCCTGTGGATGCCCGCGCATTTAAGGATGACAAGGTTTACTACCGCATTCTGGTGAAAAAGCCGAACGGCCGGATCATTAGCGTGATCGTCGATGCTCAGACAGGCGCGGTTATTTCAAACGGGTCCAGTATCGGGCGGCAGATCAAAGAAGCAGCGAAGACTTCACCGGGCAATTCTGCAACGGCCAAGTCCAACGGTGCATCCAAGGCCAAGTCCAATAACGGCAACAATGGCAATAACGGGAACCGCGGAAATTCGGGCAACAATGGCGGCGGCAACAGTGGTGGCAACGGCGGCGGCAACGGCGGTGGCGGCGGCAACGGTGGCGGCGGCGGAAATGGCGGCGGCAAGAAAAACTAGATGAATACGCAACTGAATAGCTGTAAATTCGCGTTATGAGAGTACTTCTGGCAGAAGATGAGCCGCATCTGAGCGCTCAAATCAAGAGATTGCTGAATGCTGAAGGGCGGGTCGTGGACACCGCTCAAAACGGCTTGGAGGCCCTGCATCTGGGGTCGACCGAGCCTTACGATATGATCATTCTCGATATCGGCCTGCCTGAACGCGATGGTATCACAGTTTTGCGGGAATGGCGTGAGGCCGGGGTTTCGACGCCGGTCCTGATCCTGACCGCGCGCGATGGGTGGAGCGATCGGGTCGACGGGCTGGATGCAGGCGCGGATGACTATATGATCAAGCCCTTCCATATGCCTGAACTGGCCGCGCGGGTGCGCGCGATATTGCGCCGGCAAAGCGGACAGCTGAGCGCTGTCATCGAAATGGGCGATGTGGCGTTGGACACAAAGACCGGGCGGGTGACGGTCAAGGATGTGCCGGTGGACCTGACCGCGCAGGAAATCGCGGTTCTGACATATCTGTCGCACAATCGCGGACGGCTGATCTCACGCACCGAACTCTCTGAGCATATCTATGAATATGACGGCGATCGGGATTCAAACACCATTGCGGTTTTCATTACACGCCTGCGCAAAAAGCTGGGATCGGACCTAATCAAGACGGTACGAGGACGCGGCTATATGATTGACACGGACTGATGCTTTCCCTGCGTCAGCGCGCATTGCTGGGGGGGATCGCTTCTGGGGCGGTGTCGGTTGGCGTGGGGACTCTGGCAGTGTTTTCCTACATCAACTCAAGGGTCTCGGACCAGTTTGACACCGCGTTGCGGGATCGCCATACCCAGCTTGTGGTAGGGTTGAGCGTCACGACAGACAATCCCGATGCGCTTGGCAACCTAATGTTCGACCCGGCATATGGCACACCGTTTTCCGGGCGCTATTGGCAGGTCACCGGTAGTGATGGGTCGGTATTTACCTCGGCCTCGTTGTTCGATGAAACGCTGGCCGAGCCCCGGGGCCTTCCCAACGCGCCTACCTTTTGGAACACGCAAGGCCCTGAAGATGAGGCCGTGCGCAGTATCTACCAGGAAATATCTTACGAAGACGGAACGGTCTGGGGTGTCAGCGTGGCTGAAAGCCGCGAGGAATTGATGGGCGAACGCCGCGCGGCCCAGCGGAACCTTCTGCCGGTCTTTACGCTTGTCGGTCTCATCGGGGTGGCTGGGTCGCTTTTCCTGATGTCGGCTATTCTGGGGCCGCTGCGCAAACTACGCACAGATGTGTCCCATCGCTGGGACACGGATGAGGGGTTGAAGCCGGATGACTACCCCGAAGAAGTCTCGCCGCTGGTTGAAGACCTTAATCAATTGTCGCGACGCAACCGGGACATCGTCTTCGGGTCCCGACGGCAGACCGCTGATCTGGCTCATGCCCTCAAGACCCCGACGGCCATATTGCGCAATGAACTAACCAGTCTTTCCGAACAAGGTGCCACGACAGACACGGCGCAAGAGGCACTGGACCGGATCGATGCGCAGCTCAGCCGCTCACTGGCGCGGATGCGTGCGATGAATACGGCCGAACTGACCCATTCCCGTACGGATCTTTCAAATTCGGTCGACCGTCTTGCGCGCTTGTTCTCGAGAATGACCGAACGGGAAGGCAAACAATTTCAAGTCACTCGCGAAACCGGATTATGGGTGCGCATGGACCCTCAGGATATCGAAGAGGTTCTGGGCAACCTGATGGATAATGCCGTTAAATGGTGTCAGAAGACTGTTCGGGTTGTGGCGCAGGTTAGAAAAGGCAACGTCGAGGTTCTAATCGAGGATGATGGGCCCGGCATCCCCGAGGACAACCGGCGCGAGGCCCTGCGCTCGGGCGGGCGGTTGGACACATCGGTTGCCGGCAGTGGGCTTGGTCTTGCGATTGCGGTCGATCTGCTGAACGCGTATGGGGCAAAACTCGACCTTGGCCGTTCAACGAGCCTGGGCGGGCTGGAGTGTCGTATCGTTATTCCGACGGGCTGGAAAAGACCTTAGATTGCGTCGGTTGGGTGCAATTAGGGCAAACGGCTTTTCTTAAGTAATCTTGGCTCATTCTGATAGCTTGGAGTGGGGCATATGCGGATAACTTTGGACATCATTGAAAAAGGCACGGTCATAGGCGCGGCAATTGCTGCGGTCCTGCCGCTTTATCAATGGTATGATGAACGGTCCGGTCGAGAGTTGGAGCGTGTCTCCAGCTTGGTTATCGGGGGGCAGGCCTGTGCAGAATGGGTTATTTCTCATGATGTGCGGGCCACCGTGGATGTCCTAGAAAATGCGCCTGAGGATGTTGTGACGGCGGCGGTCAACCGCGCGGATTTTGCGTTGAATATGTCAATTTTGTGCGGAAAGCTTCTGGATCATTTGCACATGGGGATGGAGAAACTGGACCTTTCTCGGGCCGAGGAAGAAGCCATGCGCTGGTCCGGTTTTCCGTATGAAGACGAGTACTGAGAGGCCAATTTTCACGGTATTTTTAGGCGTGTGTGTGGGCCGAGTGGAACCGTTGGGCGGCAAGGCCTGACGTGAGGTGTCCGCGATGAAATTTCCAGGCTCGCGACTCGGAGGCCTAAAAATAAGGGAATGTGGCAAGGTTACCCATGGTCACTCGGTCTGTTAATTTTCGGTCAGTGGTCCTCGTGTAAAGCGCCGTTTTCACGGATGTGTGATATCATATTGATTTTAAATATTTTTATTCGAATTCGTGACAGTCCCGTGTTTTCCACGTCACCCGCGCGTTCATTTTGAGTTAAAAATGGGTTCACCTCCGGTAACCCAAATAGCAACATTACGGCAAAATAGAGACAACTTCTTTGGGCATCTTATTCGCGAATAAGGATGTCTGGAGAAAGAAATGTTTAATCTGAATTCACGGAAGAAAGCCGTTTCAAAAACTCTCCGAAATTCGGTTGCGGATGTTGGTTGGTTTGCGAAACGCGAAGAAGGTGGTTTGACGATTTTCGCGTTGTTTGCCTTTTTTCTATTATTGGCTGCGGCGGGTATTGCCGTCGATGTAATGAATTATGAGCGCGACCGCGCGAAATTGCAGTGGGCTCTGGACAACGCTGTCCTCTCTGCCGCGAGCCTTGAGCAAACCCTCGATCCTGCGCAAGTTGTCGAAGCCCATCTGGCCGCATCCGGTTTGGGCGAGTACGCGAGTTCGATTTCTGTCGAAGACAAATATCTGGACCGCACCGTCCGTGCCAGCCTGACATCTGGTTTCGACACCAATTTCATGCGGTTGAGCGGTGTTGAGACGATTTCATTGGGCGTGAATTCCGCCGCGCATGAGGCGGCACCGTGCACCGAGATTTCCATGGTTTTGGACATCTCAGGCAGTATGGGGAACAATCAACGCCTGACCCAAATGCAGACCGCAGCCAAAGCATTTGTCACAAAAACTCTGGAGCATAACAACGACCCAGGCACCGAGTGCGCGACCTCGGTCAGCGTTATCCCGTTTGCAGGTCAAACCAACCCAGGCTCGGTGATGTTCGAATACTTGGGCGGCGAGCGGTTTGGCACGACCACCGACGACGATTTCTTCCCGGAATGGAAGCAGGATATCTCGAACGTCGTGTTCTGGTTTGATACAGACGGCAATGCTGACCCCGATTTTTCCGTCAAGATCGACAGCTTCCCGGACAACGAAACCGATCTGTTCAACAAGGATGACGTCGACACGTACTATCACTATGTCCGGGACTTTATCATCAACAACTCGTCCCAGCTGCCTGAGAGTGCCGAACTGGTGGGTGCATCCATCAAGGGCGGGAAGCAGGAGACGATGTATTACAGCATTGACCGGACAACGACGGTCTATGATGAGGCTTCGGGCCCAACCAAGTTCAATAACGTGGACATCGAACTGCAGTATTCTGATTTCCACAGCTATGTGGGCAACATTCCGAACAATACCTCGTCTTGCTTGGAAATGACCTATTCGGATTTCCTCAATACAAGCCTGCCTGCAGGTTCGATCGATCAGACGCCCTATTTCGTGAACTGGGAATATGATGAGACTACCCAGAATTGGGGTTGGTGCCCGGAAGACGAAATGAGCATCCAATACGCCCAGAACGATGAAACCAAACTGCACACCTTCATCGACGGTCTGCGCCTGTTCGATGGAACCGGCACCAACTACAGCCTGAAATACGCGCTGGCCCTGCTGGACCCGTCAAGTCAGGATGAGTTTGCCTATCTCAGCAAAGCCGGGGAAGTTCCCTCCGAGTTCGCAGACCGCCCGCTGAGCTGGGATCACGAGAACAGCTCGAAGATCATTGTGATCATGACCGATGGACAAACCACCCCGCAGGTTCGCCCCGCCGATGAGATGGAAGAGGAAAACGGCCTGACGGAGCTGACTGCGCGTCCAAGTGAAGACTCGACCATCGCCTCGTCGCAGCTGACCAACCTGCAACTGTTCCAAGAACAGTGTGAATTGGCCAAAACGAAAGGTGCCGTTGTTTATACCGTCGCGTTCGAAACCACGGAGCAGGCCGCATCCGAGATCAGAACCTGTGCTTCGTCCTGGTCGCACTACTATGAAGTGACCGGTGAAGAGATCATCGACTCCTTCGTGTCGATTGCAGGCTCGATCCAGAAGCTGCGCCTGATCCAATAACCCAATGTGGTCGAGAACGAGAAAGGGCGCCAATAAGGCGCCCTTTTTTGTTCCGTCGGGGATGCGCAGCGTTAGGCCAGGATAGCCTCGATCTTGTCCAAGGTCGCCTTGTTGACCGCGACGCCTTCGGTTTGGGCGGCAATGCGTTTTGCGCGCCGTCCGTCGCCCGGCAGATGCGCGCTGTCCTGAGAATGGATCGCGCCGACCAATGCACTGATATTTTCGGCAAACATGTCTTGCGCCGCAGCGGCCGGGTCGATGGCGATAAAGAACTGACCGGTCTTGGGTGGCCCCCCAGCTGTGCCCGAGAACGGCGAGGCGTGAATGCCGAGCGTCGCGCCGGTCAGGGCTGCGGCCATGATCTCGGTCAGCAAAGCGATGCCCACTCCTTTGTAGCCCCCCGATGGGGCCATCGAGCCCTTGAGCCCGACATTAGGGTCCGTGGTTGGGTTCCCATCCGCGTCCAGCGCCCAGCCCACAGGGATTGGTTTGCCTTCGCGGGCATGTTTCATGACCTCGCTCTTGGCGATGGTGCTAGCGCTTTGGTCGATCAGAACGGCGGGCTGTCCATCTGTGCCGGGTACCGCGACCGAGAACGGGTTGGTGCCGATAACCGGCTTCGACCCGCCCGATGGCGCGATTGAGGCAGGTGCATTGGTAAAGCCCAACCCAACCAGACCCGCCTGCGCCAACCGGTGCGTGTGATAGCCCAGGACCCCGCAATTATAGCTGTTGCGGATGGCCAAGGCCGCGATGCCCTGTTCCTTGGCGGCTGGGATGAGGGCGTCAAACCCCATGTCAATTGCGCTATGTGCAAACCCTGTTGCCGCGTCAACCGTGATCAGGCCAGAGCGAGGCCGGTCCAAGACGGGCTTTGCGGCACCGTCGACCTTTCCGCATTGCACATGTTCGCAATAGATCGGGATATAGGCCAGACCGTGGCTGGCCACCCCATCCGCTTCGGTTGCCGCCGTGGCAACGGCCAGCGGGCGAGCGTTGGCTTCGGTCGTGCCAGCGGCAACAAGGGCGCGAAAGGCCAGGTCTTCGATTTCGGTCAGGGTCAGAGTGCGGGTTTCCATCGTGTCGCTTTCATCAATCGTTGTCGGACAGGCCAGACCCGGCCCCAAGCAGGCGAGAGGCCTCGGTCGCGGGGGCATAGGTGCGGTGGGCAAAACGGTTCAATACGGCCCATGCGACCGGATTGGGCACCGCGCGTGAGGCGCAGGCAGCGGGTGCGGTCAAGGTACCGCCAAGCGCGACCTTCACCAAAGTGGCGTCGCTGGGCAGCGCTGGGTTCACGGCCAGAGAAGGCCCATCTGTGACGACCTCAACGCCATCCACGGTGATTGTGACGGGCGTTTTCAAATTGCGCGCAATGTTCGCGGCGAATGGCAGCAACAGGGCAGGGGCGGCGACATTGGTCAGTGTGATTTCGCCCGTCCGCAGCGAGCCCATATGGTCGGACAAGGCTGCCCCGGTGGCCAGAGGGCAAAGGATTTCATCCCCGCGCCATTCGTTGCCCTGACATGCCGGGCGGTGCCGGCCCGGCGCATGTGCCAAGCCCCGGTCCAACAGATCGGCCAGAATCTGCGCGCCGTCCAGTCCCGCGGCACATAGCCAGCGGGTGGCCTTTCCGGCCTCTTCGGACAGGCCCCAGCCATAGCCCGCGCCGCGCGTGGCGCGTTTGGCGGTGGCCTCCACCTCGTTTAATGAAAAGCTCATGTTATGGCCCTTGGGTAGACCCAGTGATCAGCGGTATCCGCGGACAGATCCTCAGGGTAGGGGGCACCGGCATACATGCAAATCCGCACCCAACGGTCCGAGCGGGGATCGAAATGCGTGGCACCGAAGAACGAGAGTTTCGCCCGCAGCATGTCGATGGGCATGACATCCGCGCCGATCGTATTGTCGCGGATTTCACCATAGGGTGCGACCTGTCCCATCTGCGCGCGCCGGATCGTGTGGCGATGTTCGGGGCGCTGCGACAGAAACGCGGCAATGGAGGTGGTGTCTGGCCAGTGGGACAGGGCGTCGTAAGCCGTCGCCGCATCGCGGGCCGGTGCCAAGGGTTGTTCGTACTCCGCGATGGGCTCTTCGAACCGTTCGCCCAGACGGGGTTCCAGCTTTTCTTCGGACACGTACCAGGCGCGGGCGCAGTTGGCCTGTGCTTTCCAGTCAAGATCAAGCGCCCAGTCAAAACTCTGCCGTATCAGTGCGCGAACCTGTGCGACGCTCATATTGCCGTCGATCACCTGCGCCCCGGCGTTGCTGTCGGCCATGCAATCGACCAAACCGTCGACCAGATCGCCGTAAGGTTCGAGGATCAGCGAGGCGAGCAATTCCTGCCCCTCTTCACTCAGATGATCTTCGGACCAGCGGATCAGGGCGTCCCAGGGAAGGTTTTCGGTCAGGTCGCGCTGGGCCAGTTCGGCGGTGAGCGTGTCCAGATCAACCCTGAGCACGGCCAGCTTGTCGATTTGAACGGGATGATCCGAGCGCCACCACGACACCGACAGCTTGCTGCGTTCGAAAATCGCGCGGAACTGCGCGATGCGGTCAGGTGTGGCTTGCGGCACGGACCGCACCCGCGCGATGGCCTCTTCGCGCACCATGATCCAGTTGTTGAACAGCACGGGATGGTTGACGATGAAGGGCGCCATGCCCAGACCGGTCGAATTGCCAATGCCCAGCCATTGCGCAATCGTCGGGTCCAGACTGGCGGTTTGGTTCCCCCCTTTGGCCTGCGCCATGTGCTGCACCAGATCGCGCACGAAGGTGCGGGTCAGATAAACCGACAGCATCTCGGTTTGGAAAGGGGCGCTCAGTTCCGGGCGGTCGGCAGTTTTCTCACGATCAGCCGCCCCGAACTTGCCCGATCCATAAACAGCCGTGGTGCGCATCAGGTAGCCCACCTGATAGATCTGCTCGGGGTCCGGCTGTGTGCCTGCTGCCAGCGCGTCGACCACATGCGCCCAAAGCCGGACCGAACGGTTGGCGCGAGACAGAGACAACTCGCTTTCGCTGATCCGCCCGGCCTCTTGCAAGGGGACGTTTTGAGACAGGCGGTCAATGTCTTCGGTCGTGGGGATGCCATCGAACAGGGTAAATGTGGCGTCCCAAGCCTCGGCTATCACGCGGTCGGAGCGTTGCTCGGGCGGCAGGTCATGAGCGAAAGCAACCAGTGAATAAGCACGTTCAGGGCCGTGCGCGGTATAGACCGCATGACCCACCCCGTTCGTGTCGATGTCAAAAACGGGCCGGGTAAAACGCCAGTTCTCGCGGGCCATCCGCCGGGTCAATTGCCGCATGAAACTAAGGCGACATTGGTGCAGCGACCCCAATCGCGACAGTCGCATGACCTGCGCGGGGTCTCGGCGTGCAATATCGCGGTGCAGATCGATCATGCGCGTGGTCCGAAGTTTTCAGCAAAGAAACGATACCAGTTGCCGCCCATGATACCTGAGACCTCATCTTCGTTCATACCCACGGAACGTAGTCCGGATTCGATATTCCCAAAATCGCGGTTGTCCTGAAACCAGTTTGGCATGGGCGGAAAACCGGGCGCCGAAGCCGAGCCTTCGCCATAGTCGATTTCTTTCGTCCAGCGCCCGACGCGCATCCACTCGACCACGCTGTCGGGTTGGTCCTGACACAGGTCAGTGCCGATCCCCAGATGTTGGACTCCGTATTTGTCGGCGGTGCGGGCGATCATCTGACAGAAACTATCCAGCGTGCAGGCGGATTTGTCTTTCAGATGATGCGGATAGACCGAAAAGCCGAGCATCCCGCCATTTTCCGTCACCGCGCGGATCACTGCGTCGCGCTTGTTGCGCAGTGCAGGCGACCAGTCATGCGGATTGGCGTGAGTGATGGCGATGGGACGCTCGGACAGTTCAGCAGCCTCGATTGTGGATCGGTCAGCCGAGTGACTCATATCCACGACAAGGCCGACGCGGTTCATCTCTTTGATCACCTGCTTGCCCATGCGGGTGATGCCGGTATCTTCGGCCTCATAGCAGCCGGTGGCCAGCAGGGATTGGTTGTTATAGGTCAACTGCATGAACCGGGCACCCAGATCGTGCAGGATTTCGACCAAACCGATATCGTCTTCGATGGGCGAGGGGTTCTGAAAGCCGAAGAACACCGCCGTCCGCCCAGTTTCGCGCGCCGTGTCGATGTCGCTGGCCCACCGACCTTTCATGATCAGGTCGGGGAATTGCTCGAACCAACGGTTCCACTTTTCAAAGTTCAGGACGGTTTCGCGGAAGTTCTCATGATAAGAGATGGTGACGTGGATTGCATCCACGCCACCTTCGCGCAGTTGCCGGAAAATCTTTTCCGACCAGTTGGCATATTGCAGCCCGTCGATACGCATCAGACCGGCGTCCCGGCGCTGATATAGGCGGTTTTGACGGTGGTGTAGAACTCAGCTGCCGCTTTTCCCTGCTCACGCGGGCCATATGAGCTGTCGCCGCGTCCGCCGAAGGGTACGTGATAGTCGGTGCCCGCTGTCGGCAAGTTCACCGTGACTACGCCAGTGCGCGCGTTGCGGCGGAAATGGGTGGCGCGGGCGAGGCTTTGGGTCACGATGCCCGAAGTCAGGCCGAATTTGGTGTCGTTGACGACGCTCAGCGCCTCATCATAGCTGCCGACCTTGATGACGCTGGTTAGCGGCGCGAACATTTCTTCGCGGTTGATGCGCATGTCGTTGGTGGTGTTCAGGAACACTCCGGGCGACATGTAGAACCCGTCATGCGGCATCTCCAACCGCGCGCCGCCACAGGCCAGCTCGGCGCCCTCGGACTTGCCCAGATCGACATAGGCGAGGTTTTCCTGCAACTGCTGCTCGCCGACAACCGGCCCCATCTGGGTGCCGTCCTCCAGCGCGTGACCGACTTTCATCGCTTGCGCACCGGCGACCAGTTTCTCGACGAACGCATCATGGATGCCCGCATGAACCACGAGCCGCGACGAGGCGGTGCATTTCTGCCCCGTACCGCCAAACGCGCCACCCAGCGCCAGCGTCACAGCCAGATCAAGATCGGCGTCGTCCATGACGGCTAGCGCGTTCTTGGATCCCATCTCCATCTGTACCTTGGTCAGGTTCTGAATGGCCGCTGCCGCAATCCCTTTACCCACCGGCACCGACCCGGTGAATGAAATCGCGTTCACCTTGGGGCTTTCCACCAGACGCTGCCCGATGCTGCGCCCCGAGCCCATCATCAGGCTGAACAGGCCCTTGGGGATGTCCTGACGTTCAATGATCTCGGTCAGGGCTACGGCCGAGGCCGGGGTGATGTTCGCAGGCTTCCATACGACGGCGTTGCCGTAGCACAGCGCTGGTGCAATCTTCCACGAGGCGGTCGCGGTGGGAAAGTTCCATGGGCTGATGATGGCGACAGTGCCCACGGCCTCGCGCCGCACGTCAATCTCAACACCGGGTCGAACGCTGTCGGCATTCTCACCGATCTGGCGCAGGCACTCAGCGGCGTAGTAGGTAAAGAACTGACCGGCGCGATAGACTTCACCTTTGCCCTCGGCCAGCGGTTTGCCCTCTTCGCGGGACAAAAGCGTGCCCAGCTCTTCCGCGCGGGCCATCAATTCATTGCCGATGGCGTTCAGAACGGCCTGTTTGCGTTCGGGCAGGTAAGCGGCCCATTCGGCCTGCGCCAGACGCGCCTGATCCAGTGTCGCCTCAAGCTGATCCGTGCTGGCCTGCGCAAAGATGCCGACCAGATCGCTCAGATCCGAAGGGTTGCGGTTTTCGATTTCAGAATCACCCGCCAGCCATTCGCCAGCGATCAGGTTCAGTTTGGTCACAATGCGCCCCAGAGCAAAATAAGAGTCGTGCTTAGGATGGCTTTTCCGCCGTATATCAGTCAAATTCAAACGAATGAACAAAAGTTCAGGAAAACTGAAATATGGCACTCAAGATTGAAACCCTTCGTTGTTTCTGCACCGTTGCCCAAACCGGCAATTTGACCGAGGCCGCGGATCGCTTGGGGCGCACGCAGTCGGCGGTATCGATGACATTGAAACAGTTTGAGGACCATCTGGGTCGAAAGCTGTTTGAAGGTGAGCGCAAGAGCCGTTTGTCCCCATTGGGGGCGCAAGTGTTTGAACTGGCGCTGAAACAAGTGCGTCAGTTCGATCAGGCCGTGCAGGACATCGAAGAGGCCGCGATCGCCGAGCAGGGGCTCTTGCGCATTGCCTCGGTGCCGTCGGTTGCGGCTTTGATTTTTCCACGCGTGTTATCGCATCTTGCGCGGCAGTATCCCGGCGTGAAAGTCGATTTGCGCGACACCGATACGCAGCAGGTTCTTGACGCGCTTGTCGAAGGCAGAGCCGATATCGGGATCGCCTCGGGGTATCACGCGTTGAATGGTATTCGCGCGGTGCCGCTGTTGCGGGACCGGTTCGGGCTGGTCTGCTCGGCCGAGCATCCGTTGATCGCGCAAGAGGCGCCGCCGACACTTGCCCAAATCGCCTCGGTTCCATTCATTCGCAACGCATTGTGCGACCTGATCGAGTCGCCGCAGTTTCACGCCGCGATTGACCGGGCGGGAGTGACCATCCACAACACGCATTCGTTGATTGCGATGGTTCGGACCGGTGATTGGGTGACGGTTTTGCCACAAACGGTGACAGGGTTCATTCCGGAAGCCACCGCATTTCGACTGATCCGCGACTTGCCAGATCACAGGCAGGTATTCCTATATATCCACGAACGATCACGGTTTCCTGACCTGGTTCGCGCGACCGAGAAGATCATTTTGGCGGAAAACGCTTAGCGTCACGTCAACGCTGTGGTTCCCAAGGATAGGGCGTTCCCTATTGGCTGCGGCTGGCCAGTTGTCATTTTTCACGAACAATGTCAGAAATGTAAAAATGTGATTAATTGGTCAAAGGCGGTACTTTGTGTTTGTGCCCTGCCTGACCGGGAAGTGGGGTATTTTTGGCGACTGCGAACACAATTTCCGGCGTGAACCCACAAGATATCATGACCGCCTTTGCCCAGTACGGATTTCGCAAAACGTCAATGGAAGACATTGCGCGCGCGGTGGGTCTGTCTCGCCAGTCGATCTACAAGAAATTCGGATCGAAGGACGCGTGTTACGCTTGGGCGCTGAGGGCCTATACAGAAGCGTTGTACCAGCATGTTTTCGCGATGCTCGATCAGGCTGAAAACGCGCCGATGGCTGTAGTGGAAACGGCGCTGATTTCTGTCGTCGGAGATTCGGTCGAACTGGCTGAATCCAGGCACGGGTCCGAGCTGCTCGAGGATGCTCTGGCCGTCGCAAGCGCCCAGCCCGAAAATTGGCCCAGCCTGTATGCCCAGAAGCTGGGGGCATTTATCTTGCGCCACGACCTGGCTGCAACGCCGGAACGGGCGCAGGATCTGGCGCATATTTTGATTACCGCCACACGGGGCGCTTTGGTTGTTGCGTCTTCGCGCGAGGCGTTCGCGCAGGATATTCGCCGAATTCTGCGCGGGGTTTTCGGTGATCCCTAGGCGCGGTTTCGGGCCACGCTTGGGGAATGCTCACGCAGTGGTCAAACTGTTTTGAAACACAATGACTTCCTTACTGCCGCATACTGATTTCCGGTAAAGCGCCGGGGTGTTTGGTGCAGGCGTCTCACTGTGATATGACGTTACGTAAGATACATCTAACCCTGAACTTTTTAGGGCTGTGCAACAAGGGGGAAGGCTATGAAATACATGGGATTTGGAGCAACCATTCTGTTTGCGGCAGGGTTGGTCGTCAGCACTTCAGCCAGTTACGCGCAGACCCGTGAAGAAAGCCATGGCATGGTGTTGCTGCGCGGGTTGCCGACGCTGGATACCCATCACAGCGTTGCCATTGTTGAATTGGACCCGGAATCTGATCGCTTTGGAGAAATTCTCAGCGAGGTTGAGCAACCCGATATCGAGCACCCTCTGCATCACCTTTACTACAGCCCGAATGGCAGGCTGTATTCCACCGGGCTCGATCCGGCGTGCAGTCTGGCCGAGATTGGCTTGTCGAGGGACGCTGGCGGTGCGCCGGTGATCGAAGGCATCACCTGTCTGGACACACAGGGCCAGATCGTGGGCGAAGATATCATGTGGGCCAATTCGAACGGGCAGGAATACATGTTTGTTACCTTCATGGGGGGCACCGGAGGTGATGATGGCGGCTCGGTCGGGGTGTTTGATCCGCAAACCAACGCGGTGGTCAAAATCATCGAAGCCCGTAAAAGTCAGGTCGGCGAAGGTGCCCCGTATATCATGTATCCGCATGGCATTTCGGCTTTCGAGGATCGTATGGTGGTGACATCGACCGTGCATCCTGACTTGGCTACTGGTGTTGGGAACGCGTTGACGATCATTGATCTGAACACGTTAGAGCCTATCCAGAACATCACCGTCGAGAATGAAAAGCCGCTGAACTTCCCGTCTTCTCCGGTCGAGGTTCTGTTCGCGCGGCCCAGCATTCACCCCGATATCGAACCGGCCATTCTGGCCAATACAATGTTCGGGTTCGAGACGTGGAAAATCCCCTATGACGCCAAGGCCAAGACCTTTGGCGCGCCCGAGGTCATCTATAGCGGTGTCGCCAATGACACTGCCGTGCCCTTGGAATTCTATGGCACCGAGGATGAGCTGTTCATTTCGCACGCTTTGCCCGGTGTGGTGAAACGGTACGAACTGGGCGCTCTGCCTGAACTGGTGTCCAGCGGCCCCGACATCGTGACCGATCCCGGTGCACATCACATGATCTTTTTCACCTCCGCCTCAGGGCGCGAGTTGATCGCGATTCAGAACAATCTGCTCAATCTGGGCAACGGCGCGGACAATGACCCGACCGATGTGGATTTCATCGCTTCTCTGAACGCGCACACGATTTCGGTGCATGATCTGGAAACCGGTGAACGTATCGGGACGGTCAATTTCAAGGAACGCTACAACAAGGGCGTGGACAACGTTGAGGGTCTGTTTGGTTCGGGCTTTGTGCATCACCACTAACGGATCGGGTGGCCCATGCCTCGGGTGATCGTTCTGCTGGCCGCCGCTGCGATTCTGGTCGCGGCGGGGTGGCTGATCCGGGACTTCATCCGCGATCCGGTGGCGACGCCCATCGCCGACTTCTCGGCGCCGTTTGTGTTCGGGCGGTTTGCCGTGCCGCCTGATAACCCGCTGACTCAGGAAGGTTTCGCCTTGGGGCGGCACCTGTTCTACGACCCTATTCTATCCGCGAACAACGAAGTGTCCTGCGCCACTTGCCACATTCAGGCGATGGCTTTCACCGACGGGCGTGCCCGATCTCCGGCCTTATCGGGCGGTGAGCTGGAGTTCAGCGCCATGAGCCTGGTCAATCTGCTTTGGGGGCAGGAGAGGTTCTTTTGGGATGGCCGCGCGACCTCGCTTGAAGAACAGGCGCTGATGCCGATCCAGCACCCCGAAGAGATGGGGCAGGATATCGACGCGCTGGTCGAGGAACTGTCCGACTCGTCCAGCTATCGTCGCATGTTTCGCCGCGCCTATGGCGAAGTCAGCGCCGACAACATCGCCCGGGCGTTGGCCAGTTTCATGCGGATGCTGATCTCGGACAATTCCAAATACGACAAATACCTGCGCGGTGAGGTGCGGCTGAGCGCGCAAGAAGAACATGGGCGCAAATTGTTCATGGCCCATCCCGACACCAAAGTGTCCCTGCGCGGCGGGAATTGCATTGATTGCCACAGTCAGTTCCTGACCTCGGGGTTTCGGGACGCGCTGGACGGGTTCTCGAACAATGGGCTCGACCCAGAGGACACGCTGGCACCTGGTTTGATGGCGGTCACGGGAAACCCTGCTCACAAAGGGTTCTTCAAGGTTCCAACCCTGCGCAATATTGCCGTGACCGCTCCTTATATGCATGACGGCCGGTTCGAGACGCTGCGAGATGTCATGAATCACTATAATGACGGCATTGTCGTCAGCGACACGCTCAGCCCGTTGATCCTTGAAGCCGATAACGCCCCTGACACCCCGTCGGATACGGTGGGCCTGCGCATGACACCCGAGGAAATCGACGCAATCATTGCTTTTCTACATACGCTGACCGACGAAGTTTTTTTGACCGACCCTGCCTTTTCCAATCCGTTTGAAGGAGGCTCATGATGTCCCGCCTGCAAGCCATGTCCGGTTTCGGTCTGTTGGTGTTGCTTGCCATCGGATGGATTGTGTTCGTCCCAGGCCCCAAACGCACGACCGATGTCACCGTCACGCTGCGGGCGACCATGGACGGGGCCCCGCTGACCTTCGACCAGTTCATGTATGACAACCCCGCTGGACCCGGCGCGTTTCGGGTACGAGATTTTCGGTTTTACCTCAGTAATCTGGTTTTGACCTCGGGCGATGAAGAGTTCGTGGAGCCCGACAGCTATTACCTTGCCCGGTTCGACAATGCGGACAGATCTTATGTGATCACTCTGTCCGATGTGCCACTGCGCCGGATCGAGGGACTGCGCTTTTTGATCGGCGTGGACCCGGACGCCAACGGGTCGATCCTTGCGCGGGGCGATCTGGACCCCAACAGCCAGATGGCGTGGAACTGGGAAGTTGGGTATAAATTCGTTCTCTTCGAGGGTGCATTGGATGTGGATGGAGCCATTTCTCCACTGGTTTATCATGTTGGGTTCTCCGAGAACGCCCGCGAGGTCTCGGTTCTGGTTCCGGCAGACATGACGCGGGCAGGGGAGACGCAGATAAATCTTGATGTCGATCTGGCCAAACTGTTCGACAACGCGGCGCTGATTGATATGCAAGCCCTGCCGACGGTGAAATTCGACCGCACCGATGCGCGAATGCTGGCAGACAACTACGCGGACATGATCTCGGCATCCTATTAGCGGTTTCGCAGGGTTTGCGGCACAAAGCCAAATTTCCGCCCTTATTCGGTCAGATGATCCGCAAAATCAGGGCGCACAAAGATCTTCATGAAGGTTCAGGGGGTCTTTGCTGTGAAGCGCATCATTGGACATATCGACAGCCAGAAAAGGCGACTCTACGCGATTGCGTTTCTGGCGTTTGCTGCCGGATATGTCCTGTACTCCCATATCGAGGTGACACGTTTCGGGATGCCCCTGCCGGTGTTCACCGGGCTGCTATATATGGCGATGATCGTGCTGGCCACGGCCCTTTCCACGTATTTTCTGCCCAAACTGGCCCGCGTGACAGATGCTGTCGCAGTAACGCGTCTGGGTTTCGCCGTTTGGGTGGCTGGCACGCAAAGTTACGAGGTTGCAGCCTCACCCCTGATCGGCGCGACCATTGTGATCGGAGGTGCAATGGTCTTGTTGCAACTGCGTAGCTGGGCCACCTTGGCGGTTCAATCCATGCGGGCAGCTACAGCGGTCGATCAAACAGTTCCTGTTTGGGTTGGCGCCCCGCGTCGGGCCTAGTCATGACCCAAGGCGGCACCCCCGCCTGATCTGCACAAATCCTGCACAACATCCGCCGCTGGTTTGCACATCAAGGTGTGACAAGGCGGTATGGAACATAACCGATCTTACCTACTGTGGGCCGGGTTGGCCCTTGCATCCGCCGTATTGGCGATCGAGCCCGTCCTGTGGCTGATCCAAAGCTGGCGCGATCCGTCTTACCAATCCTATGGCGCGCTGTACGGCCTGCTGCTGGCCGGTCTGGTGCTTCTGTCTCTGACAAGTTCTCGCCCGCAGGGGCCGGACCGGCGCGGGCGGGTCTTTGCCGTCTTCCTGGGTGCGGCCTGCGTTCGCTTGGGGGGGCAGGTGCTGGCCATCAATATCCTCAGCGCATTGGCTCTGGCGTTGGATGTCTTTGCGTTGGCCGTTTTCCTGCGACTGGATCAGCGACGCATTGCGCTGTCGCCCATGTGGTTGGCGGCGCTGTTTCTGTTCTGCCTGCCGCTTGGACCGATCCTTGAGCGGGTGGCAGGGTTTCCGTTGCAGGTGATGTCTGCCCACGTGGCGTGCGCAATGCTGTCGCCGTTTTTTCCGGACCTGATATGCGAAGGTGTCAGGCTGCGTGTGGGCGGCGTGGATGTTCTGGTCGATCTGCCCTGCTCGGGCGCGGTGGGTCTGTTGCAGCTTGTCAGCCTTTGGGCCTGCTTGAATACGTTTTGCCGTCCGGCGTTTTTGCCCGCGCTGGGCGGAGGTCTGTTGATCGCAGCGGCAACGGTGCTGGGCAATGGCCTGCGTATCACCCTGTTGGCGGCCGGTTTGGCGCAAGGGATCGACACGATGGCCCCCACGTTGCACAGCCTGATCGGGCTGGGGACACTGGCGCTGGTCGCCTTGGTGGTTGTGCTGCTGTACCGCCCGCAATCGGCACCGCCCAGACCTGCGCGGATCACGACGTTTTCCTTGCCGCGCGTCCTGCATTTCCCAGCGGTTGTATCGGCGTTGGGTCTGTCTCTGGCAATCATCAGCGCGCCGCGCGCGCCCGTCGATCAATCGGCACCCGTGCCCCCGACCGAGCTGCCGGGTCAATTGCTTGGGCATCCCGCGCAAGAGGTCGCACTCTCTGACGTTGAACGCGCCTACTTCGCCACCTATGGCGGCACTGCGCGCAAAATACAGTTCGGCCCCATGGGGGTTAATGTGGTGCGTACCACATCCCCACTTCGCCACCTACATTCGCCGGCCACCTGCCTGCTTGGTATGGGCTACCAAGTGCGGTTTCTGGGCACCCGGTTCGATCCGCTGCCCAGCTCGGTTTACGAAGCAACGGGCCCGGACGGGCAGGTCTGGACGGTCGCGGTCAGCTTTGTCTCGGGCGATGGTCAGCGCACCGCTGGCGTGGGCGAAGCCGTCTGGAGCTGGCTGAACGGCTCATCCCGCGAATGGCGCTCGATCCAGCGCATTACCCCGAAATCCATGCCAGATCCGGACCGTGCCGCTTATGAGGCTGCGGTTCTGGCCGCCCTTGATTTGTAACCCTTGCTCAGGAGATCCAAATGCGTGCTCTTTTCCCTGTGATGATCCTACTTGTCTGGCCGATGGTGGCCGCGGCCAAACCCGATCCCGCCGACGTGGCCGGACGTGTGGTCGCCCACGCAGGCGACCGGGTGTTCGATCTGCCCCTTCTGGACAGCGCCTTACGTGTCACCATTCAGGGCGATATGGCGACAGTTGAACTGCGGCAGACGTTCCAGAACCCAGCGATGGTTCCGGTCGAGGCTGAATACCTGTTCCCCCTGAATCAAAAAGCCGCCGTTTACGGGATGGAGATGCGCATAGGTGATGAGTTGGTACGCGCCGTGATCCGTGAAAAAGCACAGGCCGAGGCAGAGTTTGATCAGGCCGCGTCCGAGGGCAAGGCCGCTGCGCTGTTGACCCAGCACCGCCCCAACATGTTCACGCAGCGGATTGCCAACCTGATGCCGGGGCGTCCGGTCGAGGTAACGTTGCGCTATGTCCAGATGGTGCCCAAGATCGACGGCCAGCATGAGATGGTGATCCCTCTGATCGTCGGTCCGCGCTATCAAAGCCCGCTGGACGCTCCTCGGCCTGAGCTGGCCAGTGCCGAGGACATTCCGCTGGAGAATGCCACGTGGTCCGTCAGCCCGGTCCCCGCCTATCCTCCGGTCGCGGGGCTGGACCTGCCCGATACTGTGACGTCCGAGCGGGTCGCGCTGGATGTCTCTCTGACCGCCGGGGTTGAGATGTCGGGGTTTCACAGCCCGACCCATCCGCTGCTGATCGATCAGGAGCAAGACAGCCTGACTGCCCGGTTTGCCGATGGCAAGGTGATGGATAACCGCGATCTGGTGCTGCGCTATACGCTGGGTGGGGCGGAGTTGCAGGCGGCAAGCCTGTCCCATCATGACGAGCGTGGTGGCTTCCTGTCGGTGCTGATCGAACCCCCGGCGGTCCCGGACGAGGCCACAGCCACCCCGCGCGAATTGGTCTTTGTGCTGGACACCTCCGGCTCGATGGGCGGGGAGCCGATGAAGGCCAGTAAACGCTTCATGGATGCGGCCTTGCAGGGGCTGCGGGAGGGGGATCATTTCCGCATCATCCCGTTTTCCAACACGGCGCGGCATTTTTCGAACACATCGACCCCGGCAACCCGGTCGAATATCCGCAAGGGGCGCACCTTTGTGCGCGGCCTGTCCACGGGGGGCGGGACCGAGATCGACACTGCGGTTCGCGCCGCCTTTGCGACCGACACGCCCGAGGGCGCGATCCGCTTCGTGGTCTTTCTGTCCGACGGCTATATCGGCAATGAAGCGCGGGTTCTTAAAACCATTCGCGGCCAGATCGGTCAGGCCCGTATCTACGCCTTCGGGGTGGGCAACGCCGTGAACCGCTACCTTCTGGACGCCATGGCGGAAGAGGGGCGCGGCTATTCCCGCTATGTCGCGCTGGACGAAGACGCGGTTGAGGTGGCAGAGACCCTGGCTGCAAACCTCAAGTCCCCTCTGCTGACCGACTTGCAGATCGACTGGGGCGGATTGGAGGTACAGGATGTTACGCCAGCACGTCTGCCCGATCTGTTTGCGGGCAATGGCCTTCGTGTGATGGCGCGCTACGACGGTGCTTTTGAGGGCGAAATCACGCTGAAAGGTATGGTGCAGGGCCGCCCCGCGCAGATGCCGGTCAAGCTGTCACTGACCGAAACCGAGGGCGATGCCGCACTGCCGCTGATCTGGGCCCGCGACCGGATCGGCGTGCTGGAACGGCAGATCGCGGTCGGGGACCGGACCGGACAGGCCGATGCCGAGATCACGCGTCTTGGGCTGGCCTATTCGCTGCAAACCCGAAATACCTCATTCGTGGCCGTGTCGCAGCAAATCGTCAATGACAGCGGGCAAGAAGCTGTCGAAGCGGATGTGCCCCTGCCGGTGGTGTCCAGTGTGACGGCCGCGGCCTATCCGTCGCAGGGCTTTGCCGGGTCATCCTCGCCCGAGCCACAGGCGATTCTGGGTCTGGTCATGGTCGTAGCTATGACCGTATTGGGTCTGCGTCCTCGGCGGGCGCGACGGGTATGAGGTCGCTGATCATGCAGGTTGATATGGACATCGCCCGGATCGCTTGTCAGAACCTTCTTATGGAAGCGCATATCCTGATTGTTGATGATGATCCCAAGATCCGCGATGTGATCCGCATTGCCCTGAAAGGGGCGGGTATGCGCACGACCGAAGCCGCGAACGGACAGGCTGCGCTGACCCATGTCGGACGAGAACCGATCGATCTTGTGCTGCTGGATATCGGAATGCCTCAGATGGATGGGTTTGAATGCTGCAAGTCCATTCGGGCGCGATCGGATCTGCCGATCCTGTTCCTGACCGCGCAGGATGACGAAATCGACCGGGTTCTAAGTTTTCAACTGGGTGCCGATGATTTTGTCGCCAAACCTTTCAGCCCGCGCGAACTGGTGCTGCGGATCAAGGCAATCCTGTCCCGTGGTCGCCGCTCGGCCTCGCGCCCTTTGCGCACCGGCGGGCTGGAGCTGGACATGGCCGGTCACACCTGCCGCATCGAGACCACGCCGGTCGATCTGACGGCGACCGAGTTTCAGTTGCTGTATTCTCTGGCCGAGCGTCCCGATCAGGTGCATGACCGAAATGCGCTGGCCCAGAAACTGTATGGGGCGGGCACGCAATTGTCCGGGCGCACGATTGACAGCCACGTGCGCAACATTCGGGCCAAAGCGTCTCAGGCCGGGTGCGCCGATATCATCCAGACGGTCCACGGCGTCGGTATCAAGCTGGGCGCATGTACGTGCGACGGATAGGCACGATCCGCCGAAAATGGCGCCCGTCGATGGCGTTTGTCGTCGCGCTGGTTTGTGTGGCTTTGGTCTCGATACCGCTGGCGGCCATGATGACGGTGCAGCTGACCTCGAACCAGTTTGTGCGGGAAACCGAACAGGTGCTGCTGAAACAGGCTGCAGTCTACGCCGAGATTTATCGCACCCGCTTTCAGGCCATGGACGGACCCGAGATCGGCCCCGAACTTGCGCCCGAAATGCAAGAGTTTTGGGCCGCCGAGGTCCGCCCCATACGGGCCCAGATCAACGTGCGCCGCGACCGGGTTCTTCCGCCACTGCCGGAGGGACCAAAGGTCGGGGCGATATCCGATCCGCGTCATGAAACAGTTTTGCCGGGCATGGCCGAGCTGGCCCGGTCTGCGGGCAAGAGCACACTGGCCGGGGTGATTTTTCTGGACCATCAGGGGCAGGGCACCGGCGAGGCGGGGTTGCGTGCTTTCGCCGATTTGCCCGAAGTGCAGCAAGCATTGACTGGTCGTGTCGGTACGGCGTTGCGGGCGCGTGCAGATGAATTTGACCGCCATCCGCTGACCTCGATCAGTCGGGATACGGGGTTTCGGGTGTTCGTGGCCTATCCCGTTCTGGCACAGAATCGTGTAATCGGGGTTGTGCTGCTGTCCCGCACGCCGCTGAACCTCAGCAAATTTCTGTACCGCGAACGAGACGCGCTGATCATAATGGCGCTGTTCACGCTAAGCGGTGCTGCATTGATCGGATGGCTTTTGCACCGGCTGATGTCCCGTCCGGTTCGGGGCCTGCGGGATGAGGCGCGCCGGGTGGCCTCGGGGGATACCCCCGTCTCGGACCCGCTTGCACATTACGGGATGCGGGAACTGGCCGATCTTGGTGAAAGTATGTTGTCGATGGCCGATACGTTGCAGGCGCGTTCGCGCGAGATTGCGATTTATACCGATCACGTGACGCATGAACTGAAATCACCAGTCACCTCGATCGCTGGAGCCGCCGAGCTTTTGTCCGAACCTGCCCTGTCGCCGGAAGATCGCGCCGGGCTACTGGACAATATCCAGACCGAAGCTGCGCGCATGAACACTCTGCTGGGCCGGCTGCGTGAGCTGAGTAAATTGCGGCAAGCCCCGAAATCGGGTCCGGGCCTGTTGCCTGCCATGCTGCCCGCTGTAGACGGGCTGGAAATCCGGATTGCCGAGGGTCAGAACTTGATGCTGCCGTTGTCAGAGGAACACGGGAGGGTTGTTTTACTGCACATGGCTCAGAACGCAAGGTCCCACGGTGCTACCGAGGTGATCTTGTCTTATTCCAATAGTGTCCTGCGGGTTCTGGATAACGGTGAAGGGATTTCACAAAACGACGCGGACAGGCTAACCGAGCCCTTCTTCACAACGCGCCGCGAAGAAGGCGGCACTGGAATGGGTCTTGCGATCGTTGCCGCGATCCTCGAAGGCTATAGGGCCACGCTGAAGGTTGAGCCTTCAGATATGGGGGCAGAATTCCGAATTGAATTCGCGAAAAATAGGCCCGGCTTACAGCAATACTGACCAGACATTTCACGACGTGTGAAAGGTATAAAGTAACGCGCAGTGTTTCGAATCAACTTGAGACTATGGGCTCGAGAAATTCGGCAAAAATTGGGCAAAATTGTGGCAGTAATTAGGCTATAGGTTCGGCAGTCCTAAACCGGGGATAGATTGAGAAGCACCGCGAAATTGCAGATGGTCTGATACGGGAAGTTTGGGGTAAGCGCCTAATTTGGCTTGGTATTCAGATTGAGCCTATTTGAACCCTGAATGGTTTGTAACGTATAGAGCAAGCGTTATTTGCAAGGCCTGTCAACTCGACCTGCGCTTGCAATCATTTGAATTGAAATGGATTTTTTGATACTCTCGGGGCGAGGCTGGGTAATTAGACCTAAAGAGCCAACAGGGTGCCGTTTACTGGAGTTTATTGACATCGCGTCAGATGTTGAACGGCACAGTCACAAAATTTGCGCGTCACGAGTTTGGCGAATTGCGCGCTGTACGGCTTGGTAGCTTGTGCGGCCAAGACTGCTTTTGTTTTTATTTTGGGGGCAAAATAATGGCTATTCCTAATGCAATCGACGACATCGGTTTATTCTCTGTCAACGAAGACGATGTTTTGAAGGTCAATCCAAGTAACAGTGTTCTGAAAAACGATACTGACGCCGATGGGGATGGCCTGGCGGCCAGTATCACCGGCAATCCTCAGAACCCGCTGTTCGACTTTAAGACGAATGGAACGTTCACCTATGACGCCCGCTATCATGGCGTTTTGTATATAGACACCGATGGCACCGACCCAACGCTCAGTGACGCAGCCGATGGTGACTTCACGTTGACCAACGGGTTCGACTCGTTGGGGGCAGGGGCTATCGTCTACGACACCTTCACCTACGAGGCCAATGATGGCCAGGATGGGGATGAGGCGACGGTCAGCGTCATGATCGTCGGCGAAAACGATGACCCGGACGCGGTCGATGACGCGGTCGAGTTCGATCAGGACACGACCGACAATGTCAGTATTGATGTCGTGTTCAACGACACGGATGTGGATATCTGGCCCACGGCTGACAAGCTTGACCTTGAGGTCATCGGAATTGCAGACATCGCGGATGAAGCCGGCCCGGCAGGTGGCTCGGACAATTCACTGGGCGACGGGTTGATGATCACGACCGATACCGGTGGCACAGTTCAACTGGATGCGGGCACTGGCGAGTTGGTCTACACCGCTGCTGAAGGCTTCTTTGGCATCGATACGTTCGAATACACAGTCAGCGATGGCAATGGCGGTGAAGATACGGGCGTTGTCCGCGTCACTGTTTTGCCCGGCAATGAGGCGCCCGACGCTGTGGACGACACACGGACCATCAGCGAAGACGCGGGTGAAACCAGTATGGCAACTGTGTTGGGCAATGACACAGATGTCGATGACGCGCCGTTGATTGCTGCTGAATTGTCTACAGATATCGGCAGCGCCCTGACGCGCGTGGATGACATGGGCAACCCCATTGCGGGCAACACCGGTATTTTGGTCGATTTCAACGCAGACGGCACCTTCGACTATGACCCCAATGGTGAGTTTGAAAGCCTGGGCGTTGGCGAAACCGCCTATATCGAGTTCGACTACATTGCCTATGACGGAGAGGGCGCCTCGGACTCTGCGACGGTCACGATTGAGGTTCAGGGTCAGAATGACGGCCCGAACGGTTCGAACGGGTCGGCGACGGTCTATGAACGTGGCTTGTCCACTGGAACACAGCCCGAACCGAACACAATACCGGATTCGGGGAGCAATTCAGACATTGTCCAAACGATTGACCTGAACATCAGTGACCCGGACGCAAATGACATGCCGTTTCTGTCCAGCACGTCAACCGCGATGAACTATACCCCCGGCGACGAGATCGCGGGGCTCTATGGGACATTGGCGATCAACAATAACGGAACGGTGACCTATACGCTGACCGGCTCTGCCGAACATGACACCGACGGCGTGACCGAACAGGAAATGTTCACCGTCTATGTGCTGGATGGAAATGGAGGCTCCAAGGCGCTGACGGTGACAATTGACGTCAAGGATGACAGCCCCTATCTGGGCAATTCCCCGGTTGCGGATGAAGCCAGTGACAATGACGTCGAAGGCAACACAGTGGGTGCTCCGGTCTCATTCTCGTCGGACACAAACAACACCACTTCGGATACGTTCGACTATTTCGAAGGAGCCGATGAGGCGACGTTGTCGGTGACAGCGGTCCCCGCGCGTTTCATGTTGTATGACAGCGATCCCGATGCGCCAGGCGGCGAGGTTTATGTCGACTCGGTCTATGATCCGATGACACAAACCGTAACGGGGACGATAGACGGCGGAACGCTGGATGATCAGGACCTGTACACTCTGGTGCTGAACGAAAGCGCAGGGTCCAATACCGGGTCCTACCAGCTTACTATGTTGCTTGATCCGCCTTCGGATCTTCTGGATCTCGATTTTGACTCCGTGAGTGCGGGTTCGCCACAAGATGAGTTTGTCTTTACCAATATCGGAAATCTTACGTTTGACGGCGGTTCCGGGAATGTTGTTGAAGGTATGACCAATGGCCAGACCTCATACAATCTGGGCGCCTCTTTCGATACCGAAGCGGGCGATGGCGACTATCGCTTGAACCCGAACAGCGGCGGTGGCTTTGGTATGGGCGACGGCAATATCGAGATCAACGAGGTCATCGAGATCACCAACATCAACTCGGCATCAACCACAGGGTTCGAGCTGGACGTGACCGGCAATGGCGGCGGTGTACAGGGCAATGATCCGCTGGATCTGGTTTGGGAGGCTTGGGATACCAGCGTCGTTCCACCTGTCCTGATCGACAGCGGGCGGATTGATCTGACGGCGATGACCACAACCGACAAGACGGTGGAAGATGTTCTGATCCTGCCCAGCGGCACCTATGACACGCTCTATATCGCGTTTGATGGCGTCGACAATAACGACAAGCTGCGGATCAATAATTTCCAGACGCTGACAACAATCGAAATCGACGACTTCGAGCTGGACTTTACCCTGGCGGCTGCGGAAGACGCCGTGGACGGCGTTGACCCAACCGGTGACGGTGACGTCGCAGACGGAAGCCCGGCAAGCTTCACGATATACGTGGATGGCACCGACGAAGACTCCGTCTTCTCAATTGTTTAAGGCAAAATCCAATGAGGCGGTCAGTATGCACTGGCCGCCTTAGCTTGACGATCTAAAAAAATCCCCGCCGACAGTTTTTTTGAATCGTGCATTCGGGAATTTGGGGGTGATTTGCGGTGTTTGTGGTGCTGATCGTCGCACCAAGCGGAACAATGCAAACCGTTTTTAAAAAATTATCCGCAAATTTGGATCAAAAAACAGCCGAAAACGGAGAAAGTTCACGGATTAACATTGGGTTAATTTGGCCCCCGGTAAATTGCAGGTGTAGTTGTTAAAGAGTTGAGCATGGTTAAGCTGAACAAATATCTGACAGAGCTGTTTCCGGTCGAATGGAAGTCTTATATTCCGGGGTTGAAAACGACCGGAGACGGCTCTTCTAAGTCCATCCGGCTAGGGCTGGAACTGGCTGTTCCTGCATCTGTTTTCTTTCTGTTGCTGGCCTATTGCCTGCACAAAGCCAGTGTCGAAAACTACGTTTCCGTTCTGATGTGATGCATCCAGCCCGCTTTGGGCTGGTCGCCAAGCCCAAGTGGTTTGTCACGGACGTACGAATATCACGCCGCGGCTTTCTCCGCTTTTTCCATTTCCTTGATGATCAGCACGCGCAGGATTTCGCGGAACTTATCCATGTTCCGTTTGAGCAAGGTTTCCATCAACGAACTACCCAGGCCAGCGTCCATTAAGAATTTCGCCGCAGCCTTGCCCAATTTGACGTTGTCCTCGCCCATAAGCTCTTTGGGGCCGCTTTTGAGCCATGGCAGAAGCAGTTTCTCAAGTTCCATTTTGCTAAGAACCTTCAGCATTGCTGACGTTCCAAGCTGGGTTGCAAAACGGCGCAATGCCAGAGGCAGCAGACGCTCGGGCGCGACCGAACGGATATAGACTTCAAGGCCAAGCTGCCCGCCGCGTTTTTCCAGAACCTTGGCCGCTATCTTCAATTCGGCGTTGATTATGCCCTTGGGCACGAGTCTGGGTGCCGCGCGTTCCGACCACGTTTTCAAAAAGGCCGGGCTAAGGGCACTGGTTGTGATATAGGGGCGCGCAAGCTTGACTACCCCACCCACGATCAACCCTGCAGCAGCCCCGGTGATCGCATTCTTCACCATTCTTTCGCTGATTTCTTTTGTCGACATCTGCTTTTCGCCTGCGATTTCACGGCCAATGGCGTCGTAGCCGTCAAAGGCCAACCCTGTAACGGTGGCGGCTGTGGCGTTCAGAACGATCCCTGCGCCCAACCCGGCCGGAGGGCAGGCGGTCAGAATAAGCGCGCAGGTCGCGAATTCACCCGCCGCTCGCACATATCCCGCCTGTTTGATCTTTTTAGCCGTGGCATCAATCAGCCCATGAACCCATGCGATGACGGCATTGTTGTAATTCACGACAGCCGCGTCGCAGGCGACCAGGGCTTTCTTGAACCCCTTGTAGTCGCGCCCGCTGACGGTTTTGGCCAATGTTTTGTAGGCCGCCGCTGCTTTGGTGTAGTAGGGGCGCGGATCTTCGGCGCGGCTTACCGCGTTGATGAACGTGTAGACATAGCGCTGTTGGTTGTTGATCTCGATCTGGGCATTGTGACGATCACAGGCAGCATAAAAATTGATCCGCTGATGTTCCAGCGCGCGGTCCATTACGCGATGGACCTCTTTGACCGTAGCTTTGTAACCGCGTTCATCCAGCAGAACATTGCGCTTACCGTCCGAGACCACATAAGCCTTTGTTTTCGGGTTAAGAACCCAGACGACTTCTCCCTTTTTGAGCGCTTCGCTTTTCTTCAGACGCACCGAGACTTTCTTGTTCTTGGAATATTTCAGGATCGCGTTTTGATCCTTGATTTTGTATTGCTTTACGATCGAGGCCAGCGTGTCGCCGTCCTTTGCCTTATGCGAAATCCAAATCACGAAGCGTTCCTCTCCAATCCAGCTGGCAAAATGGGATCAGAGGGCAACTTCCCGACATCCTCCTGCGGGTGCATGCACAACCAAGCCGCCACTGAGCCGATCTGCCGTTCAATAGCGGTAAGCTATGTGGTCCAAGTGTCCGGGTTGTGTCGCATGTTGTATCAATTGTATCAGCCGTGCCGACTGCCCCGACTGCCCCTTCTCGTTTATGAATTGGTGCCCGTAGTTGCCTTGGTGCGCGGGGCAATGGATGGCGCGTATCCCACCCAAGTTTTGAACGCTCGGGTAAAGTTGGCCATGTCGCTATACCCCAGCCTGTGGGCGATCTCGGTCAAGCCCAAATCCGTATCGCGCAACAAGCTTAAGGCGCGGCGATGACGGACCTTGCTCAGCAATTTTCGAAAGGACTGCCCTTCAAGCGTCAGGCGCCGTTGAAGAGTGCGCTTACTCATGCTCATGCGACGTGCAACGGAGTCCAGTTCAGGGGTGCCTTCAAACATATCCAGCAGGATGCAGGCCTCCAACGCGATAATGAAGTCGCTGCCGGGCGCTGTCATTTTTGCCTGAACATCCGCCCAGCACATCGACGCCCCAGCCATGCTGTGTGGCAATGGCGGCGTATCCAACTCAATAGCGGTCAGCGGCAGGGACAGCGCCGAGCGGCCGTAAAGCGGCTGACACTGCAACAAATCGCGTAATTCATCCCCTTGGCCTCGGTCGGGGTAGTCAATTTCGATCCACCGCGGTCGCCAGCTAGGACCAAGGAAGCGTCGGACAAATCCCAGCATCAATGGGATGTTGTGGTCGCTGTGGGCGCAGATGGGGACGTCATCACCGCGCGGGACGAAATAGCGCATGATTCCGCCGCTGCGCATTTCAACCAACCAAACGCGGGGGCCGTTCTGGAACAGGGGCATGGCCCGCGCAAGACGATGAATCCCTTGACGCAACGTAGGGGCCTGACCGGCAAATTCGAACCACGGACCAATTTCCGCCCCGGACATTCCAAGCCCGACATGCAATCCGAAAAACGGGTGGCCCGACACGCGTTCAGCCTCGGCAAAAACACCGACCATTGCCGATAGCGGGATTCGCACAAACCGATCGTTCAGCACATCAATCGGAATGTTGGCTCGTTCAAAGACTCGCTCAACCGCTGCCGGTCCGGCGCAGCTTTGCAGCCGGTCCGGCAAATGTCCCATCCCGGCTGCGGTCGTGGTGGCGGTTTTTAGTTTTGACATCGTTAATGCTGATTTTATCTATGTATTACTTTGGAGACGGAGCAAATTATTGAGGTATATAAATTTTTGCACGGCTCTGGCGTGAAATGACAAGTGAAATGTGCTATCACTTGATACGCGTGGACAGGATGTAAGTTGTCATCACACAGCCCGAGGCGTCTTGGGCAGCCGGGGGGCGTGACATCGTATCCATGTCCACAAGCCGAAGGCACTACCCCCGGTTATTTCGAGTTCAGGGAGACAAACATTGCTTTTATTCCGACAATTAGTCAAACGGGCCGCCCGTCCGCTCAGCGGTGGGGTTCTGACGCTGGCCGCTCTGAGCGCGCCGGTGTTGGCCCAGGGCGCGAACGACACGCCGAATTTCCTGGTCATCTGGGGCGACGATATCGGGTATTGGAACATCAGCGCCTATAATCAGGGCATGATGGGGTATGAAACCCCCAATATCGACCGCATTGCCAATGAAGGGATGTTGTTCACGCACAGCTACGGGGAACAGTCCTGTACCGCAGGGCGTGCGGCCTTCGTCACGGGTCAGTCAGGGTTTCGCACAGGTCTGCTGAAAGTGGGTCTGCCGGGGGCCAAGGAAGGCATGTCGCCGAAAGATCCCAGCATTGCCGAATACATGCGCTCCAAGGGGTATATGACCGGGCAATATGGCAAGAATCATCTGGGTGATCTGGACGAACACCTGCCCACCAACCACGGATTTGATGAGTTCTTCGGCAACCTCTATCACCTGAACGCCGAAGAAGAGCCTGAAAACGAGGATTATCCCAAAGATCCGGCCTTCCGCGAACAGTTCGGCCCGCGCGGTGTGATCCGGTCATCAGCGGACGGTTCGGTCGAGGATACCGGCCCGCTGACCCGCAAACGGATGGAGACCATAGATGAGGAAGTCACAGCCGGGGCACTGGACTTCATGCAGCGCGCCCATGATCAGGGTAAGCCGTTCTTCCTGTGGTACAACACCACGCGGATGCATATCCACACGCATCTCAAGGAAGAAAGTCAGGGCGTGACCGGGCTGGGCGTCTATCCTGATGGCATGGTCGAACATGACGGCATGGTCGGCCAGATGCTGGACAAGCTGGACGAGCTGGGCATCGCCGACAACACCGTCGTGATGTATTCCACCGATAACGGGGCCGAGGTGTTCTCGTGGCCCGATGGCGGCACCACGCCGTTCCGGGGCGAAAAGAACGACAACTGGGAAGGCGGCTATCGCGTTCCGATGATGATCAAATGGCCCGGCGTGATCGAACCCGGCCGCAAATCCAATCAGGTCATCAGCCATCTGGACTGGTTCCCCACCTTCATGTCCGCCCTTGGCGATCCCGACATGAAGGAACGGATGCTGACCGAAGCTCCCTTTGGCGAGGAAAACGAGCCCGTCCATCTGGATGGTTATGACTTCATGCCCTATTTCCGGGGCGAAACCGACACCGGGCCGCGGCGCGAATTCATCTATTTCTCGGATGGCGGCGATCTGGTGAACCTGCGCTATAACCGCTGGAAAGTGGTCTTTGCCGAACAGCGCGCCCATGGGTTCGACGTCTGGCAGGAACCGCTGACCTTCTTGCGTCTGCCCAAGATCATCGACCTGTATTCCGACCCGTTCGAACGGGCGCAGGACGAATCCATCGGCTATTCCCGCTGGCGTCTGGACCGCACCTATCTGCTCGTACCCGCGCAGGCCATTGTGGCGCAGTTCCTTGGCACGTTCCAGGACTACCCGCCACGTCAGGAACCGGCCAGCTTCTCAATTGATCAGGTCCTGAGAAGCCTGCAAACAGCCGGCAGTCAGTAACGGCCTAGACCGGACAAAACTTCATGGCGCGGAGCGATGCCGCGCCATTTTCGCACCAAAAGAGATTTCTCATGAAACGCTATGTTTTTGCCGTGGCTGCCTTGCCGTTTGGTTATTTTCCCGCGCTGGCCGATCCGCTGGAGTCGTGGAACGACACCGCCACCAAAGCCGCCATTATCGACTTTGTCGAACGGGTGAGCGATCCGAGCTCTTCCGATTTCGTCCCCGAAGAGGCCCGCATTGCGACCTTTGACAATGACGGCACGCTCTGGGGTGAACAGCCGGTTTATTTTCAGCTTATCTACGCACTCGACCGCCTGAAGGAAAAGGCTGAGGCGGACCCGTCGATCCTGACCTCGGATGTCCTAAAGGCTGCCGCTGCAGGCGATATGGCCGCCGTCGCCGACGGGGGAGAGGCTGGTTTAATGGAAATCCTGAACGTCTCGCATTCGGATATATCCGTCGATGCGTTTCAGGCCGATGTCGCAGACTGGATCGCCACCGCCCGACACCCGGACACGAACCGGCCATACAACGAGATGATCTATGCGCCCATGCTGGAACTGCTGGATTACCTCGAGGCCGAAGGGTTTCAGACGTGGATCGTGTCGGGTGGCGGCATCCACTTCATGCGCGCCTTTGCCAGCGAAACCTACGGAATCCCGATCAACCGGATCGTAGGCTCGGTCACGCCGACCAGCTATGAGGTAGTGGAAGGTGTGCCCAAAATTATCAAGGGCACCGGAATTGCTTTTGTGGATGACAAGGCAGGCAAGCCTGTTGGGATCGACTCGCATATCGGGCAGCGTCCGATCTTTGTGGGTGGCAACTCGGACGGTGATTTCCAAATGCTGGAATATGCCACCGCTGGCGACAGACCTGCCCTAGGCGTGATCGTTCATCACACCGATGCCGACCGCGAATACGCCTACGACCGCGACAGCCACATCGGTAGGCTGGTCCGCGGATTGGATGAGGCCGACGCACGTGGATGGGTGATCATCGACATGAAAGAGGATTGGGCGAAGGTATGGCCGGAATGAGCGACACTCCCAACCCCCGCGCGCATATCGACGCCCTGCGCGAACGCATGGGTCAGGCCATAATTGGTCAGCGCGACGTCATCGAGCGCCTGTTGATTGGTTTGCTGGCCAATGGCAATCTGCTGGTCGAAGGTTTGCCGGGGCTTGCCAAGACCCGCGCGATCAAGGCGATGGCGAAGAACCTGGAAAGCGATTTCAGTCGCATCCAGTTCACACCCGATCTGTTGCCCTCGGACGTGACTGGCACGGATGTCTACTACCAGACCGAAAAGGGCGGCGAATTCCGTTTCGAGGCCGGGCCTATCTTTGCCAATATCGTGCTGGCCGACGAGATCAACCGTGCCCCTGCCAAGGTGCAGGCCGCCTTGCTTGAGGCAATGGAGGAACGGCAAGTCACGGTGGGCGGGACCACGCACAAGATGGCCCCATTGTTCATGGTCATGGCGACCCAGAACCCGGTGGAGCAGGAAGGCACCTATGCCCTGCCTGAGGCGCAATTGGACCGGTTTTTGATGCATGTGCTCATCACTTACCCTCCGGTCGAGGATGAGGTTGAGGTCGTGCGGCTGGTCCGCGCTGAAGAGATCGCCGCCCAGAGCAAAGCAAAAGGCGAAAAACCCGCCCCAATCCCGCAACAGGCGATCTTTGACGCCCGGTCCCAGATCGGCGGAATCCATGTCTCGGACGCTATCGACCGCTATTTCGCCGATCTGGTGCAGGCCACCCGGACGCCCGAGGCCTATGGCGACGATCTGCGCCGCTGGATCGAGGTCGGCGCAAGCCCGCGCGCCTCGATCGCGCTGGATAAATGCAGCCGCACCCATGCCTGGCTGAGCGGGCGCGATTATGTCGACCCCGAGGATGTCCGCGCCATTGCGCCAGATGTGCTGCGGCACCGGCTGGGGCTGACCTACGAGGCCCATGGCGAAGGGATCAGCGCCGATCAGGTGATTGCCGAGATCCTGATGCAGGTCGCACTGCCGTGAGGCGCAGATGTTGAACCGAAACGCATCCCTCAGGCTGGGGCGCGTCAAACCCCGGCCCGCCGAAACCGACGACCCGCGCGTTCGGGTTGATATCGCGCATCTGCGGGCGCTTGAGACGCGCGCCAAGGCGCTGCGGTTTCTGCCGCGCCAGCCTGCGCGCTCGGTGCTGAATGGCCGCCACGCCTCGCGCCTGCGCGGGCGCGGGCTGAATTTCGAGGAACTGCGCGGCTACCTGCCCGGTGACGACATCCGCGCGATTGACTGGAAAGTCACCGCCCGCGCCGGTGAGCCCTATATCCGCGTCATGACCGAGGAACGCGACCGCCCGACACTGATCGTGGTGGATCAGCGCATGTCGATGTTCTTTGGCTCGGTCCTGAACATGAAATCGGTCACTGCGGCCGAGGCGGCGGCCCTGTCCGCCTACCGGATTTTCGATCAGGGCGACCGTGTGGGCGGCATCGTCTTTACCGACGACAAGATCGCCGAAATCAAACCCGCGCGCAGCCGGGCCACGCTGTCGCGCTTTATGGCCATTCTGGCGGAGGCGAACGGACAATTGCACGCCGAGGCCCCCGAGACCGATCCGATCCGCCTGACCGACGTGCTGCGCGCTGTTGCCCGGATCGCCCCCCGCGATCATCTGATTGTGGTGCTTAGTGATTTCGATGTGATTGATGCAGAAACCGAACAGTTGGTCTCAGGCCTGTCACGGCGCAACGACCTGATCTTGGGACTGATTACGGATCCCTTCGCCAAGGACCTGCCTCGCGATCTGTCACTGATCATCTCGGACGGAGCGTTGCAGGCTGAAATCAAAACATCCGACTCAATACAACATGCGGCGCTGAGAGAATTCGCCAGCGCCCGCGTGGCGCAGGTTCTGGATTGGCAGCGCAGGTTCGGCGTGCCCGTTCTGCCGCTGACAGCGGCCGAGGAAACCCTGCCGCAGATCCGGCATCTGATGGGGCTGGGACCGTAATGAACGAAACGGAAATCCCCACCGGCACTTCGCTGGTCGACCTGCTGGATCAACTGGTTGTGCCAGATCCGCCGCCGCCCGTGTCGATGATGCCGCAAACGGTCGGCTGGGCCGTTGTGGGCGCGCTTCTGGCGGCGGCGGCGGTACTTGTGCTGTGGCACATGATTTCCCGATACCGCGTCAACGCCTATCGCCGCGCAGCGCTGGCAGAGCTGGCGCAGGCCGCGGATGACCCCGCGCAGGTCGCCGAAATCCTGCGTCGCACGGCGCTGGTGGCCTATGATCGGCGCTTGGTTGCCGGATTACAGGGAATGGATTGGATCGCCTTTCTGGAACGCACCGAAGGTGCATCGTGGAATGACGCTCTGCGCCCGCTTTTGCTTGATGCACCCTATCGCGGCAACACCGGAGCCTCGCCGGATCTGACCGCGCGCGTCGCCCGCTGGATCAAGGCACATAAGCGCGAGGTGGCCTCATGATCCAACTGGCGTTTCCATGGGCTTTTCTGCTTCTGCCACTGCCCTGGTTGATCTGGCGTTTCGCGCCACCGCACAGAGAACGCGTGACGGCGCTGCGGGTGCCCTTCTTCCGTCAGGTCTCGCATGCGCTGGGGCAGGAACCACGCGCCGGATCTGTGGTGTTGGCCCGAACGCGGATACAGATGATCACGGCAGCGTTCTGCTGGGGGTTGATCGTGATCGCACTGGCCGGGCCAGAACGGGTCGGTCGCCCCGTCGAGATCGAAAAATCAGCCCGCGACATGATCCTTGCCATCGACGTGTCTGGCTCGATGGACACTGTGGATTTCACGGATGCACAAGGCGAGAAACGGCAGCGTTTCTCGGCCGTTCAGGATGTTGTACGCGCTTTTGTGCAGGGGCGAGAAGGCGACCGGGTGGCGCTGATCGTGTTTGGGTCCAAGGCGTATTTGCAGGCTCCGCTGACCGAGGATTTGCAGACGATCACCGATCTTTTGGACCGCACGCAGGTTGGCATGGCCGGACCCCAAACGGCGCTTGGCGATGCTATCGGGCTGGCGATCCATACCTTCGAAGCCAGTGAGATTGACGAACGCGTCTTGATCCTGCTGTCCGACGGCAGCGACACCTCCAGCCGGATGGACCCAGTGAACGCAGCCGAGATTGCCAAAGACAACCGCGTGACCATCATGACCATCGGCGTTGGCGATCCCGAAGCTTCGGGCGAGGACAAGGTGGATGTCAAAACGCTTGAAGACATCGCTCGCCGCACCGGTGGTCAGTACTTCTTTGCCGCCGACCAGTCCGCCCTGACCGCCATCTATGCCCGAATCGACGAACAAAGCCCGCGTCAGGTCGAAACTCTGTCCTATCGCCCGCGCCAGTCTTTGGCGTGGATACCACTGGGGTTGGCTGCGCTGCTGGGTTGCGCCGCGATGGGAAGGTTGTCGTTGGGCCACCGTAGTGGGAGGGCGCAGGCATGAGCGATCTGCTACTGGCCATGTCGGTGTTCCATTTTCTACGGCCGCTCTGGCTGCTGCTGGTGCCAGTGATCGTCGGATTATGGTGGCTCACCCGACGACGTCGGTCCGGGCGTAACACCCTGTCTCAGGGCATCGCACCGCATCTGCAAGCTGCGATGGAAGTCGGACGCAATCAGGCGCACCGCATTCGGCCCATAGATGGGGTTGCGCTGACTTTGTTGTTGCTCGCCGCGGCGGCTGCAGGACCGACTTGGTCACGGCAACCCAACCCTCTGGTGGCGCAATCCGCGCCGGTGGCAGTGGTTCTGAAAGTCACCAAATCGATGGACGCCATCGATATTGCACCCAGCCGTCTGGAACGCGGCAAGCAAAAGATCCGCGATTTTCTAGACCTGAGGGCAGGGGGGCGATCGGGGTTGGTGGCCTATGCAGGCAGCGCGCATGTGGTGGTTCCAATGACCGAGGATGCCTCGATCATCCTGCCTTATCTCGAAGGGCTTTCGCCAGACGTGATGCCCAAGGAGGGCGCGGATTTTGCACAAGCCCTGAGCCGCGCTCAAGCCCTGATCGAGGACGAAGGCGGTGGTGCGTTGTTGCTGGTGGCCGATGGTCTTGATCCGGCGGATGTGAGTGCGGTCGAAACCGCCCCGATGCCGGTTGCGGTTCTGTCCATGCTGCCCGAAGGCACGCGCGACCGGGGGCTTGATGCGCTCGGCAATCGGGTGATCGCTGTGCAGCCCGATGGCAGCGATATCCGGCGTCTGGACCGGACGCTGAATGCCTCATACCGGCAAAGTCTGCTGGAAAACTCTGATGACCCGTGGCTGGATCGTGGGCCGCTGCTGACGTGGCCTGCGGCACTGTTGCTGCTTTTGTGGTTCCGGCGGGGCTGGACTATGCATTGGGGTGCCGCGGTCTTTGCACTTATGCTGATGGCGCCCGGGCAGGCGCGCGCCGACGGCCTGGCTGACTGGTTCTGGACGCCTGACCAGCAGGGGCAGCGTGCCTATGATCGCAAGGATTATACGCGCGCCTCTGAACTGTTCGGTGACCCGCTGTGGCGCGGATGGGCCATGTACCGGGCGGGCCGCTATGCCGAAGCCGTGCAGGTGCTGGACCGTGTGGATACCGCACAGGCTGCCATGATCCAGGGTCTGTCAAACATCCGAAATCGGGCTTACCGTGACGGGGTTCGGTCGTTCGAAACCGCTCTGACGCGCGACCCGGACTATCCGGGTGCTGCTGAAAATCTGGAGATCGCAAAACAGATCGTCGCGTATGTCGAAGCCGCGCAAGAGGCGCAGGATACGCAGGACCAGACCGAGCTGCGCGCCGATGACGTGACCTATGACAACGAGGAAAACAAAGGTCAGGAGCTTCAGGTTGACCTGCCGCAAGAGGACGCCGCCGCCGGGCTGCAGAGCGCCGAACAATGGATGAACTCTGTTGATACCGAGACTGGGGATTTCCTGAAAAGTCGCTTCTTGCTGGAAGCGACGCAGGCGGCTGCGGAGGGCGAGCAATGAAACTCTGGCCTGTCTTAGCGGCTCTTTGCACATCAATTGTACCCGATGTCGCGGCGGCGCAAGACCCGTTTCCAGGTTTCAAATCCAACGCCGAGATCAAGGCCGAGGAAGACGCCCGCGACGGCAGTGAAGCCGCCACGCCAACCGAGCCCGTCGCGCGGGTCGAAATGTCGGCCATGGACGTCGTGCCCGGTCAGGCGCTGGATATGCGGGTGACCGTTTTGGTGCCGACCTACATGCCCAGCCCTCCGGTGTTTCCGACCTTTGATCAGCCGAACCTGATGATCTCGTTGCCTGAAGGCGGGTCGGGCCCCGTGACTGAGCGTGTGGGCGCCAGCAACTGGTCGGGTGTTAGCAGACGCTACAAGGTGACGCCGATGGTGGCGGGAAATTTTGGGATTCCGTCGCTGGAGATCACGGTTACATGGGCCGACCCCGAGACCAACGCGCCTGTTGAAACGACGCTCTCTCTGGCTGCGCAGAGCTTCACTGCCACGGTGCCTAGTGGGTCCGAGTCGCTTGACCCTTTCATTGCCGCTGAAGCGCTGAGTCTGACGCAGACCGTCGAGGGATCAGCCGAGGCTCTGGAACCCGGCGATACTCTGACCCGCACTATCACTGCTGAAATTACGGGAAGCAGCGCTATTCTGCTGCCCGCGCTTGCTCCCACGGGCGCTTTGCCCGGTTTGGCGGCCTATCCTGACAGCCCGACGGTGCAGGACCGGGAGAATCGGGGAAAGACCGTCGGCACCCGCTCCGAACGTACGGTTTATTTGGCGGAAAGCGGCGCTCAAAGCAGCCTGCCTGTCATCAAGCTGCGTTGGTTCAACACAAACACGGGACAGATCGAAACCACGTCGGTCGAGGCCATCCCCTATAACGTCGATGGCCCGATCTTGCCGCGCGTGGCCGATGCCGACCGGGCGACTCTGATCTATATGGCTTTAACCGTGCTTCTGGGAACTCTGGCCGCCATAGGATTGATCCGCCACAGAGCCCGCAAGCGTGACGCGTCCCTACCGCCCCCGACAGAGGCCAGCCTGTTCCGCGACCTGATGCACACCGTCAAGGCACGGGATCTTCACACCCTCTATGGCGCATTGGACCGATGGGCGGCGATGACACAGGGTGCCGACCCGCGTCGACACACAGACGTCCAGCTTGCCCTGACCAATATCGGTGCCGCCGCCTATGGCCCGCAAGACAGCGAGCCGGGGGCAGCCTGGGCTGCGCTTGCAAGGGCCTTGTCCGCCGCCCGGCACTCGGGCACTCTGACCCGCGCGGCACAGCCTTTGCCCGCGCTGAATCCCACGGGCCCTGCCTGACCGACCGAAGGACTCTGATGCGCCTGCTCATTTCTGCCCTGTTAACCCTTACTGGCCCTGCTGTGCCGGCTATCGCTCAAAGCGCAGATTATGTCGGCTCGGACGCCTGCACCGAATGCCACCGCGCCGAGGCTGATGCCTGGAAAGGCTCGCACCACGCGGGGGCCTGGACTGAGGCCGTACCCGACAACATCCGCGCGGATTTCAACGGGACAACTTTCACGTTGGGCGACATGACCGCGCGGTTTCGGATTGAAGCAGACGGCACCCACCACGTTACCGTGACTGAGCGCGACGGTGTGACAACCGACTACCCAGTGCATTCAGTTGTCGGTGTCGAACCTCTGCAGCAATACTTGCTGGAAACCGAGCCCGGCCGGTTGCAGAGCTTCGACGTGGTCTGGGATACGGAAAAGTCCGAATGGTTCCACCTTTACCCGGATCAGAACGTGCCACCTTCGGACGCGCTGCACTGGACGGGGCCGTACAAAAGCTGGAACGCGCGCTGTGGCGTCTGCCATGCCACCGGGTACGACACCGGATACGACCCGGCCTCGGATACATATCAGACCACTCAGGCCGAGATTGGCGTCGGCTGCGAGGCCTGCCATGGCCCCGGTCGTGATCATGTGGGATGGGCCCAGGGCGCTGGCGGGCCCCCCTTGAACTTTGGATTCTCGGCTGACCTGTCGACACCGCAAGGGCTGATCCAACAATGCGCGGGATGTCATTCCCGACGCGAGGCGTTCTTTGACGGCAACCCTGAACCGGGCACCGCCTATCACGACGCCTACAACCTATCGCTGCTGCGGCCCGGCCTCTATTACCCCGATGGTCAGATCCGGGATGAGGTCTATGTATACGGGTCGTTCCTGCAATCGAAAATGCATGAAAAGGGCGTCACCTGTTCCGATTGCCACGATGCCCATAGCGCCGAAGTCATAGCTGATGGCAACGCCGTCTGCGCACAGTGTCATAACCCCGATGGCAACCCGCGCTTTCCCAGCCTGCCGCTGGCCAAATTCGACAGCCCCGCCCATCATCACCACCCGGAAGGCAGCGCCGGGGCGCAATGTAGGTCCTGTCACATGACAGAGCAGGTCTATATGGGCAATGACTGGCGGGCCGATCATTCCTTCCGCATCCCCCGCCCGGATCTGAGCGCCGAGACTGGCGCGCCGGATGCCTGCACCAGCTGCCACACCGATCAGACCCCGGACTGGGCCGCAGCACGGCTGCGCGACTGGTTCCCAGACAGTTCCAACCGCGGGCCGCATTTCGGGCAGGTTTTGGCGCGGGCACAGATCAATCCCACATTGGCCTCGGACGATCTGGTGGACCTGGCCCTTAGTGCCCGCAGCCCGGCACTGATCCGGGCGACTGCCATCTGGCTGATCGGCCAGACCGGCGACCCCAAACAGATCGGGCGCATTTCGGATATGGTCAACGCGGCAGACCCCGTGATCCGATCTGCCGCTGTCGAAGCCATGCACAGCCTGCCCGGTCATGAGCGGGTACAGCGAGTGTTGCCCATTCTGGATGATCCCAGCCGCAATGTCCGGATCGCGGCGGCGCGTGGACTCTATAATGCACCCATCGCGCATTTGCCTGACAAGATTGCGGCCGCGTTCCGTTCGGCGATAGGCGAGTGGCAAAGCGCGATGGCTGCGCGGCTGGACTTTCCCGAAACCCATTTGCAACTGGGTGGCTTTGCGTTGACCACCCGCAACCTTCCCGCCGCCGATCAGGCCTTTGCCCGCGCCGTTGAAATGGACCCCATGCTGGTCGACGCCTGGATCATGCGTATCCGCATCGCAGCGGTTTCCGGGCAGCAGGAAAAGGTCGAAGAACTCATCGCGGCTGCCAGTCGCGCCAATCCAGGCGACTTTGCTCTTGAAAGCCTGATCGCCCAACTGACCGGAACCGAGATGAACCTGTTGCCCCCACCCGCCGAGCCGGACGAATAAGTTGACAGGTTCAAAGCGCACAGAATTCCCCTGTTGGTGCTTGCCACCGGAAACATGTTCATGGTGTCCCTTTTAGGGCGTCGCGGGCTGGATGACGGGTGGTGGGTATCGCCGGGCCCGTGTGTTCAAGCTCTAACCGCAAAATTTATGCCGAGGCGCTTGAAGACCGTCACGCACTGCGTCTCATCTGCGTCTCCGATGGCAATTCGCCAAAAAACAGCCGATAGTCTCGGGCGAATTGCCCCATGTGCCAAAACCCATGTTTGTTGGCTATATCGGCAATTGATTTCGCTCCAGCCCCGTTCAGTAGATCTTCGCGAACACCGTCCAATCGCAGTCGCATATAGTATGCTTTTGGACCATACCCGAAGCGTTCGTTGAAAGCGCGGTTCAGGGTGCGCAATGACGCGCCGGTTGCTGCGCACAGGTCTTCGATGGAAACGGGCTCCAGCGCATTGTCGTTCATCATCTCCAAAGCCCGGTTAAGGGCGCGGCGTCTGGTTTGGGCTGAACTCTTGTCTTGATGAATTGCGCTGCTGGTCAGGATGGCTAACACTTTGATCATCAGAGCTTCTTCAACATCTTCGCTCCACGGCTCATCCGAGTGTTTCAACAGATTTGCGATTTCTCGTTCCAGCCAATCCATTCTGCGCGCATTAACATCGGAAATCTGTATTCGCAGCGCCGGGCCTTCGCTTGCGATAGAATATCCGCAACACTGGGCGAGCTTCTGGAACCGCCGGGTGTTAAAAGAAACGACATTGCCAAAGAAACGTCCCGTAGACACGCCGTCGAAACCATCTTTGTTACCAAAAGTCAGAAAGGCGTCGTCGTCGAGCGCACATCCTTGCCAGGAATCTATTGTACCTCTGCGGGAAATGCCGAATGTGCTCCACCCGTCGGGTGAGACTCCGCGTTGGTGAACCGCACCGCTGAGCGAGATGTTCAAAACAGAACATGTCGGGCTAGAGCGCACCGCGATTTGTGTGGACAAAGGGCCGGGGTCAAGCTGGCGAAAATCCAGTTCCCAGGGCGTCATCGCGGCAAGGTCATTGGGATGCATCAGATCTAGCACGATTGCAGAAGGGGTCGCTTCAGCGGCCTTGGCATCGTATTCCTGAGGATTTGGCCGATTTTTGATGTGGTCCATTTCAGCATCCTGACAGTTTACCGGTAAAGAAAACAAACTGGAGGGGGGCCAAGTCAAGTGTCGCGTCAAGCTTCCAAGTCGCGCATGGGCAGACCACGCCTGCCAAATGCCGACGCCCGTTCCAAAAGGGTTGTGACCTTTGTCACCCCGCCCGAGTACCGACGCCTAACAGAGCTGGCACATCAGTCCGATCAATCATTATCGGCCCAATGCCACGACCTTCTTGTGGCGGCGTTGCAAGACGTAACCACCAACTGGAGAGCCTGCAGTGACGATTAGTTTGAGATATATGGCGTTGGCCACAACCATGTTTACATTCCTAACCGGGGGGCAGGTTGTTGCGCAAAGCGACCCAATTGTACACGACGGCGAATTCAGCTTTTTGCGTGCTCAGTTTGGAGAGGAGTGGGACGCGCAGGATCTCGAGATCGACGCCAAACTTGCTGAAATTCGTGAGGCCAACGGGGGTAAGCCTCCAAATTTTTTGTATATTCTGATTGACGACATCAGCTTCGGCCAGATGGGCGAGCGAAAGATGAACTATGTGATGGGGATCGAGACACCCAATATCAACGGTTTTGCCCGCGAAGGCATGTCGCTGATGCGGATGTACACTGAACCGTCCTGCACACCGACACGTACAGCTATGTTGACCGGTCGGCATCCGATCCGGGCCGGGGTTGAAGAGGTCAAGGTCGCTCTGGTTGGTGAGGGTCTGCCTGCCAGCGAAGTGACGCTTCCCGAGATTCTGAAAGAGGTGGGGTATAACACATCTCACGTTGGCAAGTGGCATCAAGGCGATATCGAAGAGGCCTATCCCCACAATCAGGGTTTCGACTACGCAGCCTTTCCGCTGCACCAACAGGTGCAGCTAAGCCTGATGACCCGCGAGGCAATGCAGGCCAACAATATGTTGGGATACCATGCCTCGGGTCAGAACAACCAATTTTTGCTGGACGAGCGCTTTAAACCCTACGGCTTGGTGACAGGGGTTGAGGCCGAAGCAGGCGGGCCCGCGCGCGAGGTTGAAATGGCCCCGGGCGAAGAGTGGACACAGGCCAAATATGAAGAGATGAATGAGCGCTATCAGGCGCAAGCTATGGAGCAGCTTGAGCGCGTTGCGGCGCTGGATGAGCCATTCTTTCTGCAATACTGGCCGCTTTACCCGTTGAACTTTGTCTACCCGGATCAAGCCCTCTCGCGCAACGGCGGGTTTCATGCGGACAAGTTGCAGCTTTTGGACGAATGGATCGGAGACGTTCTGGCCAAGCTAGAGGAGACAGGTGAGGCCGACAATACCATCGTCATGATCATGGCCGACAATGGTCTGATGTATCACTACGAAGGAACCTCTGGCCTGAACCAATTGATCTATCGCGGCGGCAAAACTCAGCATCTGGAAGGCGGGGTGCGCACGGATGCGTTTATTCGCTGGCCCGGTGTGATCGAAGCTGACAGCGCTGCAGGGGACATTTTCCACGTCTCGGATATTTACACCACGATCGCGCGCATTGCCGGGGCGACAGAATTCATTCCGCGCGACCGAGTAATTGACGGGGTCGACCAAACAGCGTTGCTGCTGGAGGGTGAAGGTAATGGGCGGCGTGATTATGTTTACGTCTACGAAGGCCCCGTGCTGCGGTCGATCGTCAAACAGGAATTCAAGATGCATCTGCCTGCGCCGGGTGCTCCGGGGGCTGCTGCGCCGACCTACAATGTCTATAGGGACCCGCGCGAAGAACATCCGCTAGTTGGGTATTCTCTTTGGGCCGGTGCCTCGTTCCAGGACATGGTCAAGCGACATCAAAAGATGATGGCCAAATATCCCAACTCGGAAATTGGTAAAGACATTCCCTACGGCGGTATTGAGAACTTGCGTCCTGAAAGCGAGGAAACACGCGACGTGTTCATGAGCTGGCAATAAACCACTCAGCCGGGCGCAGAGCTTGCACCTCTGCGCCCCTCCGCACTTAGAAATTTCACAAAGGCCCTGAAAATGAACAGTACCTTTTTCGCCGGAAAGAGATGGCGCTTGTCTGCGATTGCCTGCGCGTTTTGGGCCGGATTTGCTCTGCCCGCGAAGGCAGATAACCCGACCTGGGATTTTACCGCCTACCTGTATCTCTGGGCGCCCGCATTAAGCGGTGAAACAACCACTGGGAACAGCATCGATGTAAGTTTCGGCGACATTCTGGACAATCTCGACTTCGGGTTGATGGGCGCTGTCGAAGCGCGACGCGCAAAGCTTTCGGTCTTTGTCGATGCCCTGTATCTAAACCTGAGCAACGATCAAAATAGTGCCGTCGGTCCGGGTATCCCTGCCTCTTCGGATGTCGATGTCGAAGGGACCGTATTTACGGGCTCGGTTGGATACGATTTGGTTGATGCGCCAGGCACCCTTTTCACAGTTTTAGGCGGGGTAAGAAGCCTGAACCTAGACAATACCGTTGACATCGAAGTCTCCGGCGGCTCGCAACGTGTGTCGGGTAAGATCAACAACTGGGACGTTGTGGTCGGTCTGCGTGGAACACGCCAGTTCAGTGATCGTTGGGGGATGTCCTACTATGCGGATATCGGTGCCGGAGAAAGTGACCTGACAACTCAGCTTAGCTTGGCTGCAAATTATAAGATCAACAATTGGGACCTGGTGCTGGGCTATCGGTATCTCGATTGGAACATCGGTAATTCGCAGGCGATTTCGGATTTGACCTTTGACGGTCCCTTCGTCGGCGCTCGGTTTGATTTCTAAGGTCGAAACGTGACCCAAACCTGAGGTTCACCAAACCCTTGACGGTCATTCCCATCATCACCCTAAGACCACCCGGAAGGAGAAACAAATGACCATTGTACGCGCGGCAATCGTAGCTCTCGCCTTATGCGGGTTGGGGGATGCTGAGCAAACGCAAGCCTCCGAGGATCGCGCCATCCCGATTGAAGGCGTGGCCAATACCAGGGACTTAGGCGGATTGCAGACCAAAGACGGGCGCAGCATTCGAACCGGGCAACTTATTCGTTCCGGTGAAATTGATCGTATGGGTGCCGACGGAATGGCTCTTGTCGAGGATCTGGGGGTTACTTCTATAGTGGATCTAAGAACCACGTTGGAATCGACTGCTGACCCTGTTTTGTGGCCGGATGGACAAGGGCCTGAACGCTACAATTTCCCGGTCATGGAACAAGAGGCTCAGATGATCGAAGACATGCGTGCAAGCATCAAGTCAGGGACGGCGACCGAGACGCAAACGGACACTCTCTTTTTCGAGGCCTTCGGATATATCGCCACTGACTACACAAAAGAATTTCGTGCTTTGTTTGACGTCCTGATCGAGCAACCGGAGGGGGAGGCTGTGCTGTATCACTGCTCGGGTGGAAAAGACAGAACCGGTGTTGCCACTGCCTTGGTGTTGAGCGCGTTGGGCGTCACCCAAGAAGACATCGAGGCAGATTTCATGATGAGCAACGTTCTCAAGGATGCCCGCAACGCATCCGTGAAAATTGCTGATCAAGTGAACGCTGAACGCGGCACGAGCATGACCCCTGAAGCGGTCTGGCCCTCGTTGGGTGTTCGAATGGAGTATTTGAATAACTTCTATAGCAGTGTGAACGAGACTTACGGTTCGGTCGACAATTACCTGCATGAGGGCCTTGGGCTGACAGATCAGGATCTGGAAAAGCTGCGCAATAGATACTTGAACTAACCCGAAGTAAGCTGTGCTATCTGTTACAGCATGTGCTTTTTTGCCAAGTCACTTCGGATGAACAGGGAGGATAAGATGTTGCGTTTCATATTTTTCGCCGCATTTTTGTTTGTTGGCATTTTAGGGTTTCCCACCGAGCAATCCGCATATGCGGAAAACCTTCTGGACAAGGTGACGAAAGGCGTTTCCGACGCGGCCAAAAAGGCAGGTGATGTCGCTGAAACTGCAAGCGAGGCTGTTTTGGACACGACCAGTGGTTTGACCGCGTCCGAAATCGACAATGGGGCAAGTGCCGCACTTGATCAATTGTACAGCAACTCATCCGAAGCCAGAGACTTGTCCGAAGAAGCGATAGCCATTTTGATTTTTCCGAAAGTCACTGCAGGTGGCTTGGTCGTCGGAGGTCAATTCGGTGAAGGCGCCATGCGAGAGAATGGGGTCACAACGGGCTACTACAATATTGCGGGTGCCTCATACGGGTTTCAGGCGGGTGTTCAGCAATTCTCATATGCAATGTTCTTCATGAACGACGCTGCCCTTGAATATTTTCGCAACAACAATGGCTGGGAGGCAGGCACCGGACCGACACTGGTTGGTGGTGATCAAGGCTGGTCTGTTTCCATGGGCACCAATGACCTTCAAGGAGATATCGTACCAATAGTGTTCGGTCAGGAAGGTTTGATGGCGGGAACTAGTCTTAAGGGGACAAAGATCAGCAAGATCGATAAGTAAAGGCGGAGTTAAACCTTTGGGTTTGCAGTGGATGCTGGTTGTTCTACCGATCTCGGTCATCCCTTTTGTTCTTCGGCAAAAAAGTGTGCCTGCTGTTGCCTATGTGAAGCCCAAACCATGTTTGCGCGATCGACATAGCTCCGAAGCATGTAGGCGGAGTCCGCGTGATCGTAACTGGCCGCGACACGTCTCCGCTCGCTAGCTCAACCCACGCAATCAAAAAAGAAAACAATACTACAATCGAATGGACTTATCGCGAGACCGGATCGATCCATCCAGCAGCCGCCAATTGTCGCAAAACACGTTCGGCATCGGCTATGTCCTCGAACAAGGCTTTTAGGACCTGCGAAACACGGCTTTCCGGCCACGATGTTTGAAACGCAACAACCATTTCCCTAGCTTTTTCATGCTGTCCAGATGCTTGATAGGCAGCGATAAGATGGGCGGTGTTGATCTCGCTTATGGGACCGCCAGAGCGGACCGCTTGCGTCAGGTGAGTGATCGACTTTTGGTATTCACCCGCGTGGAAATACGCATTCCCCAACGTGTTGCGCCAAGGCAGCCCCCGTCCGGGGCGATGTTGATGAAGTTTTGGGTTTGCGTTGGCTATCGCCCGTTCGAAATCGCCCGAAAACACCGAAATTATGGCATCGATTTCAAGCGCGTATAGGTCATCGGGCTCAAGCTCTAAGGCACGGCGACTGGAGGTTTGCGCTGAAGCAAAATCGCGACGTACCATTTGCGAAAAGGCCCTGGCGGAATGGCTCCATGATTTGGTCGAATCCAGTTCGAGCGCGCGTTCCGCCAATTCATTAGCTGATTGCATATAGGCCTGACGCATCTCCGCGTTGGGGGACAGCCCGGCAAGAATGGTCGACGCCTGCGAAGCCCCCGCGTAGCTGCCATAGTAGTTCGGGTCCAGTCGCATTGCCTCTTCGAACATGTCCAGCGCTGCTGAAACGCGTACCAGTTCGGGCGCAGGAAACAGCAAGCCCCGCGCCTCTTGGGTCATGTTTCTGGCCAACAGGTTGGTGGGATTATTTTCGAACAACGCGGATCGTGCTTCAGGCGATAGCGCCTCAGGGGTTGTGTCCGTGCGCAAGAAGCTGAAATAGACCGCTGCCACAAGCCCTGCAACAAGAGTGCCACCCAGAACCCATTTTACCCGAAATGTGGGACGAGCCCGAGGGGCCAGCTCGGTCGTCTTAGACTTCAGTTCGAAACGAGGGGTGTAGCCTCCCTTGTCGATATAAATACGCACCGGGTCCCCTCGACCTTCGGTGCCATAGTAAAGATCCAACCTTTGGCGCAATCTGGTGGCATCGACCCTGACCACGTTTTCTGGCGCGCCATCGGCACATGGGCCTTTGTGGTACACCTCTTCCAGGATCCTTTTTCCCAAAATCATGTCTGGTCGCCCGGCCAGTTCCTGTTCGACCACGTAGGTCAGGAAAGCCCTCAGGCGTTCGGCCCCGCCGAATTCGTCGCTTTCAACAACGCGACGCAGAGCGGCTTGCTTTTCCTCTCTGTCAATTTCGGTTTCGGTCATAGGCGGGTCGCCTCACAGACAATCTGTAACGGTTACACGCCCCAAGTTACATTGTTCGGTGGCGTTTTGCATCATCCAATTGTCTGCACAACCATCTGATGGTTCAGGCTGTTTCGGAAGTTTCCGACCCGCAGGGCGATCAGGGTTCTTGGATCAGAAAACGGGATGATAGCATGACAGAGCCGCGCAATAGCCACACCCTCGCAACCGCGCTGATAGCAGGTATTTCGGTGTTGACCGGCACGCAAGTCGGCGCGCAGAGCGGGCCGATCGTCAGGGACGCCGAATACTACATTCTCGAAGCGCAGAACGGCGAAGAATGGGCGCGCGAAGATCAGGAAATCGACGCTACACTGGCCCAATTTCAGGACGCCAATGACGGCAAGCCGCCGAATGTTCTGTATATCTTGATTGACGATATCGGCTTTGGCGATCTGGGCAGTGAAACCCTGAACATGATCCGTGGCTACAAGACCCCCGCGATCAATCAATTCGCCGCCGAAGGTATGCGGCTGGCGCGGATGTATACGGAACCTTCCTGCACACCAACCCGCGTGGCTTTTATGACCGGCCGACAGCCGCATCGGAATGGGATGGGCAACACGCAGGTCGAGTTAGCGGGCTTCGGCCTAGCTGAAGATGAGGTGACACTGGCCGAGCTGCTGTCAGATGCAGGATACAACACCGCCCATATCGGAAAGTGGCACATGGGCGATATCCGCGAGTCCTGGCCAAATTACCAAGGTTTCGATTTTGCGGCTTTTCCGATCCATCAGCAGGGTCAGTTGACGATCTATCACGACGATGCAGCCGACGAGGAGGTCTCGATTGGGATCGGCGACAACAACTATGACGATCTCTATACGATGGATCGTTGGTTGCGCACTGACGCTTCGCGTTTGGCCACTGGAGTGGAAGGCGTGCGCAACGAGGACGTGCGCGAGGTCCATATGGAACCGGGCGAACGTTGGAACGAAGCCAAGTACCATGAAATGAACGTGCGATATCAAGAGCAGGCAATGGAACAGCTACGTAGCCTTGCCGCCAAGGACGAGCCGTTCTTCTTGCAATACTGGCCGCTTTATCCGTTAACCGGACCGCGCACGACAACCAGCGAATACACGACGCCCAATGGCGGTCACTATGTCGAGAAAATGAAGCTGGTGGACACCTGGATCGGCGACCTTTTGGCCGAGATGGAGACGTTGGGCGTCGCCGACAACACCATCGTCATCATTATGGGTGACAACGGACATTTCACAAAATACGCGCCTCAGTCAGGTTACACGCCCATGATCTTCAGGGGCGGCAAGGGTGCCACGACCGAGGGTGGCGTTCGCGTGGACGCCTTTGTTCGCTGGCCCGAGATGATCCAGGCCGGATCGGTTGTTGGCGATATGGTCCATGTCACCGATCTGTTCACAACGCTAGCGCGTGTGGCTGGGGCCACCGATGCAATTCCGCGGGATCGGGTTATCGACGGCATTGACCAGACGTCCCTGCTGCTGAATGGCGAGGCGCATGGCCGCCGGGACTACGTGTTCCTCTACAACATCGACAAGTTGGAGGCCGTGGTTAAAGAGCAATACAAGCTGGCGATCCCCGGCGGAAACATCGAAAATGCGATCCTCGCGGATTTCTACGACCTGTTTCGCGACCCGCAGGAAAAATATCCCGTCTCGACCGAGATCGGTGCCTGGGGCAGCGCGAAATTCGTCAACATGATCCAGCGGCATTTCCTACGCAAACAGAAATACCCCGATACGCCTCCGGGCACCGGTGTCCCTTATGACGGGATCGTCAACCTACGTCCCGAAACCAAGGCTGTTGTCGAGGAGTTCTTCTTCATGCGGCAAACACCCGAACAATAAGTCCCCCGAGACACATCCTTTGAAACCCTATTCCGAGTAGGAGACCGCAATGATCCCGTTTATTTCTAAGAAAACAGCACTCAATACCGTTGCCATCCTGGCGCTTTCCTTTACTCAGATACCTGCGGCCACAGCGCAGACGGCCAATGCCCCCTGCGGAGAAAACCTGCCGCTTTCCGGAAAGATCACCTTTAACGGCCAAAGCTTCTCGATCCTTGTTGGGGTTCGATGGGGCAAAGGTGTTCTGACCTTGAATGACGGGCAAGAGATCCCCTTCTCGGCCAACGGCGTGAAGGCCTTGGAGTCGGGTGCTCGCGTGGGCGAGATTGAGGGTGAGGTATATGGTCTGACCGACCCGCTGGATTTTGTTGGGCAATATTTCGGAGTGGCCGGTGGTGTTGTCCCGGTTCAATCGGCTGGTGATATTACGCTGGTCAACGCTGCGTGCGTAGTGATCGTTGCGCGCCATAAATCCACGGGTGTAAAGCTGTCGGCCCCGGTGGAACAATCCATAAAGATTCAGTTCCAATGACGCCTCCGGGGGGCGCCCAATATAGCGGCCCCACTCGACGGACCTGTAACAGGACTGGTTTCAATGCGCTTTTTGATCGTCATGCTGCTAAGTGTTTGCGCGGGGTGCGGCGGGCCCCAAAACCTTGTGGGCGTCGAAACCGCAATACCGGTTTCCAGCGTTCCGGAACTCACCCGCCATAGGATCTACATTGCGACGCCGCGCGCACTGTCTGACGACCCATCCGAGTTCTTTTCAGGCGACCGCGCCTCTGACATGAGTTTTGCTGCTGTCGACGTCACCATCCCCCCGGATCATCAGAAAGGGAATATTGAACGTCCGTCATCCCTGCCTGCCGACCCACGCAAGCATTTCGTGATCACAGCACCGCAGTTGTTCAGTGACGGAACCCAATTCCGGCAAGAAGTCAGCCGTTCGGTGCGAGCTTTGCCCCGCAATGATCACGAAGTGCTGTTGTTCGTGCATGGATATAACACGAACCTGACCAGCGCGGTTTTGCAAATGGCCCAATTCGTCGAAGATTCCGGATATAAGGGGGTCCCGATCTTGTTCACCTGGGCTTCAAGCGGGCAGACCGTCAAATATGTCTACGACATAAACAGCGCCCTGATCGCTCGAGATCACCTGGTCAGCATGTTTTCCGTCATGGAAAGCAGCAACATTGAAGGATACGATCTAGTGGCTCATTCGATGGGCACATTCCTGGTCATGGAGGCCGGGCGGCAGATTTCAATGACGACCGGGCTGAACCCGACGGGGAAGGCCCAAAACGTCGTTCTGGCCGCACCCGATATAGATATAGATCTGTTTCTGACGCAAATTCGCAGGTTTCCGGAACAGTATCGACGGTTCGTCGTGCTTGTGTCTCAGGATGACAAGGCGCTCAGGGCCAGCCAACGGGTCGCCGGCGGTGTCTCGCGTCTGGGACAGATCCCAGCCGAGGATTTGGCCGAACTGGGCGTTAATGCAATCGACCTTAGCGCAGTCAAAAATACGGGCTCATTGGCACATTCGAAATTCAAGGACTCGCCCGAAATCGCGCAGTTGATCGGCACTGCCCTGAGTGAAAACTCAAGTTTTGAATCGGATGTCAGTTTCCCTGTGGGTCGCAAAATTGGCACCGGCATCGACGGGCTGCTGCAAGTTGTGAGGGTGGGCGGATGAATAGACCATCCAGTCGCGCCAGTAACTGCCTTGTCCTCGGCTTCAGCGAATTTCGGAAAAGGAATCCCTGAGATGCGCACAAGATCGACCGTTTTTTTGGCATTTCTATGGATCGCTGCCGTGTTGGTTGCACCCGTCGGAGCAACGGCGCAGAACACAACGACCGAGCAAGCGGCAGAAACAGCGGACGAGGCCCAGTTTACGGCGGAAGAGCTTCAGAAACTTACCACTCCGGTTGCGCTTTATCCGGGTACGCTGCTGATTCAGATGCTTGTCGCGGCGACCTACCCGCTTGAAGTGTCCAAGGCAGATCAGTTTGTTCAGGATAACGCGGGCCAACAGCCGGACGCCCGCAAGACGCTGATCGAAGAACAGGGTTGGGATGGCAACGTGACAGTGTTGGCCACCGCATTCCCGGAAACACTGAAGAAAATGGCCGCACATACCGAGTGGACCGAAACGATCGGGGCCACAACCCCGGCCAACGCGTGGTGCAGACGACCCGCGGCGCAGATAGTCCGTCACATGCAAAATGACGCTGGTTGAGGAGAAATTGAAACATGCATCGGAAAAATTTGTCCGAAACACACCGGAGTAGCCATCAGGGAAAACGTACCCAGATCGCAGCATGGAAGCCTGCAGTCGCCTTGGCGCTGACTTTTGCACCTCTTTCCGGACAGGCTCAGGAGGCGGCATCTGGGTGGGATTTCGCGCTGACCCCATATCTTTGGATGCCCAGTCTGAATGGCGATGTATCTCCGGGGCCTCGAGCGCCGACATTGGGTGTCGACGCGTCTTTCAGCGACTTGCTGGACGAACTGGAAATCGGTTTCATGATCGCTGGATCAGCAACAAAGGACAGGTTCGGGGTTTTTGGCGATCTTCAGTATTTTGACTTCAATTCCAGCGCCTCAACACCTGGCCCAGCCTTTAGCTCGGCCGTTGTTGACACCGATATTCTGATTGCAACGCTTGGGCCGGAATACGTGGCCCTCGCAACGCAAACATCCGAATTGAGTCTGGCGGTTGGCCTTCGGTATTATGACGTATCCATTGACGGTTCGCTCAGTGCCGGGACCGTTCCGGGCCGTGAGGTCAGCGGAGGGGACGATTGGTTCGATGGTATCATTGGTCTTCGCGGTCAATCATATGTTTCAGAAGACTGGTATGTGACGGGTTGGGCATTTGTCGGAGGTGGGGGGTCGGATTTCACCTCGGATGTGTTCGGCGGTTTCGGCTACCGGGTAAGTAAAACCGTGGATGTGGTCGGTGGCTACCGGTACTTCTCTGTCGATCGCGAGGATGGAGACGGGTTCGTCTATGACGTTGAACAGCACGGTTTGCTCATTGGAGTGAAATTCAAGCTGTAGACAACGACAACTGTCGTCGGGGCCGTAGCTTGCAAACCAATATGAGGCTGAAATGACAATATCCATTGTGTCTCTGCGTTCGTTGTTTGTGTCCATTGGAATGATCCACCTGTCGACGGCGGCTTTGGGCACCTTGGTGTCATTGCGCATTGCGGATTCCGGTGGCAGCCAAGAGGCAGCGTCTTTCGTCGCTGCAAGCTATTCTCTGGGTTTCTTGCTTGGGTGTTTTTTTGTCTTTCGGCCTTTGGCCCGGATTGGTCACATACGGGCATTTGCAGCCTCGGCGGCATTGTGCAGCCTGTGTGCCCTGTTGTTGTCGATCTCAGAAAACACCTTTGTCCTGATTGCTGCGCGATTTGCGACCGGATTGGCTACGGCCAGTCTGTATTCCATTGGGGATGCGTGGATCAACGACTCTGCACCCGCAAATAGCAGAGGGCGCATCCTGTCCATCTACTACATCGTTTTGGGTGTGACCTCTGTCGCAAGCCAGGCCTTTATCATACTGTTCTCGGGCGATTTGTCCGAGGCGTTTGTGATGATGTCCGCACTTTATTCGATTGCGATCATCGTTCTGGTGCCGACTCGAACCTCTCCCCCCAGTGTGCCTGCGCACGCGCAGTTGCGCCTTATCGCGTCCTTCCGGGAATCCCCAACCGCGTTCATCGGAGTGTTTGTGAACGGCTTCGTATTGGCGCTGCTGCTGACTGTTTTGCCTTATCAGGCTTCGGTCGCAGGGATGAGCGCAAATATGATCGCGTTTGTCGTGGCAGCCTTCTACTTGGGACGTATTCTGTTTCAGTTCCCAATCGGCCACGCATCAGATCGAATGGACCGCCGCTATATGATCGCAGCGATGTCACTGAGCGCCGCCTTGACCGTCATGATCCTGTCAATTGCCTCACGCAACGAGGGGTTTACAATCGCCGGGGAAAGCGGGCTCGTGCTGCAAGTTGTCATGATAATCGGCTCTGTGTTTCTGGGAGGACTGATCATGCCGCTCTATTCGGTCCTTGTTGCGCATGCCATGGACCGTACAGTTCCTGTTTATGTAGGCGCCACAGCTGTCACCTTATTGTTTGTTTACACCGTCGGCAGCGTGGTCGGGCCAATTTTTGGGGGTATCGGATCTCTTCTTGGCAGTGACAGAGCGGTCCAATGGATGTGTTGGGTGCTGATGCTGGTCGCTGGTATGTTCACCGTTATCCGCCTCAAAATGCGCGAGAGCGTCCCCCACGCTGAAGCAGCCAGTGGGGTAGCCGCGTCTCCGACGTCGGTGTCCATATCCCCAGAAACAAAAAGGCCCGAGCATTCGCGTTTCTAAGCGATTTCTGAAGGAAACTTTGCGTCGGTTTAAGCCGGTAACAAGTCAACGGCAGTCGGCCGAGGGCTGCCGCAATTACTGCACCGGGTACCCTGCGTCCGTTGTTGGGTCAGCGGAGCTTCAATGGGGTCACATAACCTTTCCCGTCAATGCTCGGTCAGTAAACTGCTTTCGCCAGAGTAGAAATTGGTAAGCTCGTCGGCCAAAGACTGATACAACAGATGTACTTCATCCAACGATGGCACGTCTAACTTGTCGATACGCTCGACATAGGGGCAGTTCACGACACAAATTGGCACACGTTCACGGTCGAAGACGGGAAAGGCAAGGTTCGTGACGCCCACTGCTGTTGCAGATGGCATACGCTCGTAACCAACTTCCCGAATACGGCTCACATGCTCTAGGAACTCACTGCGGTCGATTTCCGGTTCTCCCTGTGCCAACCGATGCATATCCAGAAGTTCTTCGATCTGCTGGTCGCTTCGATACGCAGCCAAAACGCGGCCAGTACCTGTGTTGCTTAGGCCAATGACAGTGCCTACGCGCAACGAAAACACCCAATTTCCTGGGGCCGAAACCGAAGCAACGACGACGATGTCTCCATTGCTTTCCATACCAAGGTGACAAGACTGCCAGGCAAGTCTGGTGACTGCGCGCATTTTGGGGGAGGCAACCTCCATCAGGCGTTCAATTGGTGGATGCCCCTGGGACACTGCGAACATTTTCAGGCTTAGGGAGTAAAGATCACCGTCCTTCGATCGAACGACATACCCCCGCCGCACCAATGTGGATAGCATTCGGTAAATTTCGCTTTGCGAACGTTGCAAGGCTCGCGCAATTTCACCTTGTGATATTCCGTCGCCGTGAAGGGCAAGAAGCTCAATAATATCAAGTCCTTTTTCTAAAGCTGGAGCGCGGTATTTCTCGGACGAATTTGCCACTTTGCCCTCCTTGTCAGGCCGATGAGTCTGAGCGTTCGATCATCGCTTGGGTCGTAATCAGAAGTCAATGTTGATTTATAAATGAAAGTATGATTTGCATTTAAATAATATAGTGGGGAGGAATCGTGGTAGAAAAGACCGCCCAAGCCAAATTCCAGAGCGCTGACGCACTGCTGGTCTGAGCGAGGCTGAAGTCCAATGTTAAACCCAGGCTAAAGGCGGCTGGCTTTGATCGCTCACATCGGCCAACACATAACATCTGAACTAATGATCGAGATCGATATGAACCCAACTCAGGGCCGAATGGCCGGAAAAAAAGCTTTGGTTACCGCTGCGGGGCAAGGCATCGGACGCGCCAGCGTCGAGAGGTACGTGGCCGAGGGCGCTCAGGTGATAGCTTGCGACATCAACGACGACACCTTGGCTGAACTGGCCGAACTCGAAGGTGTCACCGCGTTGAAGCTGGATGTCACAGACGCGGATGCAGTGACAGAAGCGGTGGAGCAAACCGGTCCTCTGGATGTTCTGTTCAACTGCGCAGGCTTTGTGGGCGCGGGCTCGATCTTGGATTGTGACGAGGGCCAGTGGGATTTCAGTTTTGATCTGAACGTCAAGGCAATGTACCGGCTGGCCAAGCTGGTGCTGCCGGGCATGTTGGAGGCCGGCGGGGGGTCGATCATCAACATGTCCTCGGTTGCGTCTTCGATTAAGGGTGTGCCGAACCGGTTCTCTTATTGCACGTCCAAGGCTGCGGTGATCGGGCTGACAAAGTCAATTGCAGCGGATTTCGTAACACAGGGCATTCGCTGCAACGCAATTTGCCCCGGAACCGTAGACAGCCCCAGTTTGCATGACCGTTTGCGGGCAACTGGTGACTACGATCAGGCACTGAAAGACTTTATCGCGCGGCAACCGATGGGGCGGATTGGCCACGCAGACGAGATTGCAGCGCTGGCGACCTATCTGGCCAGCGATGAAAGTGGATTTACCACTGGACAGACTTTCGCCATCGACGGCGGCTGGACCGTGTAAGCAAGGAGAGACTTAGATGAAACTGCTGCGTTATGGCCTGGCTGGTCAGGAAAAGCCGGGGCTGCTGGATGGAAACGGCGCGATCCGTGATTTGTCGGGCACGATTGGAGACATCTCGGGCGAGGTGTTGTCCGATGCCGGTCTTGATGCTTTGCGAGCTATCGACACGGCAACCTTGCCGTTGGTCGAGGGCAACCCGCGCATTGGGGCCTGTGTGGGCCAGGTGGGCAAGTTCATCTGCATCGGCCTGAACTATGCCGACCACGCCGCCGAAAGCGGCATGGAGCTGCCCGCCG
>NZ_JBQFLQ010000009.1:0-109802 GCF_056531325.1 Ruegeria sp. N8 | reverse complement strand
ATGACAGGTGCCCAAAGGTATTCCTCTCCGCCATCGCTCTCGCCGCCACGGTCATCTTCTGGCTATGAAACAAGAACGAGTCCTGACCCTAGTGTCGTTTTGAAAAATGACATTCGGTTTGGAAAAGATGGGCGAGGCGCTATTTCCGTGCCTTGTCAGTGTCCGGATATTCAACCCATTTAGTTGGTCACCGCGACAGGTTCAGTTTCGAGGAAAGCCCACCGGTTGTTTAAAGCAATGGATGAAAGTTACCTGACTTAAATCATTTGCGTAATTTGTTCTGAAAAAGTGGTGAGCCGTGGAGGATTTGGACCTGAGATCCGCTACCGAGGCGTTGTAGAAGCGTATCTTAGTTCTTTTGTACCGTGACCATTCGAACAGCATTGAAGCCCATTCCGACCCGTCTGCACATTTTGACGTTCGGGACTGGTTACACAAAGTCTGGAGTGTGCGGAAATCAAACCTTTTCTTAGCTCTCGTTGATTGGCGAGGAGACTATTCCCGGAATTGACTATCCTGTGGACACAAAAATCTCTATAAAACGATGTTGTTGTTTGTCGTTTTGAAAAAGATGAAAACACGATGCGTTCAAGTATACGAAGTTTTTTGATCGTTCTGACCTGCTTTGTTGGGCTAACAGCTCCCCGCGTTTTGCATGCTTGTACGGTGTGTGTAGAGCTTCCAAAAGCCTCTATTGCTGATCACGTCCTTGCCGCCGAGGTCATCGTATTGGCTGGCCCCACGTCAGGGAACCCATTCAAGTTCTCAATTAGACGAGTCTTAAAGGGCTCGGACGACAGGTTAAAAGAAATTCCCGAAATTCCATTTCTGGTTGATAGCGTAACGAGGCGCGCATTCCGCTCTGATCCAACGAATACAGTTCTTTTCACATATGGAGCAACGCGCACAGACAGAGCCGGGCGCAGTTTTTCGAGGGGATGGAAACGCATATTCACGATGACCCCAGAGCGAAAAGAGTTTATCGGGAAACTTCGCTCCGTCGGTCAGCTTTGGACTTATGGAGAAACGGATAGCTCTGACCGAATTTCGTTCTTCTCTGACTATCTGTGGCACTCTGATCACGTATTACACAGCACTGCCTTGATTGAAATTGGTCGAGCACCCTACGACTTGGTGCGCCCGATAGGAGACAGGGTTTCAACGAACCAGATCTTGGAAGAGCTCAATAGACTGGATCGCTTTGTCTACAGGCCCACCGTCATACGCCTGCTTGGCCTGCAAAGCGACACGCATGCCCGCTCAATCGTACGTCAGCGATACATCAAAGCACTAAATAACGGGGGCCTAAACGCATTTGAATGGGCGCTTGCTGGCATAGAGGCAGATGGAGCATTGGCAATCAAATCGATTGATCTGGTACTTCAAGGTAATCAAATGACGGATGACGACAAATGGGCGTTCGTCCAGGCTTTAACAGAGGCTGGATCGTCTCAGCCGAGGTTCAGAGGTGAGATTATCGCAATCCTATTAACGGTTCTGGAAAGAGATCGTACCCTCGCGGCTCGGATTGCTTTCGCTACGCGAAATTGGGGACAGACCCCACTGCACCAACAGTTCAAGGCCATTGCCGATCACGAACTAACAGACCCGGCAACAGAGTTTGTTCTAAATATGGTTCTGGATCAGGAAGTGGCGGTTGAGTAACCTAACTTGATGTTTTTCAGAATCTTAAAGCTGTTCGCTATGCGGATATGGGCCTCGCCTCTTTCCGGACCATTGAAAACCTTACAAACTGGATGACAAAACGATCCAAACCATGGCGCATTGCCATGCGGTCGTAGAACAACAACACCAGAAACCGTGTTACATTGCTTCTGTTAGACAAACCCCGATGGCAGAAGACCAGAGATCACTCACACACAACATTGTAGAAAGGAAAAAAGTGGTGAGCCGTGCAGGATTCGAACCTGCGACCCACTGATTAAAAGTCTTATTATCCCATTTTCGATAGCATTATAGCCAATTCGATTGAACAGTATATTCTCTTAAATAACAAAAGTTTTAACGTGCATAGGTTTCTATAGGACCCTTCCCAATTCTCCGCACTTTGCTTACCTTGTGCTTACCCAAGCCGTCCGAGACCAATATGCCCAACGTCAGATTAACAAAATCAAGTGTCGATCGCCTTTCAGCTACAAACCGGGACACGATATATTGGGACGACGGTCTGCCGGGTTTTGGACTTCGCGTGAAAACGACCGGCGTCAAAAGCTTCTTAGTTCAATATCGCAACAAACAAACCGGTCGGTCGAAACGCAAGACACTTGGGCGATATGGGCCGACCTTGTCTTTGGGCACCGCCCGCGAAATAGCACGCGCGCTTCTTGCTGACGTGGTACGTGGCGCAGATCCTGTCGCCGATGCTCAAAGCCTAAGGCATTCACCAACGGTGAACTCACTTGCCACGCAATACATGACCGAACATGCGGAACCGAAGAAACGTCCCGGTAGCGTTCGGAATGATCGGTCAATGCTGGACAGATACATTCTCCCCAAGCTTGGGGATCTTAAAGTCATTGAAGTGACGCATCAGCATGTTCAGAAGCTTCACAATCAAATGCGTGATACGCCCTATCAAGCCAATCGCACTCTGGCGCTTATGTCGAAAATGTTTGAACTGTCTGTGCGCTGGGGTCAGCGTTCTGACAATCCGGCGCGCGGCATAGAAAAGTTCCCCGAGGAAAAGCGGGACCGCTGGTTGTCAGACGGTGAGCTGCAAAGACTTTTGGTGGCTCTGTCAGAGCATCCAAATCAGGTTGCAGCGAACGCTATTCGCCTGCAGCTCCTGACAGGCGCACGGATCGGCGAAGTGCTGAAGGCAAAATGGGAAGACTTCGATTTGGACCGCGCGGTCTGGACAAAGCCGTCGCACCACACAAAGCAAAAGCGACGAGAGCACCTGCCGATTTCGTCAGCAACCTGTGATTTGCTTGCGGCAATGAAAGCAGGGGCATCTCCTGAAAGTCGTTGGTTGTTTCCGGGACGCTCTCCGGACCAACCGTACAAAGATCTGAAGAAATTTTGGAGCTCGGTCACTACATCAGCAGGCCTTCAAGACTACCGTATCCACGACAATCGGCATACGCATGCGTCGCATCTCGTTTCCAGCGGTCTGAGTCTGCCTATAGTTGGTCGATTGCTTGGACACACGAACCCGTCTACCACGCAACGCTACGCGCATCTCGCAGATGACCCGTTGCGGCAGGCAGCGGATGTGATGGGTAAGAAGATCAGCGGTGGCAGTTCCTGAAACCTGAGAATTTCCTGTGCTGAAGACACGCGAGCGGCAATTAGACTGCAGCTGTCGGCACAGTGTCGATGTTTGGGACGGAAGGGAATGGACGGAGATCTAAGATGTCCAAATCTCTACTTCCCGTTGTCACAACGCGTCGTCCGCCTTGGAACAAAGGCAGACTAGTCGGACAGAAGCGGCCATTGCAGTCAAAGCAAGTCTGGGCCATTCGCGCTCGGCTCGAACTTGCAAACAAGCTGAGAGACCTGGCATTGTTCAATCTTGCCATCGATAGCAAGTTGCGCGGGTGCGATCTCGTCCGCCTGAGGGTTAACGATCTCGCCGTCGGCAATTCTGTTCGCGATCGGGTATCCGTTGTTCAACGTAAAACTGCGAAGCCAGTGCAATTTGAAGTGACGGAGAATACACGTGAAGTCGTGTCGCAATGGGTCTCTTCTCAATATATGCATGGACAACGGTATCTGTTTCCAAGTCGTATGCATGCTTTGCCGCATCTTTCGACCCGGCAATACGCTAGGCTTGTCCGGGAATGGGTGTCAGCGATTGGTCTCGATCCGACCAGCTACGGCACGCATTCGCTTAGGCGCACCAAAGCGGCATTGATATACAGAAAGACCGGAAACCTACGTGCCGTTCAACTTCTGCTCGGTCACAGCAAAGTGGACAGTACGGTGCGTTACCTTGGCGTCGAGCTTGAAGACGCGCTTAGTATTGCCGAACGCATCGATCTTTAACCTTTTAGGCGGGCGGGATCGTCCGCTCGCCGCTCCCAAGCAGACTTTCGGAATCTCCCGTTAATCTTCCGCTTCGAGCCCATCTTGACGAATGCCGCTGTTCATTCGAAAGACTGCAACACGTAATAAACCTGTCATTGGAGCTGCATTAAAGGCACTGATTGTTGCGGTAGCCGAAAATAATTCGATTAACCACTGGCTAAAATGTAACTCTCGCCCGGACCCCGAATACGGTGACCGATTTTTCGGCTGGATTGAATACCGGATTGGAAAGAAATTGAATGCTGGGGGTAATCGCCAGATTTTGAGCAACTTGCCATCTGTAAAATAACTCTGCTGCGATCTGGCTTTCATCGGTGTTTTGAACTTCTCCCCAGCTGGCACCCATGCCGATCATACTGTCACGGAATACTCCTTTAGTGAAACCAGCAGAAACGAGTTTTTGGTAAAGTGTGCCAGCCCCGTCCTTGGCCCAGGCAATGCGGCCGAACGTTCCAAGACGCTGTTCTGTAAATGTGTAAGAGCCAGTCAACCCTGCTCCGTAATTGGCGTCATCTGTATGCCAAAGGGCTATGTGTAGGTTGTTGAAAAGGTAAGACAGGCCAGACAAGTCCTGATCGGTCCAGCCGAATTCCAACGCTTTGAAATATTCTCCGTCACCAAGTGTTTCCAGCGACAAATCATCATAGCGCCCATTGGCATCCATGATCATGCCCAAGACATAGAGTTTGCTACGGGGAATACCGACATACCCCCCTACGCCAAACGATCCCGCTGAAGGGTAACCAATGGTCGGGCTGAGAATGATGCTGTTGTTTTGGAACGTCGTCAGGTTGTCCGAGTATGGTGTAATGTCGAATTGGGAAAAGGCGCTCATTCTGCCGACCCGTAATTCGATGGGTGCGTCGCCAACATCTAATCTTTGCCGCAACATGAAAACAGGAAGCCCCCAGCCTTGATTGCTCCAGTCCGGTGCGGTCGTTCCTGCCCATCCAAAATTCGGAGCCAGAGCTTCGGGAGCCAGAGCCGTACCGACGCGATGTCTGTTTTCGACCCGTATGTCCAAAGTCCCTGTTCGGGATTTATCGGTACGCTCCCATAGATCCCAACTGATATAGGCCCGGAAAATTCCACCGGTGGCACTGTCCTCTCCGGCTTCGTTATTCGCTCCCTGCGTTGCGAAGTTATAGTCGAAACCCAGCCTGACACCCTTGTCTTCGGCAATCCGCGATTTCCAATCGTTCCAAGGTTCAAGCGCCCGGTCGATACCTGGAAAATCAAAGGTAGTCTCTTTAGGCTCGTTATCCGCTTCTATTCGCGCCGAAACTTCGTTGGGGCCGCGAGGGATCGTTCTGGCTTGACCTTCGGACACAGTTGGTGCCGAGAGCTCCTCTGAAATGGCGACACCGGGAGCGGCAATGCCTAAGGCCACGGCCAGCAGTATCGATGCCATCGACTGGTTGGATTGTTTTTGGCCTATCATTCATTTTGCCTGTGTTTTGAAACGATTGACTGAGTCGGATCTGACATCAATGGTTTTAGATAACCCCGTAGAATGGTCGTCTGAGACAGCCGTCGTGGATCCACTTGGTAAGCGTGGTGTAATCCCACACAGGTAATCTGACCGCATTCTGTACCGCATGTGCGGCGGGTGGCAGTTCTGTGCATTCCAGCAAGATTGAGCCGATTGCCGGATCTTTCTCTACGAGCGACCGCGCCATCGCAACGATCTCCTGCTCCAGCAACAACATGTTATAACTCCCGACCAAGTTCAGGACTTTCTTCATTTCCGGACCATTCTCCAGTCCTCCAATGACAATCCTGTTCGCCTTGTCTTCTGGAGAGACACCGCAATTCTCAATCGCAGGCCCCGCCGCAAGAACTTCGCCGCTCGCAGTAATGACACCAACCTTTTTCTTCCTCGGCAAGCTTTGCAGAATTGTTGGAAGCTGAATGAGGCTGGAAGAATAGAAAGGTGTGTCAATCTGTTCGGCGACAGCTTTCTGATAAGTTCCAAAGAAACCGCAATTCCCCATGATGGCGCGCACCCCTTGAAGCTCCAGCCAGCGCGCCGCCTTGACGATTTCGTCCGTGAAGGCTTCGGGAGGTTCGAGCGCCATTATGTCATACGGGTTTTCCGGCAGCATCTCGCGGTAGAGCAGCGGGAAATCGAATGTCGTTGCATTGCCCATATTACCCGGTGCCATCGGTAGGTGCGCTCGGAGTTGTATTAAGCCAATCGTAACGCCACCGACATTGCGTCCCATCCACCAGTTCACGTTGGCGTCCCTTTCCGTGGACGGCACGTAGTAATCACTGGTTGGCTCGCCTGGCTTCAGCGTCTCAGATGGAGCTGTGTATTCAGCGGGAACATCCGACGGTGGGCTATTGCTGTAGACCGCCTGGGCATCGGCACGGCCGCCAACCATCATCGTCGCACCGATGGCGCCACCAGCCACCAGCAGTTCGCGGCGTTCAGGCGATTGCGGGGCGCCCTCAGCGATATCTGCCGGGGTATCGCCATTCCCCTTCAGTCTCGAAATCTTTTCGCTGTAAGATTGATTGTTGTCGACATGATCGGTCATGTGAATTCCTCCTCGCAGCCACTCTGGCCAAGTTCCACGGCCCTGGCAGACAGGACCCGCAGAATCCGCTCTATGTGAGTTCAGAAAAGCCCATCTGCGCTTTGGCGTCCTTTCTTTCTCGGACGACGCCGCCATTTAACTGACCGAGATTGAGTGGTACGGTCAGATTCCATTCCGCAGTGTTCATAATTGGTGTTGTTATGGAAGAATGCGCCACCAGACTAATTCCCCTGTCAGTAGTCGACGGCCGGATATGAGTGAACTCCCCCTGATCCGGCTAAATTCGGCTGCGGTATTGGTCGCCGCGCTGGACAAGATGCATTTACCCACAGATGCCATATTGGATGGTGTCGGCCTAAAGCGATCCGCATTCGAAAATGCTGAAACTTTTGTCCCAGCGCTGGTAATTTACCAGTTTTGTGAAGATGCGGCCGCTGCCGCCGGAGATCCGGCATTCCTCGCCCACCTCGGAGAGGCTGTGAACACCGCGACATGGCCGCCCATGGTTACCGCCAGCGCCGAAGCCTCAGACTTGGGCCAATTGCTCACGCGTTTTGCTATTGAAGCAACGGAACACTCCAGCGCTCAAACGCAATCCCTGGAAATTCATGGGGATCGGGCAGTATTTTACGGGCGCCGGGCTTTTGAGCCGTCATTTGTTCCCGCGCAAATCGATGGATTTTTTGCAGCAATGATGGTGTCGGTCATTCGTCGAGCAATGGGTGACGATTGGAATGCACATAATATCGTTGTGACAGTAAGCGACCCGAGTGCCCTACCGCCACTGTTTTTGGGCATCAAGGCGATAAGGGGAGATCGGCACGGATACCGACTTGGGTTTCCATCAAGTTGGCTGACAACTCCGTTCCACCGATCCGAATTTGAACAACGCTCTACTATGGACGCGACCAGTGGGTTTCCTGCGCGCAAGGCCGCAGCCGCAATCGAACAAGCTCTTCGACCATTTGTTGGTGAAGTAGCTTTGACATCGCAGTCAGCCTCCAAACTCTGCGGAAAATCAGAACGCAGCATTTCAAGGTTGCTTGAAAAGGAAAACACCAGCCTTGGTGAAATCCTCGTCCACCTAAAGACAAATTACGCGGTCGAAATGTTGAAGCAAACCGACCGACCTATTGGAGATATTGCCGACGCCCTTGGATATTCGGCCCCAACCAGTTTTACGCGCTCTTTCAAGGAATGGGTCGGGCAAACCCCGAGTGAGTTCAGACGGCAGGCTAATACTCGGCTTTCTCGCTGAAGCGGACAAGAGCGGAAGAAGTTTGATAGCGGGCGTTGCCGCCGAACGCGGCTAAATTACGCTTTGTCCGCAAAGCAGACTTTGAGCGATTTTCCCCAAATGACCGATATGCGGACTCTGCAGCCATCCGCATTCTTGCTCTAAAGGACCACAATCAGCCCAAACCAGACATTCAACAGCGATGTTTGTTGATCCCGAGGAGCGGATTGGTCCGTTCATGCAACGATGCTACCAAAAGTGGAAACCGCGCATACAGCCAGTATCCGGGATATGAAAACCTTTCTATTCGGGCAATCCACCAGCAATCATCGCACCAAAATACCGGTCCTGGTCCTCAGTATGCATAAAGGGTGTGTTTCTGTGTGTAGAAACACGGAAGTCCGGCCGGATTTCGAGTAATTTCTTTGCTTCAACCTGTGCATCTTCCAGACGTCCCATTTCAGCAAGAGTTGCGACCAAGATACGGCGCGGAGGAAGCGACTTTGGATAAGTTGAGATACCGGTTTTTGCCAGCAGAATTGCCTGTTTGTAATCTCTGATTAAGAAATGAGAAAGGGCCGCGTTAAAATTGTACCAGCCGGGATAACGCGGGTTGACCTTTTTTGCCTTGTTGTTCCACTCAATCGCTTCGGCTGGCTCACCCATAAGCGACCGTAGAAAGCCCATACCATATAGAACCTCAGGATCATTGGGGTTCTCCCGTATTGCCCGCTGAAATGCCTGGTATGCGAGTTGATGATCGTGGTCAGCAAACAAATGTAGCTGGCCCAAGCGGTGTTGAACGCGATAGTCCGATTGATCCAGTTCCAACGCACGCTGTGCGTGCCTGCGGGCTTTGTTCAGCGCGGTTTCTGGATCGTCCGACCCACCAAAGCGCCAAAGACTAAGGTAGCGACCGCTCAATTCAATATGTGCAGAAAGGTAGTCTGGATCGAGCACTATGGCTCGTTCCAGTAGTTCAATTGCCTCTTGCCGACTCGCAGTATTCAGCAGCTTGCTTTTGGCGACAGCCCTCAGAAAAAGTTCATACGCTTCTAGATCATCGGTTGGCCGTTTCCTAAGCGAAGCGATTTCTTCTTCCTCAACTACAATTTTTAGGGTGGATGCGATTTCCCGAATAAGGTCGGCCTGAGCGGAAAACAATTCTTCGACGCCAACGTCATATTGTTCCGACCATAGAGCGTGCCCCGACTCTGTCTCTATCAGTGTTGAGTTAATCGAAATATTCTCGCCAACGCTCTGAACGCTACCTGACAGAACATATCGCACACCGAGCTCTCGACCTATTTCTCGCGGTTTGGCCAAGCTGTCCGCAAAGGTAATCGAAGTAGAACCAGCAATCACAAATAGCTGTGGAAACTTCGAAAGCTGCGTCGTGATTGCTGCTCCAAAACCTTCTGCCAGATAGCCGACCTCTTCAATTTTTGAGCGGTTCTCAAAGGGCAAAACGACGATGGACGGTTCGTCTGGGATGGCAAGCGCAAACTCCTCTTGTTCGGTCAGGGGTGCCGCATCTCTGGATCGCCACCATACGACCGAAACCAGCACCAAACAGATGCATGCTGCACCGATTAGAGTTGGCACCCACTTGGATATCGTTGGTTTCGTATGCGCAATTGGTTTTGATAAAGCCAAAGCCTTGGCCTTGTCATCCAGAACGATTTCGAAGGCTCGGACTGGTCTCCCTATGTTTTTGACTTCGGTCTCACCCAGATCCTCGAAATTCAGATCCAGCTTGTCCTGTACCTGGTCCCTTACGCTGCGGTGAATGCAAATACCTCCAGGCTCAGCCAAGCCTTCAAGTCGAGCGGCGACATTGACGCCATCACCATAAATGTCTCCATCCTCGGCAATCACATCTCCGATATTGATGCCGATCCGAAACACAATTCGTTCGCTTTCTGGAACGTCCGAATTTCGAGAGAGCATTTCGTTTTGAACAGAAACGGCAAATTTCATTGCCTGTACGGTGCTTTCGAACTCCAGTAGAGCACCATCACCTATCAATTTGATCGTCTTGCCACCATAACTCGCCGCAAAGGGGTCAATGAGTTCAGACCGATGCGACTTTAGTGCTGCCAGCGTCGCTGCCTCATCGCGTTCCATCAGTCGCGAGTAGCCCACGACGTCAATACTCAAGATAGTGGTAAGGCGGCGTTCCACTCCCGTTCTCCCCTAGACCCAAGATTATCCATCCTGATCTATTGAATCCATAGTTCTGCTATTCGCCCTATACCAAATCGCATATTTGAGGCGCCGGTCAGGCTTCGACAAAGTCAGATTTTTCATGACGGAGACCAAGCATGGTAACCAATAGACGCTGACACTGTGTGGGCGATGAGGTGGTGCGTGGCGGTGTGGAGTATTCGTCATGCAAGCTTTAAATCTACCCGTCATTCGAGTTGGCCGATCTGCGTGGAACAAAGGTCGGGTTATTGGCCAGAAGCGCCCGCTTTTGCCAAGGCATGTCTGGGCAATACGCGTTCGCTTAGAAATTTCAGAAGATCATAGGAACTTAGCACTCTTCAATTTAGCAATAGATAGTAAGCTCCGTGGTTGCGATCTTGTTCGCCTTAAAGTTGCAGACGTATTTGCCGCTGGACAAGTAAAGGAACGCGCGTCTGTCGACCAAAGCAAGACAAAGATACCCGTTCGTTTTGAAATTAGTAGTGGTACGCGAAACTCGCTTTTGAATTGGCTGAAACAACCTGCGATGAAAAGATCCGAGTACTTGTGGCCAGGGCGTTTTCAGCATCGGCTGCATATTTCTACTCGTCAGTACGCGAGGTTGGTTCAGTCATGGGTCGCTTCGATTGGGCTTGATCCCAGCCAATATGGGACCCATTCAATGCGACGCACAAAAGTGGCGCAGATTTATCGTAGAACAGGTAACTTGCGAGCAGTGCAGCTATTGCTTGGTCACACCAAGATGGACAGTACAGTGCGTTACCTGGGTGTAGACATCGAAGACGCACTCGCCATCGCGGAAGCCACCGAGGTGTGATCCATCAGGCCGCTTTCGAGCGGCCCTTTTTTGCGCGAACCCCGAGAGTAGAACTATCAGCCCAAAGCGGACCTTCAAAACCGAGTTTGCAATGTCCGAGAGGCGAACAAGTCCGTTCATTCGCATTTACCGCTGCAATACCCGCAACCGGCCCGGCCGGGCATTTTCGGCTAAAAGTCCATTCGAACAAACCTTAAAGCAGTTTGTTAATTGGGTTTTGAGACAAATACGCTGGTTTCAGGGTTCAGATCATCATTCGGGTCTGTCAGAATACCAGCCGGGAAAGACACCGAGATAGGTCGATCCTTTGTATCAAGGCAGAGCATGTGGTTATTGTCCCCGTCACCCAGATCGGCAAGCGCGGCGGGCGTAACTGTGCGTTGAGATCCTTCTTCGGCCTCTACGATGATACTGTACAGATCACGTTCCACATCGCCAGGTTCCTTGCCGTTCGCCAGCGTAACGCCACCCGCCCAAGTTACCCGAATGGCCTGTACGATGTTTTCACTTGGACAAAGGCTTCCTCTAGTTCGGCGTGGCCCCAAGTTTCCGACCAAAGTCCAATCCTCGACAACCTCGGCAAGGATCATTGACGGCCCGTCTTCCAGCGGAGTCACGGCGACAGTGGCACCGCGAAAATCAAGTGTTCCAACGATGGAATGAAGGTGTCCAATAACTTCGACTGCAACCGGTGGATCCTCGGAAACGTTCCCAAAATCCCCGATGAGAAGCACCGTGCGCAATTCACCGGGATCGGTAGCAGGCAACGCTGACGCGCAATGCATTGTTCCGATCTGGCCTGACTTTGTTACGACTCTGAAGTCGCCAGCCTGCAACGTTTCCAAATCTACCTCGGTTGTAAAGATGACAGGCATCCCGTCTTTGCTCCTAGAACCTCTGCAAATGAGATTTGCTACACGAGGCAACGCCTCGAGCCCGTGGAACGCGGAAAGCAACTCGGCATCTTGTCCTCCTGCTGAATTCGGCAATCCGAGGTTTGGGGTTGTATCTTCAAGTTCTCGACTTGAAACGTCTTGCGCGCGCGCAGCCGCTCCCGACAAGACAAACGCAGTGGCAAGTGCAAGCAATCTGATCGCTTGACTCCATTTCCTAAACTGCTTCAGCAATTAGGTTTTTCTCCATTTTTGGTCCGCGGTGCTGCGGGCTTTCGAGCTGTTACGTGTTGGAGTTTTACAAACACACGCAAACAAGTTTGGTCTAACTTGCTGCTATGCGGTCGCCAACAACGCATCGGAAAGCTCGTATTCCGAAAGGGCCCCTGGTGCACCTATTGCAACAAGCCTTGTTTCGGGTTTTCGGTGGCCCCATGCGCCATCCCTTGCGATGTCCATGCGTTTTCCGACGACCTGTACAAGAATGCGATGATCTGGATCCTCCTCGCTAAAAACAAAGCCCTTGAGGCGATAAACGTCGCCAGGAAGCTTTCGAATTGCACTCCGAAGAGAAGACAAGCTTATCGGGCTTTCAGCTTTCATCATAGTTGTTGAGAAGCTTTCCGAGTGATCAGAATGGTGGCAACCACAATCCGGTCCATGCTCGTGATGATCGGGTATTTCTGTTTCGAGCTGTTCGGCGGCAAAGCGGCCAACAGAAAGAAGAATATCCAGTGGGACATCCGCATTGACAGCTTCGACAAGACGATACCGACGGAAGCGAGACCCGAGCCAATCGTGCACCCTTTGAACAGCCGCCCTGTCGACGAGGTCGACCTTGTTCAAAATAACCATGTCCGAGAACGCGATTTGACGGAGCTTCAGTTCCATTTGTTCCGGCGCAGAAAAGAGCTGTTCAGCATCGACCAGGCACATAAGGCTGTCCAAGCGGATCATGTCCCGAAACTTCTGATCGGTGAATGTCATTGCAATTGATGACGGGTCCGACACTCCGCTTGCTTCAAGGACGATGTATTCCGGTTTCTCGGGCCGGGCGAGAACGGCTTCTACCGTTTCGATCAGGTCATCTCGGATCGAGCAGCAAACGCAGCCATTTGCCAAACTCATCACATCATCCTCGAGACCGACCACCAAGTCGGCGTCAACATTTATTGATCCAAAGTCATTCACCAGAACCGCAACCCGCAACCCGTGATTGCCTGTCAGGATGCGGTTCAAAAGTGTTGTCTTACCGGCTCCGAGAAAGCCGGTAAGAATCGTTACGGGGATTGCAGATGACGACCCAAACTCGATCATGTCGTTACTCCGCCTTCTTCTTGCGGTTTGGGATGACGTCATCGACCTTGATTACGAAATCACTGGGCCACTCTGGATCGGGGGCTCGGAATACGTCAGCTGGATAGTATTCCTTGGGATCAATCTCCATATCGCGGTATTTCTGGTCCTGCTGTTCGGCACGTGATGATCGCGGTGCTGGCGGTTTGATTTCATCCGGCAACGTGATCTTGCCTTCTGCTTCCATCTTGCCCAATTCGCGGAATGGCGCGACCGAGCCAGATTTTCCGGGAAGCGTCGCCTTCCGATACCAGATTGCATCCTTGGTTACGTTGACGACGGCGACATCCAACCCCCAGGCGAACAACCCATCATAATGGGCTCGGATTCCCGCGAGCATTTCGGCATCGATATCCTCGTCTTGCGTATAGTGGGTCACCATTGCAAGCCGTGGGCGCGCCTCAGCCATCATCTTACCAACAGCGTAGTGAGAAGTATGGTGCGTATCGATTGTGTAGTTAAACAGCTCTTGAGGCAGACCGTATTTGTAGGTCATCAATTGCCCGATGTCCTGTCCCGACATTTCGGTCACAAACACATCGACGCCTTTTCCGTATTCAAGGCTCAGTTCATCGGGACGTCCATCGCCGGTCCAAACAAAGCTAAGCCCGTTCCAATCCAACCGATATCCGACAGCGCCGTCCTTGGCATGGCTGCGCGGCCAGGAACGTATAGTCACGCCATCTTCATCATAGACGATGCCACCTTCTTGGCGGAAATCGAATTCATTGACTTCGATCTCGTAGCCATCGCCGATTGGGAAAACATCGAAAGCTTCGAGATGCCATTTGAGCATCTGCTGCATACCTTTCACCATTCCGGCTGTACCAAGCTCGGGTGTCCGACCAGATGGACCGTGAATGCGCAGCGGTGTGTACCCGCCGGACCAAGCCCGAAACGGGTAGATGTAAGGAATGTCGGCATAGTGATCGACATGCAGGTGCGTAATGAAGATGTCGTTGATCAACTGACCCGGAACCTGCATCCCGATAATGTTGCGGACGCAGCCCGAGCCGAAGTCGAAGAAGAAACGCTTTCCGTTACCCAGTTCGACCATGATACAGGTGCCAGCCTGATCTTCGCGGGGCGGAAATGGGGTGGAACCACAGAACGATATCCGCATTTCGTCGGGCCCGAGGTCCTCGGATAGCGGGAAATAATTCGCGTTCGAGCCTGTCATGTATTTCGTGGGACGGAAGTACTCGGGCAAAGTGATACCCCCGGCAGGCCGGCCGCCGTACGGGTTTTTTAGGCTTTCGCCTAGTGGTCCATCGCTGGGGTGTGCCTGTGCAGCTCCTGAACCGTAGCTAACTGCGCCGGTTGCGACTGCACCTGCTGCCAGTCCCTGCATAACGTGTCGCCGGGAAGGGTTTTCGATGTCGTCAGATTTCTGGGTTTTTTCGTTCTTAAGTTCTTTGCCGTTGTCTTCTTTTGTCATGGCTGTGCCCTTAGTTGGAAATGCTACGAAGGTTGCGCTTCACCATCCGGCGAAGCTCGTTCACGAGTTCGGATCTGATGTGGGCCCATTCCGCGCGTTCTGTGGCTGTGATCGATGTGTCATCCAACAGCGCAGTAACTTTCCTTAGGTCCTCGATTGCCTCGCTGAGCAACGCATCCGTTTCGGTACGCCCTGAAAGCGCATCGGAAAGATCTGGAAGCTCGTCACTCAGTTCCCAAGTCACTGGATAATCCCCGGTTCCCACTATCTATTCTCACATCAAGATGAGTGCGGTTGACGATATACGCCAAGTGAGTCACCGTGAGTTGGGGGTGAGTTTGCTTTGAACCAAGCTAATGAATTGCCGATAGATCAAGATGTTGCACCGCCATCGCCGGAGCTTGTCCGACAGGCACTTCAGAGCGTTGTTTCCAGCGTCGTGTTCCGGGCTTCGCCTCGACTCCAGCAATTTCTTACTTACGTGGTCGAAGAGACTCTCGCGGGTCGTGGCGCCCAGATTCGCGGCAAAGCAATCGCGGTCGAAGTCTACGGCCGGAGCATTGATGGCACCGGTGGTCGGAATCTTGTCCGCGTCGAAGCCAGACGGCTGCGTCGACTGCTACATGAGTTTTACGAAGATCAATGGGATGGTGAGGGAGTTCGAATTTTTGTTGATTCCGGCGGATACAAGCCACGGTTTTCGCAAGCAAGGACGACAAGAGGCGACAACTCAAGGGTTCAGGACAGCGATCTGCTTGGCGGGCATCGACGTCTACGGCAACTGCTGCCAATTGGGCTGGGTTGCCTAGTGTTGATTGCGGTGGCTGGCTTTTGGTTCACTCGGGATAACAAGGTGGTTTTGCCCACAGCTCAATCTATCGAACAGGCTGAGCGAACTGCTCTTGGTGAGCAATCTTTGACAAGGCTTCAGGCGGCTAATCTTGCGGATCAAGCCCGAGGGATGTTTTTTCCTGTTTTTGATATCAAGCGCCAGCAAATAGCACTGGGAATGTTTCAGCATACCGCAGAGCTCGACCCCGCACTCTCCGACGGTTATGCCGGATCGGCACAGGTCCTTGCGACTTTGGCCATGCTGTCCCCTGACAAGGCGCAAAGAGATGACCTTTTTAGCCAAGCTTCCGAGATGTCGGAAAGAGCGCTTGATCTATCTCCCACCGATGCGTGGGCAAACGGTGCAAATGGTTGGGTACTGGCCACCCAAAACAAACCGGTCGAGGCTGTGAAATATGCAAGACTGTCGGTCGAGCTTGCGCCGAATGATGGTCATATTCTGGATCTTGTTGGCATCACCGCTATCATGGCGAACGCTCCGGATCTTGCGGCTGAGGTTAGCAATCCAGAAAGACTAAGGTCAGGATCGGGCCGCTTTGGCGCACGAAATATTTGGGGTGTATCGCAACTGATGCTCGGGAACTACGAGAAGGTTGTCGAGGCTTTTAAAGGAGCGCCCGCAGCCGGTGCGCCTGTAAGTGCTCCTTCTCTCCTGTTCCAAGCCGTTGCGCAGGATCAGTTGGGACATACCGAAGAAGCTCAGCGACTTATCACCGAAATGCGCAAAACGTGGCCGGAGTTTCCATCTGAGTTTCTCGCCGGCAGGATCTTCCACAATAATGACGCAACGCGGCAAGCGATACTTGATACTCTGATCAGATACTGATGAAACGCGTCGCATGGTTGGGTATGCAAAGTCTGCTTTCTGCGCATTGCTGCAATTGGGGCATCGCGCAGCATCGGTTAAAGTGGGCTCAATGCGGTCGTTCGCTGCACCTTGCTTGAACGTCTACTTTGCGGACGAAGCGGACCTTGATGGTCACAGACTGAACGTCGGCTTCTGGCATTGTTGCGTGAGCTATTTCTACAGGGCAATTAAAAACTGGCTGTCCGCTTCGAGCAAACTTACAATGCCGGGCAACTTTCTTGTTCTATCTTCTACTTTCCGACAAGAATTGCATGTTCCCGCTCTATAACCTTTTCCCAATCGCCTCGCGCTTTCAGACCTGTCGAAGAGTCTCCCATTAGCGAAGTAACCATCAACCTTCCACGCGCTTTCGCTTCTTCTTTCGAAAACCCGGCCTGTTCAAACATCCAGGCGGCGAACTGGAATCGTTTGCCGATGGTTCTTTGATAAGCTTCTCTTACCTTCTCATCGGTATTCGCCCACACTGAGACAGCATGATCTGGCAACGCGGCTTCCTCTTCTATGACCTTTTTCATAAGAAGAAGAATGCGGTCTTCCGGGGGACCGCCAAATGTCTTTGCTTGTGCGATCACTTTGTCAGTCAGTTCCTGCTCCCAATATCTGAGAACCTCATCCAAAAGCTCTCGGACGTTCTTGAAATGCCAGTAAAAGCTACCGCTTGTCAGGTTCAGTCGCTTTGCCATTGGCACGACTTTTATCGCGGAAACGCCGCCCTCGTTGAGGACTTTGTAGGCCAGCAATATCCAGTCTTCCTTGGTCGCGGCGTTTTTTGGTGAGTTTCGAGTGATAGATTCTGACATTCAGATTATAGCATTCTTTATTTGACATAGAGCAGTCTATGGACTTACCGTAGAGATGTCTATGGTGAACAGGAGGTTCACGGTTTCGTGTTCTCTTACGAGGCTTCGCTTTAAAGGGGGGATCAATGAATAACTTAATGAAAACCGCAGCCGGCACATTGATGGCATTAGGCATGACGCTGGCTGGCACAGCCACGGCGCAAAACGCCTTGCCGACGGGTCGGAGTGCCACTGAAATCGAAAACGGTGTATATCCCGCGTCTTACTTTCCCAACACTGAAATCCTCGGCGAGGATGAGATGCGTATCACGGCATTGGGTACAGGGATGCCAAACCAAACCAAGGCAGCCGTTTCGATTTCGTTTTATGTGGAACTTGGGAATGGGGACGTCTTTCTGTTTGACGTAGGAACTGGCGCAACGGGAAACCTGTTCTCGCTGCGACCGGACTTCGCAAAGATCGACAAGGTCTTCTTCAGCCATTTGCATGTTGATCACGTTGGAGACTTCATGGGCCTCCACGTTGGAGGTTGGCTTTCGGGCAGATATACACCGCTCCGCATCTTCGGCCCGTCCGGATCAGAAGATGAACTGGGCACCAAAGCCTATGTTGAGGGCATGTCTAAAGCCTATGCTTGGGATTTGGCCACACGTACGGGGGCGCTGCCGGATGATGGCGCCAAGCTCGAAGTCACTGAATTCGATTACATGCAGGAAAACGAGATCGTTTATCAGGAGAACGACGTAACTATCCGTTCTTGGCCTGCGATCCACAGTCTAGATGGATCGGTAAGCTACTCTCTAGAATGGAATGGGCTGAAATACGTCTTTGGTGGCGATACATACCCGAACAAATGGTATGTAGAATATGCCAAAGGGGCGGACCTCGCATCTCACGAGGCGTTTCTACCACCGGATGCGCTAGCCCCTTATTTTGGCTGGGACATGAAACAGGCGACTTATGTAGCTACGCGCGTTCATACGGAACCTGCGGCTTTCGGCAAAGTTATGTCTGCTGTCGAGCCACGCATGGCCCTAGGGTATCACTCTGTTCTTTCACCCGAAAACTATCAGGCAATCCTGGAAGGTGTCCGTTCGACATACGATGGACCGCTCACGCTGGCGCGAGATCTACAGGTGATAAACGTAACTAAGGATCAGATCGTTGTTCGGGAAGCGAGTGTTGACGACTATGCGCTGCCACCAGCTGTGAGCGACGAATACATCAATGCACCGCGTTCAAAAGAAAAAGAGCCTTCTGAAAAGGTTCAAGCCGGCAAATGGGATGGTTACACGCCACCGCCAATGCCGGAAAATTAACGTTCAGGGGTGAACAAAATTCTAATTTGGCGGTATCTGTGCCGACTATTCCTGATGCTGAGCGTGATGGTCTCGGGTGCACTGGCCGTTTCAGCAGATGTCGTTTTGACAAACGGTTCGGAAGTCGCACCCAATATTGCTGTCCTTCATGTCAAAGATGATGGGGTTTACATCGACCTTGAGATCTATGTCGAAGATATTCCGTTGTTTGCGGATATGTTGCCAATCGGTTGGTCATCGGATTTCGTTGAGGGTGAGCCGGAGGCTGAACGGGAGTCCAATCAAGGCTCTGCCCAAACCGAAAGTCGGGCGCTGTCTATTGTTGCAAGGGACGAACAGCACCTACACGCTGAAATCAGAAAGTTAGAATACCGAACGCGCATCGACCGGGCCTCGCCGCTTGCAGGTCAGCGCGATCCATTCTCAGGCAAAATTGTTCCCAGCCCGCCAAAAAATCCGCGTGTTCTGTTCGTCGAAGTGTTCTTTCCGTTTCAAAACTCAGTTCCCAACGAGCTGACCATAATGCCTCCATCGCAGGATGGCGAACCACTGGTAACAATCGGGATGCAGGTTTTTGACCGAGAGGTTCCGGTCACGGATTTCCGCTTCTTGTCAAAGCCAGCAGAGTTAAAGATTCATTGGCCGGACCCTTGGGAAACCCGATTTTCCGCTTCGAGTCTGAATCGAAAAGCGCAGGACGGGACATCGACATTTCTTTATATCGAACCCCGAGAAGTTCGGCACGAGACCCTGATCCGCTTGCGTGAACTGGCGCCTTGGATTGATGAAACCATGGAAGTGGGACAAACGCTTTCACCACAGCGTAGCGCCTTGATCGTAAACCAGGCGGCGTCCTTCCTGGCTTCACGTAACCCGGTGACAATTGATGGCAAATCAGTGCAACCGTCAAACGCAACCGCAAAACTCCTCGAGCTAACATCGCAGGGTTTTCAGGTTGTCGAGCCTGGAAAGGAAGTGTCCGTGAACAATGCGTTTATCGGCGCCATCCTGTCTTTCTCATCGGCAGAACTTCCCGATCATGTGACAGTTACATGGGATATGTTTGACGAGGAAATTTCCCGCGTTGCGACCATATCAAACGATATCGCTGGGCCATTCTTTGGAGCTGTGACACCAGCGGATCCACAGTTCCACTGGCGGAACCACTTGCTCCAATACGAAGAAGCATCTGTCATTCAGGTTCCAGTTGAGCGGCAGACGCAGCAGTACCCGGCAATCGCTTTGATCACTGGGATTGTCAGCGCCGTCTCACTTGGTTTTTTCCTACTGTGCAGAGGCAGAGTTGCAAAGCATGCCAGTTGCGTAACCATGCTTGTCGCGGCTTCAGCAACCGTCGCGTTTTCGGGATATTTGCCAGAATTACCTTGGAAGAAGCCTACCCACCCTGAGCCACAGGTTGCGGAAGATATACTGCGCTCGATGGTCGAAAACTTGAACACAGTGACCCTGGAAATATCGCCGGCAGCAAGAAAGGCAGAGCTGACACACATTGTGACGGAAGCGTCTCTGAGTGACATCGCAACAGAGGTTGAACGTGGTCTCGTGATCCGAACGCCAGGAGGCAGTCTTGCTGCAGTTACCGAAATTAGAGACCTGAGTTTAGAGCGCGTTGACCCGATCCTCAAGCCGGGTGGATTTAGCACTCTGGCCAAATGGACAGTGAAAGCCCAAGGCGGTCATTGGGGGCATGCCCACATGCGCGCCGTTACGTTTCGGGTGCTGGCCGAGGTTGTACCTGAATCCGGGCAATGGAAGCTGGATGGATTAACTGTAATCGAGGCTCGCGATCCAAATGCATAAGTATTTAAGATCACAGGTTTTTGCTTTTGGTGCTCTGTTTGTCGGAGTGCTCTTGTCACTGACGCTATCAGCCTCGGCGCATTTTTTGCTTAACCTCAACGTTCGAATTTCGCATGTCGAGCATTTCGAAGACGGCCTACGTATCTACATGCGCACGCCTATGCCTTATCTGGTTGCAGATAAGGTCGGTGATCAGAATGGTGATGCCTTGCCGGATGCTGCACCATTCACGACCAATGCCATGAGCTACGGTCAGTTGGTCCACTTTGTCGACTTGCAGGCTGCCATGAGCGATCCCAATGGGCTAGGGCAACTCGCAGAAGGTGGATTACATCTGTTGGTCGACAATCGGCGCCTAAGAGGAACAGTTGAGACCATTCGCTTGCATCGCGTTGGAAATGAGCCCGGATTTGCAACTTTGGCCGAAGCTCAGAAGGCCGTGGAAACCGAAACGGCCCTCCTGCCACCGCTTTTTGTTGGTGACACAATTGTCGATCTCGTCCTGTATTATGACACTATCGGCCCGGTCCAATCTTACAGCATTACCAACGTGCTGGACCCCGGCTTGCCCGATCAGGATCAAACGGCCAACCTCATTCTCGACTACGCGTCGGACACACCGCAGATATTCCGATCTCGGGGCCTGATGACTGAACCATTGGTGGTTCAGCAAGAGGGGTATGGAGGATTCCTAAGTTTTGTCTGGGAAGGTATACGACATATCCTCGAAGGATTGGATCATGTTCTTTTTGTTGTGTGTTTGGTCATTGGAGCGCAGACCCTCAAGGCGCTATTGCTGCGTGCAACCGGTTTTACCGTTGGGCATAGCGTAACGCTGTCGCTGGGGTTTTTCGGGTTTGTACCATCGGGCGCGTGGTTTGTTCCTGCCGTTGAAACCGGAATCGCGCTTTCTATCATATTTGCAGCTGTCGCAGCGTTTATGAGTTTTAGGGACAATGCGCGCTCTGAAGTCACGATGGTGCTTCTGACAACGCTGATTGGCCTCTTGCACGGGCTTGGATTTAGCTTTGTGTTGCACAAGATCTTGCAGGTCACCTCCCCAAACATCTGGCAAAGCCTACTTGCCTTCAATCTTGGCGTCGAGCTTGGCCAGGTCGCCATTATTCTTGCGCTCTGGCCTGCCTTGATAATGTGTCGGCGCGTGAACTCCAGTTTGTGGATGTCCCTACGAGTGGGCTTAGCCGGTGGATGTGCGGCTATCGCCTGCTATTGGACCTTTCAGCGAGTTGCCGAGGTTTACTCCACGCTGGCTTAAGGTCATTGCGATGGCACGTGCCGTGATGGTCGCCTGGGAGAAAAGCGGACATTCGGCCGTTCCGCAGCATAAGACAGATTGGGCTCAAAGCAGACGTTCGGCAGAATTCAGTGAATGTCTGCTGCGCGGGACTAAGCAGACCTTAGGAAATCGAGCGATACATGCATAATCGTTTCCCATGCGTCTGTTCCTGGCAGAGGTACGTGATTTCTACCTTCCACGATTCTCAACTGTGCATCTCGCAGCAAAGAAGCCAGCAAGCTAGATTGGCTTACTGGATTGACGGAGTCTTCAGTTGTGTGAACTACGAGGACCGGCACCCGTACTTGGTCGAGGATGTTTGATACGTCGAAGGTGTCTATCGAACGCCTGAGTTCGATCGCTGTGTCCGGTGATGCAGAGGCCAACTGCATCTTGCACATGTCATCAATCTGTACCGCCGATGCTTCGGGCATAAATAACGTCGCATAAGCCTTGCCAAATGCACCGCTTGGCTTGCCCCAACCTTCTGATATGAGGTCAAGAAAGGTATCCGCCTGAACAGAGTTGGGTTCGGGCTCACGGACGGCGCGGCCCTGAACAAAACCACCGTACAAAACCATTCGGCTTACGCGCTCAGGATAGGCGGCCGCGAATGCCAGCGACACAGGCACCCCCTGTGAAGTCGCCCAGATCGGAAAGCGTTCGAGTCCAGCGTCGTCGGCCACAGCAAGCATGTCTTCGACCAGCCGTTCAAGCGCGAAGTCCGTCGCGGAGGCTCCCGAAAGCCCGGTCCCCCTCTGATCGTATCGCGTAAGAGAAAAATGTGCGCCAAGGCGATCAAGCGTCGGTCGCCTGACTTCACTCTCCCAATCCATATTCAGATGCGTCAGGAATTGCCCGGCCCTCATCAAAGGTGGACCTTCGCCGCTAGTAGCGTAGGCGATGACAGTGCCATCCGCGGATCGAGCAGCTTTACTGATCTGGCGATCAGAGCGTGGTTTAGGTGTATCAGGGCTTGTCCGCGCGACGCTGGAGACTTCAACAGAGAACCGATACCCCCGCTTACTCAGCGTTTCGAGCATGCGGTTCGCACGATCGTTGTCGCCGATGGCCCGTCTGACCGCATTGATCCTGGTTGAAATAGTTGAATCTGAGACAATCCTGCCATCCCAGACATTTTCGACAAGATCGTCGCGCGAAACCACTATTTCTGGATTCCGCAAGAAGTATTCCAACACGCCGAAAACCTGCGGCTCAAGACGTACGGATTTACCTGACTTCCAAAACATCTGCCGATCAGTATCGACCGCGCAATCTCCGAAAGTGACCTTCATAGACTAAGCATGACTCAATGTGGGCAATCCGAGAAGGCCTAATTTTTATCAAGAAAATCTGGATGCTCTCTTCAAGTATTCGCCCGCCTGCGAAGGCACAGTGTTCACGTCACACAAGGAACAAACACATGCCAACCCCTAGTTCTCAAATGCCTGACCTTCGCCAAATCGGATCTGATTGTGCATTCGGTCGCAGCCAGCAGTGCGATTACATATTTGCCGCCGTCCGTTCAGTGTTCATTCGACTTCGCCATTTAGCCAAAAAAACCCAAGACAACAGAACGCAATAATAGGTTAGTATGTCGTTCCCCGCGTTTTGGTTGATGCAGCAATCAAAATTTGAACGAAACGAGGCGACGGAAGCGGACAGTCCCATTCAAAAAGTGCTTGACTTGGCCTACTTAGTCTCTGTGATTGACTACTCCGCATGGCCCGGCTTGGACGGGTTTGCAAAATTCATCGGTTTGCATTCTAAAACGCTGCAAAGAGAACTTACAAGACACGACACCACAGGGGCAGAACTCGTAGGCAGCGCGAAAATGCGTCAGGCGGAGCAATGGTTGACCGAGGGGCGCCTTTCCATAACAAAGATTGGAAAGAACTTGGGCTACAAAAACCTAAGTGCGATTACACGAACGTGTCGCCGTTGGTTTGGATCGTCGCCTTGCCGGTTAAGGCACGACCTAGATGGTCGATGATTTGCCCGTGAAGTATGTCCGCTTTGCCAGCAAAACCTGAGAACAACAAATTACGATTTGATTATACAAAATGTTGGAGTATCCTTTTTCGAAGCACCCACATATAGATTGGCTGTTTAGGAGGGGACGGTGAAAGTTCTTAGATCAGCGGTAGCAACTGTACTGACTGCAACGCTGATGACTTGCCCCAATTTAGGCGCAGCAGACCAAGTCTCGGAGCAGATAGAAGCGCTGCTACGGTCAAATACGAATGCGAGTGGCACACTTTCTAACAGTAAGAGTTTGGACGCAGGAATCCTTGTGCCTCGTTTCTATACAGACAGAGAATTTGCGCCAGCTTGGACAAGTTTTGAATTGGTCGACGAACTATTTCAGGAGTTGGATGGAGCAATTGATCAGGGCTTTACGCCGAGTGATTTCAAGCTAGAAGAGCTTCGATCCGCTTTCAAAGACTCACAGGCTGGCGATGCCTCAAATAAAGCCCTGTTCGACATTTTGGCAACCGACGCCGCAGTAAAACTCGTGCATCATTTGGTTTTTGGAAAAGTCGATCCAAACGCATTGGACGACGATTGGAACTTCTCAAAACCAGTAATTCAACAAGACCCTTCCATTGTATTGAACCAATTTCTTCAAGGTGAAGGCTTCAGCGCTTTGATTGAACGCATCGATATCGACAATGCGCAATATACGATGCTCGTTGATGCATTGCGCAAATACAGAGCTATTGCATCAAAGGGAGGCTGGAACAAAGTCCCCGAAGAAACAGTTCTGAAGCCGGAAATGGTGGATCCTGCCGTCGCCGAACTGCGAAAAAGGCTAGCGACAGAAGGCTACGATGGAACAAATGAATTTCCAGAAATCAGGCAAAACGGCATAGATCCAGCTTGGGTTTATGACGATTACTTGGTGCAGTTGGTTAAATCCTTTCAAAATCGTCATGGCTTGGAAGCAGATGGCGTCGTTGGTGGTAAGACTTTCGCGTCTCTCAACAAACCTGTCGAAGATCGCATAAACAAGTTGCGCCTCAGCCTGGAACGAGGCCGTTGGCTCATGCGGGAAATCGACGAAGAGTTCGTGCTGGTAAATATTGCAGGCGCTCGTACTTACTTGGTCACATCTGGCGGGACGCTTTGGACCACCCGATCAATCACAGGTTCAGCCTACCGCAAAACCCCAGTGTTCCGAGATGAGATTGAATACATGGAATTCAATCCGACTTGGACCGTTCCCGCCTCGATTTTTCGGAAAGACAAGCTTTCGCGCATCCGCAAGGATCCTGCCTATCTGGCGCGCAACAACTACTTAGTTCGGAACAAAGACGGTCACACAATTCCTGCCAACGCTGTGAACTGGGGGGCAAAGAATCCCGGCGTCACTTTGGTTCAGCAGCCGGGCCCAGACAATGCGTTAGGTTTAGTCAAGTTCATGTTTCCCAATAAATACGCAGTGTACTTGCATGATACCAACGACCGCAGCCTTTTCGACCGAAATGAGCGGAACCTAAGTTCCGGCTGCGTGCGTCTTGAGTATCCGTTCGAATTTGCCAGCCTTTTGATGGAGGGAGAGCCGGGCTGGAGCCGGCAAAAGATGCAATCCATTCTCGATAGCGGGAAGACAACGCGAGTTAACCTACCCGAGCCCATGCCGGTTCTTTTGACCTATTGGACTGCGTGGGTCGAAGATGGTGCCGTACATTTTCGTGAGGATCCATACGAACGAGATGCTCGAATACTTGAAGCTTTGGACCGATGAACACGTCATTCTCAAAGAGATACGCAATTCTGAGTGTGCTAAATTGCCAGTAGGATTGGTGACTTCCAATTGGCGGAAATTCGAAGCAGTGTGAGCTGCAATAGGGGAGCACATGAGGGTTTGGCTCGTAAGAATAGTTGGGCTTGTTGCATTTCTAGCCTTCGCTGCCGTCGCTTTTGTCTGGTTGTTGCTTGCCGCTCCGATGTTCTCGGACACGCGGCGCGGCCTTGTGGAAAGAGTTCTTTCGGAACAAATTGGTCGGCCACTTCTTGTCAACGATGATGTAAGCGTCGCGCTTGGCCGCACGAGTTACATTCACGTCGGTGGCGTGGTTATCCCGAGCCAGACAATGCCGGAGTCACCTCTTGTAGAGTTGAACCTGCTGGAACTGGAGCTGGACATTGTCGCCTTGACCAACGGTCGTCTGTATTTTGACAACCTCGTCGTGAAAGGGCTCCAAGCAAATCTTCTTACAGCCGCAGACGGCACGACAAGTTGGCGAAAAGGCAGGCCAACACCCAGGCCCGTGTCCGAGGAACCTGTATCAGCGGATGATCAAAAAGACGTCGCTAGCGTTGATAGTATCGATGAAAGCGACACCGAAAGCAGTGGGATCTTGAACTTCCTGAGCGACAAGAACGTCAGTTTCACGTCAATCGGGTTAAACATCGACGACAAGGTCTCGGGCTTCTCGTTTGTGTTTGACCTTCAGTCACTCGCGCTCGAACAAGTAGATAATGGACAAAGAACAAAGGTCTCTGGTTCCGGCTCCGTTAACGGTCAGGGTTTCGAAATCGAAGGCGACTACCCCCATGACGCGCCATTTAAGACGCGAGCGAGTTTTGGAGAAATGACCGTGAGCTATGATGGCGAGCCCTTCACGGAAGACGAAGGTGGTGGCTATCGAGCTGTGTTGGAGATGGACACCGGTGAATTCGGTGATTTTCTAGATGTCATTGGGTTGGAACGCGTTTTGGAAGGGAATGGCCAGTTGCAGGCTGAGCTCGTGTCTCAGGACGCCCTGAAGATCGAGGCGTTTACAACTACCGTAAGCCTGGAGGATGGACAAAAACTCGAAGCTGAAGGTTCAATAGATGACCTCTACACCGCTCAGGGCGTTGATCTGCTTTTCAACGCACGGCTTCATCCGGAAGGACAGCCGCCGCCAGCAGCAAAAAGTATCCAAGAACTGAAGTTTACTGGCTTTGAAATGCATATGGTCGGATCCCTGGCTTCCTTCGAATTCAAGAAGTTGCTGTTCCAGACCAATGCGTTCGACCAGGGGTTAGACGTAATCGGCCCAGCCTCAATCGAAAGCATTCGCCGCATGCCAGATGGCCGGCTCGCCATGCTGGGAATCGCGCTGCAAGCCGGGCCAATTGACGAGCCTGTCCTGAAAGCCGAAGGTGAAATCCTCGATCTGCTTCAGCTTCAGAACGTGACTTTCGATGGTTTGCTAAACGGGCCCGCCAAGTTGATTTTGCCCAACCTCAACGAAGACTATGTTGACCAGTTCGGCGGCGTCAAAGCCGATTTCAACATATCCAATGCGGGCGGGCCAGTTTCTCTCAACAGGTTCAACGCGACCACTTACGACACCGATCTCTGGGCGCTCGATCTTGTACTATCTGTCAACGAGCTAAAAGGGCTGGCTGGTCTCGATTTTGATGTGAAACTGGACGTCGACGACAGCGCCCAGTTTCTGACCGCGCTCAACCTGCAACCTGTTGAAATCGGAGCACTCGCTATCGATGCTGAAACCTCCAGGCAGGGTGAAGACTTTGATGCCGCAATCCAGTTCGAGGCTGGGTCTTCGCATCTTCTTGCGGCTTTGGATGCAAAGTTTCCCGAAGGTGCACCCGTCATCCGTGGCAACATTACGAGCGAGCGTCTCGATCTCAACGACCTAAAGAACCTGACTACTGTACTGGACCAACTGAAAAGTCTGCTAGGCGAGACCACGAAGGAACCTGAAGCCGAAGTTCAACCTTTGGTTTTACCGAAGGAGACAGACGTCCAGCCCTTGGTATTGCCAAAGGAAAAAGGGAAACCTGCCGATCTTCTGGATGTGCAGCGCGTGCTGCTAGAAGCTGACGTTGAGGTACAGATCGAATTCAAAGAGATTGTAGGCCAGCAAGGAGTAACGTCCGTTTCAAGTCAATTGTCTGCCAAAGATGGAACTGTGGATTTCGGACCTCTTCAGATGGCTTATGGCGGTGGAAACTTCAGCTTGCGGGCGGTCATGGATCTGATTGACTCTCCTGGTTGGCTTTCATTGTCGGGATCGACCTCGGGATGGGAATTCGGCGAAATCTTGGATGAGTTGGGCATTGGTATTGAGGCCTATGGGCGTTTGAGCGGTGAGTTCAACGTTTCTGGCAGTACCGCCTCGGGCAAGGCCTTCATCGATTCCATGCGTGGCAATGTGTCTTTGTCGATGTCACAGGGCTATATCAGTACCAGTTTGCTGGAGTTAGCCGGTCTGGGCATCTTCCCATGGCTGTTTTCGGAGGAGTTCCGACAAGGTTACACCGACATCACTTGCGTGGTCGCCCCGGTTGATATTCAAGCTGGGCGGGTGAGCTCAAACTCCATCGTTATTGAAACGGGATCGGTTCAATTGGTTGCAAAAGGGCAATTGGATTGGCTGAACGATACGATAGCAATAAGAGCGGAGCCGCGGCGCGTTGGCAAACCCCTATCCCGAAGCGCTTGGCCCTTTGATGTGACGGGCCAGCTTACCTCACCAAAGTTCAAGCTGCATGTGGGTGGGTCGAGAAACAAGGCCCCGGAAGGCGCTGATGCCATGCCTGCCGACAGGCAGCCATGTGTACCGGACATCAATCAATTGCAATAATCGGGCGCGCCCTAGTTCTTCAGCGGTTCCGGCTGCTCGGCCTGACACGCCAGAACGGCCTCAATGGCTTTTGCAGATCCGCTGAGATCGAGTTCAACCTCGGCCCCGCTTTCGCCAATGATCGTAACGCTTTGGCGCTTTCCAAACTCGGTTACAAACGCCGGGTTGTCGAAAAAGGCGTAGCCACCGGGAACTCCATTCTTGTAGACACCCACGGCTTCTCCTTCGAATTTCGCATCACCAAAGTCGAACCTTACGATGCCCGTCGCACCGTCTTCGATTTGAACCCAGGCCGGATTAAAGGCAGCAAAGAAGCCGCCAGCCTGATTGGGCGCTGCACCAATTTCAACGGTCATGTCGTTTTCAAAGGGCTTCCACGCGAGACAGCCGTTGCCCTTTTCGGGATCAATCAGGATTGTCCAGTCCCCGGAATCACCCCACCGCTCCATACCAGCGGCATGAAGTAAGCTTGCACAAAACAAAGCCAATGTTGCCAGCACATACCTGTACATTTTTAACCCCAGATTAGTTTTGAAGGTTTACCCATCCTACCGATCAAGGAAGATCAATCAAACGATACAGAAGAAGCTTAATCAGGTCGCAAGTTTTTGGTGCGCAACAGTGAAGTCTGCTTCCTGCTCATAGCCGTATACGCTGCTATTGGAAGGAATGCCCGGTTTGAACAGTCTGCTGCACTTTGCAAAGTCCGCTTTCTGCGCATTGCTGTCATTGGAGCTTCGCGCAGCATCAGTCAATTTTGGGCTCGATGCTAAAGTTCGCCTGAATATCCTGAAAGGCCGCTATGCGGACAAAGCGGTCTGTGGTTCTCCAATCAAATCGGCCGACCTTGGGTTTACAGTACACGGTTGTGGAGAGTGAGAAGGATTAGTTGTCTTCACTTCCGGAAGTATAGTGTCTCAATTGGCACCCTTATTGCATGCTGAGCAGGACGTTATGGCTCACGAGCGTCCAGATACCCTCCGGTTAAGCCCTTTTGAGTGTCAGATGGTATCGTCCCAAAATTAGGTTGTTGGTTGTTCGGGTGCGTCACCTAGAGCCAGCAGCAAAAGAATAGCCAAAAGGGGTGATCCAACCAGACCGATCAGGAACCAGATCAAACCGGATCGGTTGCGCCGCCCTGCCATCGTGATCGGCAGGACATAAAGCCAGATCACGACAACCAGCAAGATGAGCATAAAAATCAACTGGATAACTGGTGCGTCCATGAAATTTTGCCTTTCGTATCTTGACGCCATTTTTAAAACGGCTGATCCGGTTAGATAGACAATGGCCCGAAAGCGTTTTCGGGTATTAATTTAGCCCAACATGGGACCCGGGCGTCCCAACCCTCTCCCTTTGGGTTCCTTGGCTATCAGACAGTGCCGTCCAAATGTTTGGTGCTTTCTGGGTCACAAGGTAGCAAGGTCGGCAAAACGGATAAAGTGGGTGTTCAAGGAACCTTTTAAAGCGCCTTTTCAATGAACTTTGAAAAAAGCTCACCCTGCGAGTTGATCCTAAGTTTCGCGTAAATGTTGCGTCTGTGGATGCGGACTGTGCCTGGAGAGATGCCGAGAATTGTGCCAACAGCTTCTGCCGAATGGCCCTTCAATGTGAACTCAACGACTTCTCGTTCTCGTGGCGTCAGAACGCCATCGCCAAATGCCTGGAATGCTAGATCAACGCGACGACTAACGCCATTCGCTGCGGCGCCTCGGGCCATCGTTGGAAAGTCACTCCAATGTTTGCAACAGGCTGCCCGAACGAGCGGCCATAGAGCGTGCAAATGACGAATTTCCTTGGCGGAAAAAGGCTTCTCTGCTCGCATGAGCGAGACCACAACCATCCCAGCGCCTGGGATATCGATAAAGTAGCCAATCTCCTCTGCTAACCCAGTCCTTTTGTAATAGCTGCGATAGTATTCGCCCTGATAGAACCTGTCCGGTGCGATATCGCGCATGCGGTACAGACCCGGTGTTATTGGCTTTGTCGCGGCCAAAAAAAATGGATCAAGTACGTAGGGCCCGGCTTGGTAGTCCTCAACAAAAATACGCCGTTTGCTTTTGGGGAAATCGTCGTGAAGGTCTATTGGTGCTTCGGTTCCGACATGGCCAAACACCACCGTAAAATCAAATGGTGCGACCTGCCGTATGCCATCTGCCAAAGCACATGGAAATTCTGGGGTTCCGATCTTCTCCACGACCCTGCCGGCCTCTTCCATCCAATCGTACACGCGCCGCTCCAGATTTTCGAAAAGCACCTCTATACCCCAATTGTGGTATATACAGTTATTCCGAGTTATTGTTACTTTTTCATTGTTTGAGTGGTATGCCAACAAATGCCAAAAAATCAAGCAAAAGGAAAACGGCAGTATATGAGCTTTGACATGAGCGTCACCATGCAGACGATTGCGGAACTCCGAGGAGTGACCAAGACCTTCGGGAATGTGGTCGCCGCCAAAGACCTGAATCTTTCCATTGGGAAAGGAGAGTTCCTGTCGTTCTTAGGCCCATCTGGTTGTGGCAAAACCACTGCGCTTAGAATGTTGGCAGGTTTCGAGAAGCCAACCGAAGGTCAGGTGTTGCTCGATGGAGAAGTCGTCAACGACTTGGATGCGCACCATCGCCCAGTCAACATGGTGTTTCAGCACTATGCTCTTTTTCCTCACCTAAGCGTGTTCGACAACATCGCGTACGGCCTGCGCCAACAACGACCACGCGTAGACAAACAAACAATCGCGACAAAGGTTGAGCAAGCGCTGGAAACTGTCCGTCTTGGTGGGTTTGGCCCACGTCGCATCTGGGAGATGTCTGGTGGGCAGCAGCAACGCGTCGCTTTGGCGCGTGCGATCGTAAACGAGCCCAAGCTTTTGCTGCTTGATGAACCAATGGCTGCTCTGGATCGAAAGCTTCGAAAAGAAATGCAGTTTGAACTGCAGAACCTGCAACGACAACTGGGAATAACTTTTGTCCTCGTCACGCACGACCAAGAAGAAGCGCTTTCAATGTCCGACCGAATTTGTGTGATGGAAGGCGGCAGTATTGTGCAGGTTGGCAGCCCACGCGAACTCTATGACATGCCCCGCAGCCGCTACGTGGCTGGATTTGTAGGCACCTCAAATTTCTTTGATGCAACTGTGACTGTCTCAGCAGCCGACCAAATCACTGTGCGTTTAGCGAGTGGCCAAAAGGTGCACGGAACTCCGGAGATTCCAATAGAAGCAGGGCAGGAAGTGTGCGTTAGTATCCGTCCTGAACAGATCACGCTGACCCGCGCGCTACCCACAGCTGAAATCGCTCTGCCAGTTACCATTCAAAATCGGATCTTCCTTGGGGAGCACACAGAATACCTTGCGCGCAACGAAGCACTGGGTGATTTCCACGTACTTGTGCCAAGGCAAGCGGAATTGAACGAGGGGACGTTCAATGCAGGAGAGCAGGCCTTTGTTTCATGGGGCGAAGGCGCACTGCTGATCCTGGAAAAATAACAAATCCCGCAATCCAACAACAGAGAGGTTCACAATGACCAAGGATAATGGGACTATTTCCAAGCAAAAGTTCATGGAAGAGCTTCGCCGGTACCAAAAGGGTTCGGTTACACGGCGACATTTCTTAGGCGTGACAGGTCTTGGGATGGCAACGGCCGTTCTGGGCACGGCCATTCCTGGGTTGCGTCCACGCCCGGCATTTGCTGCCGGGGACATTGGCGACCGAGTGATCCTCGCCACATGGCCGAACTACCATGACGAGATGAACTTCGAAGCCTTCACGGAAGCCACTGGCGCCCATGTTCAGGTCAATGTTTTTGGCTCGAACGAAGAGATGTTGGCAAAACTACAGGCTGGAGGGTCTGGCTGGGACGTTTTCGTTCCAACCAACTACACGATCACTACGTATGTGGGTGAAGATCTGATCATCCCGCTCGATACGTCCAAACTGCCAAACTACGACGCAGGTTCATTCGAACAGCGCTTTTCCGATGCCGGTTCTGTCGATGGCCAGCTTTACGCGGTGCCAAAAAACTGGGGCACGACTGGCTTTGCAGTGAACACCAGCAAGCTTGACGGCGCTCCGACTCCAACCACATGGAAAGAGTTCTGGGACCTTACTATGGAAGGTTACTCAGGCCGGACAATGGTGCATGATTACCAACTCACCACCATCGGTAATGCCCTGAAATACTTCGGCTACTCCTTCAACTCGGTCGATGAGAAGGAACTGGCGGATGCCGAGAAATTGTTGCTGGATGCCAAACCGCATCTGTTTGCAATCTCGTCGGATTATCAGCCACCGATGCGTAACGGTGACGCCTGGATGACGATGTGCTGGACAGGTGACGGCAAGCAGATGAATGTCGACATGCCTGAAATCGCCTACGTTCTGGGAACTGAGGGCGGTGAACTCTGGTCCGACTACTACGCTATTCCTAAGGGCGCACCCCATATGGATGCCGCTTATGCCTTGATCGACTTCCTGCTGAACCCGGAAGTTAATGCGAAAGAAGTCCTCGCTCACGGCTATCCATCGGCTGATGCTCGCACCAATGCGTTGCTGCCGAAGGAACTACTGGAAGATCCGATCCTTTATCCGGCAGCTGACCTTCTGAATGCACTCGAGTTCGGCGCGGCGGCTACACTAACCGATCCAAACCGTGCCGAGTTGCTCGCCCGCTTCAAGTCGGCCTAAGCGGCAAGGCCGCCAATATCGGAAAAGACGAGGACAAAATGACCGAACGAGGCAGAAAAGCACTGTTGCTGGCTCCAGCAGGAATATGGCTTTTGGTAATGCTAGCCCTTCCTCTGCTGGTCGTCTTCGTCTTTTCCTTTGGCGAACGGGGTGCCGCCGGAGGCTACGTTCCAGCGTTCACGTTGGAACAATATGCCAACCTTCCTGCGCGATGGACGGCGTTTAAGAACACTTTGATCCTTGCACCTCTGGGGACTATCGCTGCGTTGGTAATTGCCTACCCGCTCGCCTACTTTCTTGCAGTGCGTTGTTCACCAAAGTGGAGAACTTCGCTGTTGATCCTAGTGATCGTGCCGTTCTGGACATCGATCCTGATCCGGTCATACGCTTGGATTTTCATCCTTGGGGGGCGTGGCTTGCCCGCTTTACTGGAGTCGATCGGCATCGATGATATCCGCCTGATAAATACGCCGTTCGCTGTGCTTGTCGGGATTGTCTATGGGTATCTACCTCTGATGGTTTTCCCGATTTTTGTAAGCTTAGACAAACTGGATAAACGCCTTCTGGAAGCATCGGCTGATCTCGGCTCTACCCCATGGCGTACGTTCCGTCAGGTGACACTTCCTTTGTCGGTACCTGGTATCGCAACTGGCTGCATGCTGGTCTTCATCTTGCTGATGGGCGAGTTTCTGATCCCAGCGATCTTGGGCGGCGGAAAGGTCTTTTTCGTCGGAAATGCGCTGGTGGACCTGTTCCTGCAGTCTCGGAACTGGGCGTACGGATCGGCGGTCGCAATGACTCTGGTTGTCGTAATGCTTGTCACTGTCTCAATTTACATGAAATTCATCTCGCGCCTGGGTGGCCAGCGCGAAGATGTCTCGCTGATGTGAGGGTCCGATGCGCTTATACGCGATTTGCGTCTACCTTTTTCTCTATATTCCAATCGGCATCATCGCGCTTTTCAGCTTTAATGCCGGACGACACGCAAGCCAGTTCATGGGGTTCTCGACCCAATGGTATGGTAGAGCGCTGAACAACCCATTTGTAATGGACGCGCTCGAGACCAGTCTGCTTGCGGCATTCATAACTGCTTGCCTCGCATCCACTCTCGGAACCATGGCGGCCATCGCTTTACAAGGGGTTAAGGGATGGCTCCGAACTTTGTTTGATGCGATGATTTATATTGCGATAATGATACCCGGTATCGTCATCGGCATCGCGACACTCATTGCCCTGGTCACCGTATTCGGCTGGCTAAACCCGCTTCTTGCAAGCCTATGGCCCGATGGAGCAAATCCCCCGCAACTTTCCATGGGGATGCCCACGCTTGTCGCCGCCCACACCATGTTCACAATGGCGCTGGTCATAATCATCGTACGTGCAAGGCTATCGGGTATGGACCGCGCGCTCATGGAAGCTTCGGCTGACCTCTTTGCGACGCCCTGGGGCACCTTTCGACAGGTGACCCTGCCGTTGATAGCACCGGCAATTTTGGCAGGCTTCCTGCTCAGCTTCACTTTCTCATTTGATGATTTCATCATCGCGTTTTTCGTAGCTGGCTCAGAAACAACCCTGCCAATCTACATATTCTCATCCATCCGGCGCGGCGTAACACCCGAGATCAATGCCATCGGCACTATGGTTATGGGCGCGTCGCTCTTGTTGCTCGTAGCAGCGCAGCTGCTTTTGCGCCGAGGCGCCTCAAAATCGAATAATTAAATAAAGGAGCCAAGTGACATGCGGCTTGCAGGTAAGGTCGCGCTCGTGACGGGCGCGGGATCAGGAATTGGTCGGGCGGGTTCAATGGCAATGGCACAAGAGGGTGCGCATGTTGTGGTAACCGATCGCGATGCAACACTTGCTGAAGCCACTTTGGCCGCGATCGTTGCGCAGGGAAATCAAGCATCTGCCATACAGCTTAATGTGACCGATGACGATGCCCTTACCAGAACCATAGACGAAGCAGTTAAAAACTTCGGTCGGCTTGACGTGTTGCACTCTCACGCTGGGTTGCAGATCGAAGGAACGCTGGAAGAAGTGGAACCAGATGGAATGGATGCTTCTTGGGCATTGAATGTCCGCGCTCACTTCATTGCCGCGCGTGCAGCCGTCCCCCATATGAAATCACAAGGTGGAGGCAGCGTGATCGTCACGGCCTCCAATTCTGGGGTTCAATATGACCGGGGTATGATCGCCTATGCGACTACAAAGCACGCTGCTGTTGCGATGGTCCGGCAGATGGCAGCCGACTACGCTGTCCATGCAATCCGTTTCAATGCCCTATGTCCAGGATTTGTAGACACCCCTTTCAATGCAGGCTTCGAAAAGCAGATGGGAGGCCGTGCCAAACTGGAAAGCTACATCGAGCAGGCGATCCCCATGAGTCGATGGGCGACAGTTGAAGAGATTGGCCATGGGATCGTCTATTTAGCTTCAGATGAATCCGCTTTTATGACGGGGCAAGCCCTGGTTATCGATGGCGGTGAATGCATTTAGTGGTGGGTTAGACCGCTCAAGAGAATGTCTATCGCCGCAATTCATTTTGGCGAGCACATTTCAGTCCGCTTTGGGCTCGCTGCCGTCGTTAGTTGCGGTTTGCCCAAATGACCGTTTCGCGGACAAAGCGGATAGTCAAATGAAGTGCAGGAATTTCTGCTGTCGACCAGTTGCTGACATCTGGCATTTACCGTCGATGCAGAGATGCGGCCCCCCAAGGCGACATTCGCTGCGGCCGCAACATAAACGCAGTTCATTTGACAAATTCAGACGCGTTTTGACAAAATCAGACATGTCCAGTCCAATCATAACCCAGCATGAAATAATCGCTCTCGTGACACCACATTTCAATGCGTCGGCGACAACGTCGTTCATTGATCCGTTTCGCGTGGCTAACTACTTGTCAGGGAGAAATAAGTTTTCGTGGACCCTTGTCTCAGAAAACGGCGGCGGGATCGAGGCCAGCAATGGGATGCTGATTGAAACCGCCCCCGTTAAAGACGTCAATGAAAGCAACCCTTGGCTCGTTCTTGTTAGTTCGAGCTGGACGCCCGAGCGCTACACGTCGCACGAGCTTCGCAATTTGTTTCAAAAGTGGTGGCGGTCGGGCGCGATCATCGGTGGATTGGACACAGGCGCGATCATACTTGCAAACGCAGGTATGCTGAAGGGAAAGACAGCGACGGTTCATTACGAACATATCGATGCATTCATCGAAATCGCCCCGGATACGGACGTGTCTGAGAATATGTTCGTGCAAGATGACCGCATATTCACGTGTTGCGGGGGCACGGCGTCTACTGATGCGGGGCTGCGGTTAGTGCATGCGGTGGCCGGCGAGAGCATTGCGAATGCGACGGCGCGGTATCTGTTTCATCACGAGGTTCGAGGCGAAGGGCGTTCGCAGAACCCCAAAGTCGTCGAGCCAATGGGCTATGTCACGTCTGGCGTTGTGCGAGCGGCAATCGACTTAATGGAAGCCCACCTCGAAACGACGCTGTCGATACCTGAGATCGCGGAAAGACTGGGTGTCTCACAACGTCAGCTCAGCCGATTGTTCGATCAGTACGTGTACAAATCACCTGTCGCCTATTATCGCGACATTCGCTTGGACCGGGCCCGCGGACTGGTTACCCAAACCGAATTGAAATTCAGTGAGATCGCGGCCGCATCCGGGTTCAACAGTCAGGTTCATTTCAGCCGCGCCTATAATCAACGGTTCGGTTTAACACCAAGCGCAGATCGGATCGAAGGTCGCGTCCCTTTCGAGTTCCGCGCCTGGCCGATGTACAAGCCGGATCTCAAGAGCGATGCGGACGCGTCGCGATCTGCATCGCCGTAAGCATTTTGTCCCGCTTCGCGGATAGCTCCGCCGTGGTTTTGCCCTCGGATGCTTTAACCATGCCGTCGACCAACAGTTTTACGGTATAGTCGTCTAGTCGTGGATCGCCCAGATCGTCCCACCATCCGTTAAACGTGTCTTTGAAATGGTCGCAAAAACCCTGTAACCCGCCCTCACCGGCGCCAAGGTGAAACAGGGTTGTCGGCCCCATGGCAGCCCATCGCAGTCCCGGCCCGGCCCACATGGCTTTGTCGATGTCTTCGACGCTCGCCACGCCTTTGACAACCATGTGTACCGCCTCGCGCCAGATGGCCGCTTGCAGACGGTTGGCAACATGTCCTGGCATCCCCTTGTTGATGCGGATGGTCACCTTGCCGATGTCGACGTAGAAGGCTTCAGTCCGGTCTAACACTCCCGCCCCTGTTTCTGAGTTAGCCGTAAGTTCGACTAAGGGGATCAGGTGCGGTGGATTGAATGGGTGACCAAGGATTAAAGGGCTTGGGTCTTTCCAACCTTTTTGTAACGCCTCCAACGTCAGACCGGAGGTCGAGCTTGAGACAATCACTCCGGGTTGCAGCACGGGCTCTATCTCTCGGTAGGTTGCGTGTTTGAGCGTCAGCCGTTCTGGCACGTTTTCCTGCACGAACTGGGCAGTTTGCACCGCTTCACCCGCGCGCGCAACAAAGCGCAATGCGTCAGGCGTGGCGCGCGCGGTTAGCCCTAATTCGTCCAAGGCGGGCCACGCCCTTTCAATGTACTTTCGCACGTTGGTTTCCGCGTTCGGATCAGGATCGAACACCGTCACGCAGCGCCCCGCTGCAAGAAAAAGCGCAGTCCAACTCGCGCCAATGACGCCAGCACCTAAGATGGCTGTATGTACAATCTCGTCCATCAGAAAAGCCCCGGGTAAAGCGGTGACGCAGCGGTCATACCGCCGTCAATTACAAAGAGCTGACCTGTCGCGAATGCAGCTTCGTTCGAGGCCAACCAAACCGCCATGGCGGCAATATCGTCAGGCTTACCGAACCGGCGAACAGCGTGACGGGCCAGTGCGTCCTGCTTCGCTTTTGCAGGGTCGTCAGCAAGATCAAACCCTGCATCGAGCATTCCGGTTTCGATCCAGCCAGGACAAATTGCGTTGCAACGAATGTCTGGTCCGTGATCCACGGCGATGGAACGCGTCAGCCCGTGCACGAACGCTTTTGACGCATTGTAAAGCGCCATGGACGGGTCCGCGACGTTGCCAGAAATCGAGCCGATGTTAATAATCGATCCGCCTTTGGGCATAAGCGGGACAAACGCGCGGCAGCAGTTAAAAACGCCACGTGCATTTACGCCCATCACCAGTTCCCAGTCGGCATCCGTGGTATCAACCACAGTTTTCTCGACCTGCACACCCGCATTGTTGACCAGAATGTCCGTCGCCTCGGCGATGATGTTCACTGCCGCAGGATCTGACACGTTGAGCTCATGCCAAACGACATCTTCAGGCAGTCCGCCAGGTCGAGGCCCACGTCCGCAAGTCGTAACGGTCGCGCCCTCGCTCAAAAACGCGTCTACGATACCGCGGCCGATGCCTTGCCTGCCGCCCGTCACAAAAGCGCACTTGCCCGCCAACCGCATTAGTGTGCCACCATCACGTGCCGGATCGCGGTATAGGCATCCAAGGCGTAAACTGACATGTCGCTGCCTGTACCCGAGCCTTTCATCGCGGCCCACGGCATTTCGGGCGTGGCAACGCCGTGGGTGTTCACCCATGTGAAGCCATAGCGCAGCTTAGAAGTCATATTCATGGCGCGTCCCACATCGCGGGTCCAAACCGAGGATGCCAAACCATAGCTGGCTGAATTTGCGATCTTCAATGCCTCTTCCGCATCCGAGAACCGGGAAACGGTGACAACAGGACCAAAGATTTCATTACAGGCAACCTCCGCGTCGTTGTCTACATTGGCGATGACTGTGGGCTTGTAGAAGAATCCGTCGCCGTCGCCTGTGGCGCCGCCTGAGACGATCTCCGCAGCGTTGCGCGCGCGGTTAACAAAACCAGCGACACGGTCGCGTTGAGAAGCGGACACAAGCGGCCCCATTTCCGTGCCTTTGGCCTTAGGCGCACCGATCTGGATCTGGTCAACCTGATCCTGAATTGCAGCTACGATCTGGTCATAAACACCATCAGCCACCATGATGCGGCAGGGTTGCGCGCAGTCCTGACCGGCGTTGAAATAGCTGCCATATCGAATCGTCTCGGCTACGGCATCAAGATCTGCGTCTTCGAATACTATGACCGGGGCCTTCCCTCCCAGTTCAAGATGCACGTGACGGATTTGCTGAGAAGCCGCGCGCATGGCCGCCATGCCGGTAGCTGGTGACCCCGTGATCGTTATCGCCTCCATCTCTGGGCTGTTGATCAACGCGTCACCAACGGACGGGCCGCGTCCGTGGATCACGTTCAGCACGCCCTTGGGAAGGACATCCTGTAATAGCTCCGCCAGACGCAGCGTAGACAGCGGCGTCAGTTCAGAGGGTTTTAGTACTAAAGGACAGCCTGTCGCAACCGGCGCGGCCAGCTTCCATGACGCCATCATCAACGGATAATTCCAGGGCGCAATTGCAGCCACAGGCCCGACTGGATCACGGCGGATCATGGATGTGTGGCCTGCAACGTACTCGCCGGTCGCAGACCCCGTCATGGTGCGAGCAGCGCCTGCGAAGAAACGAAAGACGTCGATGGTCAGCGGCATCTCGTCATCGTGCGCAGATGGCCACGGTTTGCCGACATCCAAGCTTTCCAGCTCGGCCAGTTCTTGGCTATGCGCTTCGATCACATCAGCGATCTGCAGCAGCAACGCCGCGCGCTCTGCCGGAGGGGTTCTCGCGAATGCGTCAAACGCTTCTGCAGAGCTGCGGGTCGCCGCCTTAATCTGCTCCGGGCTTGCCTCGCGTACCGCCTCGAGCACCTCGCCTGTCGCTGGGTTCAGGACATCGAGTGCCTCGCCTGTGCCTTCGACCAGCTCGCCGTTTATCAGCATTTTCGTTTGCATAGGTCCCTCCCTAGAACCCAACCTGATCGCCGCCCTTTAGCGCCAGACGCGCGCGCGCCTCTTCTGGAGTAGCAACTGTCAGACCCAGATTTTCGATGATGCTGCGGATGCGAATGACCTGCTGCGCATTTGACGTCGCAAGCTCGCCTTTGCCGATAAAGAGGCTGTCCTCCAGCCCGACGCGCAGGTTTCCGCCGCGCATCGCGCTTAGGGTGGCAAAGGGCATCTGATGCCGCCCTGCCGCCAGCACTGACCATTCGTAATTCTCGGGCCCAAACAGTTTGTTAGCGGTGTTGTGCATATGAACCAGATGATCGGGATCCGCAGCAACTCCGCCCAAGATGCCAAAGACCATCTGTATAAAGAATGGCGGCTTGATAATGCCCTGATCTACGAACCATTTGACGTTGTATAGGTGGCCCAGGTCATAGCATTCGAACTCGAATTTGGTGCCGTGATCGCCGCCGAGCTTTTCGATCGCATAGCGGATCGTTTTGAACGTGTTGGGAAAGATGAAATCTTCGGTCATCTCAAGAAACGGGCGTTCCCAGTCGAATTGAAATTCGGTGTACTTTTGCAGCATCGGGAAGATGCCAAAATTCATCGACCCCATATTCAAGCTAGCCATCTCCGGGCTGGCAGACGTTGCCGCCAAAAGCCGGTCATCCATCGACATCCCCAGCCCGCCACCCGTCGAGACGTTTATCACAGCGTCAGTAGACTGCTTTATGACCGGCAAAAACTGAGCAAACAGTTCGGGACGAGAATCAGGTTTGCCAGTCTCTGGATGGCGCGCGTGCAGGTGGATGATCGATGCACCGGCTTGGGCGGCTTCAATGCTGGCGGTGGCAATCTCAGCAGGGGTAACCGGCAGGTGCGGCGACATGGAAGGGGTATGGATACCGCCCCTGGGTGCGCAGGTGATGATAACGGACTTTGGCATCAGAGTTTCATCTGCTGAACTTGCGCCGACAGCCCGCCATCGAGCACCCAAAGCTGACCGGAGGCATAGCGCGCTTCATCTGAGGCCAGCCAATTAACCAGATTGGCAATGTCCGTGGGTGTGCCATAGGTGCGCATCGGATGCACGTCTCGCACGGCCTTTTGCAGTGTTTCAATATTGCCGCCACCCCCGCCAGAACCATCACCGTTGAAAAAACTCTGTAGCATCGGTGTATCGATGTAGCCTGGGCAGATCGCATTGACGCGGATGCCTTCGGGACCATGATCGCAAGCCATGGCGCGAGTCAGCGCATGCACCGCGCCCTTCGTGGCGCAATAGGCAGCAAGGCCGGGATCGGCGATGAACCCGTCATACGAACCGAAATTGATCAGGCTGGCGCTGCTGCCCGACTTCGCAGCTTCACGCATCAGCGGCAGTGCGTATTTTGAAGTCAGGAATGTCCCCGTCGAGTTCACAGCAAAGCTCTGATTCCATTCCTCAAGCGTGGTTTCCTCCACGGTCTTTTCGATTTCGATCCCTGCGGCGTTCACCAGAATATCCAGTTTTCCCTGTCCACGTCGCACTGCTTGCATTGCGGCGATAGCATCGGCTTCTTGCGTTACATCAAGTTTCAAATAGATGCTGCCATCGTCGTCATGGGCATTGAGCGATCCATGGGGTGTGAGATCGGCAGCGTAGACCGTCGCACCTTCCTTTATGAACCGCGCCACAATCGCGCGTCCTATGCCGCCGCGTGCGCCAGTCACCAGCGCGATTTTTCCGTCAAGCTTCATCAATTCTGGTCCTTCAAAGGGGGATAGCGGTAGCGATTTGCGGCTGCGGTCCAATCCATATGGTTTCGCACGTATTGCTGGCTGGCGTCGCTCGGCGGGTTGTAGTCCCAACTTTCGCTTGCACCTGCTTCCATCGCAGCGTGCAGGGCCCGACGAGATTTTTGCGTTGCGATGATCTGTTTGCGCAGTGCTTTGCCATCCCAACGCGCGGCAACCTCCGCCGCAAAGTTTGACGCCGCATCGGCATATTCCGCATCTGCCGCGACATTGCGCATTTCCAAGGGATCTACGCTGAGATCATAAAGCTGAGCTGGATCACTGTCACAATGAATGTATTTCAACACCCCGCGCCGGATCATTATCACGGGATAGCCCGTCATCTCTGCGCAGTATTCACCAATTGCTTCGTCAACCGGGTCGTCTCCGCCACGCATCAAGGGGACCAAACTGCGCCCGTCTATCGGTTCACCGAGCATTGACAGGTTGCCGCCGGCAAGTTCGATAAACGTTGGCAAAAGATCCACGAGCGAAACAGCATTACGCGCTGTCCCGACAGCAACGCCCGGCCCGGCCATGACCATGGGCACCCGGGCTGAATGTTCAAAGAAGTTCATCTTGTACCAGAGGCCACGCTCGCCCAGCATATCGCCGTGATCAGCAGTGACTATGACAATAGTGTTGTCCAGTTCTCCAATTTCCTCGAGGGTCTGAACAAGCTCACCTATCTTGCTGTCAAAATAGCTGACATTGGCGAGATATGCCCGGCGGGCACGGCACACTTCCTCTTCCGTCAAGGGCACATACGAGGCTTCGATCCCGTCCAGCAAACGCCGAGAAAACGGATCTTGATCCTCAAGCTTTGGCACAAACGCCGGCATGTCGATGTTATCATCGGAGTAAAGGTTCCACCATTCGGGACGCGCCACATACGGATCGTGCGGATGGATGAAACTCGCCACCATAGCAAAAGGCGCATCCAGCCCGAGCGCCTTGTCCCTTGCGGCATTGATCAGCCAGCGTTTGGCGGCAAAAGCGACCTCGTCATCAAAATCGATCTGGAATGTCGCATGCGCCAGACCGCTTTCTTTAACGGTCTGCATGTTGTGATACCACTTATCGATCCGCTCGTCAGGAGCTTCCCAATCCGGGGTCCAGGCAAAGTCCGCGGGGTAGATATCGGTGGTCACGCGATCCTCAAACCCGTGCATCTGATCGGGACCGACAAAGTGCATCTTGCCGGACAGGCACGTGCGATAGCTGAGCGATTTCAGATAGTGTGCAAAAGTGGGCACTGACGCTTTGAATTCAGACGCGTTGTCATATGCCGCAATCCGGCTGATGTTCTGCCCTGACATAAAGGCAAAGCGCGACGGGGCGCAGAGCGGCGAGTTGCAATAAGCTGCATCAAAGCGCATCCCGCGCGCAGCCAACGCGTCCAAATGCGGAGTCTTGGCGATCTTATGTCCGTATGCCCCGGTGAAATGCGGCGCCAGTTGGTCCGCCATGATCACCAGAATATTCGGCCGCGTCACGCGGCACCTTTTTCGTAGGCGTCCAGAACAAGCCCGTGGAAATGGTGAACCGCGTGTTCCGATTTGCCCGAGCCATCGGGATCATGAACAATCCGCCCTTGCGTGAACGCCGGCGTATTCATCCCGCGCTGTACACTTTCCACGAGGTTGATGTCTTCGACCTGAAGCACTTCGTCCAAGTATCGGATCGCATCTAACTCCATCTCGTCAGGCTCAGGCGTTTCAAGGAAAAAGTCGTAGGTTTCCAGTGTCCGATCCGGGTCCACGGGAATGATGTTCAACACAATCATGCTGGAGCGTCCGGGATAACGCATCAGGCACGTTGTCGGGTAAAGCCACCAAACGGCATGAGTCTTAACTGTCGCATTGGAAACGTCATAGGCGCTATTCGCGTTTTGACCCGCGTCCGCCATATGGCTGGAATAAATACCGTGGGTCGTCACCTTATAGGTGTCCATATCCACCAGATCGCAGAAGTCCTTGTGCGCGGTCGGGCAGTGATAGCACTCAAGGAAATTGTCGACGACGTTTTTCCAGTTCGACTTGATATCATAGGTCAGCCGATGGCCGAATGTCAGCTGATCCACATCAGGTGCCCAATGGCGCACCTCCGTTTCAAGGTTCCCGGATTGTTCAGCGAGGGGTCGCGCATTCGGATCGAGGTTAACGAAAACAAAGCCGCAGAATTCTTCGACCTGCACTTCATCAAGGCAAATTTCACCCGGGTTGAAATCAACAAGGCTCTCAGTATGCGGCGCGCGCGCCAACTGCCCGTCCAGCTTGTAGACCCAAGCATGATAGGGACACATGATCCGCGTCGTGTTGCCTTCTCCTGACAGAAGCTCATGCGCGCGGTGCTTGCAGACATTATAAAAGGCCCGCAGAATTCCTTCCTTGCCGCGTACAATCGCAATCGGATTGCCCGCGATTTCCACGGTGCAATAAGCGCCCGGCTCGCGGGTCTTCTCAACATGACAAACCCATTGCCAAGTCCGAGCGATTACCGATTTCAGATCCGCATCGAACCACGAGTGATCCGTATAGGCCTCTGCCTTCAGGGAGTAGGAACGGGCTGGATCGCTACTGTAACCGCCAGAGATTTCAGCATCGTCGTTCATAACGTCCTCCCTTGCTTTGCAGCAGTGTAGGCAATCCAGCTGAAACGGTTTAACTAAAACCGCCGCAAGTTTAACATTTTTAGGCTTCGCTCGCCTATATTGGTCCCTTCGACTTTTTGGTCATGTTCGCCAAGTCAAACGTCATTATGTTGGCTTGGAAGGATGCTTCAGGTTATGCCCAACTCGAAATGCGCACCCGCAGCGAACGTCTGCTCTCCGGCCATATCAACCGATGCTGCGTCCACAACTAGTGTCGCCTTTAAGCTTGGTGCGTACCTTCGCTGAAGTTCGTCCCAACTTCCGCTTTGCGAACAAACCAGCATAAATTACAAAAGGATATTTACACTTAGCAAAACTGTTTCATGCAATGCATCTCAAGGATTGGTAGGGGCGATAACATAAAGAGCCTTCAATGCTTCGCTGGGCTCGATCCCTGGCAAAGCAATGCGAAAAATCTCTTCCATTGTGCCTTGAGCGTACATCTCTGACAAAATGCGATCTATTAGCAATCGAAAATCATAGTCTCCTTTCGGTATCGCCAATCCTTGCTTTTCTATGGTTAGTATTTCTTGGGACAACTTGAATTTGCCCTTTAGTCCGGCAGCAATGTAGTTGACCAACAAAATCGACTGATCCGCAAAATACGCATCGATTTCGCCGTCTCTTAGCGCCTTGATACCGTCTGGGTGTGAACCGAACCGCACCATATTTGCTTCGATACCCTCCGCTTCAAAGGAATTGAGAACGGATGCTTCTGTTGTTGTGCTGCTTCTCATACCAACCTTCTTCCCCGCCAGCGCACTCATAGTGCCCTCGGCTTCAATTGGTAATAATATGGACGTGCCATCGACATATATTGGAAGCGAGAAATCAACGGCTTCGCGACGGGAAAGTGTTATGGTCGCAGCCCCACAGAGCATATCTATTTCTCCCGAGGCAACTTTGTCGAAACGATCCTTGGAGTCGACCGGAATGAACTGGACGTTCAATTCATTCAATTCCAGTTTCTTCGCGAGACGCTGTGCGACCTGATCGCAAATCAAGGGTGACAAGCCAAACGGCCGACCTTGGTCGTTGACGTAAGATAGTGGCGCAGCATCTATTCGAAAACCAAAGCGGATTTCGTTATTTTTTGTTATCCGTTCGATTGTCTGAGCAACCGCTCCGGTTGTGAATAGAACCATCACACTAAGTACAGAAAGCAAGCGCATGGGTTTTATTTCTTTAATCATTGTCCGTCCCACAGGAGTACAAGGCATCTCATGTCGAGAATAATACACATTGAGGCTCAAAAAAGTCAGGTTATTAACGACAAGAGTTTCTGGGCGAGGGAAGAAAACCGCATCTTGGCACCGTAAGTAGCTGACTCAGTTTAGACTAGGGCATAGATTATTGGGCTGGGCTTAAGTTCGATTGTCCAGCATGGAATACATCTATTGGATGTCGCGGTATCAAACTAACACTGAACTGACTTTTTTCATGACAAAAAGTTAAAACATTCCGCTTTGGGCTCAGTGCAGCCAACAGTCACCGTATGGCACTCTATGCGTTTTGTGTGACCTACCGAATTGGGTTCAGCTGATACCATCGCTGCCGCGTTTCTGAAGGTTAGGCCCGAGTAAATAGGGCTCAAAGCGGTTATTCGCTTCACTCGGCATGAGCGGTTGCTTTGCGGACAAAGCTGCCATTAGCAAATAAGCAGCAATGGCAGCGGTTCACGAAAGGGGGACATTTCAGCTCCACACGTAGGTCCGGACGACGGCCTGGACTTTAATCAATCACAGTTTGCCCTCCGCACGTTTACCTTTTAACGCAGTTACACTAACTCGAAACACGGCCTTCTGTGCCACCGATATGACAAACGGCAGCGTCGAGGCGACATCGTACTGATAAATTGTCTTGTCAGTTTGCCAAAGTGTACTCGGGTTTCTCTCCGCCACCACTAAACAAATTCGTATTTTTGACTTTGTTTGGTAAGCGCGTACAATTGCAACAGGTTTAGGCGCAAAATCCGCAAGTTAGGCCACCTTCACAGCGACGAAGTGAGGAACGCGGGCTGCACGGGAGGGGGATATGAAGAGAACTTTTGGTTGGCTATTTGCCTTCGTGTTGCTTACCGGCTGCTGGGAGAAGGAAGAAGATGCGACCCAAACACTTATTCGACCTGTCAGAGCCATCGAGATTTCCGACCTCTCCAGTTTGCATGACCGATATTTTGTCGGAACAGCCAGGGCCGCGCGCGAAGTCTCATTGGCCTTTCGCGTACCGGGCAATGTTGTTGGCGTCGATGTTCAGGTTGGCGACCTTGTAACGAAGGGTGCCATTATGGCAGCCTTGGATCCAGCCCCATACCAGGCGGAAGTAGACCGGCTTACAGCCGAACTAGCAAGCGCACAGGCAACGTTTGAGAACGCCAAGTTGCAAACAGATCGGCAACGATCGCTGGTCGAAAAGGACGTTGCTGCTCAAGCGACACTTGACCGATTTATCGCTGGCGAGACATCCGCTCAGGCGGCCATCAATTCTGTTCAAGGCGCTCTGGACAGAGCCACTCTGGATTTAACCTATACGAGTTTGGCGGCACCGTTCGATGGTCGTGTTGTCGGCAAATACATTGAAGATTTCGAAGAAGTCGCCGCTCAGACTCCGGTGCTGCGCATTTTGGATGCCGAACGCATCGAAGTGGTGATCGATATCCCCGAACGATACATCGCCCTGATCCCTCACATTGAAGACATCACCGTTACTTTTGATGCTCTGGGGGATGTGGTTCTACCGGCGGAAATCAGCGAGATTGGATCCGAGGCTTCGGCGACGACCCGAACCTTCCCTGTCACGTTGATTATGGATCAACCGGAAGACGCACTTGTTCTTCCGGGTATGGCAGGGCGCGTCCGTGGCCAGCCAAAGGAAGGGCACGAACCATTCGATGCGATCATGGTTCCTGCCAGCGCGGTTTTCGTGCCTGAAGGGGAAACAGATCCGCATGTCTGGGTATTCGATGCCAGCTCAGAAACCGTAACGGCAAGGAAGGTTTCGCTTGGCACGCCCCGGTCGCAAGGGGTGGCCGTTAGTGAAGGTCTGGAATTTGGTGATGTGGTCGTCACTGCCGGAGCGAACTCTTTGCGAGAAGGCCAAAAAGTTTCACGACTTTCCGAGGATACAGAGTAATGGGTCTCGCGGCGTTCTCCATCCGCAACGCCAAATTCGTTTGGTTCACGGTAGTCATGCTTACGTTGGGCGGCATTTCGGCTTTCTTTAGTCTGGGGCAGCTAGAAGACCCCGAGTTCACTATCAAAACTGCGGTTGTGACCACCCTCTATCCCGGCGCCAGCCCTGAAGAAGTTGAGCAAGAGATCACAGAACGGATCGAGCTGAAACTCCAGGAAATTAAGGAGATTGATTACATCTCGAGCGAAAGCAGGGCGGGTGTGTCGACGATTAAAGTCGAAATTCGCCCGAACTATTGGTCGGACCAGCTACCGCAAATCTGGGACACACTACGTCGGAAAGTCAGAGACGTGGAAACAGACCTGCCCCCGGGCGCAGGTCGTCCTGCCATCAACGATGATTTCGGTGATGTCTTCGGTCTACTGCTGGCTATGACGTCCGATGGGTTCTCTGCTCAGGAGCTTGATGGGTATGCCGAAGACTTCAAGCGAGAGCTCTCGCTGATCGACGGTGTCGGCCGCGTCGATCTTTGGGGCGAACGCGACAGGGTCATTTATCTGGAAACACGGGAAGAAGCCTTGGCCGCATTGGGAGTTTCGGCTCAGACAATTCTCAACACGTTACAGACCCAGAATGCGATCGTGGATGCAGGGCGGGTAAACGTCGGTGACTACCGCATGCGCATTGCGCCCAGCGGAACCTTCACAAGCCCAACTGACATCGCAGATTTAGTCGTCCGACCAAGTGGTCTGGATCAGGCTCAAAGCGGTCAACGTCGTGGGCCAGAGTTGCTAAGGCTGGGCGACATCGTTGAGGTTAAAGAAGGCTACATTGACCCACCGATAACTATGATGCGTTATAACGCCCTTCCATCTATTGGTTTGGCCATATCCTTCCAGTCTGGGGTCAACGTTGTCAGTGTTGGTGAGGCGGTAGATGCGAGAGTATCAGAACTGATCGCAAGCCTGCCGATGGGCATCGAGGTTGAACGGGTTCATTGGCAATCCGATGACGTAAACCTTGCGGTCAGCAGTTTTCTGGTGAGCCTTGCCCAAGCCGTCGCAATCGTCCTGGTCGTTTTAACTTTGGCGATGGGTGTTCGGATGGGGATCATCATCGGCAGCGGGCTGATTCTAACAATCCTTACCACCTTCATACCCTTGGCAGCACTTGGCATAGATCTTCAGCGCATGTCCTTGGGTGCATTGATCATTGCGCTCGGCATGATGGTAGATAACTCGATCGTGGTAGCGGACGGCGCCATGGTCCGGATGTCGCAAGGAATGGACCGTGCAAAGGCCGCGATTGAGGCCGCAACGCGTCCCGCTATGTCGTTGCTTGGGGCCACGTTTGTCGCGGTCATGGCTTTCTACCCGATCTTTGCATCTGTCGAGAGCGCAGGGGAGTACTGCCGAACACTCTTCTCAGTTGTTGGGATCGCGTTGCTGGTCAGTTGGTTGCTGTCGATGACGGCAACACCACTGCAATGCGTTGCCATGCTACCGGAGCCAAAGGGTGGAGCAAGCGAGACCTTTGACACCGGTTTCTATGCGATTTACCGCCGCTTTCTGGCTGCGGCGATCCGCGTGCGTTATCTGACGATCGGGGTGGCTTTGGGTGCTTTGGTCATTGCCGGGGTTGGCTTTGGGTCTATCACACAGCTGTTTTTCCCGACCTCGTCGATGACCAAATACATGATCGACTATTACGCGCCTGAAGGAACTCGGATTGAAGCAGTGTCAGAAGCGATCTCGCGGATCGAAGAAAAGGTTGAAATGGACGATCGTGTCACTGGCATCGCCAGCTTTATCGGAGCTGGCCCGCCGCGTTTCTACCTGCCGGTCGACCCCGAGGGAACCAACCCATCCTACGCGCAAGTCATTGTGAACGTCGAGGATTACCGCGACATTCCAGAGATGACCAAAGAGATATCGCTTTGGATATCAGCCAATATCCCCGAGGCGACCTCTTTCACACGCCAATTTGGTGTAGGACCTAGCAATACATGGGCGTTCGAGAACCGCATCGTCGGCCCGGCGGATGCTGATCCTGAGACATTGCGCAAAATTGGTGACAGAGCAGTTGCGATATTAGATCAGCATCAATGGACGAAAGTGGCGCGCACCGATTGGCGCAACCGTGTCCTGAAAACAGTCCCAGCCTATGACCAGGACCGAGCGCGATGGACCGGCATCACCTATGAAGATCTTGGTAACACGACAAAACGTGCATTTGACGGGCGTTCGGTCGGCCTTTACCGCGAAGGTGACGAGTTGCTGCCAATCATCGTTCGGCCCGGCGCAGAAGACGTGGCTGCCGTTGACAACTTTGAACTGTTGCAACTTCAGTCACCGTTTTCTGTTGAGCCTGTGCCATTGGCGCAGGTCGTACGCGGCGTGAATATCCAGCTCGAAGACCCGACGATCAATCGTCGCGACCGGCGCCGTGTTCTGACTGTGCAAGCCAATTCAATCGATAGCGTAACTCTGCCAAGCTATCGCGCCGCAGTTCTTGCCGAATTCGAAGCTTTGGAGGCTGACTTGCCGCCGGGCTACAGCATGGAATGGGGTGGAGAGTACGAGGACACAGTTTCTGCGCAAGCGTCTTTGATTCCGGGTATGATCCCCGCGTTTTCGATCATGGCATTGATTGTAGTTGGGCTGTTTAACTCATACCGCAGACCGCTTGTCATTTTCCTGACTGTACCTTTTGTGCTGATAGGTATTGTTCCGAGCCTGCTCCTCACAAACACACCGTTTGGGTTCGTTGCCTTGCTCGGGGGCATGAGCCTGGCGGGCATGATGATCAAAAACGCAATCGTTCTGATCGATCAGATCAACGATAACTTGGCCGAAGGTCAGCCGGGCTACGACGCCGTTTTGAATGCCGGAGCCTCAAGACTGCGCCCTGTCGTACTGGCCGCCGCCACTACAGTTTTGGGTGTGATACCGCTACTGCCAGACGTGTTTTGGGTGGGTCTTGCTGTAACGATCATGGGCGGTTTGACGGTGGGTACGATGCTCACGATGATCCTGGTACCGGTCTTGTTCGCCACGCTGAGCGGCATTCGACAGTCACCGAAAGCCGTTTGACGTCATCTATTAGCGGTCTTTGGATCGTTTTTTTTCGAGCATGTAGTTGTTGAGTGTAAACAACTCATTTGGGGGTAAAGATGGACAATACAGTACTCTACTTTCTGGTCGGCATCTTCGTGGTTGGCCTAGTCTCACTGGGATATTTTGCCAAAGGTAGCGGAGCACTGCTTGTGATCGTGATATTGGTTGGTGTGTTGTTAGCGATGATCGCATTTTTTGGGGGTTACTTTGGCGAGGCACCGAAGTGAGCTTGTAGTGGCATCATTGAAGACGCCTCGCGAGTTACAGGAAACGTCAGTTGATCCGAGAAGGAGGCTCATTGGATTTGACGCTTGGTGACTACTTTGTTCAGTGCCATCTATAGGCACCATTTTCTGCGAAAACAGAGATCAGGCGCGCTTTTCGCCGATTGTGGCCACGCCCAGAACCGACAGTACTTTGGCCTCGATCTGCTCGGCATTCATACCAGCTACCGCGTACATATCCGCCGGGCTGGCCTGATCGATAAAGATGTCAGGCAGCACCATCGAACGGTATTTCAGACCCGCATCAAACACGCCTTCATCCGCCAACAATTGCGCCACATGGCTGCCAAAGCCACCAATCGCCCCTTCTTCAATGGTGATCAGCGCCTCGTGATTGGCGGCCAGATCCAGAATCAGGTCGCGGTCCAGCGGTTTGGCAAAACGCGCATCGGCGATCGTCGGCGTGATACCCTTAGCGGTAAGCGCCTCGGCCGCTTTTTGAACTTCGGCCAGACGGGTGCCGAAGGACAGCAGCGCAACCCGCGCGCCGGTTTGGATGATGCGACCTTTGCCAATTTCCAGAACTTCCCCGCGCTCGGGAAGGTCGACGCCTACACCCTCACCCCGCGGATAGCGGAACGCGATGGGGCCTTCGTTATGCGCAGCGGCGGTGGCGACCATGTGCATCAGCTCGGCCTCATCGGCGGCGGCCATCACCACCATGCCCGGCAGGTTGGACAGATAAGCGATGTCGAACGAGCCCGCATGCGTCGCGCCATCGGCCCCCACAAGCCCCGCGCGGTCGATGGCGAACCGGACCGGCAGGCGTTGAATGGCCACGTCATGCACAACCTGATCATAACCGCGCTGCAGGAAAGTCGAATACATCGCGCAGAACGGCTTCATCCCGCCCGCAGCCAGCGCGGCGGCAAAGGTCACGCCGTGCTGTTCAGCAATCGCCACGTCGAAACAACGTGAGGGGTAGCGTTCTGCAAACAGGTTCAGCCCGGTGCCATCTGGCATCGCCGCAGTCACAGCCACGATCTTGTCGTCGCGCTCGGCCTCTTCCACCAGCGTCTTGCCAAAGACCGAGGTATAGGACGGCGCGTTTGATGGCGCTTTGTGCTGTTTGCCCGTCACTACGTCGAATTTCGCGGTTGCATGCCCCTTGTCGCGGGCTTGCTCGGCGGGGGCATAGCCCTTGCCCTTTTTGGTCAGCACGTGGATCAGGATCGGCCCGGTCGCCCGTGCCTTGACGGTACGCAACACCGGCAGCAACTGGTCGATGTCATGCCCGTCGATGGGACCGATGTACGAGAATCCCAGCTCCTCGAAAAACGTGCCGCCCATGGCCATTCCCTTAAGCATTTCTTTGGCGCGTTTCGCCCCCTCGCGGAAGGGTTCCGGCAGCAGGGACACCGCGCCTTTGGCGGCGGCTTTCAGATCGTGGAACGGGGCTTCGGTATAAATCCGCGACAAATAGCTGGACAGCGCACCAACCGGGGGCGCAATGCTCATCTCATTATCATTCAGGATTACGATCAGGCGTTTTTTCAGGTGGCCCGCATTGTTCATCGCCTCGAACGCCATGCCTGCGGACATCGACCCATCGCCGATCACAGCAATCGCATCGCCCAACCCTTCGGGCGTGATACCGCCCAAATCGCGCGCGACGGAAAACCCAAGCGCAGCACTGATCGAGGTACTGGAATGTGCAGCCCCGAACGGGTCATAGGGGCTTTCGCTGCGCTTTGTGAACCCGCTCAGCCCGTCTTTCATGCGCAGTGTGCGGATCCGGTCGCGCCGTTCGGTCAGGATTTTATGAGGATAGCACTGGTGCCCCACATCCCAGATGATCTTGTCGCGCGGGGTGTCAAAGACGGCGTGCAGCGCGGTGGTCAGCTCGACGACACCCAAACCAGCGCCCAAATGCCCGCCGGTGACGGAAACGGCCGAGACGGTCTCAGCCCGCAATTCATCGGCGATCTGCCGCAACTGCGAATCCGAAAACTGCTTGAGGTCCGCAGGGCGGCTCACAAGGTCCAGCAGGGGCGTATTCGGGCGGTCAGACATATGGCGCGTTCCTGGCTTAGCTGTCCCGGGCAATAACGAAGCGGGCGGCGTCCTTCAAGGTTTCAGCGGCAGGCCCATAGCCATCCAGCGCAGCACAGGCCTGATCCACCAGCTCCGCCGCGCGGGCCTTGGCGGCGTCCAGCCCCAGCAGCGAGACAAAGGTGGCCTTGCCCGCCTTTGCATCCTTTTGCAGACGTTTTCCGGCTTTTTCGGCATCACCCTCAACATCCAAGATGTCATCCGCGATCTGAAAGGCAAGGCCCAGAGCACGGGCATAGTGGCGCAGCGGGTCCGGGTCTGCCTGAGCCAGCCGTGCCCCCGCGCAGGCAGACCATTCGATCAGCGCCCCGGTCTTACCTGCCTGCAACCGCGTGATCTGTTCCAGCGTCAGCGGAGCCTCCGCCGTTTCCGCCGCGATATCCAGCGCCTGTCCCAGCACCATACCTTGCGCACCGCTGGCTTTTGCCAGTGTTAGGGTCAAATCTGAGCGAATTGCGGCCTCGCCAACCTGCGCGTTCCCGCAAAGCTCAAACGCGAGCGTCTGCAACGCGTCCCCGGCCAGAACGGCCGTACCCTCATCCCATTTTACATGAACCGTGGGCCGCCCCCGGCGCAGATCATCATCATCCATGCAAGGCAGATCATCATGGACCAGCGAATACGCGTGCAGCGCCTCTATAGCCGTCGCGGGCCAAATGGCTCGTTCAGTCTCAACACCATGCAACCGCGCACTTTCCAATACCAAAAATCCGCGCAGCCTTTTGCCGCCCTTGGTGGCATAGGCCATCGCCTGGGTCACATCCAGATTGTCCAGCGCCCCCAGAACCTTATCAAAATGGTTCTGAATAAGCGCGGCATCCTGTGCCAGTCTGTCTCGAAACATTTACTGACCTTCGACAGGCGTGGTCCCGGTCGGCTGACCATTGGCGTCCAGCGTGATCGCCGCCACTTTTTCCTCGGCCCGCTTCAACTCATCCTCGCAGCGTTTCTTCAGCTGCGCCCCGCGTTCGTACAGAGCAATGGACTGGTCCAATGCAACATCGCCACGCTCAAGCTGACCAACCACGGCCTCCAGCTCTTTCATAGCCTGTTCGAATGTCATCTGGTCGACGGGTGTCTCGGTCATTTGGCTGCTTTCATCAATTCTTCCACATGAGCACGGGTGGCCTCGGCCAAGGCTTTCAGATCATACCCGCCCTCCAGAGTCGAGACGATACGACCGCCGCACAGCTCTGCCGCGATCTGGCACAGCTCTGACGTGAGCCAGGCAAAATCCCCGGTGGACCAGTTCAATTCGGCCAGCGGATCATCCTGATGCGCATCGAACCCTGCCGAGATAATGATCAGCTCAGGTGCAAAGGCACGCAGACGCGGGAAGGCCAACCGTTCATAGGCCGCACGCATCTCGGCCCCACCTGTACCAGGTGCCAGAGGGATATTCAGCACCGTGTCATAAGCACCGGTTTCATCGGGGCGTCCAGATCCCGGCCACAAGGGCATCTGCTGGCTGGTAATGACCAACGCGCGCTTTTCGTCCCACAGCAGATCCTGCGTGCCATTGCCGTGATGCACGTCGAAATCCACAACGGCCACGCGGCTCAGCCCGTGGTGATCCAGTGCATGTTTCGCCGCCAGCGCAGCATTGCCGAACAAGCAAAACCCCATGGCGGTGTCCGTCTCAGCATGATGCCCCGGAGGCCGCACTGCACAGAACGCATTCGGCGCCTCACCGCCCAGCACCAAATCCACCGCCCGAACAGCTGCCCCCGCCGCGCGATACCCCGCGCTCACCGAACCCGGCGACATGAACGTATCGCCGTCGATCTGCCGAAACCCATCCACAGGTGCGCTGCGCCGAACGTCTTCAATATAGCTGTCCGGATGAATACGCCGCAGATCATCATCTGCTGCCAAGGGCGCAGTCTTGCGATCCAAATCCAGCGGCTCCAAGGCATGCAGAATATGTTCCAATCGCGCGACCCGCTCAGGGTGGCCGTCCGGCGTCACATGTCCAAGACAATCCGCATGAGTCAAAAGCGCAGTCTTCATCAGGATCCCATCTTCATCTGGCTAACAATATCCTCGCCGAAGGCAAAAAATCGCCGCGCAGCGGCCCTTAGTCCGGGGCCAACATGTACCCTGCACCGCGCACAGTTTGCAAATACCGCGGCTGCTTGGGGTCCTGTTCGATCTTGCGCCGCAAACGGGTGATCTGCACGTCCACCGCGCGCTCCTGCGCCTGGCCTTTGTCGCGGCCCAAATCTTCAACCAGCTTCGACCGGCTGATCGGCTCACCCGGTTGGGCTGAGAAAATCTTCATCAACTGACTTTCCGTAGCCGTCAGACGCACAGGTTCTTCGCCCTGCCACATCTCGCCCTTCTCAACATCATAGCGGATGGGTCCGAGGTTCAGGATCTTGCTAACCGTCTCTTGCGCAGGTGTCTCGGGCATCCGACGCAGGATCGCGTTGATCCGTAGCAACAATTCCTTGGGTTCGAACGGCTTGGCCAAATAGTCATCGGCCCCAGCCTCAAGCCCCGCGATCCGATGCTCGGTCTCGCCGCGCGCGGTAAGCAACAGGATCGGCGTCGAATGGGTTTCGCGCAGCGCCTTCGTTAGGCTGACACCATCTTCGCCCGGCATCATCACATCCAGCACGATCATGTCGAAATCCAACCCCGACAACACCCGCCGCGCGTGGGCTGCATCACGGGCCGACGTCACCAGAAACCCGTTCCGCATCAGAAACTTCTTGAGCAGATCCCGAATGCGTTCGTCATCGTCAACGATCAGCAGATGCGCGTCCATATCGCTCATGAGGTGGTATCCCGCAATTTCCTGTATGCATGACGCATATCAGCATCCATCATCGCTTCAAGCACTTTACGAAACCCTGAAACAGCCTCGGGGCCCGCTTCCTTGTACGCCGCCCGCATCCGAACGCGCTGCGCCTCGGACAAAGTAGTCTCCAATTCTCGGCCTCTCTCTGTCAGAAATAGGTGCCTTTCACGTTTGTCCACGGTTCCTACCCGACTTTCGACCAACCCGTCGTCAATCAAGGTTCGCAACACCCGGTTCAGAGACTGTTTCGTCACACCCAATATGGCCAGCAGATTGTTCACCGTGGTTCCCGGAGCCCGGTTGATGAAATGAATGGCCCGGTGATGGGCGCGACCATAGGCCAATTCGGACAGAATGCGATCAGGGTCCGCCGTAAACCCGCGATACGCGAAAAACATCGCTTCGATCCCTTGCCGTAGCTGCTCGTCCGTCAGAAACAGCAGGCTTTCTCCGCCAAAGACCTGGGCGGGACGGGTGTCGGACATCTTGTGCCTCATTCGTTACTTGGGTCGAGTTTATGTCAGCGTTATTGACATTCCAAGGGCAGACAGGTATCGAATCGCAGTTTTTGCGCAACATTATGTCCGCTTCGGACTTAAATAACGCAACAATCGGAAATTTCAGCCCGGTTCAGGAGGTTTCGCATGTCGGGATATGATGATCGTGATGGTGTCATCTGGTTGGATGGCAAACTGGTGCCCTGGCGCGAGGCCAATGTACACATCCTGACCCATGCGATGCACTATGCGTCTTCGGTCTTTGAAGGCGAACGCGCCTATGGCGGCAAAATCTTCAAAAGCCGCGAACACTCCGAGCGTCTGATCGCCTCGGCCGAGGCTCTGGACATGCCAATGCCGTATTCGGTGGACGATATCGAGGCCGCCAAGGAAGAAACCCTGAAAGCCAGCGGACTGCAGGACGCCTATGTGCGCGTTCTGGTCTGGCGCGGCTCGGGTGAGGATATGGGCGTCGCATCGGCCAAGAACCCGGTGCGGATGGCCGTGGCTGTCTGGCCTTGGGGCGCATACTACGGCGACGCCAAGATGCAGGGTGCGAAGCTGGATATCGCAGAATGGAAACGCCCCAGCCCCGAAACCATCCCGGTTCACGCAAAAGCGGCGGGTCTCTACATGATCTGCACCATCTCCAAGCACAAAGCCGAGGCCAAGGGATGCTCGGATGCCTTGTTCATGGACTACAACGGCTATGTGGCCGAGGCTACCGGCGCCAATGTCTTCTTCGTCAAAGATGGTGAAGTTCACACCCCTCTAGCCGACTGCTTTTTGAACGGCATCACCCGCCAGACCGTCATTCAGATGCTGAAAGACAAGGGCATCACTGTCCACGAACGCCGCATCAAGCCCGAGGAAATGGCCGAATTCGAACAATGCTGGCTGACCGGTACAGCGGCCGAGGTCACTCCGGTCGGGCAAATTGGCGATTATACGTTCGAGGTAGGCGACCTCACCCGCGAGATCGCCTCGGACTATGAGGCGTTGGTCCGCGCCTGATCCCAAACAACCAATTCTAACGAACCCCCGCGGATCCGCGGGGGTTTTCTTTTGCCAAACGTGCGGGATTTATTGCAGATCGTTCGAACCCATGGATGTATGCGCATAATCGTTTAGGTTAAGCATATGTTAGACCTGCTCAGCGATATCCTCACGCGCCTGTCCCTAAAAGGCACGTTCTACTTCCGCACATCGTTCACGCCGCCCTTTGGCGTCCAGGTGCCAGCCTTCGAAAACGTGGCCCGGTTTCACTTTGTACAGCGGGGCGAGCTGAAGGTGCATGTCTCGACCACCGGCGAAACACTGCGGCTACGGCAAGGCGACCTGATCCTGATCCCGCACGGGTCCGCGCATGCTCTGCTCTGCAATGAGGTTAAACCGCTGGACGCTTTGCCTTTGGAAGAGGTGCTGGAAAAATCCGGCTACCAAGGCGACGGCGTTCTGGTCTATGGCGGCGAGGACAAAAGCCGGGATACGCAGCTGATCTGCGGGCATTTCTCGTTCACCGGCCCGCCGGGGCGGCAGGGCACGGGACATATGCTAATCGACCGGCTGCCCCCCTATATCCTGATCGAGAACTACGGCGAAGAGGCCGGAGCCTGGATCGAATCGACCCTGCGCATGATCGGGTCCGAGGTCAGCGGCGCCCGCATTGGCGGCGATCTGATTGCGCTGAAACTATCCGAAGTGCTGTTTGCCCAAGCCATCCGCGCCCATCTGGAACATCAAAGCCCCAGCGAATCTGCCTTGGCTGGGTTTGCTGATCCCCGCGTGTCACGCGCGCTGACAGCTTTCCACCAGTCTCCGGCGCAGGACTGGAGCGTCGAGTTGCTGGCCCGCGAGGCCGGGATGTCACGCACGGCCTTTGCCCAATTATTCGCCGAAAAGATGGGCACGACTCCGATGCAATACCTGACCGACTGGCGCATGCAGATCGCCTGCCATGGTCTGACCGAAAGCCGCTGGAACGTCGCGGACGCAGCTGCAGAAGTAGGCTATGCGTCCGAGGCCGCATTCTCGCGCGTGTTCAAGAAGCAGGTCGGTCTGTCCCCGGCGGCTTATCGAGCCATGCACTGAAGCGACGGAATTTTGGACGATCTGCAATATCATGCGAACGATCCGGACTGATGCGTTCGGGGTTACTGATCTAACTTGGACTCATACCAAGCTAAGGAAAGGAACCTTCCATGTCTGCCCGTTTCGTGACCCGCAACATTCACGCCTATCTGGATTACCCCGTTGCCATTGCGCTGATGACCTTGCCATTCATACTGGGTCTAGGCCAATCCAACCCGCTGGCGCTGTGGCTGTCGGTCGTGACCGGCGTCGCAGCATTTGTGCTGACCGTGCTGACCGATCACCATCTGGGGATTTGGCGTGTGCTGCCCTATAAACTGCACCTGACAGTCGATCTTCTGGTCGGGCTGACCTTCCTTGCTGCGCCCAGCCTGCTTGGATTTTCCGGCCTGGATGCGGTATTCTACTGGGTGAACGGTGCGGCAGTTGTTGTCGTGATCGCACTCAGCGCGCCGGAACAGGAAGTCACGGCCTAAGCACCTTATCCACAAGTGTCACAATATCATCGTGATACTTTCAAAAAACTGAGCCGCTTGTTTTACAAACAGGTGGCTCACTGCCGCTCACCAATTGCGTGGTCCTGAAGGGCCACCAGACAGGAGAGCCCAAATGACCCGAATCCTTCGCCCCAACCGCCGCGCCTTTCTGGCTGGCAGCACCGCCTTTGCCGCATCACTGTCCATGCCCGCCATCAGCCGCGCATCCTCGCGCCCGGTTTTCACCCACGGCGTTCAGTCGGGTGATGTTGACACCACCTCGGGTATGATCTGGACTCGCACCGATCGACCGGCTCGCGTGATGATGGAGGTCTCGACCACCGAGAGCTTTACCGATGCGCGCAAACTGACCCCTATGGATGCAATCCCCAACAGCGACTTGGCCGTCAAGCGGTTGGTCGACGGGTTGCCGTCGGATCAGGACATCTTCTATCGGTTTACCGCAGCGGATCTATACGACATTAGCGCCATATCAGAGCCTATTATTGGCCAATTTCGCACTGCACCAACCTCACGCCGGAATATCCGCTTTGCCTGGTCGGGCGATACCGCTGGGCAGGGTTGGGGCATCGACGACGAAGGGATGCGCACCTACGCCACCATGGCGCAGCACAAGCCCGATTTCTTCATCCACTCGGGCGACACGATTTATGCCGATGGTCCGATGCAGGATGAGGTCGTCAAGGGCGATCAACTGATCTGGAAAAACACAACCCTGATCGACGAGAAACGCAAAGTGGCTGAAACGCTGGACGAATTCCGTGGTCAGTGGAAATACAATATGATGGACGAGCATGTGCGCTCTATGAACGCCGTCTGCCCGACCTTCTTTCAGTGGGATGACCATGAGGTCGTGAACAACTGGTCGGATGCGAAAGACCTGATCTCGGACGACCGCTATTCTGAGAAATCGGTGCACGTGCTGCAATCCCGCGCTGCCCGTGCCTTCCACGAAATGACACCGCTGCGCATCACCCCGGCCGAGCCGGGGCGGGTGTATCGCAAGATCGCATATGGTCCAATGCTGGACGTGTTCTTTTTGGACCTACGCAGCTATCGCGGGCCGAACGGGGCCTCGATGGAGGATGAGATCACTGATCAGTCCCGCATTCTAGGGGCCGAGCAACTGGCTTGGCTGAAACGGGAACTCGCCGCGTCCGAGGCGACGTGGAAGGTTATCGCATCCGACATGCCAATCGGTCTGATCGTCTGGGACAACTGGCGGGAACAAGCCGGGGCCGAAGCCATCGCAAACGGCGATAGCGGCCCCGCCAAAGGGCGCGAGTTGGAGATTGCCGAACTGCTGCAATTTATCAAAACCGCCGGGATCACCAATACGGTCTGGTTCACCGCTGACGTTCACTATACCGCCGCGCACTATTACGACCCTAACAAAGCGCAATTCCAGGATTTTGAGCCGTTCTGGGAATTCGTCTCGGGCCCGCTGCATGCCGGAACTTTTGGGCCGAACGCCTTGGATGGGACCTTCGGCCCCGAGGTCAAATTCGTCAAAGCCCCGGCCGAGGGACAAGGTGTCAATCTACCCCCCAGCGCCGGTCTGCAGTTCTTTGGATTGGTGGATATCGACGGAGCCACCGAGCAGATGACAGTGCGTCTGATGGACCGCGCCGATACCGAGCTGTGGTCGATCACGCTGGACCCAAAGTCTCGCGCAATTTAATGGGATCAGAGCGCCCCAGACTTATGATCAGTGGCACTCTGTCATTCCAACACTTAAAAATCCACGCCGCGCTGGGCTTTGATACCAGCTTGGAACGGGTGTTTCTCTTCCGTCATTTCGGTGACAAGATCTGCATAGTCACGCAGCGCCTGCGGCGCGTCGCGGCCCGTAAGAAACACGCTGGTTTTGTCCGAGCGTGCATTCAGCCCATCAATGACCTGCTCGACCGACAGATACTCGTACCGAAGGGCAATGTTGATCTCGTCCAAAACCACCAGGTCATAGTGCCCGCTGGCCATCAGGTCACACGCCTTGCCAAAGGCGGCGTTCGCCGCGGCGATGTCACGCTCTCGGTCCTGCGTGTCCCAGGTAAAGCCCTCGCCCATTGTGTGCCATGTGACCAGATCGCGTTCTTCAAAGAAACGCCGCTCACCCGTTTTCCACTTACCCTTGATGAACTGCACAACGGCAACTTTCTGGCCCCAGCCCAGCGCCCGAATGACCACACCAAACGCCGCCGAGGACTTACCCTTGCCCTTGCCGGTATTGATCAGGACCAACCCGCGCTCGGGGTCTACGGCCTCGGAGACTTTCTTGCGGTGCTGGGCCTGCACCTTCTGCATCTTTTCCTTGTGATCCTGCGCATCACTCATGGTGGGAACCTTTCCTTGTGTTGCGCCCAACCTAGGTGAAGTTCGCGAAAGGTAAAGATCAGCCTTTGGGATCCGTGACTGAACGCGCTTTTGCCCGCTCCAGCCCCAGTTGCCGTTCGCGCAGGATCACCACCACATTTCCCGCGATAACCAACGCTGCCCCACCCAGCATGACCAAAGTCGGCAGCTCGTCGAACCAGACATAGCCGATGACCACCGCAAACAGCATCGTGGTATAGTCATAAGGTGCCAGCATCGAGGCTTGCGCGAACTTGTAGGACGTCGTGACCAATATCTGTGCAACCCCTCCTGTCAGCCCCACAAGAGCCAATATTAGGGTCTGTTCAAGCGTGGGCGCGGTCCATCCCCAAAATGCCGTCAAGGCGGACAGCAGCGTTGCCGTGACAGAAAAGTAAAAGGCCACGGCGGCGGGGTGATCGACCTGAACCAGTTGTCGGATATGGATTTGCACGAATCCTCGCGCCATCGTGGCAACCAGAACGCATAGCGCGCCGAGGCTTGCCGTGCTTTCCATGTTGTTGCCGCCCAGCCGAGGCCAGATCATGATCAGAACGCCCAGCAGCCCAAGGCCGACAGCACCGATACGGATCATGCGAATGCGCTCACCCAGAATGACGGCCGCCAGAATCAGCGTGAAGATCGGCGTGGCGTAGCCAATGGCCGTGACCTCGGGCAGAGGCAGCAGGGCAAGCCCCGTAAAGGTCAGCCCCATGGCCGAAGTTCCCAGAACACCGCGCCAGACGTGGCCCATCGGCTTTCGGGTGATCAACCCTTGCGCCAGCTCTCCACGCCAGAGCAGCCAGCCAATGATCACAGGGATGGCAAAGAGCGAGCGGAAAAAGACCATCTCGCCCGGCGGGAACGTATCCGACAGCGCTTTGACCAATGCGGCCATAGCCGTGAACAGGAACAATGCGCCCAGCTTCAGACCCACCGCCAGGGCGGGTCGATGCGATGTTAAGGATTTTGCCATGGGCCGGACCCTGCGCCTTTAACGGGCAAAGATCAACCGGTCGCGTCGCCGTTTATCCACGTCCGCGGCAGGTCACTGCCGATTTCCTCGGCGAACTCGTGCAGAAAACGGATCATACGCGCGGTCCTTGCTTTTGCGATCTGCCGCCCGGTTTCAGTCAGCATGTCATCAGACAAGCTCAGCAGTTTCACTTTCCAATGGTCGAGCGAATAGTGCAGATCATCCAGCGCGCGATCAGCCGCAAACGGATCGGCTGCATCGTAGAGCTTGCGCCCCAATGCGCCCGAGACCGAAAAGTTCCGTGCAATCCCGATGGCGCCCAGCGCATCCAGCCTGTCGGCATCGCGCAGGATGCGTGCCTCGGGCGTCTCGGGCGGGATATTAGCCGAGAAGCTATGTGCCTCAATGGCATGTTTGGTGGCGTCAACCTGGGCGCGGCTAAAGCCAAATCCACTCAGAATAGGCACTGATTCCGATGCGGACTTGCGCGAGGCCAGATGGCGATCCGGGTCATCTTTTGGCAAGTTGACCAGATCGTGCAGATAGCTGGCGGCAAGCAGGACAGTCATGTCAGTCTGGTCATCGGAAATGGCCCGAGCGTTTACCCAGACACGGTCCAGATGGGCCAGATCATGGGCCGGGTCCGTTTCCATGCGTTGCGCCACGACAGCGCGCAGGCGGCTGCGCAGGTCAGCCGATATGTCCACGGTTTTCTCCGATCTGGCCGCGATGTAGCAGCAGGTGGTCCAGAATCACACAGGCCATCATCGCCTCACCCACCGGGACGGCTCGGATGCCGACGCAGGGGTCGTGGCGGCCTTTGGTGATGATCTCGGTTTCCTCACCCGATTTGGTGATCGTCTTGCGTGTGGTCAGGATGGATGAGGTCGGCTTTACCGCAAACCGCACCACGATGTCCTGCCCGGTCGAGATACCGCCCAGAATTCCGCCCGCGTGGTTGGAGCTGTATTGCGGGCCGTTCTGACCCATGAAAATCTCATCGGCGTTGGCCTCACCTGTCAGTTCGGCGGCGGCCATGCCTTCGCCTATCTCGACACCTTTGACGGCATTGATCGACATCATTGCGGCTGCCAGATCAGTGTCTAACTTGGCATAAATCGGAGCGCCCAGCCCAGCGGGGACGCCCCGCGCGACGACTTCGACCACAGCGCCAACCGAGTTTCCGGATTTGCGCAGGTCATCCAGATAGGCGGCCCAGTCGTCGGCGGCTTGGGCGTCAGGTGTCCAGAACGGGTTCTGTTCGATCTGCGACAAGTCGAAATTGGCGCGGTCGATTTTGTGTGGGCCGATTTGGGTCATGTAGCCTGTGATCTGCACGTTGGGCGCGATCCGCTTGATCGCTTCACGTGCCAGCCCTCCGGCCGCGACGCGCGACGCGGTTTCACGGGCCGAGCTGCGCCCACCGCCGCGATAGTCACGGATGCCGTATTTCTGCCAGTAGGTGATATCGGCATGTCCCGGACGGAACTTGTCGATGATGTCGCCGTAGTCTTTCGAACGTTGATCGGTGTTCTCAATCATCAGCTGAACCGGGGTGCCTGTAGTCTGACCTTCGAACACGCCTGAAAGGATTTTCACCTGATCGGGCTCACGGCGCTGGGTCGTGAACTTGTTTTGCCCGGGTTTGCGCTTGTCCAGCCAGTGCTGGATCATGGCTTCGTCTATGGCGACACCCGGAGGGCAACCATCCACCGTGGCGCCCAAGGCGGGGCCATGACTTTCACCCCAAGTGGTGACGCGGAAGAGGTGTCCAAAGCTGTTCATCGACATGGGGCGTGCTCCTTTGGAAATTGTGATTAGCGGGGAGTGTCTTTGGCCTCAAGCGGATTTGCATGCGGAAAGCGGGGGAAGGGGGCGCTGCCCCCGTCGCGCGGGCGCGACTCCCCCGAGGTATTTTCGAACAGAAGAACGATCAGGCCGCTTGTACGATTGAGGCGCGGGTTTTTGTGATTGTCAGAGCCGCCTGGGCGGCCTCGCGGCCTTTTTCGACGAAATGGGCGCGGTAGATGGCGTTGTGATGGTCGGTTTCCTGATACTGGTGCGGGGTCAGCGAGACCGACAGGACCGGCACGCCCGTGTCCATGCCCGCGCGCATCAACCCGTCGACCACCGCCTTTGCTACGAAATCATGCCGGTAGATACCACCATCCACCACAAAAGCGGCACAGGCGACGGCCTCGTAGCGCCCGGTTTGCGCTAGATCGCGCGCCAGCAGGGGCATTTCGAACGCGCCTGGGACATCGTAGACGTCGATCTGGTCGGCTGGGATGACCTGTTGGAACCCTTCCAGCGCCTGATCGACGATATCGGAATGCCAGTTGGCTTTGACGAAAGCATAGCGGGTGTGTGTCATTTGTGATCTCCTTAGCAAAACAGACACGTCACCCAAGGCGATCACGAACAGCCGCGCCAATGGGCACGCTGCACGTTCTCTTTCATCCGGACTTTAACCGTCGGCTCTGGCCTCTCACCAGATCTGCTTGTCACCTCGTGTACTGAGGCCGCTCGCGGGCTTACGGGTCAGCGCCCGCATACCGCCGGTAGGGAATTTCACCCCGCCCTGAGAACGACGCGGACCTTGCCAAGATCGCTGCGAATCTGCAAGGCGTTCCGTTAGGAGATTTGATATGCACCCAAACCCGGCTTTCCGCTCTGAAGATCAGGCCTTAAGTGTCGAATTTGCCCGCGCGCGGGCCTTTGGCGTGGTGGCGTTGTCCACCGAAGGCGCTCCTTTGATCAGTCATGTGCCTTTCCTGCTGAGCGAAGATGGCACGTTCGCAGAATTGCATCTTGTGCGGTCGAACCCGATTGTCCGCGCGCTGACAGTCCCGCGCGCGGCGAAAATCGCCGTCACCGGGCCGGACGGCTATGTCTCACCCGATTGGTACGGGGTCGAAGATCAGGTGCCGACGTGGAATTATGTTGCGATCCATCTGACGGGAATGCTGGAACTGCGGCCGCACGATGAGTTGCAGGGCCTTTTGGACCGCCAGTCGGCCTTTTATGAGCAGCGGCTGTTGCCCAAACCACCCTGGACAACAGACAAGATGACGCCCGAGGCGCTGGATCGGATGATGCGCATGATCGTGCCCTGTCGGATACAGGTGGATGATATTCAGGGCACCTGGAAGCTGAATCAGAACAAACCCGATGCTGTGCGCTTCGCGGCGGCGGATCAGGTCGGCGGTGGGATCGGGGTGGACTTGGCAAAGCTGGCCACGCTGATGCGCGGCCAGCGCTAGGGTCAGTTGCTGAAGGTGGCCAGATAGGCGGCGATATCTTCGGCACCTTTTTTCAGCTGCACGCTCATGTTGGGGCGGGCGGTTTCGTCGTCCAGGTAGTCTTTGATGAAGCGGATCGGATCTTTTGAATAGGCGGCAATGTTGTCTTCGGTCCAGACAAGCCCCTCTTGTCCAGCGCGGATCATATCATCGGTGAACATGCCAATAGGCAGGCGTTCGCTTCCATTCAAGTAGTCAGTTTCTGTACCCGCAACGCGCCCGACCACGCCAAATAGATTCGGTCCGGTGATTCCACCTTTGACCAGAACCTCATCACCCTTGATGATCGCGTGGCACGAGGAACACCGGTTATAAAGCGCCTTTCCTTTGGCTGCGTCCCCGGCGGCGCTGACCTGCGAGGACAGCGACAGAGCGAAAACAAACGTGATCAGGGGAAATTTGGGCATGGGATGCGTCCTGCTGAGAATTGTCCTTGCCCGCGCCTTCTTGCATTCATCTTTGAAGTGCAATCGAAATCGCGTCTCAACTGGGCATTCTGAAATATCTAATTTGAACTCATATATTTAGCTGGGTCAAATCTGGCGAAAGTTGAAATTTTCATGGCCAAAATCAGGAAAATTATGGGTGATTTCACCTGAAATCTCCGGCCAGAATACTGAGACCCATCAGGGTGACGGGCGTGCCCAAAGCAAACCGAATCACCCCAAGCAGACGTGGGCGAGCAAAGGTGGATTTTTCCGGTCAAACCGGCCCGGACCTTGAAAAAATACCCTGACGTTGTGACATGAATGCCCAGATGCGGCGTAGTGCGCGCCTATGACCGCTGGACGAACCGATTTCTCCCGGATAGATAGCCGCGATGAGACGCCGCTTTGATGCGGTGCTGATGCATGTTTGCCCGGTATCCTCCGGGCGCCGGAATCGGAGAAAACCTCGTGTCCCACGCAGAAGACCACGAAGGCACCCGCAGAGATTTCCTCTACTACGTCGCTGGCGGCGCAGGTGTCGTTGCGACGGGTGCAGCCGTATGGCCCCTGATCAACCAAATGAATCCCTCGGCAGACGTTCAGGCGCTGTCCTCGATCCGTGTGGACGTGAGCGGCGTTGAGCCGGGGACGCAGCTGACTGTGAAATGGCTGGGTAAACCCGTCTTTATCCGTCACCGCACCGGTGCCGAGATCCAAGAGGCCAAAGAGCAGGACGCCGAAGGTCTGGATGCGCTGCCCGATCCGCTGGCGCGCAACTTCAACCAACCGGCTGATGCGCCCGCGACCGACGAAAACCGCGTCATGCCCTCGCCCGAGGGCGAAGCCCCCGGCGCCTGGCTGGTTCAGATGGGCGTATGTACGCACCTGGGCTGTGTGCCGCTGGGTGATGCCGGTGACTTTGGCGGCTGGTTCTGCCCCTGCCACGGTTCGCACTACGACTTGGCTGGCCGAATCCGTAAAGGCCCCGCGCCTGAAAACCTGCCTGTTCCGCCTGCGGAATGGACAGACAACAGCACCATTAAACTCGGCTAAGGGAGACCCAGATGTCCGGAATTCCCCACGATCATTACGAGCCGAAGACAAACGGCGAGAAATGGCTGAACAGCCGCCTGCCCATCGTCGGCCTGATTTACGACACCATCATGATCCCCACCCCCAAGAACCTGAACTGGTGGTGGATCTGGGGCATCGTCCTGGCGTTCTGCCTGGCGCTGCAAATCGTCACCGGTATCGTTCTGGTGATGCACTACACCCCGCATGTTGATCTGGCCTTTGCCAGCATCGAGCACATCATGCGCAACGTGAATGGCGGCTATATGCTGCGCTACCTGCACATGAACGGCGCATCGCTGTTCTTTGTTGCGGTCTACATCCACATCTTCCGTGGCCTGTTCTACGGCTCGTACAAATCCCCGCGTGAGATCACGTGGATCATCGGGATGCTGATTTACCTGATGATGATGGGTACTGCCTTCATGGGCTATGTTCTGCCCTGGGGTCAGATGTCCTTCTGGGGAGCGACCGTGATCACCGGACTGTTTGGCGCGATCCCTTTCGTTGGTGACGCGATCCAGACCTGGCTGCTGGGTGGACCCGCGGTGGATAACGCTACGCTGAACCGCTTCTTCTCGTTGCACTATCTGCTGCCGTTCGTGATTGCGGCGCTGGTGATCGTGCATATCTGGGCCTTCCACACCACCGGCAACAACAACCCCACGGGTGTTGAGGTTCGCCGTACGTCGAAAGCTGATGCCGAGAAAGACACTCTGCCCTTCTGGCCGTATTTCGTGATCAAGGATCTGTTCGCACTGGCCGTGATCCTGGTCGTGTTCTGGGCGGTTGTCGGCTTCATGCCGAACTATCTGGGCCACCCCGATAACTACATTGAAGCCAACCCGCTGGTCACGCCGGCACACATCGTGCCTGAATGGTACTTCCTGCCATTCTACGCGATCCTGCGTGCCTTCACCGGCGAGGTCTGGGTTGTGCAATTCGCCAGCTTCATCACCGGCGGCATCATCGACGCCAAATTCTTTGGTGTTCTGGCGATGTTCGGCGCGATCCTGGCGATGGCGCTGGCCCCGTGGCTGGACACATCGACCGTGCGTTCGGGCAAATACCGTCCGATGTTCAAATGGTGGTTCTACCTGCTGATCGTCGACTTCTTTGCCCTGATGTGGCTGGGTGCGATGCCCGCCGAGGAGCCCTATGCGACCTTCTCGCTGATCGCGTCCGCCTACTGGTTCGCCTATTTCTTCGTGATCCTGCCGATCCTGGGTGTCATCGAAAAGCCCGATGCACAGCCGGAGACGATCGAAGAAGACTTCAACGCGCATTATGGCAAGGCTGACGCCGACGCCACGCCGGCCGAGTAAGAAGAGGGACCGGAAACATGTTCAAGAAACTTGCAATCGGTGCCGCGTTTGCCTTGGCCCTTACCCCTGCTGCGTCTTTCGCGGCAGGTGGCGGCGAGCAGCATATCGAGGATTTCCACTTCTCGTTCGAAGGGCCGTTTGGCACCTGGGACAAGCACCAGCTGCAGCGCGGTCTTCAGATCTACACCGAGGTCTGCGCGGCCTGCCACGGCCTGCAATATGTACCTCTGCGTGATCTGGAAGCGCTGGGATACTCGGAAGAAGAAGTGATCGCCTATTCGGCAGAGAACTTCGAAGTGTTCGATCCCGAGCTGGACGATTTCCGTGCGGCCATCCCGACGGACCACTTCCCGGCCAATACCGGCGTCGGCGCACCGGACCTGAGCCTGATGGCCAAAGCCCGCGCGGGCTTCCACGGCCCTTACGGTCTGGGGATCAACCAGCTGTTCAAAGGCATGGGTGGTGCGGAATACATCGCCTCGCTGCTGGACGGTTATACCGGTGAGGAAAAAGAAGAGGCCGGCACCATTCTCTATGAGAACAAGGCTTTCCCCGGTGGATGGATTTCAATGGCACCTCCTATGTCGGATGATCAGGTTGAATTCGCCGATGGCCACCCCGCCACGGTCGAAGCCATGTCCGAGGATATTGCGGCCTTCCTGATGTGGACGGCTGAGCCCAAGATGATGGAGCGCAAGTATTCCGGTTTTGTCGGCGTGATCTTCCTGTCGGTTCTGTCGGTGCTGCTGTATCTGGTGAACAAGCGCCTGTGGGCCGGTGTCAAAGGTAAGCGCAAAGACTAAGGTTTTTGCATCGCTGAAATTGAAAACCTCCGCGCCGGAAGGCTGCGGGGGTTTTTTGTTGCAGGCGAGGTGAAGGGGCCAGCCCCTTCTTGGCCTACGGCCAATTCATCCCCGAGATATTTATGGCCAGATGAAGGACGGATCAGGCTTTGAGTTGGCTGCTCGTGTGACCGGTGATCGTGGCGGTGACGATCTGGCCTTCGGGTTGGGGGGTGGTGAAGGTGACTTCGGTGAATTGCTCGGTACGGCCCATATGCGGGTTCTCCATCAGAATGTGATGGGTTTTACCCAGTTGGGCGGTCAGGTGTTCGGCGACCTGAACCTCTCCGGCGGCGCGCAGCCGGGCGGCGCGGGCTTTGACAATGTTGCCGTTGATTTGCTGTGGGATACGGGCGGCCGGTGTGCCTTCGCGTTTGGAATAGGGAAAGACGTGCAGCCAGGTCAGGTCGCACTCCGTGACCAGTTTCAGCGAGTTTTCGAAATGGGCGTCCGTTTCGGTGGGGAAGCCTGCGATGATATCCGCGCCAAAGGTCATGTCAGGGCGCAGCTTGCGGGCCTCTTCGGTGAAGCGGATGGCGTCGTCGCGCAGGTGGCGGCGTTTCATGCGTTTCAGGATCAGATCGTCGCCATGTTGCAGCGACAGGTGCAAATGCGGCATCAGGCGCGGTTCCGTCGCGATAGCCTGCATAAGGTTTTCATCGACCTCGATCGAGTCGATCGAGCTGATCCGCAAGCGCGGCAGGTCCGGCACCAGCTTGAGGATGCGCATCACCAGATCACCTAGCTTCGGCTGAGCAGGCAGGTCAGCGCCCCATGAGGTCAGGTCGACGCCGGTCAGCACGACCTCGTTATAGCCCCGGTCCACCAGCCGCTTGATTTGGTCCACCACCACGCCCGCAGGGACGCTGCGCGAGTTGCCACGCCCGTAGGGAATGATGCAGAAGGTGCAACGATGATCACAGCCGTTCTGGACCTGCACATAGGCGCGGGATCGGGTGCCGAAGCCATCGATCAGGTGACCTGCAGTCTCGGTCACGGACATGATGTCATCGACCTGTACCGCCTCGGTCTGACCGATGAAATCAGCGGCCATGCCTTTCCAGGTGTCGGGCTGCATCTTCTCGGTATTGCCGATGACCGCGTCGACCTCGTCCATTTTGGCGAAGGTTTCAGGTTCGGTCTGGGCGGCGCAGCCGGTGACGATCAGGCGCGCATCGGGGTTTTCCCGGCGCAGCTTGCGGATTTCCTGCCGGGCTTTGCGCACGGCCTCGGCCGTCACGGCGCAGGTGTTCACCACCACGGCGTTCGACAGGCCTGCCTGTTGTGACAGTTCTTTCATCGCCTCGGTCTCATAGGCGTTCAAGCGGCAGCCCAGAGTAGTGAACTTGGGCGCGCTCATCCCAGCATCCCCAGAAACTCAGGGGTCAGCGTTCCCGAGAAGACATGGGCCGTGGGGCCGGTCATCCAGACGCCATCCTCGCGCCAGTCGATCCAGATCGTGCCACCGTCCAGTTCGATCTGCACCTTGCGCCCGGTCAAGCAGCGCCGTGCAGCCGCCACCGCTGTGGCACAGGAGGACGAGCCAGAGGCCAGCGTGATGCCCACGCCGCGCTCCCACACGCGCATACGGATGTGATCGGGGCCGATGATCTGCGCCACCTGAACGTTTGTGCGTTCGGGATAAAGCGGGTGATATTCGTAGCGCGATCCGAATTCTTCCAGCGGGATTGCCTCGGCATTGTCCACAAAAAAGGTGCAGTGCGGGTTGCCCATTCCGGTCGCCGAAGGCCCGCCTTCGATGGGCAGTTCCAGCGTATCAACCTCTTCGGCCAGCGGGATCTGGTGCCACTCCAGCTGCGGCGGGCCCATATTGACCGAGGTCAGCCCGTTGCCCGAGTCGCGCGCATAAAGCGTGCCGCGTTCCGTCGTCAGGGTCAGCTCGGGCTTGCCGGTTTCCTCCATCAGGAAGCGGGCGATGCAGCGCGTGGCATTGCCGCACGCGGCCGAAGTCGACCCGTCCGCGTTGTAGAACACCAGATGCGCATCCGATTCGCCGTTTTCGATGACTGCCAACTGATCAAAGCCGACGCCAAACTGACGGTGCCCGATTCCCTTTGCCAGGGCTGGTGTTAGGTCAATGCTTTGCGCACGCGCATCCACAATGACAAAGTCATTGCCCAGCCCGTGCATCTTCATGAAGGGCAAACCCGAAGTCAGTATTCGTTGCATGGCGGGCATATAACCCTGCCTTTGAAATGAATCCACCCTATCGCGCAGATTCCTGAAAAAAGGGGTTGACCCCCCAGCGTCCCCTGCCTAATTAGGCCGCCTATCGGGTCGCCGGAACGTAAGAAATTACAGGCGAAACGACGCGTGAAATAAGGACTTGCACCCGATCGGGAAAATGCCTTAGAGAGCGCCACGGATCGAAGGATCCAGACAAAAGAGTGGGCCGTTAGCTCAGTTGGTAGAGCAACTGACTTTTAATCAGTGGGTCGCAGGTTCGAATCCTGCACGGCTCACCACTTTTTTCAATTAAAGCAAACACTTAACCACTTCAGCACGCTCCTGAAAAGTATAGTAGGTACATACTGTTCCGAAAAACGTGCTGAGTGATTTCGTTGGGTCAGTCAGAGTTTAGGTATTCCCGTGCTTTTGCCGCAACTGGCCGGTTGGCAAACTTTGCGTACTTCTGAGTTTGCTGGACTGTTGCGTGACCTAGAAGGTGTGAAACTTCCTCCAACCTCATACCCTTGTTCAACATGCGAGTGGCATATGTATCGCGACAGGAATGGATTGTAGCCTTGCCTTTCTCATTTAGTACCCTGTGAGTAGACGGGCACATAACGCGAATTGCCTCTCTAAGGTTCTTCACGGCCCGATCCATTGAGGTGAAAGGTCTATCCTGCTCTTGAAGGCGCGAGAGCATTTCGGCAACGCGGTCACTAATGGGAACGAAAACCGACTTACCAGTTTTGAAGTTGTAGTTGTCGATCTCCTTCTCATTGAGATCAACGTCGGGCCACTCTACAGCTAGAGCTTCCCCGAGGCGAACTCCTGTGTCGATAAGGTAGATGAACAGATCATGTGCCTTTTGCCACGCTCCCTCTCCGAACTCGGCTTCTTTCTCGAGGCAGTATGCGATGACTGCACGCTCTTCCGAGATAGATAGAGATCGGCACTTTGCAAAACCTTTGAGCATGCGGAAGTCTAGGTCAGGGTTAGTACGAAAGCGTTTACGGCAGTAGTTGTTCACCCTCTTCAGAAACCTTAGCTCCAAATTAATGGTATTCGGTCTCATTCCTTCTTCCTGACGGGCCACTCGATGGTCGTCTAAGTCATCGTCAGTAAGAGATGAAAGGTGGCGCTCAGGCCCCAATGCCCAGCGCCCCTGAAAGGCTGTTGTAAGCCCGAGAAGCTTGTTGGTGGCATACTGGTAACTTTCCTTTGTTCGGCCTTCTACGCTCCCAACCGTGAGCGTGCACGCATCCTTCAGCGTGATTTCTGGCTTTTCGCCGTGTTGAGAGATGTCCATGATTTTGTTGTATTCAGCCATCATCACTCGATTGGCACTTTGTTTGTCTTTCCGTTTTGTACTGCCTCGATGTTCCTTGCCATTTACGTTGAAACGGTAGTGGTAATAGGGTGAGCGATCACGTTTGTAGAGGTTCATGTGCTATTCCTTTAGCCACACGAAGACCAAGCGATCCCATCATTTGGGCACGCCAATAGGCCCCACATACGCAATGCGCGTAGGGTTGTGGTCTTCGTGTGTGCGAAGTTAAGGGTTTATTTCTGCTTACTCAGCAGTTCTGTCAGTTGACCCTTGTGAAGGGCCTCTAGAAAGTCAGCCGTGTCTCTTCTGCTTAGTTTGCCGAAAAGTGAACGGTTGATGTCGGGGTGGTATTCCTGGAGACAGCGAAGCAGCCAGACATACCTGTCAATCCTAAGGGTGTCAGCAATTGGGACCCAGAGCGAAGCTGGGATAGCCATGTAGCCGAGCTCCATTTGACTGATCATTGTATGGTGTTCGATATTAAGTGCATCGGCCAAAGCCTTCTGGGTGAATCCTTCCCTTAATCGTGCATCTTTCAATTCGGTTCCAAGAGTGTCTTGGTTGCGTTGTTTTCGACGTCTCGAAAGCATTGCGAGTCCTTACTTATTGCACAGTGATCTGTATCTTTTTTGGAACGTTCGTTTAAGGTCGACATATGTCCAACGGAAGATTGCGCTTCCTCAGCCAATCGTTGAATTTGCTCCTTATATTTTCTTTTGATTACTGTCGCATTGTACGACCCAAAGTCTGGCAAGTCCTTGATACCCAGCACCTCTCGGATGTCATTTCCTTCTGACCCGACAACATGCAAGGCTTTGTACAGCCAAAGATTGTTACTTCGAAGGGCAACATCCATTTTCTGGGATTCTGGAATTTCCCTAGCCAAACGCGCACCATATTCTTTGGTGCTGGAATACGTTTCCCGAAGGTGGTGTTGGTATCGACCAATTTTCATAAACCGTTCGAAGTGATATAGAAAGTCGTTGTCGAACTTTGCCTTCAATTCCTTAGCGGCGATCTGGGCATCGGTTTTTATTCTCGCCAGTTCAAGATTAGTGTCGTGATTTGACATGTGGTTCTTCCTTAATTGGTTTGGGGGTTGATTTTGAGGCTGTCACATAGGTTGATTGCATAGCCAATAATCGGCCACGCAATTCGCTCACGCCAAAGACTATTCTGTCGCGTTTGAATTCTGAATTTTGGAAGCGGTGTAGCTGATGGATGAAGCACCACTCTGGAGTCGATGAGTGGCGTCGCACTCAAAAAACACTACGCGCTGAAGGGAGTGTTCAATTTCAGCACAGACCTTCCACAGCGACTGACTGATGAGCCTCATTAACGATCCGATAGACCGATCTCTGAGAAATACTTAAGCGCTGGGCGATCTCGTGCTTCTTATAGCCTTGCCCTAGTAGCTGAAGAACCTCAGAGGCCCTCATACGTGCAGTTGGTTTCCTGCCTTTGTATTTACCCTCAGCTTTAGCTTTGGCTATTCCCTCTCGCTGCCGCTCCAGCATCATCTCTCTTTCAAACTGAGCGATTGACCCGAGGACATTCAGCATGAGCTTCCCTGTAGCCGTTGAAGTATCAAGGGACATATCGAGTACCCTCAATGCGATGCCTCTCTTTGTGAGCTCATCCACTATCTCTCCGAGGTGTCGGACCGAACGAGCAAGGCGGTCAAGCTTGGTGACAATGAGGACATCTCCTTCTCTGCTGAAGCTGAGAGCTTCACTGAGCGCCTCTCTACGGGCAACAGAAGAGACTTGTTCGGAGTAGACCCTCTCACATCCAGCTTCTGTTAGTGTCGTCTGTTGGGCTTCTAGTCCTGCTTGTTGTTCCAGTGTAGATGTTCTTGCGTATCCGATGATCATGGTGGTGATCTCCTTTAAGTTCTTAGACGTTGAGGCAATTGCCTGCCAAAAGCCGAGATCGACTTCATTGCCACCATTTCCGCCACCCTCAGCAGATGGACACAAAACCTTGGCCTATTGGCAGTTTTGAGCTTGAAACTAAGGGGTGGGGGGTTTTGGAAACCGACTTCAAAAAGGAGGGGTTAACTGTTCTTATTATTGCCTCAAAAAAGTGGTCCGTTCGTCCGCAAGAGGAAGTCACTACTGAAGAGATAGTGTTGCCGCTCAATCCAATTTAGACTGACCGTTGAGTGTTCATTCGAGAAAGGCTGATCTTCGACGGTTTGGGATCAAGTGTCCGTAGTGCGGGATAAGCGCCATTTCGCTGCGATTGCGCCAATGTCAGCTATTCGGGCCCAATCATTGACCATTAACACGGGTCGAGAAACGTGTGTGGAGCAAGCGAAGTCATGCATCCACTGCCATTGCTATTCGATAGCAATCCTCCCGAGAAAAGATTGGGAATCGTCCCGTATTGCTCCACGCCGTTTTTCGAGGACATTTACTACGCTATCAAACAGCTTGATCAGCGTTATACCACCCATTGCCCCTGACGCTGCGGCTGTCATTGTTGGCATCGTCACTGCAAGGGCTAGCAGGCCAGTTGTCGCAGTAGCGTATCCTCCCAGCCTCAATGTCTGATAGCGTTCGAGCCTCCGAATTTTTTGATTTATTCGGTCGATTTCGGAGTCAATCTTTTGTGTTTGAATTCGCCGAACGTAGAAATTCAGTTCATCTTCAGTTTCAAAGTGCTTCTCGCCCAACTCTTTAACGGCCTCGTCAATAGAGTTCACAAGGCCTAGAAATGAGGACCGCTCTTCCTCGATCACGGCGTTCAGCTGTTCCAAGCTTAGCTCTTTCATTTCTGGAATGCTTAGCTTCCCAAGTGCCAAGCTAACTCCCTCCACACTTGAGTTTTTCCACGATAGTTGAAGAGGTAGGTTCAGTCCCTCAGGAAGTAAATGCCGGGCATGGATGCGGTCAGACACGGCGAAGTCTCTGGCTATCATAGTGGATTGCCATCTTTGCGCGTCATCGACGCTGCCTGAAGTTCCGGGTAGCTCCAACAATTTTGAACTCCAACTTTGCCCATCCATCGAAGATTGGACATCTTCTTCATCGCTTCTAGGACCTGATCGGGGCACAAGGTGGGGGAGATAGTTCAAACGGCCCGAAAGTAGCATTGATCTAGCTTGTAGGACCCATTCTTCGTGATCGTGAAATGGGCTGCCCAGACCTAAAGATACGGGAACTCCTCCATCGTCTTTCACCATGGGAGACCACATCCAACTGTCGCACGTGAAATTGGCAAACCTGGAATATGGATAAGCTTGACACGTAATTGGCGGGGCAGAAGTTAGCACTACGCGCTCTGCAAATATCGCTGCTTTCCGTATTTCATCAACAGAGTTTGGATGGACGCCGAACTTCATGTTTCGAGGTAGGGAAACCCTCGTCTTGGTAGAGAAATCAGCGCGTTCTTCCTCCAGAAGGGTCCGATACTCGTCCTCAAGAAACCCAAAAAACAATACCCCGAAATCTGTGCCAGATGGCTCTTTTCGATCATAGGCTTTGAAGAACTCTTCCCAAACCGAATGCTTCATGTGCGCCCTCCATCGAGCCGATACAAACCCCAAAAAAACCTTTGTCGCATCTCAAAAACAGTCCGCTCCAGATGATCAAAAGAACTCTCAAAATGGAGTCAAGAGGTTATCACTTTGAATGCTTATCAGCCATTGGTGTTTATTGCAGAACCGGTCAAAGTGGGCTCGTAGCGGACCTTCGACATGTTCTCTATGAAAGACCGCATGGGGAAGTGTTTTACACTTGAGAAGAGTATTTTCAGTGTCAACCAGTTCACGCTTTTGAGGTTTCCTCAGCGTGCAATCCTCTATCCCTCAAAGCCCACTGAGCCTACATAGTGAGACATACAGTGGACTCTGGAGGCCACAAATTCCAACAATGCGCCGCATTAACGACATCACCTTGCGGTTTGCTCAAAGCGTCGCCTGAGTCTCTCATTAGGTTAAACCTGATGCGGTTGCTATGTGGCTAGATTAGCGTCAGAGAGGATGATCCAAGTAACTGCTTCTAAATAGTTATCCTCGGTATACTCTGAGTGATGCTGAGGAAACCTCCTCAATGCAGCCTCTGCTGAAGCGTTAACTTTGCTGTATCCTCTTGCCTCTTCTATTAAGGGTGTCGACGCTTTTTGCTGTGATGGTTGAAAGCCTCGCCCTTTGTCATCACTGTTGCCATCCTCAAAGACCTCACCGGTGGCTGGATCAGGAACAAGACCTTTAACGACACGATCTACTGACGTGTCCCAAGGAGAACTGAGGGTATAGCGGTTAGCTGCTTGAGCAATCGTACAGTATGCCCTTGGTTGCTTTCGGTAGAACAGCCAACGCTCTTCGGGATTGGGACGTAACAGCTTTGGAGTGGTGAGAATATCTCTGACGATCGGAGAGACACCATTCCTAGCTAGCTGGATGATTTTTTCAATATATCCCAGCCGCTCCTCTGTTGGCTGTGTGTACAGCTCTTCTGCCATCCTCAATGCAAGCTCAAATTTTTCTTCCTGTTGCCTCGCCTTGTCGTAGCTGGACTTTGCGTTAGCGGGTGTCTGTACACGTTCCCTGCGTTTACTCTCGGTCTTGCGACAACGAGCAGAGCAATATGTTTTGTTTTTCCTAAATTTAAATAGAGCCCCACAAGCAGGGCATAGGGTGTGAGAAGGCAAAGAGTTTTCACCCTCCGCCAGAGGTTCAATGCGTTTGTTCATTTTTAGAAGCTCAATCGATGGTTTGAGAGGTTCCTAGGGAGGCTGTTTGGAGACCTCTGGAAAGCTGCAATTTTTTGGGAGCGGCAGTTTCTGTCGAAAACTGCTACGGCTCCTCAAGGGTACAGTTGGAGACCTCTCTGCTGAGCTTTGGGCATACCAACAACGCACTAGCTTCCTATCGTCAGTCCGCTTTGAGTTTCCGGTATGATGCATTGGATCAGTCCAACAGACTGCAAATGGGTTCCAAAGGAAGTGGCTCCCACGCCAGAGATACATCATTGGCATCGGGGTCACATCGTCTAAGTAGCGGCCGACCTCGACGGTTGGTTCCATAAAACGGCTGACGCTCTACGATTCCGAAGCGAAAAACCGTGTCGCTAGGAGGAGTAAACTTTTGCTGATAACAGCACTGATGCCCACTCAACTAAACCATATGGATGGCTGGCTACTACATGCATTCCCGCTTACTAGTTCTGCACAACTTAACCCAGATCGCCACTCCTTCCACACACCAATATACTCTCTTGCAGAATAGACATTGTATTCGAAAATTTGATCCACGATGTATGTTGTCGTGAGAACGATGTATTAACACAGCGGTGATACAACCAATTGCATCTATTCTGGCCAGATGGTGACACTTGATTCTGCCATGAAGTGACACTTGAAAAGGCCTTGATGTGCCAACCCATTGGCAAAGAATCGTTTTATCAAGTTGAATCAGAATGGGTTTTTCGATTCAATGACGGGGAGTTGCGGGTTTATTTGACGCTCGTCTAACTTACTTCGGGAGGTTATTTGTGCGCTACAAGAAGGCGCCAATTTTGGAAGCGGTGTTAGCCTTTAGTTGGTCGTCCGAAAAGTCATTGGATGAGCTGAAGGAAGTATTGTCTTTGCCCGCCTTTGAGCGCTTTGAAGAGCCAAAGCCACGCATCCAAGTTGGCGCATCAATTAATGTGGACCAAGGCCAATTCTCGCACCAGCAAAAGCAACTGGGTTTTGAGGTCGCACTTCGGGACGGCTCCGAGATTGTATTTCTCGAGCGACGACAGTTTGTTTTTGTTCAGCGCGCACCATACGACCGTTGGGCTTACTTTAGCGAGCAAGCTACCTCGCTTGTTGATCCGGTCATAAAACTACTGGAAGTCGATGCCTTCGAACGCATAGGTCTTCGATTTGTCAATCGCATCGATATCCCAAGTCGCGACAATAAAGGGATAAACACAGACGACTACGTTACTTTTAACTTCAACGGTCCACGAGAGGATCGCGGCATTATTGAAGAGTTCCAGATGAGGGTTGTGAAGCCAACTGAGAAAGATGGCATTCATTATGCACTTGTACTCGCGACTACAGCACCGCCGATGCCGGGTTATGTCTCAATACTCCTCGACATTGACGTCTTCACAAAGAAAGTCGTCCCTTCAAACGGAATTGAATTGACGGAGACATTGGATGAAATGCGGACACAAAAGAACCATATATTTGAGGAATGCCTTACAGATAAGGCTCGTGAGCTGTTTGGAGGAGTAGAGAAATGACGTATGTCGACACAATGAACTTCCCCAGAAGCCCGCTCATGCCCGGGCGAGCATTTGATAGGATCGACGGTTTTTTCAATCGACTGGAACGTTCGGTGGGCTCTCAGTATCTTGACGAGGAAACTGATCCCGCGACTGCAACGAGGAACCCGTTAGAAGAGCGGCTTCGACTTATTCAGGATTCAATATCCGATGTCTCAATGCACCTTCCGAGTGGCTTCGCACACGGCCTAAATCGCCAGTTTGCTAACCTCATGGATGAAGACGCTTGGGAAGGTACCGATGAACTCATTAGCTCTAAAGCTCTGAGCGCGTTTCTGGTGGCTCTCGTGCACACTAAAGCCACAAAGCGTCCGGGCATTGGAACTAATGGTATAGGATCGGTCACTGCTGCTTGGACAGAAGGGCCAAATCGACTGACCATAGAGTTTTTGCCTAGTGGGAAAGCTTCACTGGTTCTGACCCGTGCCTTTGACGCAGATGAACCGGAGCGAGCTGCTTTTGCTCCGATGCGTCCTGATCGACTCTGTACGGTGCTTGCACCGTTTGAGCCAGAGGTGTGGTTTGACGGGTGAGGGCGACGATCTTCCTAACCCGAGCAAAGTTGTTCGCTACGTGCCATACGCAAGGATGCGCCGCGATGCTGATGACAACTACCTTGGCCCTCTACCCGAAGCATTCGTAGAAAGACCAGTCGACGATTACTTGTCGGTTACATGGTGTGAGTACTTCCAAGGCAATGAAGAAGCTCAACTTCGATGCGCAATTGAAGCGCTTCGAAACAGCAATATGAACGTCAAGGCTAAGGCGTGTTTTTGTGTTGGCGAGACACCAGATATTATTGCGACAATCGAAGCACATGGAGCAGTTGCACGGGCTGTTTATTATCCAGTTGACGACAATCCAGCGCATGCAGGCATCTATGGCGTCACCCCTGAAGAAGTACTGTTGCAGGCTGTTCTCGCGGACGAAGTTTGGAACACATTTCTTACAAAGCAGGATGTGGACGCTATCGATTTGGGAGACTGTCAGAAGTCAAACACCGTTGGGTAATTTACCTGCAGTCTAATGTCGTAGAGACGACTTCTCTTGGCGGTTCCTATTTCAGCAAACACAGGCTTGTTGTGTTCTATTTGTCCCACCTAGCAGTTAACACCGAGGAACCAATGCAAGATACGGCGGTTGCGTGCGTTTTGGGTTTATTCGCGACAGGTTCAATGGTTTCAATCTGAGAGCCTTAACCAATTTAAATGAGAATTTAAGATGAGAGCAGCAATAAGTGTCATGAGCCTTCTTTGGATGGCTGCCTGTACCCCCAGTACTCCAGTCGCAGAATTTGCGTCTGAAAGTGGTATTAGTCTCCGGTACAGCGCATATGATTCTGTGCCGACTTTGACTGCTCAGGCTCGTGATATCGCAGTAAAGCACTGTGGTCAGTACGGTAAGTACGCCAACTATCGCGGTGGGAATGCAGTTAGCCCAATCAGCACAGAGGAAATTCATCAGTTCGCCTGTGAAACTAAGAAGACTGATGACAGTGCAGTAATCGCGGCTCAGTCAAGAAGGCCTGAATATGTTCCTGTGCCGACCTACCAGCCCACTCCGGTCTATCAACCCAACACTTACACCAACTGTACGACCGTTGGGATATCGACGAACTGCATTTCATATTGATGGCAAGCGGACGCATGACCTAGGGCAACGAATTGGAGTGCTAAACTCTTGCGATAGTGTTCGATCTCATGGCCACTAGCGAACCCGTTTAATTGGAGGAGGCAATTTCTTTGACACGGGCAAAAGCTTGTTCAGTGTGCCGGGTAGTGTGCCTACTACATCTGGACGTGGACGCAACTGACGGCGCAATGGTGCCTATAAGCTGTTGTTTTTTAGATAATTATTATTTTTACACCGTTTTTGTTTACTAGCAGAAGATGACTTTTAATCAGTGGGTCGCAGGTTCGAATCCTGCACGGCTCACCACTGTTTTCAAAGACTTACGAGGCGATCTCATGCCTAACACTCGCTTCGGGTAAGCGCAGGGTAAGCGAAGGCCGCCATTTTTCCCTTTACATTCGCCTGATGGTTGAATGACTCTTCAGGCGAGGGAGGAACGGATGGGACACATCAGGCTTGGCACTTTGCCTCGGTCCAGGAAGTGGCGCGAGGTCGTTGATCTGATCGCAACCGATGCGTCAGTCGAAGAGATCGCCGAGGCCGCAGCGGATGCATCTGAGAGCGATCTCGCACGGGCGAGTCGTGACCCCAGGTTTCAGTTTGTAAGTGATCTCCTCGTGAGGCTGCCTTTGCTTGCAAGGGCTCCTGGCTTCGAAGACGCTTTGGCTGACTTGGGCATTGCGACGTCGGAGCTCGGTTCAGTGACCGGCTTGCTGGCCGGTTTGGATCGTGCCATTGATCGCAACAGCTTCGATCTCCGAAGTTCCTCAGATGCAGGAGAATTGGCGAAGGTCGCGCTCTTGGAAAGCCTTTCCGTTCAGCTGCACGACCGGTTGCCATCCCTGTTTGAACCGACACCGCAAGAAATTCGCCAAGCACTCGCGAGCTTCGCCTCGGGTGATGCATTTGCGAGACTCTCGCGGGATTTCTTTGCCCGGCTGACATACCGCTCGCTAGACTATTATCTGAGCCGGGAACTCGCCAATCACACTGGCGAGGATCGACGCTTTTCCACCGATGCACAGCGAGTGACATTTCAAAAAGCCCTCGCCCAGCACACATTTGAAGTGTCTAGAATTGTCGAAGAATATGCAGGCGGCTGGTATGGCAAAACCGTCTGGCAGAAGCAGGCGCTTGATCGCGATGCAATAGACAAGTTCACAGCTTACGCGTTCAAAAAGATGCGCTCGGAGTTTGGGCGCCGTCGCGCCGTTGCCTGAAGTTGAAGTCAGATGGTTGCCGCCCCTGACAAAAAGCGGCGGTGATGAAGTCCTGCGTCTCGACATTGCTGGCCGCGAAGTCGCAATGACGCTACGGATTGGACAATTGAACCGTCAATTGGTCGAGGGATTGCAGGATCGTGCGCTCGATTTGCTGGAGATTGCCGCGCTTGTCTATTGCGCGGACGCGGCAGTCAGCCGTGGTGGCCTGGCGGATCAGAAGATGGGTGAGAAGTGGCACAGACGGTTCGTAGCCACTATGCCGGTACGCGATCTGGATTTCTGGCAACGTGAGAGCGTAATACAGGCTCTGGAAGAAACGTTGATGTTTCTATCCGGCGACCGCTTTGAATTTTCTTTTTCGACCAAAGACGAACCGGATGCAGAGCGATCGCGCTTCTTCAAATTCGGCCGAAATAGTTCATGGAAGCCCCACCGTGTCTTGATGTTTTCCGGCGGGCTCGATTCCTTTGCGGGCGCTGTGGAAGAAATCGTGGAACAGAAGCATCGGGTTGCTTTGGTCAGTCATGCCTCGTCCACGAAAATAGCGCCGGTCCAGAACCGGCTGATCTCAGCGTTGAGCAAACGGTACGGACCGGAAACGTGCCGTCACATTCCCATGACCGCCCAGTTGAAGGGCCGATCGACTGCGGAAAGAACGCATCGCACACGCTCATTTTTGTTCGCGGTACTTGGGTCGATCACTGCAAAGGCCTTTGGACTGGACCGCTTGTCGTTCCATGAAAACGGCGTTGTGAGCCTCAACCTACCGCCGGTTGGCAACGTCATTGGAACACGAGCGACGCGAACCACGCATCCAATGACACTGAAGCTGTTCACCGGTCTTCTGCGGCTTGTTTTTGAAAATGACATGCGGGTCGACAATCCATTCTTTGCTCGAACAAAAGCAGACGTTGTGGAACGTATCTCCCATCTTGGCATGGCAGACCAGATCGTTGAGACGCGCAGTTGCGCTGATGTGCATAATCAAACCAATCAATACTTCCATTGTGGGCGCTGTTCGCAGTGTATCGATCGGCGGTTCGCGATGCTATCAAAGGGGTTGGAGCGATTTGACCCGGAAGATGCCTATCGCGTGGACCTTATGTCGGACGCTCGACCGACCGGGACCGACCGGGAGATGGCGTTGTCTTACGTACGAAATGCAGTGTTCTTCGAAAACGCCACACCAGATGCGCTGGCCCGGAGTTTCCCGGTTGTTCTGGACGCGGTCAATCATCTCGACAGTCCGCCAGACACAGCAATGTCGATGATCGTAGATTTGCTTAACCGCCACGGAAAGGCGGTCACATCTGTCATGCGCAGAACTCTCGAAAGCAAGTCACCCGGCGAGTTCCCAGAACAGAGTTTGCCAAGACTATATGGCGAGATGCAGAGCGCCTTGTCCTTGCCTTTCGTGCCAGCTGCCTCAGTTGATAAAAACGAGAATGAGAAACTACCGCTGACCATAGAAATCGACAAAACCTCACGTTTGGTTTTGATCGGCGAACATATTGAGCTTCAGAAAAACGCCACAGCGGATCTGTTGATCGTTTTGGCTGAAGAGTGGCTCCGTGCGGCAGGCAAAGGTCTCGAACCTTTGGAGTATCCCTGCTTGAAGTCTGGCGACCTCGTCGAAAAATTAGGCGTTGAAACCGACGAAGTCGTTAGGCGGAGAATACTGACCGCGCGAAGAACGATTGCAAAGAGATTCGAATCCGCTGGTCTGTCAGTTGATAAGCCCGAAGAGTTGATCGAAAATCTCTCTTGGAACGGATACCGGCTTGCCCCCGAGCGCGTGGTGGTTCGGGTGCGTCACCGGAGCTGATCATTCATCAATAACCGCGGCCTCGTCTGGCAACGGTCCACGGCGGCGAAACCGCCCCATCAGTTCGACCTGACGACCAGGTGAAACGGAACCATAGGAGCTGAACGTCGTCATCACGTCGTTGTGTCCCATGTTCTGCGACCAGGCTTTATAGTCCTCTGGTGTCCTGCAGTGAAGTTTTGCCAGCTCTGCGATCGTATCTCGCACGCGGTGCGGCGAAAACGGTGGCAGCCCGGCGTTGACGAAAGATTGCTTGAAGATCCTGGCCGCAGACGACGGGCCGGCCCACGGCTCGCGCGCGATACCTACTGCCTCAAACCGTCTGGACGGGCCAACAGCGACGCGTGTCTTTGGGAACAGAGGATCCGTGTCCGAGAAAAGATGGTCCTGACGAAGCTCCGTGATCCAGTCTCGCAGAATCCTTTCGACATCATCACCGAAGGGAAAGAAACTGGTCGTGAAGGACTTTCCAAACTTTGTATCCACGGAACGGCCGTCAAACTGAACGCATTTATTGGCTAGATCGACATGACGCAGCCGCACGGTGATGGCGGCACCTTCACGTGACCCAGTCAGAAACAAGAAGGCGATCAGCGCACGATCACGGCGCTGGATGACTGTTTCTATGGGCATCTCAGACAACAGGCGTTCAACCTGTTCGGGAGACGGATGCGGTTTCCAAAGGGTGCCGCGACGGGCCTGTTCCGATTTGCGATCCGGCGTGAGATAGGCAATGTCGGCGCGGGAGATCCTGGACTTGTACCCCGGTTGGTCCGCCATCCAGTCAAAGAACTTCATGACGTCGCGCAGCACGCCGTTGATCGTGGCAGGCGACAATGAAGCGCCTGTGCGGTCATTGCGTAGACCTTCCAGATGGCGTTTGAACGCGCGCGCCCTTTCTGAATGGAACGCCCTGTAGTCCTTACCTTTGAGCCATCTGTCATAGATGGCAATCGACGCTGCAGCTTTGTCGATCGAAGATTGCGACAGCCCCTTTGCGTCCTTCAGCCAGACGAGGTGTTTGCGCTTGATACGCAGGTTATCCGAGGCGTGTTTTGACATAGGTCTCGGGCTCCTCTTTCAAGGTCACTTTTGAATGGGGTTCGGTACAGGACACTAATCTTGGGGAGGCTTGTTGAGGTGTGACCTCCAGTTTGGCCTGAACGGCCTCCAGATCTGAACGGCGAATAATCTTGTTCATAACCGCACCACACGTCGGACAGAGGGCTGTTAGGCGGCCGCTGGCAGCCGTTTCCTGAACGTAATCCGCAATCTTGCCGTCGGGCTCACGCGGACCTCTGCAGCTGAGGCAGTAGCAGTGATGCAATGCCAACTTGCACCGCGCCTTGCGTTGTCTTTGTCCGAGGAAGTCCTTGAGCACATGTCCTTCGATCAACCAGGGCTTGCTGCTGGTATCAGCCGCAAGTCCGTTGTTCCCAATCCAGCGAATGACGGTCTGGCGATGGCAGCCTAAAACGTCCGCCACCTCCCAGACTGTGTAGACAAGGTGCGATTTGACTTTGTGTGAGGGGAAGGACTTTGCCATTACACACCCTCCCCGGAAATCGGTCCGCATGTATTCTGGCAGACCTGCGCCTCCTCAAAGGCTTCGATCACGCCTTCATCGTATAAAACGCGCGCGCCGATCTTCAAAAACCTGGGGCCCTTTCCGAGCCAGCGCCACTGCTCCAGCGTCCGCGGCGACATGTGCCACCGCTTCGCCAGCTGATCTTGTGTCAACTTGGGCATATCAACCTCAATTGCTCACTGCGGCACGAGGAAGTTCGGTCCGCTTCTGTTGAACAAAGTGAGGGATCGGATCTCTAAAATCTGTGGCCGCCGCCAATAAAGGCGTGACACATGCCAGGGCTAAATCATTGATATTATGTGACTTGAATCAGAAAGGTGTGACCCATCCGCAAAATGCGTAACCTTGCCACCCAAATCGCAGGGAGTCAGCGGCTGCAAATGACCCGAAAGCTGACGTTAATCAAAAATGCTTGGAAGACGGCTTCGAGCCCAACCTGTACCCTGGATTTTATTGCTGCATGCGCTTGTAGCAGTAACAACATTGCAACTGCCGAATATCTTGTGCGGCCAAGCAGCGGAAAGAACTGTCATTCATGCAAACAGCAGCGATGCTCGCGGCGGCAGTTCACAGTTTGCTCAACAAAGCCGTCCTTCACTTCATCCGCAACAGCTATCGCCTAGCTGAATTGGTGGACACGGGACCGTCGCATATGAACAGTAAACACAACAGTCGCCTTCCAACGGCTTCAAAACTGTTTTGCACGACTTGCATTCATAGAACCACTGGCAAGCATCCGTTGGCATTTGCTCGGTTTCGCTGTGGCCGCACTTCGGGCAAATCAGGGTGCTTTCTAGGACTACAGTTTGTTTTGTCATAGTCTCACATCTGCATGATCAGGTAATCGTTAATCCGTGCCTCGTTAAACACAACGACCCAAGCCACGCCGGTGATTAGAGTTGTTCCTGCAAGCCGCCATTTTAACGTCGGTAAGGAACCGCGCCGATAAGATACCAGCCACGATATCGCGACGAGTGCCGTTGAAATCGTCAGCACATAGTAACTCGCTGCCGCAACCTTCCCAAAGATTGCCAACCAACTGCCGCCCAGCCCCAGTAACATCATCATCATGGGCAAAACGCAGCAAGTCGCGACGCCAAGCGCTGATAGCGATCCCAAATAGCTGAGGCTAAGGTACTTCTGCATTCTGTTTCCCTGATGGACTACGTCGCGCGGAGTTGTAGAGACAACAACCTCTCGTATAACTTCTGTAGCCACTACAGGATCAAGACAGGAAATCTCACATGTTTGCGATTGGGGAGGCATCCCGGCAAAGCGGTGTCGGAATTGAAACTATCCGCTACTACGAACGCGAAGGGATCGTGCCGAAACCAGAAAGGGCATCGAATAATCGACGCATGTACTCTGCGCACGATGTGGGACGGCTTTGTTTTCTAAGGAAGTGCCGAGACTTGGGTTTTGCGCTTGCCGATGCAAAGGTGCTTCTCAACCTGTCCGAAGGTGATAGCGAGGATTGCCAATCCGTTAAGGAACTGGCCGAGCTTCATATCTCCAATGTGCGTATGAAGATAATCGAACTTAAGAGATTGGAGGCCGCTCTGAATGAACTTACGGCCAACTGTAACATCGGAAATGTTTCTTGCCCGATGCTTGCGCAGATACGGACCTACTAATGGCACTTTGAGGCTCGCAGTCGCCCTATGCCAACGCGGCATGACCCAAGATTCGGGCCGCACAAAATCTACCGTTCGTTAGAGAGGTCAACTCGTTGATTTAGCAATGTTTCCATCAATCAATGAACATTTGTGCATCGCCACGGTGTTCTTGTAGCGCGCGGTGAATTCGGACAGACAGCCCTACCTGCCGTTCCTGAGCAATCAATTTGCTGCATACGCACTCGGCAGGCTTTATCAGAAGCCGACCTCTGAATTCCGAACCACAGAGCAATGGTTCTGCTTATCCTTGTCCTAACTTGGGCTAGGCGGACTCAGATATTCTGTGGTCCTCCATTGTATCAAGGCTTGTATCGTGCGTAGTCGAAGTCCATATACACGAGGCTTACGTTTTTCTTTTTCGACCTGCTGTCTCCCCAATTCGGCGTTCAGTCTTTCGATTCAGACCGACCACGCCGAGTCGCCGCAATGATGCGGGCGGCACGTATTAGGAGACTTCCACCATGGCAAATGGCACAGTAAAATGGTTCAACTCAACCAAAGGTTTTGGCTTTATCGAGCCTGATGATGGCAAGCGCGACGTGTTCGTGCATATCTCAGCAGTTGAACGTTCCGGCCTTAGCGAATTGAAAGACGGCCAAAAGGTTACTTTTGACGTCGAGGCTGGCCGTGACGGACGCGAAAGCGCCGCCAATCTGGCACTCGCCTGACCTTTTGCGGGCACCCCATAAGGGTGCCCGTTTGAACAATGGGCGACAATAGGCCGTCGGAGACCAAGTAAGTTGCAACCTAAAGACTGGACGCGGGTGCTCGCGCAATACCGTGTGCCCGATGCGAAGCGCAGTGTTTTTGAACTTGCGATCACTGTTTTCCCCTTATTCGCGCTATGGGCCCTAGCGTGGTTTGCGTTGTCATTTAGCGTCTGGATCGCAATATTGCTGGCCATCCTGAATGCCGCATTTCTGGTCCGTATCTTCATCATCATGCATGATTGTGGTCATGGATCTTTCTTTAGAAGCCGCAGCGCATGCAATTGGACTGGCCGGGTTCTGGGTGCTCTTACCGTTACACCTTATGACGTTTGGCGGCAAAGCCATGCGATTCACCATGCCTCAACCGGTAACCTTGATCGGCGTGGTATGGGTGACATCCCTACATTGACCATTGAGGAATACCTGAAACGGAATTGGTTCGGGCGTGCCGCGTATCGTCTGACCCGGAACCCCGTCTTCCTGTTCGGTGTTGCGCCGATCTATACGTTCTTTATTCAATACCGCTTACCTGTTGGCTTCATGCGGTCGGGCTGGCTGTATTGGGCAAGTGCGATGGGAACAAACGCCGCAATTGCAGGGTTCTTGGCTCTGATTTTATGGGCCGGAGGCTTTGAGGTGGTGGCGTGTGTTTTCCTGCCAACCGTGATTGTCGCATCATCGATTGGTATTTGGCTTTTCTACATTCAACACCAGTTCGAACACACGACCTGGGACCGGGAAGAGGGCTGGAACCTTCAGAACGCCGCGTTCTATGGTAGTTCTCACTATGCCTTGCCTGGCATCTTGCGGTGGTTCTCTGGCAACATTGGTGTGCACCATGTTCACCACCTCGCCAGCCGCATACCGTTCTATCGGCTAAACGAAGTTTTGCGTGACCATTCTGAGTTGGAAAACTGCCAGCGTATTACTCTATATCAGAGCCTTCATTGTGCGCGATTGCATCTTTGGGATGAAAAAAGTCAGCGCCTGATGACCTTTTCAGAGGCTTTGTCAAACGCCAATCCCAAAAAGAGCTTAGTGTAGTCTGGCGCGGACCAAATAGGCTTCAATAGTATCACCGCCGAGGGCGCGGATAGCCTCTAGTCGGTGAAGACCTTCAATCAGCACGAACCTTTTGTTGTCAGCGCGTATCTGGATCGGGGTCTTCTGGCCATTCTTCAGGATATCTTCGGCCAGCGTCAGAACTTTTTGCTGATCAAGCGTTTTCGCCCGTTTCACAGGTACATAGATCAGGTCGAGCGGATATGGTCTTTTCTCCAACATAAGCTACGTGAGCAACCTTTCGTGCATTTGTTCCGGTTCGAAGTTCGCTACAGGAGCTGGGGCTGGAACGTACGTCATAGAACCGAACGAACAGCGTCGCGCAGTTCCTGATGCATAATCCAAGTTGCTGGCTCGTCGTCACTTTCGATGTGAGAAAATGCCAGGACCTGAGCGGCGCCATCATTCTGTACCGATCCGCCTTCGGGAAGTTCGAGCTCTAGATACTCCGCAATCAATAGACCGATTTTCTTAAAGACCTTGATTGAGGCCTCGCGCGATTTGTAACCGGCCGCCTGAGACAAGTGACCAATGGTCAGACCGTCCTTGCCAGCGATAGTAAGTGCTTTGAGCATTGTGACCTGCGCAGGGGTCAGCCTGATTTGTCGCAGTGCCTCGGCATATTCTCTTTCGCTGGGAACGAGGGTGCCGGAATTTCCCTCCAAACGGCGTTGACCGCTACGTTTCCTGTCTCGTTCACCGAGAATTTCTTTTAATGCTTCGATGGCCAATGCTGGTGTTTCACCGACTGCATCAGCAATCATTGTCTGCGTTTTAGCCGGTGGCTTAGGGAATGCGCGCGCAACGCTGTTACCGCTCAGGATGCCAGCCTTAATCAAGTACTTTCCAAATTCTTCTTCAATCACTCCTGCTACGTCAGCGTTCCGCGGCTCACGAACACTGCGGTCCTGAAATGCTCTTTGTTCCAGACCACGAGCTGACATCTTTGAACCGGGAAGGGTTACTTGAGGGGCATTTTTGCGCATCAGAGAAACACCACAACAATTATGGCCGCAACAAACACCAATAACGCGATAAACATCTTCGCTCTGTAGGACCAGCGATGCGCCCTTTCGGCCTTGAGCATTTTGCCCAGGTTTTCGTCAATCGAGTTATGGTTCACGGCTTGGTCCTTCCGGATTTGTCAGGCGATATTGATTTCCAGCAACCTATTTTCACGGCAAATTTTCGGCGCACTTATCGTTCTGTCTTGTGAACGGTCGATTACATTCCCAACCATCACCTCTTCGATTCAAATGAGCGTTGGAAGGGATAAGGATCGCAACGCACCTGTCCTGGTTTGAGCGAAAGCCACGTTCACATTTCCATCCAGAGTAGGTTTCAGGTGCAAGGTATGCATGCTGTGGAATTGCCACCGGTTCGCAACCGCTCTCCGTTTCTCTGAAACCTCTGAGGCACACCCAACCATTCGCGCTGTTTTTGTCAGTCAGGCGGCCGTTGCTCGGGACACTAATCGCAACACAATCCTGGTCTTCCTTACGAAATCCCCAGTCACAGTGTACTTCCTGTGCGCCAAACCGGGTTTCGACGTACCCATTTTGAGGCGCAATCAATTCTTCGCATTTTTCTCCGACTCGTCGGAAGAGCCGATTGCACTCCCATCGATCTCCAGTCGATGCAAGATATGCGTTTTTAGGAACTGCTATTTCCTCACAAAGATCTCCAACACGCTGGAATCCATGGTTGCATTCCCAAACTGGACCATAGGAACTGCCGGTCAAATGCGCATTTTGAGGTGCGTTTGCTCTTTGACACGATCCGTTCTTGTTTTCGAAACCTTCGTCACAAACCGATCCGTCGGCATTGCCTGCGACTTGGGCAGGAAGCTGCGTTCCTGAGAGCAACACCAAGAGTGTCGGGATCAGGCAAAGAACGCGGCGCAAAAACACGATGAATGACTGAATGAAGCGGAGCCTGAGACCTGATCTATCGGGCATCAAGCACGCAATTTATGAGCCATGTGCTGTTCATACGGCGCCTTCTTTAATTGGTCACCCGATGACTGGGGCTTGTCAGGTGACAGTTGCGAATGCTTGCGAGGAACGAGCTCATAGCGAAGACCCCAGCGAAACCCGTTCCTATGCTGGGGCACATGCTACAGTTATTCTGAAGGCCATTGGATCATCGAAGCCGGCAGCATCGCGGCGACGAGTAACTTTCACCAATGCACTTTTGTGGTCCTTAGCCAGAATAGAGTCAAGGAAGTTTCCCTTGTCGCAATGCAAGTACCGCCAGGGCAGGTTGTTTTTGAAACTGCCGGTGACCAAGATCCTTGGTGAACTACCGAAAGAAATTGTCTGGCCTGAGTGCGGCGAAAGAGGAGTATGTGATCAAGGCTTCCCCGTGACTATGAATGACTGGCCTGATAACATTGGCTGCAACGCAGCGATTTTCGCGCCGCTTCTGCACAAGTACTCGCGGCGTGATCAAATGGCCGCTCGGTCCCGCACCCTGTAAATTGCGCCTGAGCCGAGAAAACTGTGCTGCGAGCGCACGCAACAAGATTTTGACACTTCCGCTCAGGGCACGCTACGTCCCACTCCTGCGTAAAAGAACTAGAACCACTATGGATTGGCGACCGACAGCGCCGCTCGCCAAACTGTCTCAGATGTCTATGCGCTCTGCAATGCTTAGCGCGTCTTCCAATTCAACGCCCAGGTATCGCACGGTGCTATCGACCTTTGTGTGCCCAAGCAGAAGTTGGACCGCGCGGAGATTTCCTGTCTTGCGGTAGATCTCAGCTACTTTGGTTCGGCGAAGCGAATGCGTGCCATATCCGCTCGGTTCCAATCCGATTGCGGTCACCCAGTCTCGAACCAGCCTGCCATACTGGCGCGTCGAGATGTGTGGTCGATCATGGAATCGGCTTGGAAACATGAACCGGCTAGCAAACATTTCCGGTGATTTTACCCATACCAATACAGTTTCTCGCGTGTTTTCCGTCAGTTCGAATTGAACAGATCGCTTGGTTTTGCTCTGGATCACCGAAACACGCTCACGGACGCGATCGTCTTTGACAAGATCGGTCACAGCGAGTTTGACCAGATCGCAGCCGCGTAGCTTGCTATCAATCGCGACGTTGAACATTGTGAGATCACGCAGATTTCCAGAAAGTTCGAGCCGGGCACGGATCGCCCAGACCTGTTTTGGGAGTAGCGGTCGTTTCTGACCGATGATCCGCCCCTTGTTCCAAGCTCTGGGTTCTGGGGTGACTGCAGGTAGTTGGACTCTTGGCATATTTTGCACTCCGATCCACCCTCCGCACCCAAGCAACAGCACCGCGCTGACCACCGAATAGTACAAGCGGCGTGAATGCCTGCTGTCCGATTATGAATACTGGCATGGTTTAGTGTGTGCATTAGGCGGCTTGAGCCCATATCACTACACATAAGAACGGTTCGAGTCCAAACCGCGCGTACGCTTCGTCTTCAGCACCGATTACCGATCGGGTTCCACGTTAAAAGGCCCGGGTCAGCACCAATAAGATAAAATGAGATATGATCAGAAAAGCTGGAAAGACCGGCGTCAGGTTATCAGCGACGCCGAGCTAACCCAGGGCTTACTGATACGCCATTTCGCCACGCGCTCAACCCCTTGCAGCGTCGACAAATCCGCTCTCCGAACCCTTCGCTCCAGAATGGCGTTCTGCAACGAAGACACGGGCGTTCTTGCGGCACGTCATTGTGGGCGCGAGCCATGATCGTATCTGCGTCGTTGTCGAAGTCTTCCATCAGTTCTTAACCTCGATTTCTGTTTTGGTTTATACAGCGACTGGAAAAGAAAGTTCCGAGCCCTAAGCCTTGAGATTGAAGGAGCTGCCTGGTTCAGACTGTCCGATGGGACGGCCTGTAATCCGAGGGGTTTTAATAGGACGAACTGGCATTCCTTCGTTCTCAGCAGCTTGGACAGCGAAAGCATACCGAGAACCGCTTGCGCATCCTCGTGGTATGGCTCGTTGATCTGATGATCCGTCGTCTGCCTCAGAAATGAGCGACTCCGAGTAGAGGTGCCGAAGTTGAGTGTCAGACACACCATCCGCTTCCATAATCAATTGCACCATGGGATCGGCCAAAAGTTGGTCGAGCAAGAACTGCGACAACTCCTTCGCAGACAATTTATCCCTTGCGCGGGCTCTCTCCAAATCAGCAAGAGAAACGGTCAAGGTTCGCGCCAGACCGGGGTGAGATTTCCGTGGATGCAGAAAGATTAGCACTGATGCTTTCCAGGCTTCTGGATCCAAATAATCTGGTGGTGCGGAAAGCTCAGTTTCTATGTCGTATTCGCCCGCCGGGAGTAATTCGTCAAAGCCAGGGAAAGTAAACGGCCTGGAAAAGACTGCGATTGTCTTGCTGATTATCTGGTTCATTTGGGTAGTTCTCCTTTGCTGATACTGCTCGCTCGGAGATGCAGACAAGAATAAGCCACCCACTCCCGGCAGGGTATTATCAGTTTTGGGGTTTAGGCTTTGGTTTTTCGGGGACGGTGTCCTGCCCTTTCGACGTCACTTCTTTTTTTGGCGCGTCCGCATCGTTTTCCTTCAGTGCGGCAGCCGCTCTGGTCGTAAGGTCTTTGAAAGACATCATTTTGATCCTTTGATTGTCCGCACCACCCACGAGCCCAGATGGGGTGTGAAAAGTGAATGCGGATACCACCAATATAGGCATTGATGGCCTAATTTACTACGTAAAGCTGTAGAATAAGACGGTTGACTGAGGTTTGGGTTTAATCGGCGACGATCTTGGTGCGCTACCTTCACTTCGAATATGGGCGATCAGTGTTCGCTGCGGTGCAGTCAACCAATGCGCCATCACCATGGAAGACTTTTGCTACATCGGGTGCAGCCATGCCGCGCGAGAGCGCACTATAGTTCAATTTCAGCTTCACCTCGCCACCAGGGCGAAGCAGACAATTGGTGTTTTCAACAACGATATGATCACTGGTGGCTCCGACGAACGTGACGCCAGCAGGGAATATTAGACCCGCCGCATCAGTGTCCTGGAGTCCAATGGCAAGGATCGACCGAGTGTTTGAAGGACTGTCTAAAGTCACACACTGCATTGAAGGTATTGGATAAATCATTTGCAAGGGATTTGGATTTGATTTGGTCTTCGTTTCGATCACTTCCGCCCAAAGCGTAAAAACATCTGTGTAAAGCCCGTCGATCGCGTACCCCGAAACGGGATCGGTACCCAGCAGGATGGCCTCACCCAGACGCAGGTTGTTGATCTTTCCGGTCGCCCCCTTGCCAAGCGCCCATGGCAAACTGGCAGAGCCGCCGCCTGACACTGTTTCAAGAGCGGGTCCAAACGCGCGCTCGGTGTCGATGGCAAGCGACGAAAGCAATGCCATTGCTTCTGCAGAGGGTGCCACATGACCCAGACAGGCAAAATTTGCGCCAATCCCCTTCAGAGAAATACCTTCCATTCTAAGAATTTGAAACACAGTGCTTTCAAGGTGTTCAGGCGGGATTCCTTCCCGCATATCCCCCAATTCCACCATCAGGATAATGTTGTGAGTAATGTTCTTTCCCAGCGCACTCATGGCCAGGCTTGCGATAATGTCCATCTCTGTGTTGAAGCTTACATCGCAGTAATCAACAACTTGCGCGACCTGGCTCAGCATGGGTGTTCGGATCAAGGATATGGAGCACGAGATTCCAGCATCGCGCATACGCATGATATTGCTGATCCGCGCGTCCGCCAGCCCTGTCGCGCCACCTTCAAGCATAGCATTCGCAATCTCAGGATGACCGCAAACGGCTTTTGTCACACCTGTCACCGTAATTCCGCGGGGTCTAAGGTGGTCGACCAGGAACCGTGTGTTGTACCGAATTTTGTCCAGATCAACGTCGATACGCAGCTTGCTCATTCAATCGTCGTAGCACGTACGGGTTGCAAGCGCGGAAAGGCAGATAGAACCATATTCACCAAGTTTTTTGGAGGACGGTTCAATGCGTCAGTGACCGGGAGATACAATTTGCGGTTATAGTCTGTGATGGCCTTTGAAATCTCAATATCATTCATTCCTTCATGGTTGATCGTCATGCCAATTACCTCTGTGTTCGCAAAAGCCTCGATCAGGGTGATTTCATCGCAAGGGTCGGGCATTGTCATGTTGGGGAAATCACATCGACGTTTTCGTTTGGGCGCGTGTTGAAGAATAACTGCATGTGGCTGACTGCCTCGCAGAATGAAGGCTGATGTGCAAAAGGCCGGATGGCTTAGCGCGCCCTGGCCCTCGATCACTATGACATCCGGGTGTTCATCTTCAGATGCTGCAACAACAGCGCGCTCAAGCTCGCCACAGCAAAATTGCGGCGGCACCGAATCCATCGCGACACCATACTTGGCGCCCTGCATCAAACCAGTTTGGCCGGTACCGACCAAAACTGTTTTGATCCCATGCGCGTTAAGGGCACTTGTCAGGATTGTCGCGGTTGTACGCTTTCCAATTGCACAATCGGTGCCGAACACCGCGATGCGGATCGCCTGGACGTCTCCAACACTGCCATCTAACAGGCGCAGGTCGCGATTAGGCCGCGGCTTGCGAATGTCGCGTATCGTGACATCGTGAATTTTGGCAAATCCGGCGAGCTCTTTGTCATCGCAAAGAAATTCATGCAGCCCACTGACGATGTTCATTCCGAGCGTTATCGCATCCACAACAGCTTCGCGATCTTCAAGGGACATTCTGCCGCTGGCCGGCGCCATTCCGTAAATAAACGTGTCGGGGATAGTAGCTTCATTAGCGACGGCGGCATCAAGATCATCGAAGATGGGAACCTGATTTGCGACATTATCAAGCACTTTGCCACTGTCACAACCGCCATACGTGCTGTCGATCACCGAAAGAACGCGATAGGCCTGTGAATGTCGAACGAGACCATTAGCCGTCTTGCCATCGATCTTTGCGAAGTTTCCTTCGCAATACACAATTGCAGTCGGTGTATCTGTCACAAGTGTCTTGCGGTGAAGCTCTGGAAAAACTGCTTGTACAGGCGGCAGCTTTTGCGCATTGCTGGCAATGAACTTCCTGTCATCCGACGCAATGGGTAGGGGTTTCATATCTGTTCCTTTTGGGAGTGTGAAACGCGCCGTCCTTGGTAAGAACGGGCACAAATTGTGAAGTTTGGAAAAATGGGCTCTCTGCCTGAAACCTCAATTGTTCAGAACACACTGACCTTCTGACTGATGATAATTTCTGTGGCATTCCCACCTATTACCGGATCGGTCGATATGGGCATTTTCTGGTAACTCGATTGCATTGCAGCGATCACCGGACGCCTCGTAACCACGTTCGCATTTCCATCCAACTCCATGGATCGCGTCATCGTAGAAAGCATTTTCAGGCACAAACACGGCATCGCACTGTCCGTCGCGCTCAAAATACCCACGCTCGCACGTCCAGGGACGCCCGCTGGTTGATGCGTTCAGAAAAGCGTTTTCCGGCACCGCTACTGCCACGCATGCTTCTCCGTCTTTTTCGTAGCCACGGTTGCAACGCCATGCAGATCCATAAGTGCTATTCGTTAGGTAAGCATTATCCGGCACCACGATTTTCTGGCAGCTATCGTCTACTCTTGTGTATCCACGCAGGCACCGCCACCTCTCACCTGATGGATCGAGATATCCACCCTCAGGCACAATCACTTCAGTGCATGAGGTGCCGCCAACTTCAACAAAGCCATGCATACATGCCCACCCTGAGCCATAGGTTCTGTTTGTGGGGTAGGCATTTCCCGGCACGACAATGGCCACGCATTCTTCGCCTTTCAACCGATAGGACAAATCGCATTCCCAACCGTCGCAATACTTTTTGGGATGCGCGTTATCCGGGATCGAATTTGTTTCGGCCGATGCGGGACTTGATGAGATAAAGGAGCCCGCCAAACTGCTGAAGACGACAACAAACAACGCAGCCATTAAGTGAGCGCAAAACCGGTACTGATTTTTTCGATTTGCCCTGATGCAAACGGCGTTGTCCGAATGTTGAGTGATTGAGTTACGATCCATCCAGGTTCAGCCCCTCGATACAGGCCTGCGCCAGGTCTTTGTTAGGAGTTTGGGATCCCGGCACCGTTGCCCAGCCAGCCGCCATGACGGCATCCTTCTGCTTGAAAGAAGAAGCCTCTTTGATCGTCGTTATTTTTTCGGCGCGTTGGGCGTCAGTTCTCGCCATGTCGACGCAGACCGGAACCAACGCAGCGATTACATTATCGCGGGACATGGCGTTGGCCATCTTGTCCGCGCTACCGCCGGTCATCCATCCACCCCATGAAAATCCAACGACGCCTACGAAAACCCCGCCGATCAGAGCACCGTAGATTCCGGGTTTAAGCCATTCGGGCGTGTTCATAATCTATTCCTCCTGCGGGGAAAGCGCCGCATCGCTGTCATTGTTAGATGTGGCCAAGGTCTGGTCGTGCTTGAGCGCCAGTTCAAAATCTTCTGGGTCAATTGTGCGCATTTCCGTGCGGCCTGGCTTGCTGCCTTTGCCCCGAACTGTCAGGTAGGTTCCGGTTCTGCGATATGCTTCGAAACTCAGGCCCTGCAGTAGCTCTTCTTCAACAACTACTTCATACTCGCCTGCAGGAAGTTCATCTGGATAGCCGGACAAAGAGAACGGATTTGAAAACGTCACCAAAGAACTGGACGATCTCGTGCTCACCTTAGTCCTCCATATAGTTTGTTGGATCTTCCCCGCGCAATCTGCCGCGGATTACGCTCGTAAGCGCCACGGTAGTACCGGCGTTGTAATTTAGAATAATGTGCAAATGGCAGACGCGCGCTGATCGATGTTAGTCTGTGGCCAATGACCTGAGATTTTATTGGAATCTCAAATGCATTTGGTGCCCGAGGATCAGGTGCCGCCAAAAATTGACTAACCTGCGTCAGTGCAACGATGTTTGGATTCCGGCAACGTGATTTGTGTTGGCGGGATATTTGCTGGCGTGTTCTTAACGAGTAATTGAGAAGCGCAGGAAATCCAGTACCGCAATCGGACTGTATTTATCTTGCGCTTCTTTTTCAGTGAAATCCCAAATCTGCCGAAGCGAATTCCGTCTCTAACAGGCAACGATCATCAAAATCCCGGCATCGCTGTAGGGGTGAACTTATTGCTTCAACAGTGGCCCGGCCTGATCCAGATAAGTGGGGTCAAAACCGGCCAACGTCACCAGTCCTTCATAATCATCAAATACCACTTGCCCGGATTGAAAAGTAACCAGCCCCTTCTCCCGCAGTTGCCGTAGGACACGATTAACATGCACGGCACTCAGTCCCAGCGCATCGGCAAGGTGGTATTGTGTCAGGGGGCAAGTGTATCCCGTCTTGTTTGCCATCCCGACCTGAGTCAGCCTCACACCAAGTTCCAAAAGAAAATGCGCCATGCGCTCACCCGCATCGCGCCGTCCTATGTTGACCAGGTGCTCAACCACCATCGCTTCATCTCGGGAGACCGCCCAAAGAATTGCTGTCGCCAGCCGGGGCGTCTGCGCAAATGCTTCCAGGAGATCATCCACTACTACTTCAATGGCTTGGATTTCCATGATTGGTTCTATGCTGTGATCCGAGGTGTGCAGCAGAACGCTTCGCAAGCCCAGAAAGTCACCCGGTATTTGGAAATCGACGATCTGACGCGACCCGTCAGTCTGGGTTTTGTAGGAACAAACCCAGCCCGAGGCCAGAATGTAGGCAGCCTGCTCTGATTGCCCTTGATGCACAAGGTCACGTCCGGCTTCAAAGGTTCTGCGACGCTTGTGCAGGCGTGCCAATGCCGCAAGTTCAACCTCAGTCAGAGCGACGAAGTTTGAAAGCTTTCGGGTGAGTGGACTGTTTTTGATAGTGCGCAAGTGTTCTTCCTTCATCGATGAGCAGCCCGCGAAACTATCCGACGCCAAGACTGCTTTCGATCAGTTAAGTATACAGCAATCTATGCCAGTATGATGCAATTCATTGTGGCGCTTCCTTGCTTGGACGCCTGTTAAAAAAGGACGTCTACCATGGCTGACCGGCAAGACCACTCAGGAATGGCCGCACTCTCAATTTGTGAAGCGCTTTTGCTTGCAATTAAAGATCGTGAGCTTCTGCCCGAACATGAAATTGTGGGAGTTCTGCATGACGCAGCTGCTGTCCACGAAACAGCGGTCGGCAATAACGATGAAAAGGACATGCACCAGGCCGCCGCTGTTCTGATAAACAAGATCATTGCTTCCGGCTATCGCGTTCGGCAGTAACGTTAATTTCCTGTCAGAAAAACAAGAATACGCTCGTCAAAAAAGCATAACAACAAATAGAAGCACTATTGGTGCTTCGTTCCCGATCAATTCAAACACGAAGCAAGAACCAAAGATCCAATCTCTGCAATATCTCAACTTAATGAAAAATTCCACGACCGCGAATTACTCCCTCTTCCCCGCCACCTGCATGAGCCACAACGAGAATTTTCTTACTGGCTGAAGGCCCGCATGGCCTGTCCTGCTGCACTGCCTGCGACAACGCAAACGTTGGCTTTGTTCGGCGTCTAAGTTGCTGATCCTATGTGCCTCGAAACTACAGTTTGATAGTATCGCATCATCATAGCTTTGAATGACCGGTCTGGCGACAACAGCTGCAACGCAGCGATGAATGTGCTGCGACAGCAAATCAATGCCGCGTCAGCAATTGCCGCAATCGCACAAGTCCGGTTTGTCCGCTTAGCAGACGCTCAGTCAGTTTTGGCAAAGGTCCGCTCCTGAGCCAAAGCGGACGTGCTTAATAGTATGGCCATTCTTAACAGTAGGAATTGGGCGATGGGCATGGAATTGAAATCAACCCGGGATCATCAGGCATCAACAAAAAATCGGGGGACAAATCAGGGGATATTTATCAATTTATCGCAAAAATATTCAAAAATTGGTAAAATACAGCTATTTTTGGTGCCTCAAGAGGGACTCGAACCCCCGACCTTGTCCTTACGAAGGACCTGCTCTACCAGCTGAGCTATTGAGGCAAGCGAGGGCTCGTTTAAACCGTCCGGGTCAGGCGCGCAAGCCCAGTTCTTAGGCTCTGGGTGCAGAACCCTTACTGTGAATTTTTTGTAACAGCGTTGAACAGTGGTTGTTGTGCATCTCTTATTTCGGTATTTCGTGAAATATGGAATTTGAAGCGACAGATCAGTTGGCCACCCTGGGCCATCCGCAGCGGTTAATGGTGTTTCGCATGCTTATGCGACGCTTTCCTGACACTGTTCCTGCCGGTGAACTGGCAGTGCAGCTGGATATTAAACCCAGCACCTTGTCAAATTATCTGAGTGCTCTGCAACGCGCGGGACTGGTGCGGCAGGAGCGGTTGGGGACATCGCTGCTCTATTCGATCGAGATGACGAATGTGCAGTACATGCTGGACTTCCTGCTGAACGATTGCTGCAGAGGTCGGCCCGATATCTGTATGCCCTCCACCCAAGGAGCCAAGACTATGCCGGACCGGAAATACAACGTCCTTTTTCTGTGTGTGGGCAACTCCGCCCGTTCGATCTTTGCCGAATCCATCCTGCGCAGCTTGGGTAGGGATCGGTTCAACGTTTATTCTGCAGGCACACAGCCGACATCTGAATTGAACCCCTTCGCGATGCAGGTTCTGGCTGACAAAGGGCACGATACTTCGGCTTTGCGGTCCAAGCATATGTCTGAATTTGCAGCCGATGGCGCGCCCGAGATGGATTTCGTGTTCACCGTCTGCAATCAGGCCGCGAACGAGGATTGTCCGGCCTGGGAAGGACAACCCATCAGTGGCCATTGGGGCATGGTTGACCCGGTCAAGGCCATGGGCACGGACGCCGAGAAAAGCCTGGCCTTCCAGAACGCCTATGGCGCGCTGAAGCGACGGATCGAGGCGTTTACCTCTCTACCCGTCGAAAGCCTGGATCGGATCGCTTTACAAACGGCCGTGGATGACATCGCCAGAACACCTGTTGAGGACATGCAATGACGACTTACGCGGTAAACGGCCTTGGCCGGATGGGCAAACTGGCCCTGAAACCTCTGCTCGAGAAGGGCGCCAAGATCGCCTGGATCAATGATAGCGCTGGCGACCCCGAGATGCATGCGCACCTGTTGGAATTTGACACTGTTCATGGCCGCTGGGATGCGGAATTTACCCATGAAGCCGACAGCGTGACGATCAATGGCACCCGTCTGCCCTTCATTGGCACCAAAGACCTGTCCGCCCTGCCGCTGGACGGCGTGGATGTGGTGATCGACTGCACTGGCGTGTTCAAGACCGAAGCCAAGCTGGCCCCGTATTTTGACGCACGGGTGAAGAAGGTTGTCGTCTCGGCCCCGGTTAAGGATGGCCCGACTGCCAATATCGTGATGGGCGTGAATGAGGGCACTTATGACCCTAATATACATCACATCGTGACCGCGGCCTCCTGCACGACCAACTGTCTGGCTCCGGTGGTCAAGGTCATCCATGAAAATCTGGGCATCCGCCATGGCTCAATGACCACGATCCATGACGTGACCAACACGCAAACCATCGTAGATCGCCCCGCCAAGGACCTGAGGCGCGCGCGCTCGGCGCTGAATTCCCTGATCCCGACCACGACCGGCTCTACCACGGCGATCACGCTGATCTACCCGGAACTGAAGGGTCGTCTGAATGGCCATGCGGTTCGGGTGCCTTTGCTGAATGCCTCGCTGACCGATTGCGTTTTCGAGGTGGAACGTGAAACCACCGTCGAAGAGGTCAACGCCTTCTTCAAAACCGCCGCCGAGGGTGAGCTGAACGGCATTTTGGGCTATGAGACCCGGCCTCTGGTATCCACCGATTATACCAATGACGAACGGTCTTCGATCATTGATGCGCCCTCGACCATGGTGGTGAACGGGACGCAGGTGAAAATCTATGCGTGGTATGACAACGAGATGGGCTATGCGCACCGTTTGGTTGACGTGGCACTGATGGTGGGGAACGCGCTGTGACCGACCGGCCTGAGGGGCTGTCGGCCTATATCGCGGTCACGGCGGCTTATTGGGCCTTTATGCTGACCGACGGAGCCCTGCGGATGTTGGTGCTGCTGCACTTTCATACGCTGGGCTTCTCGCCGGTGCAGTTGGCCTATCTGTTTGTTCTCTATGAAATCGCAGGGATGGTGACGAACCTTGCGGCGGGCTGGATCGCGGCTCGGTTTGGTTTGACCTCGACACTCTATGCCGGGCTTGGGTTGCAGGTGGTGGCGCTGCTGGCGCTGACGCAACTAGACCCTAACTGGGCGATTGGCGCATCTGTGGCCTTTGTCATGATTGTTCAAGGCGCAAGCGGAGTGGCCAAGGATCTGGCCAAGATGTCCTCGAAATCCGCAGTGAAACTGTTGGCCTCGACAGAGGGCGGTGAGCTGTTTCGCTGGGTCGCCTTGCTCACCGGATCAAAGAACGCTGTCAAAGGGCTGGGCTTCCTTCTTGGTGCAGCCATGCTGGCTACACTGGGCTTTCAGGCGGCTATTATCGTGATGGCGATCGTTCTGGCGGTGATCCTGTTCGCGGTTGTCCGGTTTATGCCTCCCGGTCTGCCCAAAGGGCGCAAGGGCGCGAAGTTCTCCGAGGTTTTCTCAAAATCTGCCAACGTCAATTGGCTGTCCGCCGCGCGGGTCTTCTTGTTTGGTGCCCGTGACGTGTGGTTTGTGGTCGGCATCCCAATCTATTTCTACGCCGTTTTGTCCGATGGCACGGAAGAGGGCAATCGCGCGGCCTTTTTCATGATCGGCACCTTTATGGCGTTCTGGATCATCCTCTATGGCGTCATTCAGGCCAACGCACCCATAATCCTGCGCGCCCAAGACAGGACCGAGGGCGACCTGATAAACGCTGCCCGAAGCTGGGCCGCAGGCCTGTTCTGTGTCCCGTCGGCGCTGACCGTGGCGGTTCTGATCTCGGGCGGACCGCAAACATGGCTGACCATCACACTGGTTTTGGGCTTGTTGGTCTTCGGGGCGCTGTTTGCTGTCAATTCGGCGCTGCATTCCTACCTGATCCTCGCCTTCACCAAATCCGAGCGTGTCACGATGGATGTTGGCTTCTACTACATGGCCAACGCCACAGGCCGGTTGCTGGGCACGGTACTGTCCGGACTGACCTATCAGATCGGTGGATTGCCTTTGGTGTTGGGAACAGCAGCGGTGATGGTCGCTTTGGCGGCAATCACCTCGGGCAAGCTGACGGATGAAAGCCAAGAGGCGCATGCCTAAACGCTAAATGCGCCCTTGGTTTCAAACTGTATGGATGCGCCGCTTACAGAACCGAAACAAAGAACGGCTTCAGGATTTCCCCGTTTGAAACTGCGGCCTGTGCGGCGTTTGCTGTATCCAGCGCCTCGCGAATGGTGACGTCCATATCGAGATAGCGGTAAGTCCCGAGTCGACCCACAAAGGTGACATTTTGTGCCGCCTCGGCCAGATCCGCATAGTCCTTCAACAAGGCTTTTTCCTTCACCTGCCGGATCGGGTAATACGGGATGTCGTCGGGGCCAGCTGCGCGCGAGTATTCGCGGTAGCAAACCGATCCCTGATGGTCTTCCCACGGGGCAAAATGCTTGTGCTCGGTAATGCGGGTGAAGGGCACGTCCTCGTCGCCATAGTTCATGACCGCGCAGCCCTGATAGTCGCCTTCATAGGTGAACCGCTCGAAATCCAAAGTGCGATAGCCCAGCCGACCAAGCTCATAGTCGAAATAGCCATCCAGCGGGCCGGAATAGAACACGTGGTCAAACGCGGCGCCCATTTCGCGATTGAATGTTGTTTCCAGCTGAACCGTGATTGCAGGGTGATCGAGGATACCGGCAATCATGTCGGAATACCCTTCCTCCGGCATTCCTTGAAATCTGTGAAAAAAGTAATTGTCGTCGTAGTTGAACCGCACCGGCAGACGTTTGAGGATTGACGCAGGCAGTTCAGAGGGGTGGCAGCCCCATTGCTTGATTGTGTAGCCCCTAAAAAACGCCTCATAGAGATCGCGACCGACATAGCGCAACGCTTGTTCCTCAAAGCTCTGTGGGTCGGTGATCGAAGTATCGGCCTGTTCTTGGGTGATAAAGGCGCGCGCCTCATCCGGGCGCAGGGTGGTGCCGAAGTACTGGTTGATCGTGTGCAAATTGACCGGCAGCGAGAACACCCGGCCTTGGGATGTTGTTTTCACCCGGTTCTTGTACGGCCGGAATGTCGCAAAGCGATTCACGTAATTCCAGACCTCTTCGTCATCGGTGTGGAAAATATGGGGGCCATAGACATGAACCAGAACGCCTGTTTCTGCGTCGCGATGGGTGTGACAATTGCCGCCGATATGATCGCGGCTGTCCACAATGGTGATCTTATGACCCCGTTCTGCCAGCGACCTGCCGATGACCGCGCCCGAAAGCCCGGCCCCAACCATCAGGAAATGCCGCGTGCTCATTCAGGGTCCTTTCTGTTTTGACGTGATGGTCGTCATGTCCAACGGCTTGGACAATTGCCGGCGCGCGATCTTGAGGATGCCTGATCGGGCTGATCCTCTGTCGCGAAACTCCGACAGATCGGACATCCAGCTTTTGCACATGCGCCAGCCAAGCTGCACCCGCCCCGAGATCGGCTGCCCACCCTGCAAGATCCCAGCAAAGACGATGGGCACGGTGCGGCGGGTCAGATCGAACATCTCTTTCAGGACGGCCTCTTCCTGTTCGGAGCTCAGGTTGCCGGTTTCAGCCATGGCTGATTTTAGAGCCTTTCCTACCGGACGGGTGTGGTGCATCGCGATTTCGTCCAGAATGGCGGTTCGGAACGCTCCGGCCTCGGCCCAGCGACACCAGATGTAGTCCAGCCCGTATCCGCTCATTGTACCTTGAAACAGGGGCAGGGCCTTTTTCAAAACATCCCGATGCAGGCACGGGGCCATGATCTCGATATAGTTGATATAGCGCAGCACAAATCCGGGGCATCGGCTAAAAACAAAATGCGAATAGTAGCTGTCGAGTGTCAGTGATGGCTGTGCGATGCGCAATCCATGAGTGCGCATGGCTTGAAACAGGGCGTTCACATCCTGCGCGCTGATGTCCAGATCGTCATCCGGCAACCATATGAAGTCATAGTGGTCCAGATCCCTGTCGGACAGCGTCTTGTATAAGCCATCCCACTTGCCGCCCTTGATCAAAACAGCCTCAACGCCCGGCTGCGGGGTGAAGGCCGCAAAAGCATCGTCCGAGAAATAGCTGACCAGCAAATCGTAGTCGCGCTGCTTTAACGGCAAGTCTTGCCATCTGTGGTGCAACGAGTTGTTGCCCGCCCGGACAACCACGAGGTTTTTTTTCATGCGTGCTTTTGAACCTGACTATCTGCCCGCATCAATGGGGCCAGTCCTTCGATCATGTCCGGGTTCAGAGGGTGACTCAACCGTCCGTGCGTGTATTTCGCCTGATACACCAGGTTACGGACAAATCTATTCAACGGTGAGCCGGGTTTGGCACGGCGGCGACAAGGATCAATATTGCTTTCGCTGTTCTGCCGTTCCGTAATCATTTGCTTGCGCAGGGTCAGAATGGGGACGTTATGTTCCCAATAAAATTTCAAGTCGATATCAATCGGTCTCGAGATGGGCGCTTCGGGCTTCAACAGACGCTGTGCAGCGCGGCGACCCAGAACATAGCCGGTGGTTCTTGGAGGTAATCTGTCTGATAAAACAAGGTGTTGATCTGCAAATGACGTCAGAACCTGAAGGTTATTCCCCGGCACGCCATCTAGTTTGATCATCACGTCCTCAAAACACTCGGGGCAATCTTCGAGAGCGTTCAGGAAAGGCTGTGGGTCAACGATAAAGGTGGCGTCGTCCTCAAGAACCAAGCTGACACACTGATCGGATTCGGCAATTATTTGCCAGATCTTTCGATGCCCCAATGTGCAGGCGACCTCTCCTCGACTAAGAGGCCGCTTGAACTTTATCCGGTTCATATCGGCATCGTAGACGCAGCGCAGATCGGCCTCGGCCATCTGATCGCCAGATATCGCGTCACAAAATTCGTGATGCAGCCCGTGTTGCGTAAGCTCACGCTCGCAGAAGCGCCGACGCTCTACATCTTTTGGTAGACTAAGAATGAAAGTCCGGATCGACACAATATGGATTCCAAAAATGCTCTACCGCGTTACTACGTATCTCAATTGGCTAGTACAAGCGCAATTGGCAGCTTGCATTTGCCGGTGCGACAAGAAGGTCAGTCTGGCTGACCGCGATGCAGAAAACAATTTATGCGTGCGCAACGTGATCATCGCTTTGAATATGGTAGTGCGTATATTAACGTGCTCAAGAGTAACACAATTCCGCAGTTTGAACATCGCCAAAATTGGGTAAATACAATTGCGCAGACTTCCGCCGTCGATATCTGCGCTGTGGGCATTTTGCTGCTTGGTAGCGGCCCTTTCCGAGTGCGGTCAGGCAATTTTAGGCAGGTTGTCGAGAGTTTGTAAGACTTGTTTCGCCTATAGACCCCACCTATTTTGACGCGGAACTTGATTGCCCCCGGACGGGGCTAGTCTGTCGCGGTGTATTATCTGCCCTTTTGGCAAACCGGAATATGGGTTATCTGGGCGAGCGCATGGTTTCACGATCTGGAGAATGCAATGATTAAGCGCGCCTGGGATGAATGGCGATCTGGCTATATGGGTCGTCTCATCAGCGAGAGCTTTTTTGCGCAGGGCAGACTGTATGCCGTTGCAATCGTTGCGATGATTGCAGTTGCTGCTACGACCGCAGGGGCGGCTTTCATGATGGAATACATCGTGGACGCCATGACCAGCCCGGAAATGAGAAGCTATGCCTCTTTGATTGCGCTTGGCGTTGTAGGTCTTTTTCTTGCCAAAGCGCTTGCTACCTATGTTCAGGCCATCTATCTGGCGCGGGCTGGCAACCGTATTGTGGCCGCCCAGCAAGACCGGGTGTATCGCAAGCTGCTGCGCCATGGGGTGTCTTTCTTTTCGGCCAATGAATCCTCGGACCTTTTGATGAGGACGACAAATGGAGCTCAGTCGGCGCGGAGACTGATTGATATCCTGGTCACCGGGTTTGTGCGTGATGCTTTGACCCTCGTGGGTCTGGTGATCGTAATGGTTTATCAGCAACCCGTCTTGTCGATCATGTTTTTCCTCGTTGGACCGGTTGCGCTGTATGGCGTGCGCCGCTTGTTGAAAAGCGTACGTTCGATCATGCAGGCCGAGTTCAAATCACTGGCCGAGATCATTCGCGTACTGCAAGAGACATCTGCGGGGATCAAAGTAATCAAGGTCTTTGCGTTGGAAGACCGCATGATTACACGGATGGACACCGCGATCCGCAAGGTGGAGGAGCGTGCAAACGATATCGCCCGGCTACAATCCATCGCCAGCCCGCTGATGGAGTTTCTGGCCGGTTTGGCAGTTGCCGGTGTTCTGATCGTCAGCACGATGGGTATCGCGGGGTCCGAGCCGCCTACTGCAGGTCAGTTGATGTCCTTTATCACGGCCCTGTTGATGGCCTATGAGCCGGCTAAGCGCCTCTCCAAGATGCGGGTTCAGATTGAAGCTGCCATGGTTGGTGTCGGTCTTCTGTTTGGCTTGCTGGACCAGGAAGACACGATGCAGGAGAGCCCCGATGCCCATGATCTGCTGGACGGCCCCGGTGAGATTGCACTGCGCAATGTGACGTTTGGCTACAAAGGTACGATACCTGTCATCGAGGACATGAACCTGACTTTCCAGGCGGGCAAGACCACCGCGCTTGTCGGTCAATCCGGTGGCGGAAAATCAACGATTTTCGGTCTGATCATGCGATTTTATGACCCCGATGAAGGACAGGTGGAGATTGATGGCCAGGACCTGCGCCATGCCAGCTACGCGTCTCTGCGGCGCAAGATTTCTTATGTTGGGCAGGATACGTTCTTGTTTTCGGCCTCGGTGATGGACAACCTGCGATGTTCTGCACCAGAGGCCACCGACGAAGAGGTGATTGCGGCGGCGCGGGCTGCACACGCCCACGACTTCATCACGGAGCTGTCCGACGGCTATGACACGCAAGTTGGAGAAAACGGCACGTTTTTGTCCGGAGGCCAGAAACAGCGCATCGCCATCGCCCGTGCGATCCTGCGAAAGGCGGAAATTCTGTTGCTGGACGAAGCCACCAGCGCGTTGGACGCAGAATCCGAATCTCTCGTAAAACAAGCTTTGGATTCTCTGACCGCAGATATGACCGTCGTTGTGATTGCGCACCGTCTTTCCACGATCCTTGAAGCAGACAAGATCATGGTGGTCCAGGATGGAGCCGTTGTTGAGCAAGGCAATCTGGACGAGCTGATGAAACAGAACGGCAGCTTCCGTCGTTTGTTTGACCAGCAGTTCAAGAAAAGCGCGGCTGAACCAGAGGTGGCTGAGTGAATATCGACTGCCGCTGTTTGCACGTGTAGCTTTATGCCCTTACTGTTTTCTCGCCAGCGAACCCGCGATTCCTGACGTCAATCTCGCAAAATGCGTGAATGCTCACGAACGCGTGTCCTCTAGACAACGCTTTGGGTTCGGAGTCTGTGCGGGCTGGCATTGTGATTTGCACCCGACGCTGTTTTGCGTCATGGCGGGAGAGTTGCCTTGTTAATAACAACTTTGGCGTGAAATTACAGCGCTGGTAACGCAGGCCTGAAATATTCTTGAGGTTGTTGATATGACCACTTTTATTCCCGGACCCAGTTCGGCTTCCCCTCTTAGTGCTATTCAGGGTGACGTTGCCTATGGCGATGGGAACCCCAATACCACGACGGTCATTACATATAATTTTGATCAATACCTGGATTCTCAATCCTGGACAGAGTCCCACAAGGCAGATTTCCGCGCGGCGCTGGCGGCCATCGAAGCCGTGGCAAACGTACAGTTTGTTGAAGTATCTTCTTGGCTAGAAGCGGATATCTACGAAATCATTGCCCCATCTTCGAGCAGTTTTTTCGGTTCATCGAGCACTCTCGGATATCACTATACGCCGTCAAACTCTCCGTCCGAAGGCGCGTTCAATACAGATTTCTGGACCACAGGGTTGGGCGGGAACGGCGACCCGGGTGGTTTCTTTTTTACCACTTTGTTGCACGAACTTGGTCACGCCTTGGGCCTAGGCCACCCGCATGACACCGGGTTGGGCACAACGGTTCTGAATGGTGTGACTTCGCCCTTCTTTTCGTACGGCGATGGCAACCTGAATCAGGGTGTTTTCACTGTGATGTCGTACAATGATGGCTGGACTCAGGTGAACGGCCAATTGCCGGTGAATGCGACGTATGGCGGATCGACCGGTCTTGGGGCGCTGGATATTGCAGCACTTCAAGCCATGTACGGAGCAAATACCACCTATAATTCCGGTGCCAATACCTATGATCTGGCGTCGTTCAATACCGCCGGTGTTGGATACCAGGCCATTTGGGACACTGGTGGAATAGACACAATTCGACATACTGGTAGCGCCGCCGCCATAATCGACCTGCGCCCTGCGACACTTGACTATAGTCCGTTCGGTGGTGGTGCTATTTCCTATGTCGATGGCGTACAGGGCGGTTTTACTATCGCTTATGGTGTGGTGATCGAAAACGCGTCTGGCGGATCAGGAAGCGATACAATTACTGGCAATGCTGCCGTCAACACTTTGAACGGAAATGGTGGCAACGACATCATTTACTCGCTCTCGGACGGCAGCAACAATAACACGATCAACGGCGGTACAGGCCACGATACCATCTATGTCGCAAACGGGACCGGCCAGGATACGGTTGACGGTGGTGAAGGAAACGACACTGCCATTGTGCAGGACAATAACGGTTCATTCACCGGCGGGACGGGGTTTGACATCGTTCGCTTTATAAGCGGATTGAATACCTACCTGTTCCAAGACAATGGCAGCACCTATACGTTCTACAACGTGCTGACACAGACCTCTTTCACAGTGTCCAGCGATGTTGAGCTTTTCGAGTTCTCGAACGGATCGCAATCGTATAATTACGCTGGCATTTCATCGGCCACACAAATTCTAGACATCGAGAACACAGGCACGGTTCTTCAACACGCGTCTCATGGTATTTACCTTCTGGGCGGCGGAAATACCCCAATTGCAATCACTGTGGACAGCGTTGTTGTCGGTGATGAGACGCTGGACGGTTGGAGTGCGATTCAAGCTGAGGCTGCTGGCTCGGGCGGGTATCGTCTTTTGTGGAAAACCGATCAGGGTAATGCGTATTTTGAATGGATCCTGGATGACCAGGGCGTTTATGTTTCGGGTCAAAGTGTGGGCAACGTGGTCGATGTCGAAGCATTCTATAATGTGGACCTCAACGATGACGACACTATCGGCCATGTGACGACTCCGATCGAATCTGATGGTGCGACCACGTTGGCGGTTTCGACCGCAAG
>NZ_JBQFLQ010000008.1:0-206247 GCF_056531325.1 Ruegeria sp. N8 | reverse complement strand
ATGACAGGTGCCCAAAGGTATTCCTCTCCGCCATCGCTCTCGCCGCCACGGTCATCTTCTGGCTATGAAACAAGAACGAGTCCTGACCCTAAGTCCACTTCTGGCTGAAAGCCCCAGCATCTTCGCGGCTGGCTCGATTGCCTCGGGCAGCCCAACTGTCGGTTGGGCAGTTTTGGCGAATTAATGTAGCTTGCTTTTGGCGTTGCCACGAAAACTCCAATTCTGCTTCCCTAAGATGTCTGTTTTGGGCTCGAACCGGACTTTGAAGTGTTGGTGATCATTGGAGCCGTTAGCAAATCGTCAGCCCTTCACTGCGCCGGATGTGATGGCAAATCCGGCATCGGTACCCAGCCCGGCAGATCATCCGGCGAGACCGAGACGTGCAGCCTCTCGGATCGGTCCTTGCCCACTTTCCGGTGCTTGCGCAGCAGGAAAATCTTACCCCAGCCGCGCCATGTGCCCACTGACCGCGCAGCGGTATCGGTAGGGAAGCGGTCGCGCCATCCGTCAGGCAGTGGCAGGCCGTGCATCTCGGCCTTGTCCAGCATCCAGATCAGAGAGATGTTGCTGAGTGGGCGCGCCTCTTCGAACCCGTTCAATTGACCGCCGACATCCCCATGCGTGCCCCGGAACCAGACTTGTTCCACATGGCCCTTGAAATCAGGGGTACATTTCCACAAGACAGGCTCGAACACTTCGCGGGTCTCGTCAAGCGCCATGGCGTGATAGCCGTGGCGGGTGGCCGGGCCCAGCTGGTGGTTGTGAAAGGCGTGGCGTTCTTCGGCCCAGCGCCACAGTAGTGGAAGACGTAGGCCCAGCGCTTTTACCGTGTCCCAGACGCCGACCATCTCAATCGCCACATCCTCGTGGCAGAAGGCTTGCCGGAATTCAGCCGCGGCCTTGCCGTTAGCGTTGCACTCATAGTGACGATAGGCCTGCTTGATGTTCCGCTCGGTCGCGTGTTCGGCCTTGAGCAACCCGATCAAGTCGATCACCCCGGCAAGGCTGCGCACCCCGTAGGCTCCACGCGAATAGCCGATGAAGTAAATCCTGTCGCCGGGTTTGTAGCGCGACGCCAGATAGCCGTAAGCACGCCTGATCTGGCGGTTGATCCCCCGCCCCATCATCACGTCCAGCGAGGACTTCCAGCTGTCCCACTGCACCCCGGCTTCGTAAAATACCGAGACCTTGCTGCCCATCTCGCAACACAGACGCAAGGTCTGACCCGCGTGGGTCTCTCGGCCCGGTTCCAGTGTCGACATAGTCCCGTCGAGGATAATCACATGGCTGATCGGTTCACGGTGCCGCGACTCGGCTGAGTGTTCGGACCGCAGAGGCCGTCCGAGCCATCCCAGTACCTTTCTACTCAGCCGCGACAGATCCATGCGTCAGCAACTCCCATACTCTTTGAGGTGTGAAAGGCATATCTGCCTGTCGCACCCCGTGATCCCAGAGCGCATCCTGAACCGCATTTGCCACTGCGGCCAGCGCGCCCACGGTGCCTGCCTCACCGCATCCCTTCATCCCCATCGGGTTTGAAGTTGACGGAACCGGCGCCGAGGTAAACTTAATCATGGGTATCTCGGCGGCGCGCGGCAAGGCATAGTCCATCAACGAAGCCGTGAGCAGTTGCCCCTGCGCATCATGCACAACACGCTCGGTTAGCGCCTGTCCGATCCCCTGGACCACACCGCCATGTACTTGCCCTTCGGCCAGCATCGGGTTGATAAGGTTACCAAAATCATCGACCACTGTATAGCGGTCGACCCAGGTTTCTCCGGTGCAAGAATCAATGACGATTTCGGCAACATGTGCGCCATTGGGATAGCTGCGCGCATCCAGGTTGGCGCGCGCGTGATGTTGCAGCAGATCAGTACGGCCATCGGCGCGGGCCATATCCGCGGCCTCGGTCAGGGTGGGCGTCAGGTTCGACCCCGGCGCGCGAAAGGTTTCGTGATCGAATGTCACATCGCTTTCCTCCACCCCCATCTTATCAGCCAGATAGGGCGTGAATGCGGCGATCATGACGTCGATTGTCGCCAGTGTGGCTGTGCTTTGCACCGTAACGGACCGAGACCCACCAGTACCGCCACCATGAGGAAGTTGATCGCTGTCGCCCTGCACCACATTGATCCGGTCCACCGGAATCCCGGTCTGATCTGACAGGAAATGGGCATAAACCGTCTCATGCCCCTGCCCGTTCGATTGGGTGCCGACATAGAGGTTCACGGTGCCATCCTCGCAGAACTCCACTTTCGCGTTCTCGGAAGGGTCCCCCAAAATACTTTCGATATAGTAACATAGGCCCTGCCCGCGGATCAGGCCGCGTTCGGCATCGGCGGCCTTGCGGGCGGCAAATCCCGCAGTCTGTTCGCCCGCGCGGGACAGGATCATGTTGAAGTCGCCCACATCATAGGTCTCGCCGGTGGCCGAGGTGTAGGGAAACGCCTCGGGGCGGATGAAATTCTTGCGGCGCAGCTCCCACGGGTCCACGCCCAGTTCGCGCGCGGCGCGGTCCATGACGCGCTCTAGCACATAAATCGCCTCGGGGCGGCCCGCACCGCGATAGGCATCGACCTGTGTGGTGTTGGTAAAGAACCCTTCGACCCGCAGATAGGTCGTCTGGACGTCGTAAACGCCCATCAAAACTTTGCTAAACAGGCTAGTCTGAATCGCCTGCCCGAAATGACTGTTATAGGCACCCAGATTGATCTTGCTGTGAACGCGATAGGCCGTGATCCGGTGATCGGCATCAAAGGCCAGTTCGGCCAGCGAGGTCAGGTCGCGGCCATGATGGTCGGACAGCATCGCCTCGGACCGGTCGGACATCCAGTGCACGGGTTTGCCCAGCTTCTTCGCTGCGACCGCAGTGCAGAAATATTCCGGGTAGGGCATCACCTTCATACCAAAGCCGCCACCTACATCCGGAGTGGTGACGCGGATGTCTTCAGGCTCAACCCGCAGCTTTTGCGCCAGTTGAGCGCGCATGGCCCAAACCCCCTGTCCGCCATAAGCAAAATGCAGGCGACCATCGACCCAGTTGGCCTGACAGCCGCGCGGCTCGATCGAGGCAATGATGACCCGATTATCCACCACATTGAGCGATACAGTATGCGCCGCAGCCTGAAACGCGGCCTCGGTCGCGGCCTCGTTGCCCAGACCCCAGTCAAATGCGCGATTATTCGGCGCTTCGGGGTGCAAGGTCTCTCCGCCCGCATCCACGTCCAGCTTGGCGGGGCGTTCGTCAATCTCGACCAAGACCAGTTCGGCGGCGTCACGGGCCTGGGCTTGAGTGTCAGCAATAACCACCGCGATCGGTTCGCCAACAAAGCGCACCCGGTCGGTCGACAGCATGTGACGCGCAGGCGCTGCTGCGGGCGATCCGTCCCGGTTCTTGACCGTCGCCGCATTGATCACGGTGTCGATCTCGGCCTCTTTCAAATCCTCCAGCGTCATCACCAACCGAACCCCATCAGCTGCGCGCGCCGCGTCCAGATCAAGCGCCGTGATCACCCCATGCGCCACCTGCGAGCGGACAAACACGGCGTGCAGGGCACCTTCTGGTACAACGTCATCCATGTAGTGCCCCTGCCCGGTCAGAAACCTCTGATCCTCGGTCCGTTTGACGGGCTGGCTTCTGCCGAATTTTTCCATGGGGCGACCCTCCTGCGCGGTTCCGAAGGCGACCCTAGCCCGAGTGTGGGCGATGTCCAGAAAAAGACAGGGGTTTGGACTTTAAGTTCTGCGGGATTCCGATAGCCTCAGACCCCATGACCTGGACACATGATACCGTTTTCCCTTTCTCTGCCGCGATGACGAGCGGCAAGACCGCAACCCATGACGTTTATGCCGGGGGCGAAGGCCCACCCATCCTGATCCTGCAGGAATTGCCCGGGATTGGGCCGGAAACGCTGGATCTGGCCAAACGCCTGAACGGGGCGGGGTTTCGTGTCTACCTGCCGCATATGTTCGGCACCTATGGCAAAGTCACGATGGGCCGCAACATGGCCCGCTTGTTTTGCGTCCGGCGCGAGTTCAACATGTTCCTCAAAGGCCGTCAGAGCCCCATTGCGGGCTGGATGCGGTCGCTGGCGGCCGAAATCAAGTCCCGCGACAACGCAGCAGGCGTGGGTGTCATCGGTATGTGCCTGACCGGCAGTTTCGCTCTGACCCTGATGGCTGAGGACGCGGTTCTGGGCGGCGTCGCCAGCCAGCCAGCCTTGCCGGTCTTTGGCGGCGATACACTGCACATGAGCTCCGATGACATCGCACAAGCCCGTGCGGGCATGGCCGCCAAAGGTCCGGGGCTTGCGATGCGATACGCGGATGACAAGCTGGCCCCGGAACGGCTGATGCGCGCGCTACAAGACGGCTTTGGTGATGACCTTGAGACACAGGAATATGAGGGCAAGGATCACTCTCTGCTGACGCTGGATTTCCACGAACCGGCCTATCAGAGGGTGCAGGATTACTTCCGTGCCCGATTTGCCCAGGCCGGATAGCACACGCACCCTTCCCCTTCCTGCGCGCATTCGCTATTGCAATCGCTGACCCGAGATTGATGACGCAGGACGCACCCCATGGCGATGGAAAAGACATTCAACGCGGCCGAGGCCGAGGCCCGCATCTACGAGGCCTGGGAACAGGCCGGAGCCTTCAAGGCGGGCGCGAACCGCTCGCGCGACGAAAGCTTTACCATCATGATCCCGCCGCCCAACGTGACGGGTGCGCTGCATGTGGGGCACGCGTTCAACAACACGTTGCAGGACATCCTGACCCGCTGGCACCGGATGCGCGGGTTCGACACGCTGTGGCAGCCCGGACAGGACCACGCCGGTATCGCCACCCAGATGCAGGTGGAAAAGATGCTGGCCGCCACCGGCCAACCCGGTCGCCGCGAACTGGGGCGCGAGGCGTTTCTGGACAAGGTCTGGGAATGGAAAGGCGAATACGGCGGCACCATCATCGAACAGCTTAAACGGCTGGGCTCCAGCTGTGACTGGTCGCGCAATGCGTTTACCATGGCGGGCGCACCGCGTGACCCGCGCACTGGCCACGAAAATTCTGCGAATTTTCACGACGCGGTCATCAAGGTTTTCGTCGATATGTACGAAAAGGGCCTGATCTATCGCGGCAAGCGGTTGGTCAACTGGGACCCGCACTTTGAGACCGCGATCTCGGATTTGGAAGTCGAGAACATCGAAACGCCCGGCCACATGTGGCACTTCAAATACCCGCTGGCCGGGGGCGAGACCTATACCTATGTCGAAAAGGACGAGGACGGGAACGTCGTGCTTGAGGAAGAGCGCGACTATATCTCGATCGCCACGACCCGCCCCGAAACCATGCTGGGCGACGGCGCGGTTGCGGTTCATCCGTCGGATGAGCGGTACGCGCCAATCGTCGGGAAACTCTGCGAAATCCCGGTTGGCCCGAAAGAGCATCGCCGTCAGATCCCGATCATCACGGATGAGTATCCCGATCCCGATTTCGGCTCGGGCGCGGTAAAGATCACCGGCGCGCATGACTTCAACGACAACATGGTCGCCAAGCGCGGCGGCATTCCGATGTACCGCCTGATGGACACCAAAGGCGCGATGCGGGCCGATGGCGCGCCTTATGCCGATGAGGCCGACAAGGCACAGGAATACGCGCGTGGTCGCGAATTCACCGAGAACGAGATCGACGCGATCAACCTGATCCCCGATCACCTGCGCGGCCTCGATCGGTTTGAAGCGCGTGCGAAAGTCGTCGAAGAAATCACCGCCGACGGTCTGGCCGTGATGACCCGCGCCGATGATCCGCGTCTGGGCACCAAGCTGGGCGAGGATGACGACCCGGCGGCGCTGGTCCCTCTGGTCGAGAGCAAACCGATCATGCAGCCCTTCGGCGACCGATCGAAAGTCGTTATCGAGCCGATGTTCACTGACCAGTGGTTCGTCGACGCCGAAAAGGTCGTCGGCCCTGCGCTGGATGCGGTCAAGGAAGGCACGGTCAAGATCATCCCGGAGTCGGGCGAAAAGACCTATTACCACTGGCTGGAAAACATCGAGCCCTGGTGCATCTCGCGTCAGCTGTGGTGGGGCCATCAGATTCCAGTTTGGTATGGGCTCGATCTGTCGGCCGAGAACTTCAAGGATGACGAAAACGACGGCAACCTTGATCTGGTCGAATTGGGCCGTTTGCTGAACGAAGGCGGCATGCTGCATCGTGGCAATGTCATGGAATGTGCCGCAAGCCTTGAGGCCGTCACTGAAAAATTCCTCGACGATAACGCTGACATTCCTAGCCCTTTGAGCCACGCGACGGTCATCGAAGTCGCAGACAAGCATGAAGCGATCCATCAGTTCGCTGAAAGCCTTGCCCATTACGCGGTCGAACAAGACCCGACCAAGCTGGTCTATCCGGTGTGGCGCGACCCCGACGTCCTCGACACGTGGTTCTCCTCCGGCCTCTGGCCCATTGGCACGCTGGGCTGGCCCGAGCAGACCGAGGAGCTGGAACGCTACTTCCCCACAGACGTTCTGATCACCGGCGCGGATATCCTGTTCTTCTGGGTCGCCCGGATGATGATGATGCAACTGGCCGTGGTGAATGAAATCCCGTTCCACACGGTCTACCTGCACTCGCTCGTTCGCGACGAGAAGGGCAAGAAGATGTCCAAGACCACCGGCAATGTCATCGACCCGCTGGAAATCGTGGACGAGTTCGGTGCCGACGCGCTGCGCTTCACCAACGCCTCAATGGCGGCCATCGGTGGCGTGCTGAAACTGTCCCGTGACCGCATCACCGGCTATCGCAACTTCGGCACCAAGCTGTGGAATGCCGTCCGCTTTGCCGAGATGAACGAGGTCTTCACCGATGCCGTGCCGCAACTCGATGTGGCCGACCTGAAACCCAAGGCGGCCGTAAACCGCTGGATCATCGGCGAAACCGCCCGCGTGCGGGCAGAAGTCGACTCGGCGCTGGAAAGCTATCGTTTCAACGACGCCGCCAACGGGCTTTATGCCTTTGTCTGGGGCAAGGTCTGCGACTGGTATGTAGAGCTGTCGAAACCTCTGCTGCAAGGTGATGACGCCGAGGCGCAGGCCGAGACCCGCGCCACCATGCGCTGGGTTCTGGATCAATGCATGGTCCTGCTGCACCCGATCATGCCCTTCATCACCGAGGAACTCTGGGGCCTGACCGGCGACCGCGCAAAAATGGTCGTCCACGCCGACTGGCCGACATATGGCACCGAACTGGTCGATGCCGATGCGGATCGTGAGATGAACTGGGTGATCTCGGTCATCGAAAACACCCGCTCGGCCCGTGCCCAGATGCGGGTTCCAGCGGGGCTCTACGTGCCGATGCTGGTGACAGAGATCGACGATCACGGCCAAGCCGCATGGGACCGCAACGAGGCGCTGATCAAGCGTCTGGCCCGGATCGACAGCCTGACCAAGGCCGATGCGCTGCCCAAAGGCACGATTTCCATCGCCGCCCCCGGCGCGTCCTTCGGCCTGCCGCTGGCGGATATCATTGACATCGGTGCCGAAAAGGAACGGCTGGAAAAAGCCAAAGGCAAGCTAGCCAAGGAACTGGGCGGTCTGCGCGGGCGTCTGAACAACCCCAAATTCGTGGCCTCGGCCCCGGAAGAGGTTGTCGAAGAAGCCAAAGCCAACCTCGCCGCCCGCGAAGAAGAAGAGGCTAAACTGAACGAGGCGCTGGCCCGTTTGGAAGAAATAGCCTGATCTTCTTCTCGTTCCATATACGGAAATCCCAAACCTCGCCGCACCACCCGTGGCGGGGTTTTCAGTTTCAGAGACAGCCTTTAGAATAGTGCCATGTTCGGGTCGCTAGCAAAACTCATCGAACGCCAGATCCAAAAGGCGCAGGCCGAGGGGCAGCTAGAGGGCCTTGAAGGCGAAGGCCGCCCCCTGCCCGACCGATCCTGCGAAGCGCAAACCGATCCTGCTTTGGCCGCCGGGCATCGGATCATGGCGCAGGCCGGTGTTTTGCCCGAAGAATTCACGATCAAGAAACAACTCGACGCTGCCAGGCAGGACTATGCCACACCGAGCGATCCGCAAGCGCGCAAACGGGCGATGGCGCGCATCGCCGATCTTGAGATGCGCTATAACATGGCCCGCGACGCCCGCCGCGCATTTATGCGCTGATCACTTGAAGACGGGCTTGCGACCTTGCATTTGGGCCGCGATGACCTCCATCTGCTCGGGCTTGCCAATCAACTCAACCTGTTCGGCGGATTCGGCCATCAGCACCTCGGCGCGAGGTTGAGTTTCGGCCAGATCGATCAGCCGCTTGGCCGCGCGGATGGCCGACGGGCTGCGGCCCCCGATGTCTTCGGCAAGCGCTATGGCCTCGGTCAGTGGATCGTCAGAGAGTTTGGTCACCAAACCCCAATCCGCCGCCTGCGACGCACCGATAGGCCGCGCAGTATAAGTCAACAGACGCAGAACGTCCGAGCGGACCAGCTTGGGCAGCAACACCATACCGCCCATATCGGGGATGATGCCCCACTTCATCTCCATCACGGCCAGTTTGGTGTCAGGATGCGCGATGCGCACATCCGCACCCAAGGCGATCTGCAACCCGCCGCCATAGGCCACGCCCTGAATTGCGCAAATTACCGGCATGGGTAGGCGTCGCCAGATCAGGGCCAGTTCCTGCATCTCGTTGGCATCTTCGTGACTGCGGGCCATCAGCCATTCGCGCGGGTCGATATGGGCCATCTTGGCAAAGCTCGCCATATCCAGACCAGCGCAGAAACTCTTACCTTCGCCCGACAACACCACCGCTCGCGCGTCCGAAGCCGCCACTTCTTGCCCCGCAGACAAAATCGCCTTGATCATCGCGTCATCCAACGCGTTCATCTTGTCGCCGCGCGTCAGCGTGACATGAGCGATGTGATCTTTGTATTCGACGGATACGCGTGACATGCGGACCTCCCATTACCGGTTGAGGCAAGCATGCCTGCAAGTGCCACCAAGTTCCAGATCAACGTTAGGGCAGCTTTTCGGCAGGCATTCGGCCGAACCACGGCGAATCCAGTGTCATGACATAGAAGTCATCACCTACAATCCGCCCTGCGGTCGTGATGCCCAAGCGTCCAGCGGGGTCTTGCAGATTTTGCAGGATCGTCCCGTCGCCGTCGAAGCGGATCACCATACCCCGATGGATCGGGGCAGGCCGGACCATCGGCCCCAACCGCCAGATCACCTTGCGCAGAAACGGATAGGGCATCAGCGCCTCAGTCGGTACGCGCGGGCTGGCGAAGGCCAGCCAATAGGTGCCGTCGTCCTGGGCTTTGATATTGTCTGGATAGCCCGGCAGGTTGTCCAGAAACACCTCTTGTGTTCCCGCTTTGGGACCAGTCAACCACAGCCTGTGCACTCGTGCGCGCCCGGTCTCAGCGATCAGCAGAAAATCTTCGTCGGGCGACAGCGCGACCCCATTGGTATAAACGAAACCTTCGGCGATCTTTTCGACGGCTCCCTCCGGGGAATAGCGGGCGACATAGCCAGTGGGCGATTGCTCCCAAATCGTCAGAACCGAAGTGGGTTTGGTACCCCCCATGGTTTCGGGGTCGAAACGGTCAGACGAGTTCGAGAAATAAACCGTGCCATCACGCCCGACATCCAGATTGTTGGCGTAGATCACCGGTGCGCCGTCAATTTCAGAGACCAGCGTTTCCAAATTCCCCGGCCCGGTCCAGCGCATCAGTCCGCGATAGCTGTCCGAGATATAGAGGGCTCCGTCAGGACCGGCCTTCAGGCCCAACGGTCGGCCGCCAAGATCGTCGACCTTCTGAGGCGCATCTTGATCAATGCGATAGAGCGCTCCGGACTGTGTGGTCGTATAGACCGTGCCATCAGGCAAAACGGCAATGTCTTCAGGGCCCTCCTCGCCTTCGGGCAGGGAGATGAGTTCAAGCTGATCCAGCGCGTTGTTTTCGGCGAATTCACCTGCAAAATCAGGGGCCTTTGGTGCGTCCCAAGCAACGGGCTCAACTGCGACCGGCCAGAAAAGCAGATAGGCGAGGCCAATTAGGATCAGACCGATTGCGATGCGCATGTGCGCTCCTTCCCTTGTGACTTCAGGCAAGGGTGCGGGTGTTTTGTTCCCAGCGCAAGCTTGCCTGACGGATGACCTTACGTTTATCTGCCTTCATGACAAAGTTCCGTTTTACCCCCCTTGCACACTCCCTGCCCGCCACCGTGCCTTTTGTCGGCCCTGAAACGCAGGAGCGGCAGCGCGGCGCGCCTTTTCTGGCACGATTGGGGGCCAATGAAAGCGTCTTTGGCCCCTCCCCGTGTGCGATTGAGGCGATGGCACAGACCGGTATCTGGATGTATGGCGATCCTGAAAACCACGACTTGCGCCATGCTTTGGCGGATCACCATGACGTTGCGCCCGAAAATATCGTTGTGGGCGAGGGGATTGACGGGCTGCTGGGGTATCTGGTGCGCCTATTTGTCGGGCCGGGCGATGCTGTTGTGACCTCGGACGGGGCATATCCTACCTTCAACTACCACGTGGCCGGGTTCGGAGGGGTGCTCCACAAGGTGCCCTATAGAGATGACCATGAGGACCCCGTGGCGCTGTTTGCCAAGGCGGCTGAGGTAGGTGCAAAGCTGGTTTATCTGGCCAACCCGGACAATCCGATGGGCAGTTGGCACAGGGGTGCAGATATCGTCGCCGCGATGGAGCGATTGCCTGCGGGGTGTTTATTGGTTCTAGACGAAGCCTACGTGGAATGCGCCCCCGAGGGCACCACCGCCCCGGTTGAGGCGGACGACCCGAGTCTGATCCGACTGCGCACTTTTTCCAAGGTGTATGGCATGGCAGGCGCGCGGGTCGGTTATGGGATCGGAGCGCCGGAGTTGATTTCAGCATTCAACAAGGTCCGCAATCATTTCGGAATGAACCGCGCGGCGCAGGCGGGGGCCTTGGCGGCTTTGCAGGATGGTGAATGGCTGGCCCATGTTCAGCACCGCATTGCGGCGGCGCGGGACCGCATTGGTGTCATCGCACGGGAACACGGGTTGGAGCCCCTGCCCTCGGCCACCAATTTCGTTGCCATAGATTGCGGGCGTGACGGGGAGTTTGCCAAGGCGGTGCTGGAAGCGTTGGTTGCGCAGGGCATATTCGTGCGGATGCCGTTTGCCGCGCCTCAGAACCGATGCGTTCGGATCAGTTGCGGTGCAGAGAAGGATCTGGATGCGTTTGCATCAGCTTTGCCCAAGGCGCTGGCTGAGGCGCAGGCGCGTTTTCCCTGAGCTGGGCTCGTGTGGTGAGCGAGCGGGGGGCTGTCTGCCCCCTATCGCGCTTGGGCGCGATTCCCCCCGAGGATATTTTTAGCCAGATGAAGGGCGGATCTGCGCTTTAGGCCGCGAGAGTGGCTGCGGCGGCTTCGAGCGCGCCTTTGCCGCGCGGGATGTTCAGGGCTGCGAGGGCTGTTTCGACCCCGCCCAGCATCGCCATCACCATTTGACCGTTGACGTGGCCCATGTGGCCGAGGCGGAAGCAGCCGTCCCAGTCCTCCATCCCCAAGCCGATGCCTAGGGTGAGGCCGAGTTGGGTCTCGGTGAAATGGCGCAGCGGAGTGCCCTGTCCGTCTGATAGGCGCAGCGCTGTGACTGCGTGACTGCGGTAAGCGCGGTCCGCCACGTTCAGATGCAGCGCGCCGCCTTCTGCCCATGTCTCGCAGGCGGTCCAGATGGCGGTAGCAAGGCGTTCGTGGCGCGCCCAAACATGCTCGAGCCCTTCGGCGTGGATCAGGTCGAGCGCGGCGCGCAGGCCGTAGAGGTGATGGGTCGGCGCGGTCCCGTCGAAATACTGATAGAACAGGTCGGGATGGGCGCGGGGCACCCAATCCCAGTATTGCGAAACGCGGGGCATGGTGGCGCGTTTGGCGGCGGCTTTTTCGTTGAAAAAGACAAAGCCTACTCCTGCAGGGGTCATCAGTCCTTTCTGGCAGGCGGTGACCATGACATCGACGCCCCAGGCGTCCATTTCGAACCGGTCGCACCCGAGCGATGCGATGCAATCGGCCATCAGTAGAGCGGGATGGCCTAAGTCATCCAGCAGGACACGCAATGCTGGAATATCGTTGCGCACGGAAGTCGACGTGTCCACATGCACTGCCAAAACAGCTTTGATCTCATGTGCTTTGTCAGCGCGTAATGCATCAGCGATGAGGTTAAAATTCCAAGGCGAAGAGGTCCCAAAATCAATCAACTGCGGCTTGGCGCCTATGCCTTCGGCCATCTCGGCCCAGCCATAGGTGAACCGGCCGGACGCTGGGGCCAGAACCACCTCACCCCGAGCGATCACGTTGGACAGTGCCGCCTCCCACGTACCGTGACCGTTGGCGATGTAGATCGCCACGTTGTGTTCGGTTCGCGCCACGCGCTTGAGGTCGCGGGTCAGGTCGGGCATCATCTCGATCAGTGCGCCATCATAGATATTGGGCGACGGCCGATGCATCGCTTGCAACACGGTGTCAGGCATAACAGATGGGCCCGGAATGGCCAGATACTCGCGCCCTTGCGCGAGAGAAATGTGGTTTGTCATGAGGTCAACCTGTCTGAATTGACGCCCAATTTAGTGACGTCCGGCGCGGCGTCAATCCATCAGCTGCGACGCCTCACGTGCAAGTTTTTCGATGCCGGTCCAGTCGCCGTCCATGACCATCTTTTTGGGCGCGACCCAGCTACCGCCTGCGCAAACAACATTCGACAAAGACAGGTAATCGCGTGCATTTGACGGCGACACACCACCCGTTGGGCAGAATGTGATTTGCGGCAGCGGCGCGCCGATCGCTTTGAGCGCGGGGGCACCACCGGACGCTTCGGCCGGGAAGAATTTCAGCATGTCATAGCCCTGCTCAAACAGGCGCATCGCCTCAGAGGCAGTGGCCGCACCCGGCAGCAGGGGTAAGCCTTCGGCTTCACATACGGCGATCAAAGCGTCGGTTGCACCCGGTGAGACACCAAATTGCGCACCCGCCTCTTTCGCTGCGCGGACGTCTTCTGGGGTGATCAGCGTACCAGCACCAACCACACCACCCGGCACCTGAGCCATGGCGCGGATCGCGCTGAGCGCCGAAGGCGTGCGCAGGGTGACCTCAAGCGCGGGGAGGCCTCCTGCGACCAAAGCCTCGGCCAGAGGCCGTGCTTGAGCCGCGTCATCGACGACCAGAACCGGCACGATTGGGGCCAGTGCGCAAATCTCGCGGGTGCGTTGGGTTTTGGACATGGTTTACACTCCGAAAATGCTGGCGCCAGTGTCAGCGGACCCGACATTCTGGCGGAAGGCTCCGAACAGGTCGCGCCCCACGCCGCGCTGATTGGCGCTGAGGTCGGCGGTGGCGGGTCTACGATCCAGCACGCCGGGCGTCAGGATCTCCAAATCGCCTTTTACTGCGTCGACCCGCAGGATATCGCCGTCTTGCAGGCAGGCGATGGGGCCGCTATCCAGCGCCTCGGGGACCACATGGATCGCAGCGGGGACCTTGCCGGAAGCGCCCGACATGCGGCCGTCGGTGACAAGCGCGACCTTGTGACCCCTGCCCTGCAAGATCGACAACATGGGTGTCAGCGAGTGCAGTTCGGGCATCCCGTTGGCCTTTGGTCCCTGAAAGCGGACGACGACGATGACATCGCCAGTGAACTCTCCGGCCTTGAACGCGGCTTTTACCTCGTCTTGGTCGTGGAACACGCGGACCGGAGCCTCGACTTGCCTGTGTTCAGGCGCGACAGCCGAGACCTTCATGACGCCCGTTCCCAGATTGCCCGTCAGGCGTGACAGGCCACCGGTGGGTTGGAACGGGTCGCTCGCCGGACGGAGGATCTTGTCGTTCAGGCTGTGTCCTGCACCTGCTTCCCAGACCAAGTCGCCATCTTTCAGCTTGGGTTCCTTGGTGTAGTTATGCAGCCCCTGCCCTGCGACCGTCAGCGTATCGGGGTGCAGCAGGCCGTCCTCCAACAAAGTGCCGATGCAATAGCCAAGCCCGCCTGCGGCGTGGAAATGGTTCACATCAGCCAAACCGTTGGGATAGACCCGCGCGACCAGAGGCACCACGGCGGAAATGTCAGAGAAATCCTCCCAATCCAACACGATACCCCCTGCCCGCGCCATGGCGATCAGGTGGATCAGCAGGTTGGTGGAGCCCCCCGTAGCCATCAAGCCGACAATCCCGTTCACAAAAGCGCGTTCGTCGAGGATCTGGCATACGGGCGTATAGTGGTTGCCCAGCGCGCTGAGCGACAGGGCGCGGCGCGCGCCTTCCTCGGTAAGCGCATCACGCAGGGGGGTGTTGGGGTTGACGAAGCTAGAGCCAGGCAGGTGCAGGCCCATGAACTCCATCAGCATCTGGTTGGTGTTGGCAGTACCGTAGAAGGTACAAGTGCCAGGGCCATGATAGGCCGCCATTTCAGCCTTCATCAACTCGTCGCGACCGACTTCTCCGGCCGCGAATTTCTGGCGGACCTTGGCCTTTTCGTCGTTTGGCAGGCCGCTGGTCATAGGACCGGCGGGTAGGAAGACGGCGGGCAGATGGCCAAACGCCTGCGCCCCAATGATCAGGCCGGGGACGATCTTGTCGCAGACGCCTAGGAAAACGGCAGCGTCATAGGTGTTGTGACTGAGGGCCACGCCGGTCGCCAGCGCGATCACATCGCGCGAGAACAAAGACAGCTCCATCCCCGCCTCGCCCTGCGTGACGCCATCGCACATCGCAGGTACGCCGCCCGCGACCTGCGCTGTTCCACCTGCCGCGCGGATCGCATCGCGGATCAGGGCGGGGTAGCGTTCGAACGGCTGGTGGGCCGAAAGCATGTCGTTATAGGCGGTGACGACGCCCAGATTGCCTGCCGTGCCGGTGGCCATGGACTGCTGATCCTCGCCCGCACCGGCATAGGCATGGGCCTGTCCACTGCAAGACAGGTGCGCGCGAGCGGGGCCTTTGGATTTGGCCTGCTCCATCCGTTCCAGATGCGGGTCCCGCAGATCGGCGCTGCGCGTGATAATGCGCTGAGTGACGTCGGTGATGACGGAATGAACCATGATTACCCTCCGATCTGACGCCAGCGGCGTCCGTCCCGATGCATCAGCATCAGGGCTTCCTCTGGGCCAGAACTACCCTGATCGTATTTAGCGGGCCGGTCACCACGCTGTTCCCAGCCGCTTATGATAGGATCGACCCAGGCCCAGGCGGCCTCGGCCTCATCGCCGCGCATGAACAGGGTCTGGTCGCCGCGAATGACGTCCATGACCAGTCGCTCATAGGCGTCCTGTGCCCGCGCATCTGCGCCCAGCGCCTCAGCAAAGCTCATATCCAGCGCCACATCAGACAGACGGAAGCCGCCCGGGCCGGGGTCTTTTATCGTGGTGCGCAGGGTAATGCCTTCGTCGGGTTGAAGGCGGATCACCAGCACGTTGCCATGCAGAGGGCCAACATTCGGGAAAATCGTATGCGGCGGGTCGCGGAAGAAAACCGCAATCTCGGATTCACGGGCTCGCAGGCGCTTGCCCGTGCGCAGATAAAACGGCACCCCGGCCCAGCGCCAGTTGCCAATATGCGCCTTGAGCGCAATGTAGCTTTCGGTGCGGCTGGCCGGATCTCCTACATGGTCCAGATAGCCGTCGCCACCCTTGTCGGTACGGTACTGACCTCGGGCGATATCCCTTGCGTCGACCGGTTCTAACGCTTCGATCACTTTCACCTTTTCATCGCGCACCGCGTTGGGCGCGAATTTCGACGGAGGCTCCATCGCCGTCAGACACAGAAGTTGTACCAGATGATTCTGGATCATATCTCGCATCGCGCCGGATTGGTCGTAGTAGGCCCCGCGCCCTTCGACCCCGACGGTTTCAGCGACGGTGATCTGAACGTGGTCGACATGAGTGGCGTTCCACAGCGGCTCGAACAGGGAATTGGCAAAGCGCAAGGCCATCAGGTTCTGCACCGTTTCCTTGCCCAAATAATGGTCGATACGGTAAATCTGATGTTCCTCGAAACAGGCGCGCAGCCCTTCGTTTAGCGCCTTGGCCGAGGCCAGATCGTGCCCGAACGGCTTTTCCACGACGATCCGGCTGTCAGGCGTTGCCACGCCGTGGTCGTTCAGGCGTTGTGCAATCCCGGAAAACAGGCTGGGACCGACCGACAGGTAAAAGGCGCGCACCACGTCCGGGCGCAACATTTTGGCTAGCTCTGGCCAGCCTTTGTTCCCCAGTGCATCCACCGAGACATATTCGACCTGTGCCAGAAACCGATCCAGCACATCCTTTTTGAACTCCGGCGCGAATTCCTTCATCGACGCGCGGACCTGATCTCGGAACGCGGCGCTGTCGATATCCGAGCGCGCGGTGCCGATCACCCGGGCCTCGGGCGGCATCTGGCCGACCTCGAAGCGATGATACAGGCCGGGCAGGATCTTGCGTTGCGCCAGATCTCCGGTCGCGCCAAACAGCACCAGATCGAAGGGATTAACCGGGATTACGCGTGAAACCATCGACAGGCTCCTTCAGAACTCACTGGGCTTACCAGTTATGTTATCGCTAACATTCACCGCCGACCTAATGAATTCCGACGCATAAATCAACACCGGATTTGAAATTAGTTTCAAAATCCCTGCCCGCTTAGCCCTGATTGCGCAGCCACTCCATGACGGCGGGGCGCACGGATTGTTCGCCCCGGTGCCGCGCATCTGCGATGATCTTGCGCAGAGATTGCAGATCAGCCCGTAACAGAACGCTTTTCACCGGCCCGATTGAGGCAGGCCGCATCGACAGCGACCGGATGCCCATCGCAGCAAGGCAAAGCGCTTCGACCGGTCGGCCGGCATCCTCACCGCAGAACGACAGTGGCGTGTTCGAGATGTTGCAGCGTTCAACGATGCGTTCAATGAAGCTGAGGAAGCTGACATTCAGCGTATCATAGCGGCGGCGCACCAGTTCGTTCTCGCGGTCAGCTGCAAAGAAGAACTGTTTCAGGTCATTGCCTCCGATCGAGACAAAATCCACCTCGTCAAAGAACTTCTGCGGCGCAAAAGCCAGCGAGGGCGTTTCCAGCATCGCTCCAACTTCGATCTTTTCCGGCAGGACGTGACCCAGACGCTTTTCGCGTTCAATGGTCTTGTTGACCTCCCACCTGGCATCACGGAATTCGTCAGCTTGTGCCACAAATGGGAACATGATCGTCAGCGGGCGGCCATTGGCAGCGCGCATCAAAGCCTGCAACTGCATCCGCATCACGCCGCGCTTGTCCAGCCCCACCCGAATTGCGCGCCAACCCAGCGCGGGGTTGGGTTCTTCCACGTGTTTCATGTAGGGCAGAACCTTGTCCGAACCGATGTCCAGCGTCCGGAACACCACGCGCTTTTCGCCCGCCGCGTCCAGAACCCGCTGATACTGCGTCACAAGCTCGGACCGTTTCGGCATCTGATTGCGGATCAGGAATTGCAACTCGGTCCGAAACAGGCCTACGCCCTCGGCCCCCGAATTGCCCAGCGAGGGCAAATCCGCCATCAGACCCGCATTCATCACCAGATTAATCCGCTCGCCATCACGGGTCACACAAGGCGTTTCGCGGATCGAGGCATATCTCTCTTGCGCCTGCGCCTGCATGGCGATCTTGTCGCGGAAGGCAGTGACGACGGAATCTTCGGGGCGCAGATGGACGCTGCCGTTGTCACCGTCGACAAGGATGTGATCCCCGTTCAACGCCTCGGTCGTAATTCGGCCCACATGCACAACCAGCGGAATCGCCAAGGCCCGCGCCACAATCGTTGCGTGGCTTCCGACCGAGCCTTCTTCCAGCACAATCCCTTTCAGCGACCTGCCATATTCCAGCAAGTCTCCGGGCCCGATATTCCGAGCGATCAGGATCGGGTCAGGCGGCAAATCCGCGCCATTGGTGTTGCCTTGCCCGGTGAGAATACGCAGCAGACGGTTGCTAAGGTCGTCCAGATCAGCCAAACGTTCGCGCAGGTAGGGATCCGTTACTTGCCCCATCCGCACCCGGGCCTGCGATTGCTCCTTTTCGACAGCCGCCTCGGCGCTCAAGCCGCGAGCGATGTCTTCCTCCATCCGGCGCATCCAGCCCTTGGAATTCGCGAACATCCGGTAGGCTTCCAGCACCTGCAACTGCTCGGTATCGCCATCCTTTGATATCTCGAGCATCTTGTCGACGCCGACCCGCAATTCATCGACGGCCTCGGTCAGCCGCTCACGTTCGCGATGAGGGTCTTCGGCAATGGGGTTGGTGACCACCACGCGCGGCTCGTGCAACCAGACATGGCCCTCGGCCGAGCCTTCCTGCGCCGGGCCGCCGCTCAGCTGTACCGATTGCTGGTGTCGTGGCGACAGAGCCGCACCCTCACCCACAAAGGCACCCAGTTCGGTCATCTCGGCCAGCACCATGGCGACTACTTCCAGCGCATAGACCTCGTCCGCCGAGTATTCCCGCGCATCGCGGGATTGGACCACCAGAACACCAAGTTTTTCACCCAGACGTTGGATCGGCACACCCAGGAAAGACGAGAATCTCTCTTCCCCGGTTTCAGGCATATAACGGAAACCCTTGGCGGCAGGCGCATTCGGTGTGTTCACGATCTTGCCGAACTTAGCTACACGACCCACAAGCCCCTCACCCATGCGCATTCGGGTCTTATGAACAGCCTCGGGTGACAACCCTTCGGTCGCGCAGAGCTCCAATGTGTCTTCATCGCGAAACAGATAGATCGAGCACACTTCGGCCCGGATACTATCGGCGATCAGGTGGGTGATCCGGTCAAGACGTTCCTGACCGGCGGCCTCGCTCGCCATCTCTTCGCGCAGCCGCCCAAGCAGCTTGCGGGATTCAGTTTCGGTACCGTCCGCCATGGCCCACCCAAATTAGTGCGTCAGGCAAGACCTTTGGCTAAAACGCTCAGGCCGCCTTGTCCAGTTCAAAGGCATCATGCAGTGCCTGAACCGCAAGTTCCATGTATTTCCTGTCCACAAGGACGGAAATTTTAATCTCGGAGGTTGTGATGACCTTGATGTTGATCCCCTCATCCGAGAGAATTTTGAACATCTTGGCCGCAACACCCGATTGCGACCGCATGCCGATGCCAACCACCGAAACCTTGCAGACGTCTTCGTCGGCGACCAGTTCGGCATAGTTCAACTCACCCGCGTCCTTGATCGCCAACAGCGCTTTCTCGGCGCGTGCCACCTGATCGGTCGGGCACGAGAACGTCATGTCGGTGCGTCCCTCGTCCGAGATGTTCTGCACGATCATGTCCACATTTACGCCCTCATCGCTGAGCGCGGTAAAGATGATCGAGGCGATGCCGGGGCGGTCTGCCACGGACACAACGGTCATCTTAGCTTCGTCGCGGGAATAGGCCACACCGGCCACAACATTGGATTCCATGATATCCTCCTCATCGACGACCAGCGTACCGGCCTCGTCGGATTGTTCTTCGAAACTTGAGAGAACGCGCAGTTTCACCTTGTAGCGCATCGCCAGCTCGACCGAGCGGGTTTGCAGCACCTTGGCCCCCAGCGAGGCCAATTCGAGCATTTCCTCGAACGAAATCTTGTCCAGCTTGCGCGCCTTTTCACAGATGCGCGGGTCGGTGGTATAGACGCCGTCCACATCCGTATAGATGTCGCAGCGCTCCGCACCAAAAGCTGCGGCAAAGGCCACCGCCGTCGTGTCCGATCCTCCGCGACCCAGCGTGGTGATGCGGCCTTCGGGGCTGATGCCCTGGAACCCGGCGACGACGGCAACGCGCATGCCTTCGCCGAATTTCTGGTTCAGGTTCTCGGTCGGGATTTCCTCGATCCGGGCCTGGCTGTGGGCGCTGGTGGTCATCAGCGGCACCTGCCAGCCCTGCCAGCTGCGGGCGGGGATATCCATTTCCTGAAGCGTCAGCGCCATCAAGCCGGCGGTCACATTCTCGCCCGAGGATACAACCGCATCATATTCGCGCGCATCGAACAATGGAGAGGTCTCGTTCACCCAGCCTACCAACTCATTGGTTTTACCGGACATGGCCGAGACGATGACAATGACGTCATAGCCCTTTGCCACCTCGACGCCGATACGTTTCGCAGCGCGACGGATGCGGTCCAGGTTGGCGACAGATGTGCCGCCGAATTTCATCACGAGTACGGGCATGGGGGCTGGTGTCTCCGCGCCTTGGAATTCAGATCCCGAGCGTCTTATGTCAGGGGGGCCGCAAGGGCAAGTGTTCAAAACCTTTTCCACTGCGGTCTAACGGGTGCTTTACATCCCCCCACCACGGTGTCAGCTTGGCCCCGTTCCATTTGTGAAGAGGTTCCCCATGCCCCGCCTAGCCCTTGCTTTTGTCTTGTTGTCCACACCCGCTTTGGCTCAGCAAGCCTCGCTTGCCGCAACAGATGGGCAGAACGCGCTTGGAACCGTACCCTGTGCCACCAATGCGGGTGAACCGCTGCGCAGCTGCAACGCCGAGCTGCGCCATCGCGACGATGGACGGATAACTCTGGCAGTTGGCATGGGCAATGGCGAGGTACGCAACATCTATTTCGCCGACGGCATCCCAGAATCCACCGATTCCGCCGCGCGCCTCAGCTATGAGACGCAGGGAAACGTCATGGTGATCTTCGTTGACCCCGGCGAGGTCTACGAAATCCCCACGGCGGCGTTGGCCCCTCGGTAAACTTAGGATCAGTTGCTTTTGCGGCTGGGGATAAAGGGCAAGGGCGCGACAGGAACGCCGTCCTCGATCAGGGCCTTGGCCTCTTCGGGTTTGGCTTCACCATAGATAGCCCGTTCTGGGGCATCGCCCAAATGCATCTTGCGTGCCTCGGACGCGAAATCCTTACCCACGTAGTCCGAGTTTTCCTCGACCTTGCGCCGCAACTCGGACAGCGCCTTCTCAAGCTCGGCGGGTGGAACCGACATCTCGACCGGGTTTTCTTCCTTGGCAGGTGTTTCGCTGCGCGCCTCGACCTTTCGGGCTGGGCGCACACGCGGGGTCATGATCGCCTTTTCAACGCAAGCGTCGCCACAGATGGCACAGACCACCATGCCTGCCCCGGCAAGCTTGTCGTAAGCGGCGGCCGATTGGAACCAACTGTCAAACGCGTGGCCCTGGCTGCATTTCAAGGCGTATTGAATCATGATCCGTCCAGATTGCGATTGCCGAATAGATACTGACCATCAAAACAATGACAAGCCCCAGTCTGCAGATCAATGCGACTGCGTTGCCACCTGCCGTAACATTTGGGCGAGTTCAGGCTGATCCACCCGCGCCGCTGCCGCCCGCATCGAAAACCATGCGCGCTCACGATCACCGCATTCGGGATAGCGCTCCGATAAGGACACTACTATCAGCGGGAACACATCCACGAGGCAAAGGACCGCTCCTTTTTTGCGCCTTTGTTTTATGTGTGTGTAACGCCCGATCATCTCAGCCGAACAGACCCCACGCACGCCCGCTTCTTCCCAGGCTTCCTGCCGCGCTGCCTCGGACGAAGACATCCCCTTGATCAATCCGCCCTTGGGAATAATCCAGCGGCCCGACCTACGAGTTGTGATCAGCAAAACTTCGGGGGCGCCCGCACGTAAACGGTAACACAATGCGGCGGATTGTTGTCGAACCGAAATCCTGTCCGATTCCGGCGGTTGATACCGCCATAGCCTGCTCATGCCCTGTGCCCCTTTCAACACCTGCGACGCCCAAAGCTTTGGTTTTTGTACTTATTTAGAGGGTCGTCGCAGAACCACTACCATACTTGGCGAACTCCACCAAGCGTCACATGCGTGCGGCCAGTTTTCGCACAAGATCGTCATGCGGGATATCGGCATCACTGGCCAATCGGCGCAAACCGAAATGCACGCGGGCGATACGCTGGTAATAGCGTGTGTAGACATAATTCGTCCCACCCCCAGCAAGCGCCCCCAAAACAGGTACGGATTGCGCGGCGAGTTTTTGCCCCAGCACCACCGCCAGTTTCGGCGCGACGGTGGCGATCAGCTTTTGAAGGGCCGGTCCGGTCAACGTCATCCGAGCTGAAAAAAACCCGAAATCCGCACCATCGTCGAAGGACAGCGGACCCGCCGCGGACAGAACCTGCACACAATCGAATTTCACACCGTCTTCCGATGGGTCAAACCCTTCTCGTGCCGCAGCACCTTGTATGGCGCGCAACAGCATCGTGGTCGTTGCGGGCAATTCCACCAAAGAGGTCGACACTCCGCCCACACCGCCTGCTGCGCCCATGGCCGTGGTCACAGCCGTATTCACCCAAGGTCGTTGATCCGGCACCGCCCTGCGCGACCCTTCGGCGGCATGCATGGCCAGCCAAAGCGCCTGCTCGGTTGCGCCAGTCAACGCCTCTCGCACTGACGGGGGCAGTTGATCCAGCAAGGTTTCCGCAGATCCGCCCAGACTGTTGAGCAACCGAACACCCGGCCCACCCGCCGAGCGGTAGTACCCGGCCAGCCGGTCCAACTCTGCCTCGGCATCCAGTTCTTCGACAAGAACAACGTTCTGCATGCGTGCCCTCCTGTCCTAAAAAGATCGGCACTATGCCCCGTTTTTTCAATAGCTCATCGGTCCCAACGCGTTACAGGACCTTTGACATCCGTCCACGCGTCCAAGGCAAGCTCAGCCCCCAGAACCCGTTCGGGATTGGTGGGCGGCGGCATCTCAACTCCGGTCAGGCGGGCGAAGCCGAAACGACTGTAATAAGGTGCATCGCCCACCAGCATCACCCGCTCCCATCCTCTGATAAGACCTGCCTGCAAGCCCTCGTGTATGAGGAAACCGCCCAAGCCCTCCCCCTGATGGGTGGGGTGCACGGCCACCGGCCCCAGCAACAACGCATCGAAGGTCCCCACATGAACGGGCCAGAACCGGATCGCCCCCGCCAAAATGCCCTCACCATCTCGGGCCACTAGAGACAAGCCCTCAACCGGCGGAACATCATCGCGCAACCGGTACGAGGACAGCGCCTCGCGCCCGGGCGCAAAGCACAGGTCGTACAAAGCCTCGACCTCCCACCAATCGTCCGGGTCCTCCGGCTTGATCGTGAATTGCTGCACCCCTGCCCTCTTTTCCTTGCTGGAATTCGCCCTAGCACTTCGTTACGCCTTGGGCAAACGCTTGGAGTTCATATGTTCTATCGCCCCGAAGACGGCCACGGCCTGCCGCATAACCCTTTCAACGCCATCATAACCCCGCGCCCGATTGGCTGGATCTCTTCCCGCGACGGCGATGGGATCAACAATCTGGCGCCGTACTCCTTCTTCAACGGGGTCGCGTATACACCGCCACAGGTGATGTTTGCCACGACCGGGACGAAACCCGACCAAGACGGCGGCAAAGACAGTCTCGCCAATATCGAAGCAACAGGCGTTTTCTGCGTCAACGTTGTCGCCCATGCGCATCGTGATGCGATGAACGCCAGCTCTGCCGGGTTACCAAAACATGTGGATGAATTCGGCCACGCAGGTTTGACTGCAGTGGAGTGCGAGACGATCCCATGTGCTAGGGTTCAAGACGCGCCCGCCGCCCTGGAATGCAAGCTGACCCAGATCGTCACACTGCCCGGCGCGGCGAACCGCGTTGTTTTCGGCGAAGTCACCGGTGTCCACCTGCGCGATGACTGTTTGAAGGATGGCAAGTTCGACGTCACGGCGTTTCAGCCACTGGCGCGGCTCGGATACCGCGACTATTCGGTGGTTACTGAACTATTCTCACTCAACCGCCCGGATGACTGAGCGTATAGGGGGCGCTGCCCCCGCCGCCTATTAGGCGACTCCCCCGGGATATTTATAGCCAGATGAAGCAGGGGATCCTCCGTTCATCTGGCCCCAAATATCCCGGAGCGCGAGGCGGAGCCTCGCTAAATCCTCAGTGACCGCCCAGAATGCCGGTGCGAACTGAATAATCGACCGCGATTTCATAATCAGGGTCATCGTCGCTATCGACCATAAGGTGACCGGCTTTGTTCAGCAGCTTGTGGCAATCTCGACTCAGATGGCGCAGCATCACGCGTTTACCGGCCGCTTCGTATTTGCCAGCGATGTTTTCGATCGCCTGAAGGGCAGATTGATCGACCACACGGCTTTCGGCGAAATCCACTATGACGGTCTCGGGATCACTCGGGACATCGAAAAGTTCGACAAATCCGTCAGAAGAACCAAAGAACAGAGGGCCTTGGATTTCGTAGACTTTCGCACCTTTCTCTGTTTCAGAATCCCGCGTAATCGCATGGATGCGCTTGGCGTTGTTCCAGGCATAGGCCAGAGCCGAGACGATGACGCCGACGACAACTGCAACCGCAAGGTCCTCCATCACCGTAACAACCGTCACCAGCACGATGACGAACGCATCCATCAGGGGCACTTTGCGCATGATGTTGAACGAGTTCCAAGCGAAGGTACCGATGACCACCATGAACATCACGCCGACCAATGCGGCCAGCGGAATCTGCTCGATCAGCGGGGACGCGAAAAGGATGAAAATCAACAAAAACAAGGCTGCCGCGATGCCAGCGATTCGAGTTCGACCACCGGATTTCACGTTGATCATCGACTGGCCGATCATCGCGCAGCCGCCCATGCCACCGAAGAACCCGGTAGCGACGTTGGACACGCCTTGCGCGATGCATTCCTGTGACGCTCCGCCCCGTTTGCCCGTGATTTCACCCACAAGATTCAGGGTCAGCAGCGATTCAATCAGGCCGATGGCGGCCAGAATGACGGCGTAGGGCAGGATGATTTCAATGGTTTCCCAGGTCAGCGGCACCATCGGAATGTGGAAAGGCGGCAGGCCGCCTTCGATCGAGGCCAGATCGCCTACGCGCGGTACATCCAGGCCAAAGCCGATCACCAGCGCGGCAACAACGACAATCCCGGCCAGAGGGGCCGGAACAACACGCGTGATGCGCGGCATGACCCAAATCACCGCCATGGTCAGCGCGACCAGGCCCAACATGGTGTAAAGCTGCAGACCCGAAAGCCACTCACCTCCGCCCATGCCGTGGCCGGTGTTCTCCATTGTGCCCGGAACCTTGAACTGCCCAAGCTGCGCCAGAAAGATCACGATCGCCAGCCCGTTTACAAAGCCCAACATCACCGGATGCGGCACCAAGCGGATAAACCGGCCCCAATGCATGGCCCCGGCAATCACTTGCAGGATGCCCATCAGAACCACGGTCGCAAACAGGTATTCCACGCCATGCTCCGCCACCAGCGCCACCATCACAACCGCCAAGGCCCCGGTCGCACCCGAGATCATGCCCGGACGCCCGCCGATCAGCGCCGTGATCAGGCCGACCATGAAGGCAGCATAGAGGCCAACCAACGGATGCACGCCTGCGACAAAGGCAAATGCCACCGCTTCGGGCACCAGCGCAAGGGCCACGGTCAGGCCAGACAGCAGTTCGATCCGCAAACGGGACGGTGTCAGCCCTTCATCCGGCACCCAACGCAGGTCGGGTTTGGCAATACGGTTGGCAAAGCTTGCCAGCATGGCTCGGGGCATGGAATGTCCTGTCGGTTGATCTGCGCGCGAAAGGGGCCTTCTACCTGTCATCCGCTCTCTGAGCCACCGCATCAAGCGGGAGGCTGCTATGCACGGGGCGCATAGCCGGTATCTCACAAAGTCGTGAGTTGAACCTGCCACACCGGGGGCACACCTTTGCGCCATGCGATGGCTGATCTTGTTTCTTCTGACCCCTATTGCTGCCTTGGCGCAGGATTTGCAGGGCAATGACACTGCCAGCAACTGGCGTGTGACCCATTATGAAACCTACGGGGTCTGGAATTCCATCTGCGATGAGCGCGAGGAATACGGGGCGCTCAAGCAACGCTGTTACATTCGCCGGGCCGAGGTGTTTTCGCTGCGCCCGAAATTTGGAGCACAGTTCATCTTTATCACCCCTGCCCCGGATGGCGTGGAGATCGAGTTCGGTATCGAGCCCGGCACGTTGTTCTGGCCATCCGGCTTTCGGATCGATGGAAAGGACGGAGCGGTTTGGCGCACGCGCAGACCTGGATGTCTGACCGGGTTGAACTGCACGTTTGACGGCGTCGGTGCGGATGAGATCGTTGAAGCCATGCTGAAGGGCGAGGCCTATCGGTTCGAATTCCGCGACAGGCATGGGCAGGCACAGGACCTAACATGGCCATTGCAGGAATTCAGCCCCGCTTGGGCGGATTTCCAACAACAGGCGCAGGCGCGCAATCTGTTGACGTCACAATAAGCCGCATTGCCCCTTGTCAGCCGTCGTCGCTCGGCGCACAAATCCTTCAACTCGCACAACAACTCGGAGAAAGCACGTGACCCAGACCAAGATAGCCGTCATCGGCGGATCAGGCATCTACGACATTGACGGGTTGGAAAATGCAGAATGGATCACTGTCGAGACGCCCTGGGGAGACCCTTCAGACCAGATCCTGACCGGGTCATTGGACGGTGTTGCAATGGCGTTCCTGCCCCGCCATGGGCGCGGCCACGTGCACTCTCCGACCGAGGTACCCTATCGCGCCAATATCGACGCGTTGAAACGGCTGGGTGTCACCGATGTGATCTCGGTCTCTGCCTGCGGGTCGTTTCGCGATCATATGGCACCGGGGGACTTCGTGATCGTAGATCAGTTCATCGACCGGACCTTTGCGCGCGAGAAAAGCTTTTTCGGCACCGGTTGCGTGGCGCATGTCAGCGTGGCCCATCCAACCTGCCCGCGCCTGTCGGATGCGTGTGAAACCGCAGGCAAGGCCGCCGGGATCAATATCCACCGCGGTGGCACCTATCTGGCGATGGAAGGCCCGCAATTCTCATCGCTGGCGGAATCCAAAATGTACCGCGAACACTGGGGCTGTGACGTGATCGGCATGACCAACATGCCTGAGGCCAAGCTCGCCCGCGAGGCCGAGCTGTGCTACGCCTCAATCGCGATGGTCACGGATTACGACAGTTGGCACCCTGACCACGGCGAGGTTGACGTCACCGCCATTATCGCCACCCTGACCGGCAACGCGGAAAAAGGCAGGGCCCTGGTCAAAGGGTTGCCCGTGCTTTTGGGGGCAGACCGTGCCCCCTGCCCGCATGGATGTGACCGTGCGTTGGAATACGCCATTCTGACAGCACCGGAAAAACGTGACCCGGCCCTGCTGGCCAAACTGGATGCGGTGGCCGGGCGGATCCTTTGACCGCTAATTGATCAGCGCCTGTTGTACTTGATCCCATAGGCCGTGGGACCAGAGGTCGTTATGCATACCGTCGGGAATGATGAAAAGCAGCGCGTTGTCTCCGGCCATTTCGGCCAGAGACTGCCCGTGGTGGACCGGGATGGTCGTGTCCGCCGTGCCGTGGAAGATCAGCGTTGGCACGCTGACTTGATCAATCAGGTCGCGGGTTGCGAATTGGTCCTTCATAAGGGCTGAGACCGGCAGGAACGGATAACGTTCAGCTGCGACATCGACCGTTGCGGTGAACGGTGCCTCCAACACCAACAGGCGTGCATCAGGGCGCTGCGCGGCCACGGCGGCGGCAACGCCGGTCCCAAGGCTTTGCCCATGCAGAACAACCGAGTGACCCGCCGCAGCAAGGCGGTCATACATCTGGATCCCATCGCCGATCAGCGCCGGTTCAGAGGGCGTGCCCTCACTACCCGGAAAGCCGCGATAGCTGGGGGCGAACAGGCCGAAACCACTGTTGAGGATTTCACGCATCCGATCTGCGCGATCCCCCAGGCTGCCGGATTGACCATGGAAAAACAGCACTGTAGGCGCGCCTTCTGTGGCCGGAGGAGCCGTCCAAACAGCCAGCTGGGTACCATCGGCCATGGGCAGTGAAAGCACCTCGACATCCGCCAGACCGACCGTAGCCGGCGCAGATAGCGTCTCGCCCGGTTTGAACAACAGCGATTGTTGGTTGGCGTACATATACCCAAGGATCGCGGCATAGACAGCAGCACAGATCGCAACCAACAGGATCAGCGCCCTTTTGAGCCGCGCGCTTGTGAGTACATGCCCCGTGTTGTGCGGATGATCCGTTTGCACCTGTGCCATAGGCCTCCTCCCGGTTGAAATCTGCCTGTTCATAGACTGGGAACCCTGCCCTGTGTTTCAAGGCGCGACCGCGCGGTTTAATGCAATCTTCAGACTGTTGCGGAAATACCGCCCTGTGCGCGGGTTGGATAGGGTCAAGGTTGAAAACAGGCGCAGCCGCTCGCGATTTGTTTACAGGGTGCAGCCGCACTTGCGCCACAAAGACCCAGCAGAACCGCAGGCGGCAAATATGAGGACAAGCATGAAACGGTTAGAGGCACTGGACGCAGCCCGGTTTTTGGCGTTCTGCGGTATGGTGTTGGTTAATTTCCGGATCGCGGCGCAGGTTGCGCCAGATGGCGGCTGGGCGACGGCTCTGGTCGATGCGCTGGAGGGGCGTGCAGCGGCCTTGTTCGTGATCCTGGCCGGGATCGGCATCAGCCTGTCACACATCGCGGCCCCTCTGCTGCTGCGGCGTGCTTTGTTCCTTTTTGGATTGGGGCTGATCAACATGAACGTGTTTGACGCCGACATCCTGCATTTCTACGCATTGTATTTTGTGGTCGGCGCAGCGTTTTTGACCGCCTCGGCGCGAAGCCTTTGGTTGGGCGCTCTGGGTATCGTCGGATTGGCTGTACTGGCCAATCTGACCTTCGACTACAGCAATGGATGGAACTGGGCGACCCTGACGTATAACGACCTCTGGACCTTACCCGGTTTTCTGCGCAACGCGGTCTTCAACGGCTGGCATCCGGTTTTGCCATGGGCTGCGTTCCTGCTGATTGGCATGGCAATTGGGCGGTCAGAACTCCACACGATCTGTATCCAACACCGCCTGATCATGTGGGGGTTCGGCGCAGCAGTGCTTGCAATGTTTCCTTCGATGCTGGTCAAGGACCCTGACCTGGTCGCTTACCTGGGCACCGAATCCATTCCGCCCGGACCATTCTATATCCTCGCCGGAACCGGATCGGCCTGCGTGGTGATCGGGCTGCTGCTGAAACTGTGGCCAAAGCTCAAACGCTTGGGCGTCGCATCAGCTTTGACAGCGCCGGGGCGGATCAGCCTGACACTGTATGTCGCGCATATCCTGATCGGTATGGGCGCGCTAGAAGAAGCAGATCTGCTGGACGGTTCTCTCTCCCCTGCTCAGATTGTCTTCTATGCGCTGGGCTTTTGCATACTGTCTTCACTGGCGGGCCTGCTTTGGTCGCGTTGGTTCACGCGTGGACCGCTTGAGGGCCTGATGCGTCGCATGACTTAGCCACGTGCGGCTTGACCTTCTCGGTATCGCAGGGCTTTCTGGCGGTACTATTCTGACAGGAGCCCCCATGTCCCTTGATCTCTGGCTGGCCTTTGTGGCTGCCTCGACTGCACTGTTGCTGATCCCCGGACCGACCGTCCTGCTGGTGCTAAGTTATGCTCTGTCGAAAGGACGCAGCGTTGCCGTGGCCTCGGCCACTGGCGTTGCCGTCGGAGATCTGATCGCCATGACCGCGTCTTTGCTGGGCTTAGGCGCACTGGTGCTGGCCTCCGCCACCTTGTTTTCGGTCCTGAAATGGGTGGGGGCAGCCTATCTGATCTGGCTTGGCATCAAATTGCTGCGCAGCGCCCCATCCGGTGGGTTGAGCACCGTCGAGACCAGCCGGGACGTCACTGCCCGCAGCGTGTTCGGTCACGCCGCAGCCGTGACGGCGCTAAACCCGAAATCCATTGCCTTTTTCATTGCTTTCGTGCCGCAATTCCTGCGCCCCTCGGACCCTCTGGGCCCGCAATTCATCATCCTGATAGCCACATTCGTCGGACTCGCTTGGCTGAACGCGCTAGCCTATGCGCTGCTGGCAGATCGGCTGCGGGTGATGATCGGACGAGCGGGCGTGATCACTGCCATGACCCGGTTCGGAGGGCTGGCCCTGATCGGAATGGGTGTCGCGACTGCGGTTTTGCGCCGTCCAGCCTAGTCTTCGGCGTTTTCCTTCATGAAGCCGCGTATGAACCGCCGAATTTCGCGGGCGGCCGAAGTGTCCAACTCTTTGCACAGTTCGACAAAAGCGTCCCGCTCATCCTTGTCCAGACGCAGGACCAACTGACTGTTTTTCTTGGTAGAACCCTTACCGTCTTTCTTGGCCACGCTGCACATCCCTGACAAAGTCTTGATTCTTTCCGAGATGCATTGTATATACATCGCATAGAAATTGTAGTTATCGAGCACCTAACAATAAATAAGGAATATGGCAATGAACCTTCATGCTGCTCAGGCATTTCTTTTGCAAGACCAGCGCAACTGGCGCAAACCTCACCTAGCTTGGCTGCCCTCGGCGCTGTATCGCTATAAAAGCTTCCCGACCATTCTTGCGGGACGTCATAAATAAACACTCGCAATCAATCCTTGCATGACCGACCCCAATGGGCCAAACAGCCCAGCGTGTTTTGACGCCAAAGGGGTCCTTCCATGTCCAGAAACAAAACGGTCAAGGATTACATCCGAACCATCGTCGATTTCCCCCATGAAGGGATCATGTTCCGGGACGTGACAACGCTGTTCGCCGACCCGCGCGGGTTTCGCATGGCGATTGATCAGATGCTGCACCCTTATGCTGGCGAGCGGATTGACAAGGTTGTGGGGCTTGAGGCCCGCGGCTTCATTCTGGGCGGCGCGATTGCCCACCAACTGAGTGTCGGGTTCGTCCCGATCCGCAAGAAGGGCAAGCTACCCGGCACGACGATCAGCCAAGACTACAAGCTGGAATATGGTGAGGCTATCGTTGAGATCCACGACGACGCGATCCAGCCCGGCGAAAAAATCCTGGTGGTCGATGATCTTCTGGCCACCGGGGGCACAGCTGCCGCCGGGATCAAACTGATCGAGAGATTGGGCGGTGAGATCATCTCTTGCGCGTTCATCATCGACCTACCCGACCTTGGCGGTCGCAAATTGCTGGAGGAGATGGACATGGATGTGCATGTCCTGTGCGAATTCGAAGGTCTCTGACTGCAAACTGATCACAAAGCTGTGAGTTGAAAATTCGTTCTACGCTGGCTTAGCGCAGAGTTTGGCGGCTTCAAGTCAAAGTCATCAACATATTCAGTGATCCTGTTTTGAATAGCGCGCGTACCCCTGTTGATGCCACCAAGGGCATCCCAACAAGGGAACCTTTTATCATGTTTCGCAAATTCGCAATTGCCGGCGTGTCCGGCGCCCTGATCGCCACCGCTGCTTTAGCCGGAGCCAAGAAAGACATAGTGGATACCGCTGTCGGCGCGGGCAGCTTTGAGACTCTGGTCGCTGCTGTTCAGGCCGCCGAGTTGGTGGATACTTTGAAAGGTGAAGGTCCATTTACGGTCTTCGCCCCGACTGACGAAGCCTTCGCAGCCCTGCCTGAAGGGACCGTTGAGTCTCTGCTCAAGCCCGAAAATAAAGATCAACTGGTCGCTGTTCTGACCTATCACGTGGTACCGGGCAAAGTGATGTCGGGTGATCTGTCCGACGATATGAAGGCTGCGACCGTGCAAGGCGGCGACGTGACAATCGATCTGGACAACGGCGTGATGGTAAATGACGCCTCAGTCGTTCAGGCCGATATCGAAACGACGAATGGCGTGATCCACGTTATCGACAAAGTGATCCTGCCATCCTCGTAAAACGGCGCGCGGCTCGGGGGTACCCGGGCCGCACTTATACCGACAAAACAGCCCCGGGGTTCATGATGCCCTTGGGATCGAGCGCAGACTTGATCGACCGCATTGCAGCCAGCTTGGCCGGATCGGCATAGCGTTCCAGATCATCTGTCTTCAGCCGTCCAATCCCATGCTCTGCGCTAACCGATCCACCGAACTTGTGCACAAGATCGTGGATGGCACGCTTGATCGGGGCCCGCTGCACATCGAAATCAGATCGACTACGCCCTGCCGGGGGAAACACGTTGTAGTGAAGATTACCGTCCCCCAGATGACCGAAACAGTTGATGCGAAACGGCCCCAACATGGCAACAACCTCTGCCCCCTGTCGGATAAACGCGGGGATTTCCGAGATCGGCACGGAGATATCATGGCTCGAAACTGAGCCGATCAGCCGGTTCGCCTCGGGGATTCGCTCGCGCACAGCCCAAAGATCAGCCCGCTGCGCTTCGCTTTGCGCGATCACGGCATCCCGGACCAAACCCCTTGCCTCAGCCGCTGAATAGAGCGTCTCAAGTGCCTCTTGAGGCGCGGTATCGCCGAACAATCCAATCTCGATCAATACGGACCATTCCGGCGGGGATGCAAACGGCTGACGTATATCCGGCAGCACCTCGGACAGAAAGTGCAGCCCCTGCCTGTGGATCAGCTCGAACGTGCTGACACCGTCCCCCAACTGATCCCGCGCAAGGGCCAACAAATCAATGGCAGCTTCGGGCGACGGGACCTGCACTATCGCCGTTCCAACCCCAGCAGGACACGGCGACAGCTTAAGCGACGCCGCGGTGATGATCCCCAACGTTCCTTCAGACCCGATCAGCAAATTGCGCAGGTCATAACCGGTATTGTCCTTCCGCAACCGGCTAAGCCCATGCCAGATCTCCCCATTGGGCAGAACCGCCTCAAGCCCCAGGCACAGATCGCGTGCATTGCCATAGCGCAGGACGTTGACCCCACCCGCATTGGTCGCAAGGTTGCCGCCAATCCGGCACGACCCTTCCGCAGCCAGAGACAGAGGAAACAAGCGGTTTGCTTGCCGGGCAGCTGCTTGAATATCAGCCAGAACGACCCCGGCCTCGGCAATCAGAATATTCTCGGTCGGATAAACCGCCCGGATAGCTGTCATCCGCTCCAACGAGATCAACAACGGCGCAGGCCCATCAGGCATCACCTGCCCACCGACCAGGCCGGTTCCGCCCCCATAAGGCACAACCGGTACCGACGCCGCGGACGCCAACCGTATCAACGCCGCGACGTCTTCCGTTTGTCGCGGGGCCGCGACAAGACCGACCTGTCCTGAAAATCTGCGGCGCGGCTCCTCTGCATATCGCGGCTCGGGCACACGCAAAACACCATCGCCCAGAGTGTCGCGGAGGGATTGAGCAAAGGTTTCGTCAGCAGGATTCAATGTCATAGGCATTCCTTGCCCAACTCCGCCGGACCCGACAAGCCCTATTCAAGCTCAATCAAGTATTGCGGCTCCAGCACCACCACCGTCGGCCGATCCGGCAATGTGCGCAGCGACACAGTCAATTCCGAGATACTATCCCGCTCAACCGGGAACTCATCCCGGATATCGACCAGAAACCGGTCCAGCGAAAAGCCCGAAAACCAATGCATCGGAATAATGACCGAGCTTTTCAACCGCTTCAGCACCTCAATCATCTCGGGCAGAGGCATGGTCGTGCCCCCTTCTACCGCGGCCATGACCACGTCCAGCCGCCCCAAGGCTGCGAATTGTTCGTCCGACGGGACATGATGCAAATGCCCCAGATGGCCAATGCACAGCCCCTCGATTTCAAAAACAAAGATAGAGTTTCCGCGCTCCTCAACCCCGCCATAGACCGAACGAATGTCGGTCGAGACATTGCGCACCAGCATCTCACCCAAATCCAGATGATGCTCGATCCCCTGCCCGAACTCCCCCCAACCGGGCAAGACATGCGGAATCGCCGGGTCGGGATGCGCCGTCCAATGGGTGCTATGAGCATGGTTCATCGTGACCACATCCGGGATCAGATCGGCACTGCCAATAAACCCTGTGAAATCCGTCACCGCATTCAACCCGCCCCGCGTCTGAATCAGAAACGAGGCATGGGCGACATAGCTGATCCGCACCGAAAACTCCGGCACCGGGTCCGTCCAGGCGGCTTTGTGAACATACTCAATTCCAGGTGCGGCATCCGCAATGGCAATACAATGGCTTGGCCGCCGCTCCTGCGCCGCAGCCCCACCCGAAATCACCAACAATATCGCAACCACCCAGCGCATAACCCGATACTAGCGCAGATGCGCCGCAAGTCATGCCCGTTGTTCTTCTGTTCAAAAATACCTCGGGGGAGGCGCGGCTTGCCGCGACGGGGGCAGAGCCTCCTAGCCCGCGTCGGTCTTGCCGCGACGGTCCGACCGCAGGCACGCATACAGAACATGCGTCCGCCACCGTCCATTGATCTGCAAATAGGATTGCGCCACGCCCTCATATTTGAAGGCTGACCGCTCCAGCAACCCGCGCGAGGGCTTGTTTTCGGGCAAACACGCCGCCTCGATCCGGCTCAGATCCAAGCGCGTAAAGGCATGATGCACCACGGCCCCGATCGCTTCGCGCATATAGCCATTTCGCGCATAGGCCTGCCCGGTCCAATACCCCAGCGTTCCCGCCTGCGCAGGACCCCGCCGAATATTATCCAGCGTGATCGCGCCGACCAGCCGGTCATCCTCGCGCCGGAACAGAAACAGCGGTATCGCCGTCCCGCTCGCAACCGAGCGCTGCGCCCAATAAACCCGGTTGGTAAAAGACTTGCGGCTTAGGTGGTCCTTGGCCCAGATCGGCTCCCACGGAGTGAGAAACTCTTTTGAGGCCCGCCGCAGCGCCGCCCAGTCGTTGAAATCGGAATGCACCGGCGGGCGCAGGCTGAGGCGCGCTGTCTCAAGTTTCAGCTTGCGTCGGCCCAGAAGCATCACGCCGCGCGCCTCTCCTGCAATTCCGCCAATGTGGGCGCGCCCGAGACCGGACCATACAGCGCCAGCGCCGCCGGGGCCTGTATCGCCATGGTTTCGGCAAAGGCACGCACGTCCTCGGGGCTGACCGCATCAATCTTGGCCACGGTATCTTCAAGCGAGGGCACCCGGCCCCAAATCTGCACCAGCCGCGCCAGACGTTCGGCCCGGTTCGATGGGCTCTCCAACCCCATCAGCATCCCGGCTTTCATCTGGGCACGGGCGCGGGCGACTTCTTCCGGGCTCATATCCTCGGCAGCGCGCTTCATCTCGTCAATGGTGATCGTCGCCAGCTCGCCCACCTGATCGGCCGAGGTTCCTGCGTAGATCGTCGTCGTGCCGGTATCCGCATAGGCCCCGGTCTGAGCGAAGATTGTATAGCAAAGCCCGCGGCTTTCGCGCACCTCTTGGAACAGGCGCGAGGACATGCCGCCGCCCAAAGCCGTGGAATAAATCTGCGCCGTATAGATCGCATCATCACGATAGCCCGGGCTTTCGATTGCCAGCGCGAAATGCGCTTGCTCCAAATTCTTTTCCTGCCGCGCTTCGCCGCCGGTGAACTTCGCGGCCTCGGCAATCAACCCTTTGCGCGGTTGCAGATGACCAAACATCTCTTCGGCCATTTTCATCAGCGCATCATGATCCACAGCACCCGCCGCCGACAGGATCATCTGCTCGGGGCCGTAATGTTCAGACACGAAACCCGACAGGTCTTCGCGCGAAAACGCGCTGACCCGCTCGGTCGGCCCCAGAATGGTGCGGCCCAGGGGCTGATCGTGATAGCTCTGTTCTTGCAGCCAATCGAAAATCACGTCGTCGGGCGTGTCATAAGCCTGACCGATCTCTTGCAGGATCACGCCGCGCTCGACCTCGATCTCGCGCGGGTCGAAGATGGGGTTCAGAACGATGTCGCCGATCACGTCCATCGCCAGCGCTACGTCATCTTGCAGAACACGCGCATAATAGGCCGTCACCTCGCGCGAGGTGTAGGCGTTGATATAGCCGCCCACATCCTCGATCGCCTCGGCGATTTGCAAAGCCGAACGTCGCTCGGTTCCCTTGAACGCCATATGCTCAAGGAAATGCGCAATGCCGTTCTGTTCGATCCGCTCGTTCCGCGCACCCGCGGTCACCCAGATGCCGATGGCCGCAGATTGCAGCCCCGGCATGTTCTCACTGACGATCCGAAATCCGTTCTTCAGCTGGTCTTGTCTGACAGTCACTCGGCGATATGCCCTTTGATATGATCCTCGAGGGCACCCAGATCATTGGCAATCCGTGTCACCCGTTCCGGACGTTCATACAGATCAGACATGCGGGATGGAAGAGGCGGATGTTCCCCGCTTGCCTTCTCGACCGCTGCCGGGAATTTCGCCGGGTGGGCGGTGGCCAGAGTGATCATCGGAACCGCCACTGCGCGTTGTTCTTCGGCGACCTTAATTCCAACGGCAGTGTGCGGGCAGACCAGTTCGGCACTGTGGGCCAGCGTGTGTTTGATTGTCGTCAGCGTTTCATCCTCGGACACACGTCCCGAGTCGAAGCTTTCGCGCAGGGCCTCCATCGCGCCCTGACTGACGTTGAAACCCCCGCGTTTCAACTCATCCATCAACTGCGCCACGGCGCTGCCATCCTCGCCATATGCGTAGTAAAGCGCCCGTTCAAAGTTCGAGCTGACCTGAATGTCCATCGACGGGCTGATCGACGGGATAGTGTCGCCCTTGAAATACCCCTCGCCCGACAGGCAGCGATGCAGGATGTCGTTCTGGTTGGTCGCCACAACCAGACGATCAATGGGCAGCCCCATGCGTTTGGCCAGATAGCCCGCGAAGATATCGCCAAAATTGCCGGTGGGCACGGTAAAGCTGACCTTGCGATGCGGTGCCCCCACACTGACAGCCGCCGAGAAGTAATACACGATCTGCGCCAGCACCCGCGCAAAGTTGATCGAGTTCACCCCGGCCAGCTTCACCCCGTCGCGGAAATCGAAATCGTTGAACATATCTTTCAGCGCGGCCTGACAATCGTCAAAATCGCCATCTACGGCCAGAGCATGCACGTTGCTGTCGGCGGGCGTCGTCATCTGACGGCGCTGCACCTCAGAGACACGACCATGGGGGAACAGAATGAACACATCCACCGCGTCCAGCCCCCGGAACGCCTCAATCGCGGCCGAGCCTGTATCGCCACTGGTCGCCCCCACGATGGTCACACGATCATTGCGCCGCTTCAGCGCAACCTGGAACAGCTGGCCGATCAGCTGCATGGCAAAGTCCTTGAAGGCCAGCGTAGGGCCATGGAACAGTTCCAGCAGGAAGTGGTTCTCGTTCAGCTGCTTCAAGGGCGCGCGGGCGTCATGGCCGAAGCCTTCGTAAGCACGGGTGATGATGTCCTTGAACTCCTGCTCGGTGAACGAGCCGCTGACATAGGGCCACATCACACGGAACGCGATCTCTTCATAGGGCAGACCGGCCAGAGCGGCGATCTCATTATGGCTCATCACCGGAATCTCAGCGGGCAGGTACAAGCCGCCATCGCGGGCAAGGCCGGTCAGCATCGCCTCTTCAAAGGTCAGTTCCGGCGCTTGGCCACGGGTCGAGATATATTTCATTGCTCTTCACTCTGTGCAGGGGCGCGGTTGCGCCACAGGAAATAACCGGTCATTGCGGCCCAGACCAGAGCCAGACCAAACCATGTGATTGCATATTGTAGGTGATCGTTTGGAATTCCCGCTGTATCGACCGGCAGAGGCGTGATGCCGGGGTCGGTTTCCGACCGCGCGATCAGCAGGATCGGTTCGGCTCCAAGCGCGGCGGCCAGATTGGGCACATCGCGGGCAAACCAGATGTTGTCGTGAATATCGGGTTCGGGCGTGTAGTTGTCGATCTCATCCGGCCAATGCAGGTTGCCGGTTACGGTCATTGGCCCGGTCAGTCGCTCGACCAGTTTCGCCGTGGTGGGCACAAAGCCGCGATCCACCAAAATAGTCCGATCCTCGGTGCTGAACGACTGGATGATCCGATAGCCCGCCCCGACCTGCTTGACCGAGACCAGAACGTGGATCTCCCCCGGCTCCATATCGCCCGAGATTGTCACCGGCAGGTATTTGTCGGTGTCTTCGGAAACGCTCGACGGCAGGTCCACAGGATCTGCTGCTATGCGCGAGTCGATCTCGGCCAGAACGCCTTCTTTCCAGGCCAAACGCTGCACCTGCCAGACGCCCAGCGACAGCAGCACGCCCAGACCGGCAAGCCCGAAGATCAGCAGGAACAAAATGCGGCGCATAGTCAGGTGAAACCTTGTTACAGAAACCGGCGTCTTGTTAAGGGCAGCGTAATCCCGATTGCAACCACGCAATTGTATGGGGCGCAATCTTGCGCCCCCGATCGAGAAAAAGCCGCCCCTCGGGGCGGCTTTTGCAATTTACCTATCTGAGCGGATCAGAACAGCGGAGCCTGACCCCAGATATAAACGGCAAAGAAAAGGAACAGCCAGACGACGTCCACAAAGTGCCAGTACCAAGCGGCGGCCTCAAATCCCACGTGCTTTTCAGGTGTGAAATCGCCCTTCAGTGCTCGGATCAGGCAGACACTCAAGAAGATCGTCCCGATGATCACATGCGCGCCGTGGAAACCGGTTGCCATGAAGAAGTTCGAATAGAACTGGTCGCCACCGAATTCCCAGCCTTCATGCGCCAGCAGCTCATAATACTCGAACGCCTGCAAGCCGGTGAACGCAATACCCAGCACAATACCGATAGCCAGACCCTGCACCAACGCCTTGCGGTCGTTGTTGTGAACCAGAGCGTGGTGCGCCCATGTGATCGCACAACCCGACAGCAACAGGACCAAGGTGTTGATCAGCGGCAGGTGGAACGGGTCAACCGCATGGATATCGGGCTGGATGTACTCGGTTCCGGCATAGTCGTACATCGGATACATGCGATGTTTGAAGAACGACCAGAACCAGGCAAAAAAGAACATCACTTCGGACATCACGAACAGGATGAAGCCATAGCGCAGGCCGATGCGCACCACCGGCGTGTGGTCGCCCGCGCGGCTTTCGGCCACCACTTCGGACCACCAGGCGAACATGGTGTATAGAACGGCAACCAGACCCATCCAGAACATGAACGACGTGACGCCGTGCATCCACAGGACGGCTCCGAACAGCATCACAAAGCCGCCAACGGCGCCGATCAGCGGCCAGATCGACGGGGCCAGAATGTGATAATCGTGGTTTTTAGCGTGTGCCATCAGCGTCCCTCACCTAAAGGCATTAGTTCGTGTTTGTATCAGCCTGCGCATCAAGGGCGGCATAGCCCTCTGGCAGGTCAATTTCGTAGAATGTATACGACAGCGTGATCGTATGCACATATTTCGCTTCCAGATCCTCGACCATCTCAGGATCGACGAAAAAGCTTACCGGCATCTGAACCCGCTCGCCGGGCTGCAGGACCTGTTCTTCAAAGCAGAAACAGGCGATTTTCTGGAAATAGCCGCCGGCCGAATAGGGCGCGACATTGTAGGATGCCTGCCCCGCAATTGGTCGGTCCGTCGGGTTATAAGCCTCGTAAAAGGCCAACCCGTTCTCACCGATGCGTACTTCCATCTCACGTTCGACCGGTTTGAACTCCCACGCCATGTCCTTGGCCTTTGACGCGTCGAAGCGGACGGTGATGGTGCGGTCGAGAATATCCTCGGGCGCGGCTTCAGCCACACCTGTGGTGCCGCCAAACCCGGTGACGCGGCAGAACCAGTCATAAAACGGCACCGCAGCCCAGGCGAGGCTGCCCATCAGCACCACGACGCCCACAGTTTGAAAAACCGTCTTTTGAGGACCAGACAGCGCCATCAGTTCTGTACCTCTTGCGTCGCCATGTTGAAATCGGTGCCCGAGACTTTGACGATCGTCAGACCGAAAATGATCACGATGAACGCCGCCAGCGTCAGGCCTACGCCCAGATTGCGACTAAAACGACGTTCGTGCAGTTCGTGGCTTTTGCGCAGGCTCATGACCAGCCTCCCAGCCCATAGGGTTTCAGCAACGCCTCAATCAGAATCGCGCCGAAGTGCAGGAAAAGGTACAGCAGGGACAGTTTGAAGAACGACCGCTCGACCTTGAAATTATCTGCTTCCGAGTCGTCCTCGGTCCGGCGCGTAATTGCCCATGCACCGCGCAGGAACAAGGCGTTCATCACTATAGCGACGGTCAGATAGACCGGACCACCAATGCCCGAGAATGCCGTTCCAACAGCCAGCAGCGCCAGAAGGCCCGTGTAAACCAGGATATGCCTGCGCGTCGCGCGGCGGCCATGAGTCACGGTCAGCATCGGCACGCCCGCGTCGTCATAGTCCGAGCGCATGAACAGCGCCAACGCCCAGAAATGCGGCGGGGTCCACATGAAGGTCAGGGCGAACATCAGCCAAGGCTCAATCGACATCGTGCCCGTGGCCGCGACCCACCCGATTACCGGCGGAAAGGCCCCTGCTGCGCCACCGATCACAATGTTCTGAGGCGTCGAGCGTTTCAGCCACATCGTGTAGACGACGACGTAGAAGAAGATGGTGAACGCCAGAAACGCACCAGCAAACCAGTTGGTCGCCAGCCCCAACATGATCACCGACAGGCCCGACAGCGCCAATCCCAACGACAGCGCTTCGCCTTCCTGCACTTTACCCGCCGGAATCGGTCGACCCTTGGTGCGTTTCATCACCCGATCAATATCCGCATCCCACCACATGTTCAGCGCGCCAGACGCGCCGCCGCCGATGGCGATGAAAAGAATGGCACAGAACCCGACAAAAGGATGCACCGGCACCGGTGCTGCCAGCAGACCCACCAAGGCCGTGAACACGACCAGTGTCATCACGCGCGGCTTCAGCAGGGCGAAATAATCGCCAAAGCTGGCCTCATCCGCGTGCGCCGAGGCGGTCACTTGGCTGGCATTGATGCTTGCGTCGCTCATGTCCGGTCCTTTGGGGGCAAAAGCTGCGCGATCCCCGCGCAGCCCACTTGTTAAAACCTAGGCCGCAAAGGGCTTAGTTCGAGGCAACCTGATAGGTGTCAGGCTGACCTGCATACTCTTCCAGAGCACCCTGCAGCCATTCCTCATAAGCTTCTTCGCTGACCACTTTGACGGTGATCGGCATATAGGCATGGTCCTTGCCACACAGTTCCGAACACTGTCCGAAGTACACACCTTCCTTGTCGGCCTGGAACCACAGCTCGGCCAGACGACCGGGCACACCGTCCTGCTTCACGCCAAAGGACGGGATGGTCCACGAATGGATCACGTCGGACGCGGTGACCTGCATTACGATGACCTTGCCCACGGGCACGACAACAGCGGTGTCGGTGGCCAGCAGCCACTCATCATCGCTGTAACCGGCATCTGCCAGCTTGGCGCGCATTGCATCATCCAGAACAAACGGGGTCACATCGGCATCCGCCGGGCGTGCACCTTCGTCCAGCGTGGCCGGATGGCCCAGCAGGTAGCTGTCGAATGCAAAGTCGTGGTCGACATATTCGTAGGTCCAGTACCATTGGTTGCCGACAACCTTGATCACCACGTCGCCTTCGGGAATTTCCTGCTGTTTGAACAGAACCGGCAGCGAGAATGCACCGATAAAGACCAGAATCAGGATCGGGCCCAGCGTCCACGCGATCTCAACCGGGGTATAGTGCGAGAACCGCGCAGGTTCAGGGTTCGAGCGTTCATTGTAGCGCACGATGCAATAGATCAGCAGACCAGCCACGAACAGACAGATCGCGGTGATGATCACCAGAATCATCCCGTCCAGCCGCTGAATTCCGGTGGCCAGCTCGGTCACGGCGGGCTGGAAGCCCATACCACCATCAACCGGTTTGCCAATAATCTCAAGCTCCTGAGCCATGGCCGGAAGGCTGGAGAGGGCTGTCATAAAGCCCGAAAGCATCAAAGCATTCTTCATGTTCTGTCCTGATCGTTTGATCTTTGCGTCCCTGGCGAAAAGGTGTGAATCGGTCGCACCTCTCCCGTTGTCTTTAGCCGCGTTAAAAACCATATTCCTGCGGGTAGATAAAGCAAAATGCTTGCGTCAAACAGACGCTATTTTTGATCTGGATCAAACCCGAAAGGTCCCAAGTGATGCCCAACGACCCGTTTCGCCCGTTTGAAAGCGTTCTTCCACAGGACGAAGCCCTTGCGGTCCTTCAATCTGCCACCGCCGGGGCCGAGGACGGAGAGCTGTTTGTCGAGCGTCGCAAATCCGAAGCGTTGGTCTTTGATGACGGTCGGCTAAAGACTGCGTCTTATGACGCGTCCGAAGGGTTCGGCCTGCGGGCGGTGCAAAGCGAAGTGGCTGGGTACGCGCATTCCACCGATGTTTCGATCGGCGCTTTGAAACGAGCCGCCGAAACCACGCGTTTGGCGGTTGGGGATGGCGGAGGAACGCTGGCGGACGCTCCGCGCGCTACGAACAAGCGGCTTTATACGGATGAGGACCCAATAGAATCCGCCAGTTTTCCGGTCAAAATCGAAACCCTGCGCGAGATCGATGCCTTTGCCCGCGATCTGGACCCTCGGGTCGTACAAGTCAGCGCAACCATCGCTGCCGCTGTGCAGGAGGTTGAGATTCTCCGCCCCGATGGCGTGCTGGTACGCGATGTGCGACCGATGACGCGGCTGAACATCTCGGTGATTGTCGAGCAGAACGGTCGCCGCGAAAGCGGCTCGGCCGGAGGGGGCGGTCGTGTTGGGTTGGACGGGCTGATCGACCCGGCAGACTGGCAGGACAAGGCGCGAGAGGCATTGAGGATCGCGCTGGTCAACCTCGACGCCATCGCCGCCCCGGCCGGTGTGATGGAGGTCGCGCTTGGCCCTGGCTGGCCCGGCATTCTGCTGCACGAGGCCATCGGTCATGGGTTGGAGGGCGACTTCAACCGCAAGGGCAGTTCCGCCTTTGCCGGGCTCATGGGGCAGCGAATCGCATCCAAAGGCGTGACCGTGGTAGATGATGGCACGATCCCGGATCGGCGCGGCTCGATCTCGGTCGATGATGAGGGCACGCCCAGTTCGCGCACGGTTTTGATCGAGGATGGCATCCTGACCGGCTACATGCAGGACCGCCAGAACGCGCGTCTTATGGGGGTTGCCCCAACCGGGAATGGCCGTCGTCAAAGCTATGCTCACAAGCCAATGCCCCGCATGACCAACACTGTCATGCTGGGCGGGGACGCCGATCCTGCGTCTTTGGTCGCCGACATCAAGGACGGTATCTGGGCGGTCGGGTTTGGCGGTGGTCAGGTGGACATCACCAATGGCAAATTCGTCTTCTCGTGCACCGAGGCTTACCGTGTCGAAAACGGCAAAATCGGCGCACCGGTGAAAGGGGCCACGTTGATTGGCGATGGCCCGTCCGCGCTGAACCGTATTCGTGGCGTTGGCAATGACATGGCGCTGGATCCCGGCATGGGCACCTGCGGCAAGGACGGTCAATGGGTGCCCGTTGGCGTTGGCCAACCTACCGTTCTGATGGACGGCCTGACCGTGGGCGGATCGGCGGCCTAAGTTAGAATCGTGGCTCATCTGTTGGGGCACAGGGTTAACACTGCGCCTCAAATCCTACGCATAGATTTGGGCAATATCTGGTTGGCCCTATTGTTGCGAAAAAATATTTTCGATATTTTTCAATACACTAACCATTGTCACGAGATCAAATCGCAAAAATACCGGAAAAATTTGAGAGGATTCAGAAGCTGTTAACCCCTACAGTCGTAAACCAGTTCTGCAATCAGGCGGAGCAACGGATGACCGAAGAGCAGCTTTCTTCCTATCACCCCACACTCCCACCCACCACGGAAGAGGATCGGTTTTCCTGGCTTCGTCTGTTGCGCTCTCGCAAGGTTGGTCCGGCAACGTTTCGTCGGCTGCTGCGGGAACATGGCTCAGCGCAGAATGCGCTGGCCGCGCTGCCCGAAATGGCACGCGCTGCCGGTATTGAAGGGTATGAAACGTGCCCGCCCGGCGTGATTGAGGCGGAACTCAAGGCCGCAAAAGCTGCCAAAGCGCAGCTTTTGTGCCTTGGGTCCGCCGATTTTCCTGACGCTTTGAACGATCTTAACGATGCCCCGCCGATGCTGTGGGCCATCGGTGACGTGTCGATCATTCACCACCCTACGGTGGCGATGGTTGGCGCGCGCAATTGCTCGTCACTCGGCGCGCGGATGGCGCGGGGGCTGGCGACGGATCTTGGCAAACAGGGACATGTCATCGTCTCGGGCCTGGCACGCGGGATCGACACCGCAGCGCATATGGCCGCGTTGGACACAGGTACTGTTGCTGTGATGGCCGGTGGCGTCGATGTGATCTATCCCGCCGAGAATACTGATCTCGCTCATAAAATCGCCGAATCCGGGTTGCGTGTATCGGAACAGCCCATGGGCGTGACACCGCAAGCCCGGCATTTTCCGCGCCGCAACCGGATCATATCGGGGCTGGCGCAGGCGGTTGTCGTGGTCGAGGCCGCCGCCAAATCCGGCAGCCTGATCACTGCGCGGGATGCACTGGATCAGGGACGTGAAGTTCTGGCCGTTCCCGGCCATCCCTTTGATGCCCGCGCCGCCGGATGCAACCTGTTGATCCGCGACGGGGCGACTCTGGTGCGTTCGGCAGAAGACGTGATCGAAGCCCTGCCCCAGCACGACCTGTTCACAGCTACTCGATCGCAGGAAACCTCAACAATCACAAAGCCCACCCCGCCTGCCACGTTGCACCAGGCGATTCTGACCCGCCTCGGTCCCTCACCAATTGCCGAGGATCAGTTGATCCGTGACATCGCCGCCTCCGCTGGCGAAATCGGCCCTGCACTTGTGGATCTTGAGCTGGAAGGGCGTATCCAACGTCAACCGGGCGGGTTGCTGTCTCTTTCGGCTTAAAGGCCTGATTTTCGCCTGTATCGCTTTGAAATCACCTCTAAATTCCAATGAGCAAAGGAACGCATTGACAATTCGCTCTTGCCCTACACATTTTGCACCATCATAGAAGGCGCCAAATTCGTCGAGCGAGGTTTTCCCCTAAATGCCTGTAGTTGTTGTAGAATCCCCTGCCAAGGCCAAAACGATCAACAAATACCTTGGCCCCGACTACACGGTTCTGGCGTCTTATGGCCATGTGCGCGACCTGCCACCCAAGGACGGATCGGTCGATCCCGAACATGAATTCGAGATGAAATGGGAAGTCGGCGCCGACAGCCGCAAACATGTCAAAGCCATCGCCGACGCCTTGAAAGAAGACAACGCCCTCATCCTCGCCACTGACCCCGATCGCGAGGGCGAGGCGATCAGCTGGCACCTGCAAGAGGCGCTGACCAAGCGCCGCTCGATCAAGAAGGACACGCCCGTCAGCCGCGTGACCTTCAACGCCATCACCAAGGACGCCGTGACCGAGGCGATGCAGAACCCACGTCAGGTCGATATGCCTCTCGTAGAAGCCTATCTGGCCCGCCGCGCGCTGGACTATCTGGTGGGGTTCAACTTGTCCCCCGTCCTGTGGCGCAAGCTGCCCGGGGCGAAGTCGGCAGGCCGCGTGCAATCGGTCTGTCTGCGCCTGATCGTCGAGCGCGAGATGGAGATAGAGGCATTCAAGCCGGTCGAATACTGGTCGGTCAAAGCGCTGTTCGAAACTCCGCGCGGACAGACCTTTGAGGCACGTCTGGTCACTCTGGCCGGCAACAAGCTGGACAAGCACGACCTGAAAAACGCCACGCAGGCAGAACTGGCTGTGCAGGCGATCACCAGCCGCGCACTCAGCGTTACCTCCGTCGAGGCGAAGCCTGCGGCGCGCAACCCGTCGGCCCCGTTCATGACCTCGACCCTGCAGCAGGAGGCCAGCCGCAAGTTCGGCATGGGCGCGCGCCATGCAATGCAGGTGGCGCAGCGACTGTATGAGGCGGGCTACATCACCTATATGCGGACCGACGGTATCGACATGGCCCCCGAGGCCGTGGCCGCCACTCGCGATGCCATCTCTGACCGCTATGGCAAGGAATACGTGCCGGACAGCCCGCGCATCTACAAGAACAAGGCCAAAAACGCGCAGGAGGCCCACGAGTGTATCCGTCCCACGGATATGTCGCGCGATGCCAGCCACCTGAAGGTCACGGATGAGGATCAGCGCAAGCTGTATGACCTGATCTGGAAGCGCACGATTGCCTGTCAGATGGCCGCGGCACGGCTGGAACGCACCACGGTCGAGATCGGCAGCGATGACGGCCAAGTCGGTTTGCGTGCCACCGGTCAGGTGGTCATGTTCGACGGCTTCATGCGCGTCTATGAAGAAGGCCGCGACGACGTTGCCGATGACGACGATAAACGCCTGCCGCAGATCATGCAGGGCGATCCGGCGCGGTTCGCCAAGACCTCGCTTAAGGATCAGTTCTCGAAAGCCGAGGACAAGGCCGCAGTTCTGTCCGACAATGAGGCCGTTCTGGCCCTGCAACACCATACCCAACCACCCCCACGCTATACCGAGGCCACGCTGGTCAAACGCATGGAAGAGCTAGGGATCGGGCGTCCATCAACCTATGCCTCGATCGTGACCACGATTCAGGACCGCGAATATGTGCGCAAGGATAAGAACCGGCTGATCCCCGAAGAAAAAGGCCGGATTGTCACGATCTTTTTGCTGAATTTCTTCCGGCAGTACGTGGGCTATGAATTCACCGCCAATCTGGAAGGCGAGTTGGACGATGTCAGCGCTGGCGAACGCGACTACAAAGACCTGTTGGGCAAGTTCTGGCGCGATTTTTCAGCCGCGATTGGGGAGACGTCCGAGCTGCGGATTTCCGAAGTGCTGGACAAGCTGGATGAAGCGCTGGCACCCCAGCTGTATCCGCCGCGCGAAGACGGCTCCGACCCCCGCGTTTGCCCGAAATGCGGCTTGGGGCAACTGCACTTGAAAACCTCGCGTACCGGCGGGTTTGTCGGCTGCGGCAACTACCCCGAATGCACCTATACCCGCCCCATCGCGGGTGAAGGGGCCGAAGGCGACGAACGTCTGTTGGGCGAAGATGCAGGCGATGAGATTTGGCTGAAATCCGGCCGGTTCGGGCCTTACGTCCAGCGCGGCGAGCCAACGCCCGAGAACAAGAAACCCCCGCGTGCGTCCCTCCCCCGTGGCTGGAGCAAGGATGACATGGATCTGGACAAGGCGCTGACGCTGCTGTCCTTGCCCCGCCAGATCGGCGAACACCCCGAGGGCGGCATGATCAGCACGAATTTCGGACGGTTCGGGCCCTATATCATGCACCAGATGCCGGAAGAGGCGAAGCCGGTATATGCCAACCTCAAAGACCCCAATGACGTCTTTGAAATCGGCATGAACCGCGCGGTTGAAATGCTGGCCGAAAAGCGCGCCAATCCGGGCCGTGGGCGTCGGGCGGCGGCAAAACCGCTCAAGGAATTGGGCGATCACCCTGATGGCGGCGTGATGCAGGTGCTGGACGGGCGTTATGGGCCATATGTCAAATGGGAAAAGGTCAACGCGACCATCCCCAAGGATATCAAGCCCGAGGACGTGACGCAGGAAATGGCCATCGAACTGGTCAACGAGCGCGCTACCAAGAAAGGCACCAAAAAGAAAGCTGCCCCCAAGAAGAAAGCCGCAGCGAAGAAGACAGCCAAAAAGGCGGCCTCATAGGTAGAAATACCACCACCCTGTTGGATTCGTTGACTTCCCCGTGACGTGGCGGCACAACCTGCCCATCACCATGTCATTGGGGGAGTTTTTTCATGAAAAAAGTCTATGCAAACGCGGCCGAGGCGCTGGACGGGCTGCTGCATGACGACATGTTCATCGCTGCAGGCGGATTTGGCCTCTGCGGTATTCCGGAACTGTTGCTTGAGGCCATCAAGGAGGCAGGTACGCAGAACCTGACCTTTGCGTCGAACAACGCAGGCGTCGACGATTTCGGCATCGGCATTCTGTTGCAGACCAAGCAGGTCAAGAAGATGATCAGCTCGTATGTTGGCGAAAACGCCGAATTCATGCGTCAGTACCTGGCCGGCGAACTCGAGCTAGAGTTCAACCCGCAAGGTACTCTTGCCGAACGTATGCGCGCCGGTGGCGCAGGTATCCCCGGTTTCTATACCAAGACCGGCGTGGGCACCGTGATCGCCGAAGGTAAAGAGCACAAGGACTTCAACGGCGAGACTTACATAATGGAGGAAGGCATTTTTGCCGACCTCGCGATCGTCAAAGCGTGGAAGGCCGACGACACCGGCAATCTGGTGTTCCGTAAGACTGCCCGGAACTTCAACGTGCCCGCTGCGACCTGCGGCAAGGTCTGCGTGGCCGAGGTTGAGGAGATCGTGCCCCGCGGCTCGCTGGACCCCGATGCGATCCACCTGCCCGGCATCTATGTGCACCGCATCATTCAGGGCAGCCACGAAAAGCGCATCGAACAGCGCACCACCCGCAAGAAGGAGGACGCATAATGCCTTGGGACCGCAATCAAATGGCCGCCCGCGCGGCGCAAGAGTTGGAAGACGGCATGTATGTGAACCTCGGCATCGGTATTCCGACGCTGGTGGCGAATTATGTGGGCGACAAGGACATCACTCTGCAATCCGAGAACGGAATGCTGGGCATGGGCCCCTTCCCTTTCGAGGGCGAGGAAGACCCCGACCTGATTAACGCGGGCAAGCAAACGATTACCGAGCTATCTCGTACGTCCTATTTCGACAGTGCCACGTCCTTTGGCATGATCCGGGGCGGCAAGATCGCCGCCGCTGTTCTGGGCGCGATGGAAGTCGATGAAGAAGGCGATCTGGCCAACTGGATGATCCCCGGCGTGCTGGTCAAAGGCATGGGCGGTGCGATGGATCTGGTGGCCGGTGTGGGCCGCGTGATCGTAGTGATGGATCACACCAACAAGCACGGCAAATCAAAGTTGCTGAAGAAATGCACCCTGCCTTTAACAGGCAAAAAAGTGGTGAACCGCATCATCACCAATCTGGGTGTGTTGGACGTGGTCGACGGCGGCCTCAAGATCGTCGAGATCGCCGAGGGCGTGACCGAGGACGAGATTCGTGCCGCCACCGAGGCCAATATCGTCAACTGAGTATCCAATGAAAAGGCCCGCTGGTTAAAGCGGGCCTATTTCAATTCAGCGTCTGAAACACGCAGCCGTCGGAAATGAATTGGGGTGGCGTGGAACATAGCGCGCGGGCCACCTGAAACGCCGCCAGCACCTTGGGCACATAGTCCCGCGTCTCGGAAAACGGTGGCACCCCGGCATGTTTGCGCACCGACCCCTCGCCTGCGTTGTAGCCCGCCAGCACCAGAATCGGGTCGTTGTCGAACTCGTTCATCAGCCAGTCCAGATATTTCACACCACCCGAGATGTTCTGGCCGGGGTGAAAACTGTCCTCGACGCCAAAGCGCCTGGCCGTGGCAGGCATAAGCTGCATCAACCCCTGTGCACCTGCTGAACTGACCGCGTCAGACCGGCCAGCCGATTCCACCGAGATCACAGCCAAAACCAATGCTGGGGACACATTAGTGCCCACGGTCTGCCGCAGGATCTCAATCCCTTGCTGCTGTGCAATGGTCTGAAGGGTCTGCAGCCGAGGGGAGGCCACGTTGATTGCGATCAGCGCATTCATCGCATCTTCCAACCGGCCAGCCCGGGCCTGCGCCAATTCAGGAGATATCTTGTCCCAGAAGGCTTTGTAGGACCCAACCGGTTTGTCCGACCCGCCCGGCAAGGCCGGAGGTGCGACGCGGGTACGAGCGATTACCTCCGGCACCTCAATCTCTGCCCCGGTACTGGGCGCGGACGGAGCCGCCGCATGTTCCTGAGGTGTTATCTGCACGGTCACGCGTGGGCGCGTCCCCGGCTTTGGCGCTTTGACACGTTTATAGACACCTCTTGGCTCTTGCGTCTGCGCAAGCGCTTGAACAGGAGCCAATATCGTCGCAACCGCCAAGCTGACGCTCAGCATTACATTCCGGAGATTCATTTTGCCCGCCTCACGGATTTCTTTTGGCTGATATGAACCCGGAATCGACGGCTAAGGCCATAAAAACAACGTGAATTGGGGCAGATTCGCCTCATTTGCCGCAATTTTGCATCGCAGATTTCACATCCTCGAGCAAAAGAGAATATTTTAATTGTTTATTATCAGTGACTTACCGTGAAAGCTATCAAAAAGTTAAACTTAAGCGAAAAAATTTGGGGTTTGGCCCAATTCCTGCCACGCCTGCCCGTCAAACATAATGCCATACCGAGACGGTCGGGAGCGGACTGAGAGAGAAAGCTCTGGAAGACGCCGAGGTTTACTTAACTATTTTGATCCTTAGGAGGGACGTAACATGATCAAGTTCATCAAGAACTTCTGCAAAGACGAAGACGGCGCCGTAACAGTTGACTGGGTCGTTCTGACCGCAGCTATCGTTGGCCTGGCCGCAGTTGCTTACACTCAGATCGGCGACGGCACCGCGACTGTTTCGCGCAACGTCGGTACCGCACTTGGCACGGTTGACACTCCGTCCGACATCAACACTTCGTTTGGTACTACTCCGTAATACCACTCCTGTTGGAAACAAATTCGGTGGGGTCATGCTTAGTTAGGCTTGGCCCCATTTTTTTTAAGCGTCCTTGCCATGGTGCCACATGCTAAAAAGACTTAAACAGTTTTTGGATTGCGAAAATGGAGCAGTCACGGTCGACTGGGTTGTTTTGACCGCCGCGATTGTTGGATTCGCTTCTTTCATCGGCCTTTACATAGCGGAACCAGTAAAAGACTTGGACGCCAGAAACGGCGCCGCGGTCTCGTCTGTAGTTGTGCATGAAATAGACCTGGATTTTTCGGACAGCCCAGATTCTTAAGTTCAGTGTAGGCTTGAGTAAGCTCTGCACAAAAAAACGCAAAAACTATCGGGATTGTCCCTCTTTTCGACACAATTGACCGATACCCAAGGTCGAGCATGGCCGAAATCCAATCGGCGATTAAACGACAACAAAATGATACGAGGGGACACGAATGCGTGCAGTATTTGGACTAGTCCTGATTATAGGGGTGGCTTTGGCCGGTGGCGCTGTTTACTTGGCGCGGGACTATATCGCCCAGACTCAGGCAGAAGTGGAGCGACAGAAACGAGCGGCGGAAGAGGCCTTGGCGAATGTCAAATCCGTGCCGACTGTTGACGTTTTGGTATCAACACGCGCCCTGAAATATGGTGAGCGCATCGCCCAGGAAGATGTGCGCGTCGTGAAATGGCCAGAAGATGCGATTCCCGAAGGCACTTTTTCCGAATTGGCAGCATTTTTTCCAGAATCGGCAAAAGGCGACCGTTTTGTCCTGAGGACAATGGAAAAAGATGAAGCTTTGATGGCCGTCAAAGTGACGGAGCCGGGCGAAGCAGCAGGTCTGACCTCGCGCCTTGCCAAAGGGATGCGTGCGTTCGCAATCCGTGTCGACGTGGCCTCGGGGGTTTCGGGCTTCCTACGCCCCAGCGACAAGGTCGACGTGTATTGGACCGGCTCTCTTAGCGGTGCGATTGCCGGCAACAACGGCGAAATCACTCGTCTGATCCAGACAAATATCGAGTTGATTGCAGTCGACCAAACCGCCGGATCAGATCTGGCTGGCGCAACGATCGCGCGTACTGTTACTGTTGCGGCTACACCTGAACAGATTGCCGCCCTAGCGCAAGCGCAGAACACAGGCCGTTTGTCATTGGCTCTGGTTGGCGTACAAGATGAGACGGTCGCAAGCGCCGTCGAGGTTGACCAACGCAAGTTGTTGGGAATCAAAGAGACCGCTCCTGCGGCACCTGCAGCCGTCGAAGAAGTCTGCACGATTAAGACCCGTCGCGGCGCCGAAATCTTTGATACCGGAATCGTGACACCCTGCACAAACTAGCGCCAAATCAGCGCTTTAGGATGACAGGCCGCGCCTCTGCGCGGCTTGTTTCATTTTGGATGTTGCGAATTGTCCACATAAGGAAAATTCCAGAAACCCTTGATTATTGCAATAAATTCGCAATTCGCGCAGGGTTAACAGGCATAAGGTGCTAAACCTAAAACGAGGCGTGATCGGAGAGGCAGGTCACATGAAAATATATTCTTGGATCAGCGCAACCCTGCTGGGGTTGACGCTTGTTATCAGTTCAATCGGTGAGACCGCCTGGGCTGAAAGTCTTCGCGTGGTAAAGAAGGGAACAGCGGAAACGCTGGATGTCCCGATGAACCGCGCCATTGTTGTTGAGAGTGAGCAGCCGTTCGCTGAGCTCAGCATTGCCAACGCTGGCATCGCTGATATTTCGTCGCTTTCGGATCGCACGATCTATGTATTGGGTAAAGCGCCCGGTCTGACCACTCTGACATTGTTCGACGGTGCAGGTAACTTGCTTGCGAATGTTCGGGTCCGGGTTTCGCCGGATGTATCGGAGTTCAAAGAGCGTCTGCGTCAGATTCTTCCCAATGAGCGGATTGAAGTACGAACTGCCAATGACGGGATCGTATTGTCCGGGACAGTATCCAGTTCTGGCAAACTGGCCCGCGCATTGGAGTTGGCCGAGCGCTACGCGCCCGAACGTGTGTCCAACCTGATGTCGGTCGGTGGTGTTCAACAGGTAATGCTGAAAGTTCGCTTTGCCGAGATGAACCGGTCGGTTGCCAAAAGCCTGACCGCATCGCTGGGCTTTGCCGGGACTGACGCAACGGGTGGTTTTAACACTCTGAACAACAGCTTGGCTCTGACGAACGCGCTGAACAACAACATCCCGGCCATTCAGACGAATACCGGCGCAATCCTCTTTGGATTTGGCGCAGGGTCTACTCAGGTTCGCCTGCTGCTTGAAGCGTTGGAATCCAAAGGTCTGGCCCGCAGCCTGGCAGAACCGAATCTCTCGGCCCTGTCCGGTCAGGAAGCCACCTTCCTTGCCGGTGGTGAGGTCCCGATTCCTGTGCCGCAGGACGATGGCGTCATCGCGATCGAGTATCGCGCCTTCGGCGTCGAGATGGACTTTATCCCCTATGTTCTGGATGATGGCATTATCAATCTGGAAATGGCGGCCTCTGTGTCAGCCATTGACGGAAGCTCGGACTTCACAATCCAGGGTGACAACGTTCCCACTTTCATCGTTCGCCAAACCAGCACAACTGTTGAACTGCGCGATGGTGAGAGCTTCGCAATCGCAGGGCTGATTCAGGATGACTTTACCGACATCAACAGCCAGGTTCCCTGGATCGGCGACGTGCCGGTTTTGGGTGCCCTGTTCCGCAGCGCGGAATACCAGCGTGCGCAAAGTGAGTTGGTCATCATTGTTACGGCACACCTGGTGTCGCCCACACGTGGCGAAGCTTTGGCATTGCCGACAGATCGGGTCAAACCGCCCAGCGAATTTGATCTGTTTATCAATGGCCGTGTCGCACGAACCGAACCCGCCGGAGCCGGCGCGGCTTCCGAGGTCGCCAAGCAGGACTTCGGTAGCTCTTACGGCTACGTCCTGGATTGATAGGAGGATAGGACCAATGCAAAAGTGGATAATCGCACTGGGTCTTTCGGTCTCTGTCACCGCGTGTACGCGAGAGGCCGGATATGAAATCGACCAAGGCGCATTCGGAAATGCGACACTGCACAACACGCGTGTCCTAAACGGCGACCTGAGCTACGCTCAAATTCTGGGTCAGAGATTCGCCGCCGAGGTGCCGACGCAGATCAACTTTGCCTTCGACAGCGCTCAGCTTGATGAATCGGCACGGCGGATTCTGTTGCGGCAAGCGGCTTGGATCAAACAATTCCCAGAAGCGCGCTTCCGGGTTTACGGACACACCGACGCGGTCGGCTCTCAGGCTTACAACCAAGCCTTGGGTCAACGCCGGGCAAACGCAGCAGTGGCATTCCTGACTCAACAGGGCATTTCACGCTCCCGTCTTGAGGCTGTTGTATCCTTCGGCAAAACGCGTCCGTTGATCGACACGCCGAACAGGGACCGCCGCAACCGCCGGACCGTGACAGAGGTTTCCGGCTTTGTGGACGGTAACCCGCTGATTCTGGACGGTAAATACGCCGAAGTGATCTACCGCGAATATGTCGGAAGCGCGACGTATGAAAGCCAGTTGCGCTCTGAAACAAACCTCGGTGACACCTCCGAAGGCGAATAAAACAATAAACTTGAATTGGGCGGCATCGTCGCCCAATTCCCTACAATTGGTTCTTTTGCGCCTAAATCTTGCCTAAGTTCCAAGCCACATTTTCAACAATTGGGTGAAGTCGGCCGTAAAAGGTCGCAGCAGGGCAACAGCCAGCCTGATCGAACGATTGCGTTCGCCGGGATGGCTGCCCTCATGATGAGGATTGGGTTAATGACAAGCGCAACGACGCAAGATGACAACACCGCCATTCTGGCCTGCACGATCAGCAGAGATGTCCAGAATTTCGACTTGCTCATCGAAGATATGGAAGCCGCTCTGGGTGAGCGCTGGGGCGATCTGGGATTTGCGGAAGCACTTGCTTTCTTTGGACAGCCCGAGGCGGACAACCTGGAATTCGTCGCTCTTGCCATCGACGGCGAAGACGAGGACAACCTGACCCAGATGGGCGAGATCATCTCGCGCGCTAAAGAAAAGAAAATCAAAGTCGTCCTTATTGCCGAAGATGTGACTCCGGCATCGCTGCATCAGTTGCTGCGCAAGGGCGCGGACGAATTTGTTCCCTACCCTCTTCCCGAAGGCGAACTGCAAGAAGCAATCGCGCGCATGAATCAACCTGACCCCGTCGTTGTCGCACAACAAGCTGCGGTTCAGCTGACGCAGGGCGAGTCGAAAGAAGGTGCTTTGTTCGTTGTGCATGGGCTGGCTGGCGGCGTCGGATCGACGACAATGGCCGTCAACCTTGCCTGGGAATTGGCAACCGCATCGGACAAGGAAACCCCGAAGGTCTGCCTGTTGGATCTGGATTTGCAGTTTGGCACCGTGTCGACCTATCTGGACCTGCCGCGTCGCGAAACGGTGTTCGAGATGCTGTCAGACACGGATTCGATGGATGACGATGTCTTCTCGCAAGCGCTGCAAAGCTACGAAGACAAGATGCAGGTTCTAACGGCCCCTTCGGACATGGTTCCGCTGGATCTGATCACTCCCGAAGACATCCAGCGCGTGATTGATAACGCGCGCAAGCACTTTGACTATGTGATCGTCGATATGCCGAGCACGCTGGTGCAGTGGTCGGAAACCGTTCTTCAGGCCGCGCATGTATATTTCGCCCTGATCGAGCTGGATATGCGCTCGGCCCAAAACGCTCTGCGCCTCAAGCGCGCGTTGCAGGCCGAGGAACTGCCCTTCAACAAGCTACGGTTTGCCCTGAACCGGGCCCCGAAATTCACTGATCTAAACGGTAAAAGCCGCGTGAAACGTATGGGCGAAAGCCTGGGTATTTCGATTGATCTGCAACTACCCGACGGCGGCAAGCCGGTGATGCAAAGCGGCGATCACGGTCTACCGCTGGCCAATTCGGCAGCAAAGAACCCATTGCGCAAGGAAATCGCAAAACTGGCAAAGTCACTTCACACCCTTGGCAGCAGCAGCGCCGAGGCCGCGTAACATCATCCCAAAGGGGGATCCGACGTGTTTTCAAGATACAAGAAACAGCCCGCCGGACAGCCGGTCGAAGCAATCAAGGCGCAAGCCGCGACACCTGCCCCGGCGCCGGAAAAAGCAGCTTCAGCGACTGCGGTCGCGCGGCGTCCGCTCAAGAAAAAAACCGCCGAGCCGGTCGCAAGTGACAAGGAACGCAAGCGTAAGGAGCGGTTGGGCGAGATCAAGATCGAGTTGCATCGTGAACTGCTTGAGAACCTGAACCTGGCGGCCCTTGAGAATGCGGGCGAAGCCGAACTGCGGGCCGAGATCAGCTCGATCGCCAGCGAGGTTCTGGAAGACAAGAACATCGTGCTCAACCGCGATGACCGTTCGCAACTGAACAAAGAACTATATGACGAAGTCACCGGGCTTGGGCCGCTGGAAACGTTGCTTCAGGACGATACCGTAAACGATATTCTGGTAAACGGCCCGCAACAGATTTTCGTGGAACGCCATGGTAAGCTGGAAATCAGCGACATCACGTTCAAAGATGAAAAGCACCTGATGCGGATCATCGACAAGATCGTGTCCGCCGTGGGTCGTCGTGTGGATGAATCCAACCCGTATGTTGACGCCCGTCTGGCCGATGGTTCGCGTTTCAACGCCATGGTACCGCCAATTGCGGTGGATGGCTCGCTTGTGTCCATTCGTAAGTTCAAAAAGGATAAGCTGGGCATTGACGACCTGGTCAATTTCGGCGCGTTCACCGAAGAAATGGCGGCCTATTTGCAAGCCGCCGTGTCGACCCGGCTGAACGTGATCGTCTCGGGAGGTACCGGTTCGGGTAAAACGACCACGCTGAACGCCCTGTCCAGCTTTATCGATGACGCCGAGCGTATCCTGACCATCGAGGATACGGCGGAACTTCAGCTGCAACAGACCCATGTGGGCCGGATGGAAAGCCGCCCGCCCAACGTGGAAGGCAAAGGCGAAGTCAGCCCGCGCGACTGTCTGAAAAACGCCCTGCGTATGCGCCCTGACCGCATCATCGTAGGCGAGACGCGTGGCGCCGAGGTGATCGACATGTTGCAGGCCATGAACACCGGTCACGACGGGTCGATGACCACGATCCACGCCAACTCGGCCCGGGACGGGATCTCGCGTTTGGAAAACATGATTGCAATGGCTGGGATCGAAATGCCGATCAAGGCGGTCCGCAGCCAGATCTCAAGCGCTGTGAACCTGATCGTGCAAGCCAGCCGCTTGCAGGATGGCTCGCGCCGAATGACCTCGATCACTGAGATCACAGGCATGGAAGGTGACGTCATATCGATGCAAGAAATCTTTAGATTTCAACGTGTTGGATTGACGCCCGAGAACAAAATCATCGGTCATTTCACCGCCACCGGTGTACGTAGCCACTATTCCGAGCGGTTCCGTCTGTGGGGCTTTGACCTGCCCCCGGCGATCTATGAACCGACGACAATGTAAGGAGTTCCCATCATGCAACTGCCGGTCGAGGCCCTTATTTACGTCGTCATTTTCGTCGCCGTATTGGCACTGGTCGAAGGGATCTATCTGGTCGCCTTTGGCAAATCCATCAGCTTAAACAGCCGCGTCAATCGACGTCTGGACATGCTCGATAAAGGTGTCGGGCGCGAACAGGTTCTGGAACAGCTGCGCAAGGAAATGCAGCAGCACATGAAATCCCAGAGCATCCCGCTCTATTCGCTTCTGGCCGACAAGGCGCAGAAGGCGGCGATTGCGTTTTCGCCGCGGCAACTGATCATGATCATGGTCCTGGTGTCGGGCTTTGCCTTCATGGGGTTGAGCATCGGAACCGCTACAGATGTGGTCCTGCGTATTGCGCTCTCAATCGCTATCGGCGTTGGAGGCGTGTATGCGTGGGTGAATCACAAGGCCGGCAAGCGCATGGCCATGCTGGAAGAACAATTGCCAGATGCTGTGGAACTGATGGTGCGTTCGCTTCGGGTCGGTAACCCGTTCGTATCCACCATCCAGATTGTGGCGAACGAGGTTCAGGATCCACTTGCAACCGAGTTTGGCGTGATTGCGGACGAATGTGCCTATGGCCGCGACGTGGGCGAGGCCCTGAAGGATCTGGCCGAGCGGCTCGACATGCAGGATCTGCGCTTTCTGTCCGTTGCCGTCGGCATTCAGCAACAATCCGGGGGTAACCTGGCCGAGGTTCTTGCTGGTTTGGCGCTTGTCATTCGATCACGGTTCCGTCTGTTCCGTCGTGTAAAAGCCATCACGGCCGAGGCGAAATGGTCCGGTAAGTTCCTGTCCGGCTTTCCCGTCTTTTGCCTGGTCTTCATTCTGGTGAAAGACCCTGGATACTATGACGAGGTTCTGGACCATCCCTGGTTTATCCCGGCATGCTTCTTTGTTGGCATCATGCTCACGGTGAACCTGATCGTCATGCGCATTCTCACAAACATTAAGGTCTGAGGAGGACCCCATGGAATTCCTGACCCATATCAATAACTTGATCACAGAACACCTCGGCGAATTCGGCCCGTTGATCATCGTGGGCGCGCTGGGGGTACTAATGATCCTTGTCGCCATTCCGTTGATGATGAATCAGCGTGAAGATCCGCTGAAAAAGTTGCAGCGTTCGCAAGCGGCACCGAAGAAGAGCAAGAAGGACAAGCGCGACAAACTGCGCACCGCAGGCCGCAACGAACAGCTTGAAAAGTTTTCGAGCTTTCTGGAGCCGAAAAATGAAGAAGAACTCTCTGCTATGCAGCTCAAACTGCGTCAGGCGGGGTATCAGTCCAAGGACGCCGTTCGCTTCTTCCACTTTGCGCAATTCGCTCTGGGCATCGTCGGCCTACTGATCGGTATGTCTTTGGTAACCGTTTTTGCCGGAGACCAGGAGTTCACCTCGCAACAGATGATCATTCGCGTTTTGATCCCTGCGGCCGCTCTCTACTTCCTGCCCCGCTATTGGATCACCAGACGCGTCGCCGAGCGGCAGGGTGCCATTGAAGCCGGCTTCCCTGACACGTTGGACTTGATGCTGGTTTGTGTTGAGGCCGGCCAATCATTGGACCAGGCCATCGTCCGGGTCGCGTCCGAAATGAAAGCCTCCTACCCTGACATCGCGCAAGAGTTCGAGGTCGTCGCCTACGAGCTGAAGGCTGGTAAGGACAAAGACACCGTTCTGCGTGACTTTGGGACGCGGTGCGGGGTGCAGGATGTCAACTCGTTCGTGACTGTGATGATCCAGTCGGCCACTTTCGGGACGTCGATCGCAGACGCCCTGCGGGTTTATGCCAGCGAAATGCGTGACAAACGTGTTATGCGGGCCGAAGAGGCCGCTAACAAGTTGCCAACCAAAATGACACTTGCCACAATGATTTTGACGGTGCCGCCGTTGCTGGTCATTTTGGTCGGTCCTTCGGCAAAAGCTATCTCGGATTTCGCAAACACTGGCAGTGGTTAAAAAAACCGATGAAAAACACAAACAGGGGCGTCTCAAACTGGGTGCGCCGCATGCTGCAGGCCATCATGGTTTTTACCATGGTGGCCTCTTGCACGGAAACGACACAGAGTGACAACCTCACCCCGCCTAGCTTTGATCCAGATGGCGAGGCCGAGGATCCGTTGGTGGTCGCCAATCGCCTGCTGGTATCGGGTGAATATGATCTTGCCTTGGATTCCTTTGCCCGTGCCGCTCTGGATCAGGGTATGACCTCCGAAATCCTGACCGGTATGGGCACTGCAAATCTGGGTCTGAAGCAGTTGAAGCCGGCTGAAACCCTGTTGCGCCGCGCGGTCGAGGAGGACCCTGAATGGTCCGTTGCCTGGAACAATCTGGGCGTTTTGCTGATCGAAAAAGGCGAATATCCTGAGGCCGCTCAGGTCTTTCGGCGCGCCTTCGCGTTGGACAATGGCGAAAGTGACGCAATTCTGGACAATCTGCGCTTAGCTCTCGCAAAAATGGAAAATCCTGTTAATACTACTCCAGAAGAACAAGAATACACATTGGAGCAGCAAGGCGACGGGCAATTCACGCTTCGCAAGCTCCCGGAACCAGAGCCAGAGCAGTAAGGGACGCAAAAATGCGCCAACAATTCTTGATTCCGTCGATGGTTTTGTGTGGGCTGATCCTGTCGGCCTGCGAAAAAGAAACCGAAGAGGAAAAGGTCGAAAAGACGTTTCAGGAAGTAAACGTCATCGACGAGACCAATTTGAACGATGTTCTGCTGACCGCCGCAGACCCGAACGAGGCCGTGACCTATTTCCAGGGCGCAGCCGCAAAGAACCCCGGTCGGATTGATTTGCAGCGCGGTCTGGCCATTTCACTGTCTCGCGCGAAGCGCACCACCGAGGCGAAGGCCGCTTGGAAAAAGGTCACCACCATGAAAGGGTCCGGCAACGTGGACCGTGTGGAGTATGCGGACGCGCTGGTCCGGTCGGGCGATTGGAATCAGGCCAAGACGGTGCTGGACGGTATTTCGCCAACCTATGAGACATTCAAACGGTATCGCCTCGAGGCGGTTGTCGCGGATTCTCAAAAAGATTGGAACCGCGCGGACCATTTTTATGAAACCGCTGTCGGTTTGACGACCCGTCCCGGAAGCGTGATGAACAATTGGGGCTACTCCAAACTGTCGCGCGGCGATTACGAAGACGCCGAGCGTCTGTTCGCTGAAGCAATTCGTCAGGACCGGACGCTCTTTACCGCCAAGAACAATCTGGTTCTGGCGCGTGCGGCTCAGGGAAACTATGCGATGCCGGTTGTCCCGATGACGCAGGTTGAACGCGCTATGTTGCTGAACACAATGGGGATTTCCGCAGTCAAACAAGGCGATGTTGCCACTGCGAAGAACCTGTTCCGGGAAGCGATTTCCACGCACCCGCAGCACTACGAGGAAGCGGTTCGTTCGCTCCGTGCGCTCGAGGAAGCCTGATTGATGCACATCCCAGCAGAGGCCGCGGCCTGGTTTTTGCCGTTCGTCCTGCCGATCTGTTTTTATGTTGCTTTCACCGACATGCGCGAGATGCTGATCAAGAACCACGCTGTGGTAGCGTTGTTTGGCGTCTTTGTGGTGATCGGTCTGTTTCTAATGCCTCCTTGGTCAATGGAGTGGACGCAGGGGCGGCTGGGGCCAATTGCGATTTCCCTTCCACCTTATATCTGGCAACTTCTGCACGCGCTCGTCTTTCTGGTTTTGGGCATCCTGTTTAATGTCGCCGGGGTCATGGGCGCGGGGGACGCCAAGTTCATCGCGGCGGCTTCTCCGTTTGTGTGGACCGCCGATTTTCGTGCGGTGATCCTGATTTTGATGGCAACTACATTGGCGGCATTTGCCACGCATCGGTTGGCCAAGGCGACCCCCTTAAGGGCCATCGCGCCCGAATGGGAAAGCTGGAACAGGGGCAAGCAATTTCCCATGGGATTTGCGCTTGGCGGTAGCCTCGCCCTTTATCTGATACTGGGAACTGTTTACGGCTCGTAAACTATCATTAACCCGCCTTGTCGATGCCTTGGTACTGCCACAAAGCAAGGCCAGTTTTTCTACCAAGCGGCCCCGTGGGGGCTTTTGGCGTGAATACTGGATGGACGGGCGACGCTCATGAATATGCAGACAACCTCGGTCATGGCCCCTCCTGCCCCCAAAGGGCTGGGTGAAATGCGGCTTCCGATCGTGATGATGCGGGACATTCTGTTGAAAACGATGTTCCGCAAGAACGTAGACACCGTTTCGGAAGTGGCCGAAGCGATTTGCCTGCCCGGTGCGGTAACACAGGAATTGATCGATATCTCACGCGAACAAAAATTGCTTGAGGCGACAGGTACGCTGAACGCCAATAGCGGCAATGAGATGGGTTACCAGTTGACCGATGCCGGTAAGGCGCGGGCGCTGGATGCGCTTAGCCAGTCGGAATACTTTGGCGCGATGCCGGTTCCGCTGGACGTGTACCGCGAACAGGTCAAGCGCCAGTCGATCCGCAATATTCAGGTGACACGCGATCAGCTAACCGGTGCTATGGGCCATCTGGTTCTGCCCGACAGCCTGTTGGATCACCTTGGACCTGCGGTCAGCGCGGGTCGCTCGATCCTGATGTATGGACCGCCGGGCAATGGTAAATCCTCGATTTCGAACGGGATTCGCGATGCGTTGGGGGACAGTGTCTATGTTCCGCGCGCAATCGAATATGCCGGTCAGGTGATCACCGTTTATGACCCGATCGTACACACGGCGATCGAACAAGAGGCTGACGACCCCAACAGCCTTCGCCGCCGCAAACGGTTCGACACCCGCTACGTGCAGTGCGAGCGCCCGACCGTTGTGACCGGTGGTGAACTGTCGCTGAGCATGCTGGACTTGGTCTACAACCCCACCGCACGGACCTATCAGGCCCCGCTGCAGCTGAAATCGACCGGCGGCATCTTTATCGTGGACGACCTTGGCCGTCAGGCCGAGCCACCCCAGGCACTGATCAACCGCTGGATTGTTCCGCTGGAAGAAAGCAAGGATATCCTAGGTCTGCAATCGGGCGAGAAGTTTGAGGTGCCTTTTGACACGCTGGTGATCTTTTCGACCAACTTCCACCCGAATGAGATTTTCGACCAAGCGGCTCTGCGCCGGATCTTCTTTAAGATCAAGATCGACGGCCCGAACCAGGAAAACTTCCTGAAAATCTTCGCCATGGTCGCCCGCAAACGCGGCATGCCGCTGGATGAAGCTGCTTTGGTACATTTGTTGAAGGTCAAATACCCAACCATCAACAATATCTACGCCAATTATCAACCGATCTTCCTGATCGACCAGATGATCTCGATCTGCGAATTCGAAGGCATCCCCTATCAGATGAGCCCCGACCTGATTGACCGCGCCTGGGCCAACATGTTCGTCAAAGAAGAAAAGATCGTTCACTAACCCCTGCCATTCTGACGCCGGGCGGGCCATCATACGGCCATGACGCCGATTCCCGCCCGGATCACCGACTGGTTCACGACCAAAGGCTGGTCGATCCACCCCCACCAACAAGATATGTTCGACCGGGCCATGGACCCGGCAACGTTGCTGATCGCGCCCACGGGTGGCGGCAAGACGATGGCCGGGTTTCTGCCGACATTGGCCGAACTGTCCGAAAGTGCTCCAGAGGGTCTGCATACGATCTATGTCTCGCCGCTCAAGGCGCTGGCGGCGGATATCCGGCGCAACCTGCGGGGCCCAGCGGATGAGATCGGCCTGCCCATCCGTATTGAGGACCGCACAGGTGACACTTCGGCCACGCAGAAGAAACGCCAACGGGTGGACCCTCCGCATATCCTACTAACCACGCCGGAAAGCCTGGCCCTGTTGACCTCATACGAAGACGCGCAACGCATGTTTCACGGGGTACAGCGTGTGATCGTTGATGAGATTCACGCGCTGGCCGAAAGCAAGCGGGGAGATCAGTTGATGCTGGCACTGGCGCGGCTGCAAACACTCGGCCCGACTATGCGGCGTGTGGGGCTATCTGCTACGGTCGAGGACCCGGACGCCATCGCCCGGTTTCTGGCCCGGCACCCCGACCCCTGCCAAATTGTACAGGCCGACCCCGGACCAGACCCCGACATTCAGATGCTTGAAACCCAGGAGCTGCCGCCGTGGTCCGGCGGCGGGGCCGCCTATGCCATTCCTGCGGTTCTGAAACAGATCAAAGAGCACAAAACAACGCTGATCTTTCACAATACCCGCGCGCAGGCCGAGGTTTTCTTTCATAACCTGTGGCTCGCCAATGAAGACGCCCTGCCGATTGGCATCCACCACGGCAGTCTGGATCGGCAACAGCGTGAACGGGTCGAGGCCGCGATGGTGCGCGGCGATCTGCGCGCGATTGTGTGTACCGGTTCGTTGGATCTAGGCATCGACTGGGGCGACGTGGACCTTGTGATCCAGATCGGTGCGCCCAAGAATGTCAAACGTCTGGTTCAGCGGATCGGGCGCGCTAATCACCGCTATAACGCACCCTCGAAGGCTCTGCTGGTGCCGGCAAACCGCTTCGAGGTGGTGGAATGCATCGCCGCGCTCGAAGCCGCTCTCGCACATGATTTGGACGGGGAACCGCGCGGCGCAGGACCTCGCGATGTGCTGTGTCAGCATATCCTGATCGCGGCGGCGGCAGGCCCGTTTGATGCGGATGCGCTTTATTCGGAAATGGTGGCCGCCGGACCGTTCGCCGATCTGTCCCGCCCGCAATTCAATGATTGTCTGGAGTTCTGCGCCACCGGAGGATACGCCCTGCGCGCTTACGACCGTTGGCAGCGGCTGCAACGACGCCCCGATGGCATGTGGCAGTTGCGCGATCCACGCGCGGCGCAGCGCATCCGCATGAATCTGGGAACGATTCAGGACACCGACACGCTGAAGGTTCGGCTGAAACGCAATCGCGGCGGCAAACCGCTGGGCGAGGTTGAAGAGGCCTTTGCCGCCACGCTCACCCCCGGTGACACGTTTCTGATCGGCGGTCAGATCGTGCGTTACGAAGGCCTGCGCGACATGACGGTTGAGGTCAGCCGACGCGCGGATCGCAAGCCAAAAGTCGCTGTGTTCTCGGGCACGAAGTTTGCCACCTCGACGCAGCTTAGCGACCGTATTCTGCGTATGTTTGCCCAACCGGACTGGCCACAACTGCCCGCGCACACGGCGGACTGGCTAGCCCTGCAACGGCAGGTTTCACGCCTTCCCAGCCGTGAGCGGCTGCTGATCGAAAGCTTCCCCTCGGACGGGCGCGAACATCTGTGTGTTTACGGGTTTGCCGGGCGCAATGCGCAGCAAACGCTGGGTCTGTTGCTGACCAAACGGATGGAGGAAACCGGCCTTGCGCCGCTTGGGTTTGTCGCCACCGACTATGCCACCCTGATCTGGGGGTTGGACGCCGTCACCGACCCGCGCCCCCTGTTTCAGGCCGAGACGCTGCGCGATGGAGTGGACACGTGGCTGGCGGGCAATGCCGTGATGAAACGCACCTTCCGCAGCTCGGCGACCATTGCGGGACTGATCGAGCGCAACACCGGCGGGCAGCGCAAAAGCGGGCGGCAGGCGACGTTTTCCTCGGATATCCTTTACGACACCTTGCTGAAATACGACCCCGATCACCTGCTGATGCAGATCACCCGCGAAGAGGCGATGCGAGGTCTGGTCGACTTTGGCCGGATCGAGGACATGATTGCACGGATTGGCAACCGCATCGACCTGCTGCGGCTGGATCGCGTCTCACCCCTGGCAGCGCCCCTGTTTCTTGAGGTCGGCAAAGTCCCCGTCAAGGGCGCTGCCGAGGAGCGGCTTTTAGCCGAAGAAAGCGCGCAACTGCTGCAGGCTGCCGGGTTAAAGCCCTAGCGAATCCGCTTGCAGCGCCGCAGAAAACCCGCAAAGAACGTATCATGAACGATCTGACATTCACCTTTGCCGGGCACACGCTGCGCGCCTTGGGCAGCGGGGCGCTTTGGTGGCCCGATCAAAGCCTGCTTTGCGTGTCTGACCTGCATCTGGGCAAGTCAGAGCGTCTGGCACGCCGATCCGGCCTGACCTTACCACCCTATGAAAACCGGGACACCTTGGCGCGGCTTTCCTCGGACATCGCCCACACGCAGGCCGAGACGGTAATTTGCTTAGGAGACAGCTTTGACGACCTGGCCTCAACGCGGGGTCTGAACGAAGCCGAAAGGTTGCAGATCGCGGCCTTGCAAGCCGGTCGCCGCTGGATTTGGATCGAAGGCAATCACGACCCCGGACCGGTCGATCTGGGCGGCGCGCATCTGGCCGAGCATTCAGTTTCGGGCCTGACCTTCCGCCACATCGCGCACCCTGACGGAAGGGCCGAAATCTCGGGTCACTACCATCCCAAGGTGCGGCTGAAACTGCGAGGACGATCAATCTCGCGCCCCGCATTTCTGCTGGACAAACGCCGCCTGATCCTGCCCGCCTATGGCACCTATACGGGTGGCCTGCGCAGCACCCAGCCGGTGCTGGAAAACCTGTTGCAGGCAAAGGCAAAGGCCATTTTGACCGGATCGACCCCTCAGATGATCCCCATGCCAAGAGAGGGCGTTTAGACGACCCCCTGCTCTTCCAGCATGGGTTTGTACTTGCGGCTGATCGGCACCAGATCACCATTCGTAAGACGCATAACCATTTTACCGTCGTGTTTTTCGATCGCCGCGATGGCGTCTTCTACCACCCAATGCGACCTGTGGGTGCAATAGCCACGCACAGGCTCCATCTCGTCAATTGCATCTGACATGCGCGACCGAATGATGAAACTGCCCTCTGATGTGACCACATTCACCGAATGATCCTGAACCGCCAAGCGGTAGATCCGCCCTGAAAAGCCTTGCGGCAATCGTCGGAACAAACGAGGTTGCTGCAACACGACGTCAGGCGCGGCAGGGTCCGGATTTCGGACCAGCACCAGCCCGGTTGTGAACAAAGCCCCGTAAGACACAACCGGCAAAAGCCCCGGTGCTTGCACCCCATGCACCGCAAACAACAGCCAGACCAACACCCACAGGCAAGGCACGAACAGCACAAAGACAACCGGAATCACCGCCAAGTCGCGGCGCGAAAGCTCAAGCTTGAGGAACCAGTTGCAACTGATCTTGTGCGCAGCCCATGTGGCTGCCACCGCCAATGCGGTAACGCAAACCCAAAACGCAAGCCGTGTCGGAAAAGACAGATGCAATCCGGGAAAGGGCTGAATGGCAAAAGCCAGCAAGGGCAGGAAAACGAAGCCTGCTATCAATCGGCGCAAAGTAATCACGGCCAGAATTGAATTCAGTTTGGTCTTCATAGTGGTTCAGAACTTCCCCCGGCCCCAACACAGGCATCGGATCAGATCGTAACCGGCTGGGATTACTGACTTATCATCGATTTCAGGTCGGTTAAAGTCTGGTCGACGAAATTTAATATTTCCACAATGAAACCAAAAATGGCCGAAGAGAGGTCATCCCTTCGGCCATTTGAATGTCAGCTTGGCTGCTCTGGCAGGTTAGGCTGTCAGCCCCTCGGGCTCGGGCAGGCCATTGGCGCGGCAGCACGCTGTCAGAGTGTTGGCCAGCAGGCAGGCGATGGTCATCGGACCTACGCCACCCGGAACCGGCGTGATCGCGCCTGCTCGCTCGGCGGCGCTGGCGTAGTCGACGTCTCCGACCAGCTTATTCTTGCCGTCACGCTCAATGCGGTTGATGCCCACGTCGATGACAGTCGCACCTTCCTTGATCCAGTCGCCCGGCACCATCTCGGGGCGACCCACAGCGGCGACAACGATGTCGGCGCGGCGGACAACGTCCGGCAGGTCTTTGGTGCGGCTATGTGCGATGGTCACGGTGCAGCTATCGCCCAGCAGCAGTTGCGCCATCGGCTTACCCACGATGTTCGAACGACCGATCACAACCGCGTCCATACCCGACAGTGACCCGTGGTAGTCGCGCAGCATCATCAGACAGCCCAGCGGCGTGCAAGGCACCATCGACTTCTGGCCGGTGCCCAACAGACCCACATTCGAGATGTGGAAGCCATCCACATCCTTGGCCGGGTCGATCGAGTTGATCACCAGATCTTCGTTCAGGTGCTTGGGCAGCGGCAGCTGCACCAGAATGCCGTGCACGGCCGGATCGTTGTTTAGCTTGTCGATCAGTGCCAGCAGGTCTTCTTCCGAGGTCTCGGCGTCCAGCTTGTGCTCGTACGAGTTCATGCCGACCTCGACGGTCTGCTTGCCCTTTGAGCGGACATAAACCTGGCTGGCCGGATCCTCGCCCACCAGAACCACGGCCAGACCGGGCGTGATACCGTTTTCCTCTTTCAACTTTGCAACCTGATCAACCACTTGTGCACGCACATTCGCTGCAAAGGCCTTACCGTCGATAACCTGGGCTACCATCCTGTGATCCCTTCTTTCCAAAAACGGATCGGGCGCAAAGCGCCCGGTCATTCATTCCGGCCCAAGAACGCGCTCCTCACGCGCAATCGACCAGTCAATCAAAATGCGCCACAACTGCTCGGCCAGATCAGGATCCATACCCAACGCATCCGAGCTGTCGCGTACCCGCTGCACCACTTCTTCAACACGATCCGGGATACGGGCTGGCAGCCCTTCGGCCGGTTTAAGCTGCGTGGCGCGGTCGATGTAACCTGCGCGCGTCACCAACATCTCGATCAGTTGGCGGTCCAGCTTATCGATCTGAACCCGCAATTCCTGCATAGAATGACAGTCTTGCGGAGGTGTCAGAGTGGGCATAGCGATCTCCTCATGGACCGGGGATATCCCCGGACCATGAGATGGTTCAAAAACCGGCTTAGAACAAGCCTTCGATCTCACCTGCGTCGTTAAGGCAGATGGTTTCTGCAGCAGGTTTTCGCGGCAGGCCAGGCATGGTCATGATCTCTCCACAGACAACCACGATGAAGCCGGCACCAGCAGACAGGCGGACTTCACGCACCGGAACCGAGTGGCCGGTGGGTGCACCTCGCAGGGTCGGATCCGTTGAGAACGAGTACTGGGTTTTCGCCATGCAGACCGGCAGGTTGCCGTAGCCCGCTTCTTCCCACTCGCGCAGCTGGTTTCGGATTTTGTTGTCGGCCAGAACTTCATCAGCGCGGTAGATGCGCTTGGCGATGGTTTCGACCTTCTCAAACAGAGGCATGTCATCGGGGTAGATCGGCGCGAAGTTCGCGGAACCACCTTCGACGATTTCGACAACCTTTTCGGCCAGCGGTGCCGAGCCTTCCGAGCCCAGTTCCCAGTGACGCGACAGGATCGCTTCAACGCCGTGCTCACCACAATAGTCTTTCACTGCCTGCACTTCGGCATCGGTGTCGGTGACGAAGTGGTTGATAGCGACAACGACCGGAACACCGAAGGACTTCACGTTCTCGATGTGACGGCCCAGGTTGGCGCAGCCGGACTGAACCGCGTCGACGTTTTCGGCACCCAGATCGGCCTTGGCAACGCCGCCGTTCATCTTCATTGCGCGCACGGTGGCAACCAGCACCACAGCCGACGGAGCAATGCCCGCCTTGCGGCACTTGATGTTCATGAACTTCTCGGCACCCAGGTCGGCTCCAAAGCCTGCTTCGGTCACGACATAGTCAGCAACTTTCAGCGCGGTCTTGGTCGCAATGACCGAGTTACAGCCGTGTGCGATGTTTGCGAACGGACCACCATGGACGAAGGCCGGGTTGTTTTCCAGCGTCTGCACCAGGTTCGGCTGCATTGCGTCTTTCAGCAGAACGGTCATTGCGCCTTCGGCCTTGATGTCGCGGCAGTAGACCGGGGTCTTGTCGCGGCGGTAAGCAACGATGATGTCGCCCAGACGCTTTTCAAGGTCCTTCAGGTCGTTGGCCAGGCACAGGATCGCCATAACTTCGGACGCAACGGTGATGTCAAAGCCTGCTTCACGCGGGAAACCGTTCGACACGCCACCCAGCGAGGCAGTGATCTGACGCAGAGCGCGGTCGTTCATGTCGACCACACGACGCCATGCAACGCGACGGATGTCGATGTCACACTCGTTGCCCCAATAGATGTGGTTGTCGATCATCGCCGACAGCAGCGAGTGGGCCGAGGTGATGGCGTGGAAGTCACCGGTGAAGTGCAGGTTCATTTCCTCCATCGGAACAACCTGCGCGTAACCGCCACCTGCAGCGCCGCCCTTCATGCCGAAGTTCGGGCCCAGCGAGGCTTCGCGGATGCAGATCATCGCGTTCTTGCCAATGCGGTTCAGACCGTCGCCCAGACCCACGGTGGTGGTGGTCTTGCCTTCACCCGCAGGGGTCGGGTTGATCGCGGTGACAAGGATCAGCTTGCCGTCTTCACGGTCCTGAACCGAGTTGATGAAGTCCTGGCTGACCTTTGCCTTGTCGTGGCCATAAGGCAGCAGATCGGCGGATTCGATGCCGATCTTGGCACCGATTTCCTGAATCGGTTTCTTATTCGCTTCGCGGGCGATTTCGATGTCGGATTTGTAGCTCATTGGGCAAGATCCCTGATTGAATGCCTTGCAAACCGGCGCAAATAGCCCGGTGCTGATCAATCCATACAATTGTGTACCAAAGCGATGGATATGGATTCCGACATAATCACGCCGTGAAACGGCGTAGCGTCACTTAGGGGGTCGCGTAACGTAAGCTTGATCGTTTCCCATCGGAAATCCTGTGTCTTAAGGTGCCCAAGCGCGCTGATCGGGGACGAACAGCTTTAGCTGGTCACCCAGATGTAGCGCTCCGGGCCTTTCAACCCATGCAGTCACCCCACGCCGCCCCTTGGCTGCGGGCTTGAACGCGGCACCATGGCCGGGCAAATCGGCCTCGACCTCGCGGCCGGGAATCACGCAAGGGCGGTTTTCCATATCCACCGTGATCGTTACTCCATCCGGCCCCTGCAGACGCGACGAAGGCGGGATATGGGTAAAGTCAGGAATACCGCGCAACAGGATGCTGACCCCCAGGTAGGACGCGTCCAGCGTTTCAAGCCCCATCTCGGTAGCGGTTGCCCGTATCTCCTCTTCAGACAGCACCGAGAGTTGCCGCACATTTCGGATTTCTGTGCCTTTGGGATAAAGGTTCGTCATCCGCACACATGAAGCGCGGTTTTCGCCCTCATGCCGCTCTCCGGCGACACCTGCAAAACCCAGCGACAAAGCGGGTACGGAGTCGGCACGGATGGACTGACCAGCCGGTACATGGCCCAACCAGACCACTTCGCCCATGAATTCCGTTTCGCGCATGACCGGCATAATCATCCCCTTTACAGCTTTTCACGGGCACTAGACGGCAGGCACGTCGGAAAGAAAAGAAAACCCGAGCCTTAGCTCGGGTTTTTGCTGTTACGCGGTCGGTTCTGGCTCCATCCCGCCATCGGGCGGAGTTTTCTTGACCTTGGTCTTCGGAATGGCCGTAACGCTGGGCGCGTTGCCCTCGTCAGGGCTATCGCCTTCGTCGTCACCTTCGGTCGGAGAGTCGCCGTTCATCACGCGCTTGATCTCGTCACCGGTCAGGGTCTCGTATTCCAGCAGGCCTTGCGCCAAGCGTTCCCATTCTTCGTTTTTGTCGGTCAGAATCTTGTGGGCACGCTCATATCCTTGCTGGATCAGGCGCTTCACCTCTTCCTCGATCAGCTCTTTGGTATGGGCAGAAACCGAGAAACCAGCAGTGTTGCCCTGATAGCCTTCATGCGCCTCGGCATAGTCGATATTGCCGACTTTGTCCGACATGCCCCAGCGCATCACCATCGCACGCGCCAATTGACTGGCCTGCATGATATCGCCAGCGGGACCGTTCGACACATGATCCTCACCGTATTTGATGACTTCGGCGGCCTTACCGGCCATGGTCATGGCCAGCTTTTGTTCGCACTCATCTCGGTGATAGTTCAAGCGGTCCATTTCGGGCAGTGAGACCACCATACCCAATGCACCACCGCGCGGGATGATCGTGGCCTTGTAAACCGGATCGCACAGCGGCAATTCCAGACCGACCACAGCGTGACCAGCCTCGTGATACGCTGTCTTTTCCTTCTGGTCTTGCGTCAGCACCATACTGCGGCGCTCAGCCCCCATCATCACCTTGTCTTTGGCGTTCTCGAAATCTTCCATGGTGACGAAGCGGCGACCAACACGCGCGGCCATCAGTGCGGCCTCATTCACGAGATTCGCCAGATCGGCACCCGAGAAGCCCGGCGTTCCCCGCGCAATGATGCGCAGGTCAACATCGGGGCCCAGAGGCGTCTTGCGCGCATGCACGCCCAAAATCTTCTCACGACCTTTGATGTCAGGGTTGCCGACGGTCACGTTGCGGTCAAACCGGCCCGGACGCAGCAGCGCGGGGTCCAGAACGTCCTTACGGTTAGTGGCCGCCAGAATGATCACGCCTTCATTGGCCTCGAACCCGTCCATCTCGACCAGCAACTGGTTGAGCGTTTGTTCGCGTTCATCGTTGCCACCGCCATAACCCGCACCACGATGGCGGCCCACCGCGTCGATTTCGTCGATGAACACGATACACGGCGCGTTTTTCTTTGCCTGTTCGAACATGTCGCGCACACGCGATGCACCGACACCCACGAACATCTCGACAAAGTCCGATCCTGAGATCGTGAAGAAGGGCACGCCTGCCTCACCTGCAATCGCACGGGCCAGAAGTGTCTTACCAGTACCCGGAGGGCCGACCAGCAAAGCGCCTTTCGGGATCTTGCCGCCCAGACGGCTGAATTTCTGCGGGTTGCGCAGGAATTCGACGATCTCCTCCAGCTCTTCCTTGGCCTCGTCGATACCGGCGACGTCGTCAAAGGTCACTCGGCCATGCTTTTCGGTCAGCATCTTGGCCTTGGACTTGCCAAAACCCATCGCGCCACCTTTACCGCCGCCTTGCATCCGGTTCATGAAATAGACCCAGACACCGATCAGCAGCAGGAAGGGCAGCAATGTGATCAGGAACGACTGAAAGCCCGACTGCTGCTGTTTTTCCGCCCGCACCGGGATGTTCTCGTCGATCAACAGCTTGGTGACTTCGGCATCCCCGGGTTTGATGGTGACATAGCTGGCACCACTTTGCGTGGTGTAGCGAATCTGTTCGCCATCCAGCGTCACATTCTTAACTTCGCCGCTTTCAACGGCTGTGACGAAATCGGAATAAGTTCTTTCATTGCTCTGAAGCGTTCCACCCGGTCCGCTGAACAGATTGAACAGTGCTAGGATCAGTAAAAACAGAACGACCCAGAAGGCGATGTTACGAGCGTTGCCCAAGGAAAATCTCCCAAAAGATTTCGGCAGATGGGGGTCTGCCGGGTTGCCCTATAAAATAGAGATGATTCAAGCAGGTTCAATGCGATAAAAAAGAAGAGTGCAACTCGGGCACTTCTGACGCCAATTCCGCCCGCCAACCATTGGAAAAACCCGCCAAAGGCGCCGACAGCAGCGTGTCTTCTGCCCAAATCGCGGGCGATGCCACAAGCGCCGCGCGCGGTTTTCCCAAAGCACGCCAGTCGGGCAACTGCCGCAGCCCGGCCTCTGCCAATGGGCGGACTTGCGCGTCTGATCTTTGCGGACCGGTCAAGATCCAGCGGCTATCCCACAAATCGCCCGGCTTGGAAGGTTGTACGGAAATCGCCCCTAGTTCCCTGCAAATCCAAGTGTTCTCGTCCTTGGCAACCACCATACATCCCCCGATTGTGGTTGTTTCTGCTTGGCGCAAAGCCGACAGAGCCTGTTCGACCGCCATCTGCCGCGGCGGATAGCCTGCACCCGCGATCCATTGGATACTGCCCACCAACAGACGCCGTTGGATTTCGCTGGGCAGCGCCACAAAACCAGCGCGATCAACGCAAATGTCGCCCGTCTCAGCCCGCAGAACCTGACGCGCGGTTTCCTGCGTAAACACGTCCAAAGCCTCGCGCGCTTGTGCAAGGTTGTCAGCCACCCGGCTGAGGGAACGGGCGGTTATGCCGATCTCTTCCAACCCTGCCAGAGCCTCACGTGCCTTGATCCGATCAAAGCGCAGGTCGTGATTCGAAGGGTCTTCTATCCAGTCCAACCCGTGTGCATTCAGGTAGTCGCGCAACTCCTGTCGGGTGACATCCAAAAGCGGTCTGAGCAGTTGAACCCCGTTCAGCTCGCGCGCAGCAGGCATCCCAGACAGGCCTGTGACGCCGGACGCGCGACCAAGCCGCAGCAGGACGGTTTCGGCCTGATCGTCGGCAGTGTGACCAAGTGCGATAGCGGGTACATCATTGCGCCGGGCCCAGTCGGTCAGCAACCTGTACCGGGCCTGCCGCGCTTGATCCTGCAAGTTGCCGCTGCCATCCCATCCGGTCCACCGCAACGCTTCATGGGCCAAACCCATGTCTCGGGCCATTTCGGCAACCCGATCGGCTTCAGTGCGAGATTCAGGGCGCAATCCATGATCCACCGTTGCAACGTACAGCGAAACGCCCTGCGCGTTCTCCGCAAGAAGGTGCAGCAAAGCGACCGAGTCGCCGCCGCCTGAAACTGCAACCCCCAAGCGGGCAGGAAGTTGCGCGGGCAGTCGCCTGCGTAACGCATCCTTCAACTTGTCGGGGAATGTGGTCAAGAACAGCCCAGCGACGCCATTTCCTGTGTCGCGCTAGAGGCCGCTGGGGATGCCGGGAACCGCACCCCCACCTCGCTAAGTGTGATACAGGCCTGATCAGTTTGTCCCAGTCGACCCAAGGCCGAGCCGAGCTCAAACAAAGCCTCGGGCGCAAAGGCCCCTTCTGAATCACCGGTGAAACTGGCCAGAAAGGCACGCGCCGCTTCGCGTGTGTCGCCCAACCCTTCCAGCGCTTGCCCGCGCTTCAGGTTAGCTTCGGGCGCAAGAGGGCTGCCGGGATATGAGGTATCAAAGCTTGCAAACTGGTCGGCTGCAGCCTGAAAATTGCCCTCGGCCAGCGCTTGCGCGGCAGCGTCGAAATCCGCGCGTTCGCCTATCGCCAACTCACCCTGATCAATCGCCGTGGGCGCAGCGAGTGTTGTCGGAGCAGCCGCCGTAATCTTCGTCTCACCCCCAAGGGTCGAGGTTTCGCCCAGCGTGCTCAGATCGCCGCCTTCCAATTCAACCAGACGGAACTCCAGATCGCCAATTCGGTTGGTGCCGTCGGTGACTATATTCTGCACCCGCTGGTTCAACTGCTCGGTCTGACGGGTCAGGCGCTGTAACTCGGCCTCGATGGCGTCGACGCGTTCAAGCACCGAACTACCGGACAGGTTGGGTGACGGTGACCCCGTCGTCGAAAACTCACGTTTCAGACGCTGGATTTCCACATGCAACACGGTCAACTCCTGCCGGATATCGGCTAGGGTCTGCTGATCCTGTGCTTGTGCCACCCCGGCGGTCGCCAAAACCGCGGCCAGAACCCATCCTGCAACTTTCATCATCTTACCCCAGTGTTGAGCCGGTCAGCACCGTAACCGCACGGCGGTTCTTGGAATAGCAATCCTCGGTACTGCAAATCTCGATCGGGCGTTCCTTGCCAAAGCTGACCGTGGTCAGACGGTTGCCCGCCACCCCGCGCGAGATCAGGTATTCGCGGGCCGCATTCGCCCGACGTGCGCCCAATGCAAGGTTGTATTCGCGAGTGCCCTGTTCATCTGCGTGGCCCTCAATGGTTGCCACGAAATCGGGGTTCGCCAACAGCCAGTCCGCCTGACCCTGCAGAACGGTCTGCGCTTGCGGTGTAAGGGTCGACTGATCGATCGAAAACAGAACCCGGTCGCCGACGGTCTGCTGGAAATAAGCCGGTGAGCGCGGATCGCTGGGCGATCCTGCGGCCAGACCACCACCATTTGCGCCGCCGCCAAGGCCGCCTCCCAATGTCGAGGGATCGTTGTTGGTACAGGCGGCCAGAATGCCAAGCACGCCCAAAGCTACCACTTTGCCCAATACGTTCATTTCAAGTGCCTCGTTGTGTTTTCTGTTTATTGCCGCCTGTGTATCACAGCGCGGGTTTCTTGTGAACTTTTCCGACCGCCCCCGCGATCAATTCTGCAAAGGCCCCCAGGACGGATCGCTCCCGCCATCCGGCGTGCGCACCGGGCGCAGGTTGCGCCCCGAGATATCCACCGAATAAAGCGTCGCCCGACCGCTTGCGCCTTGGGTTTCACGGGTGAACATGATCACACGACCATTGGGCGACCATGTCGGCCCTTCGTCCAGAAAGGACGAAGTCAGTAACCGTTCCTCGCTGCCATCGGTGCGCATCACGCCGATATGGAACCGACCTTTGTTTTGCTTGGTGAAGGCGACCAGATCGCCCCGCGGGGACCAGACCGGTGTACCATAACGCCCCTGACCGAAACTGATCCGCGTCGCCTCACCCCCATTTGCGGGCATGATATACAGTTGCGGCGTGCCCGAGCGGTCGCTTTCGAACACGATTTGCGACCCATCTGGCGAATAGCTGGGCGCGGTCTCAATCGCCGGCGTGTTAGTCAAACGTACGCTCTGCCCCGAGGCCAGATCCATCTTCCAAAGATCCGTATTCCCCCCTTGAATCAGCGAATAGACAATCGAGCGTCCATCAGGCGAGAAACGAGGTGAAAAGCTCATGGTGCCGCCGGGCGTGTTCAGCTCGGAGCGGCGGACGCGATCCACATCCAGCACATAGATGCGTGGCTGGCCGGTTTCATAGCTGGTATAGAGCAACCGGTCACCCGTCGGCGAAAAGCGCGGAGCCAGCACGATGGCGGCGCTGTCGGTCAGGTACTGCACATTAGCGCCGTCGTAATCCATGATCGCCAGACGTTTCAGGCGCTGATCCTTGGGGCCACTTTCCGACACGAAGGCCACGCGACTATCGAAATAACCGCCCTCACCCGTCACGCGGCTATAGACCTGATCGGCCACCTTATGCGCCATGCGCCGCCAGCCATCCGTAGTGCCTGCGAACTGCAAACCGTTGCCAAGCTCTTGCCCGGAGAATACATCCCATACCCGGAAGCGGACCGTTAGCCGGTTGCCCGAGACATTTACCGCCCCAGTAACAAGCGCCTCGGCATTGATCGCCTTCCAGTCGGCAAATTGCAGTGGCGCCTCAAAGCTGCTGACCCGGCTGATAAATGCATCAGACGAGATTTCGCGGAACAGCCCGGTGCCGGTGAGGTCCGCTGCGACAACCCGTGTGATATCTTGCGCGTACTGAGCCGCAGCGGGACCGTCGGGCACGAAACTGGGCACCGCGAAGGGCAAGGGTTCGATGATCCCCTGATCCAGTTCCAAGCGCAGCGGTCCGTTCTGGGCATGAACCGGCGCTGTCAGAAGCGTCAGGCCGAGCAACAGGCTGGTCAGAAATCTCATCATTTGATCCGCATCCTCTCGGGATTGAATGTAATCTCAATATCCTGCCATTGCGCGTATTTGTCAGCAGGCAGGTTGTATCCTTTTGCCCCGCAGCGCAGGATCGCACGTCGGGCGGCCTCATAGGCTTGTCTTGCTGCGCCGTCGGAACCGCCTGAACTGTCGATCAAACGCAAACTGCCACCCACCACCTTGCCATCGGGGGTCAGCGAAAATCCAACGACTACCACCGTTTGCAGCGCATCCGTTGACAAGGACCCAACGTTCCAACACCGCGACACCGCCAAACGCATCGCGTCTTTCTCACCACTGGTCAGCGGCGGGCCAGAGGGCTCTGTGCCCTGCCCCAGCGCCTCGGCCAACGCATCTTCGATGGCGCTTTCATCTGCAGGCTGCGGCGCAGGCGTCTCGGGCTCGGCTTCGGGTGTTTCCGCCACCTCAGACTGCGCAGGAGGGGTCGGACGGTTTGGCCGAACCTGCGGGCGCAGAGAGCTGCGCGGCGCGTATTCCTTGGCTTCCTCGGCCTCGGTCACGATCTCATCCGTGGCCTCTTCGGGAGCGGTCTGATCCTGTTGCTCTTGCTGGATCTCGGCGCCTTCTTCCAAGGACACAGCGGGCGTTTCAATGTCATCGGGTGCAGCCTCGGGCGGAGGCGGTGCAACGGGTTCTGGCGCAACCTTGTCTGCCGGGCGCGGCTGCGCCTCGGGGCCGGGGGGCACGGGCAAGGCGGCCACCTCTGGCGCGGGCGGCTCAAGCGCTGGGGGTTGTTCGATTACCACCGGCTCGGGCGGCGGTTCCACCGCCTCGGGCACCGGGTCAGGCTCGGGCTCGGATGGCTCCGACACCTCGGGCACCGTCTGATCTTCTTCGACCGGCTCGGGCGGCGTCACCTCTTCAACCGGCGTGTCAGGCTGCTGCAAGGCCGCAGGCGTTGTCACCTCTGGCGCATCCCGCTGAGCGGTCATTGCCGCAAATTGCTCAGCCGAGATCACCGAGACATCCTGCACGGCCATCGGCAAGGGTTCGGACCGGAACGTGCCGCCGAACAAGGCCCATCCGATCAAACTGACATGGGCAATCGCCGAGATCTTGGTGCCGGTATCCACCGTGCCGCCTCACTCTCCACCTTCGTCCAGCGTCGGGCCGCCGGTGTCGGTCACAAGACCGACATTGGAAAACCCGCCCGCATTCAACGCACCCATTACCTGCATCACCTGCGCATAAGGGATCGAGCCATCCGCCCGCAGGAACACACGGTCACTGCTGCGCTCGGACGCGATGGCGCGCAATCTGCCAATCAATTCATCACGCTGAACATCTGTCGTCTGAATCTGAACCTGACCATCTGCGGTCAGCGTCACGGTCAAAGGTTCCTCATTATCACCGGGCAATGCACTGGCCGCCGTCTTGGGCAGGTCCACCGGCACCCCGACAGTCAACAATGGTGCGGCGACCATGAAGATGATCAGCAACACCAACATAACATCCACAAAGGGCGTGACGTTGATCTCAGCCATTGGCTGGGCACGGCCGCGACGACGTCCGCGTCTGCGTCCATTGCTGCCCGAGCTTTGCTGAACCGCAGCGGCCATCCTAGCTATCCAACTGACGCGACAGGATGGTGGCGAACTCATCGGCGAAGGCCTCGTAGCCGCCCACGATCCGATCACTATCCGCGCTGAGTTTATTGTAGAAAATCACCGCTGGGATCGCGGCCAACAGGCCCAGACCGGTCGCCAGCAAAGCCTCGGCAATACCGGGGGCCACAACCGCCAGGTTGGTGTTTTGCTGCTCGGCGATCTCGATAAAGGCGTTCATGATGCCCCAAACCGTGCCGAACAGCCCGATAAAGGGCGCGGTCGAGCCAACAGTGGCCAAGACCGGCAGACCCTTTTGCAGCGTCTCGGACTCTTTTGCTATGGCCACATCCATCGACCGGTCAATCCGCGCCGTAGCCCCCGCGATCAGGCCGCCATCGGTGCGGTGTGAACGACGCCATTCGATCATGCCGGCGGCGAAAATCTTTTCCGAACTGCCATCGGGCTGCGTGCCGATCTGTTCAAACAATTCATCCAAGGGGTTGCCGGACCAGAACGCCTCATCAAACACCTGCGCCTCGCGCCGCGCGGCCCGGTAGTTGATGATCTTCTGGATGATAATCCCCCAGGACCAGATCGACGCACCGATCAGCATCAGCATCACCAGTTTGACGATAAAGGTTGCGCGGGCGTACAGCCCCCACATGGAGAAGTCGATCTCCTGCGCCAGCGCCAGCGTTTCAGCTTCCATGAACCTGCTCTTTAGTTTTTGCCTGATGGCCGTTCGTTTGGCCTTGTTTTGCTAAACGCTAACGCAGTTAGATATGAAAAGCCAACAGAACCACCCTGGTCCCGCAAAATGTTACATCAATGCGCGAATCTCTGCCGGAAGACGCACCGGTTTGCCCTGCGCATTCATGCAGACCGCTGTGACCGAGGCGTTAAAAACTTCGGTCTCGCCCCGTGTCACCCGCTGCGCCATCGTCAGCCGTGCGCCGGACAGCGACGTGATCCAGGTTTCAATCGTCAACTCATCATCGAATTTCGCAGGGGCCAGATATTCGGCCTCGATCTTACGCACGACCCAGACAATACCCGCATCGCGCATCGCATTCTGGTCGTTACCGATATTGCGCACATAGTCCGAGCGCGCCCTCTCGATGAATTTCAGATAGTTCGCGTGATAGACCACACCCCCCATATCGGTGTCTTCATAGAAAACCCGGACGGCATAGGTATGGGTCATTGCGGTTGCTCCAATCTGGCAAACAGGCGCAACGCATGAGAGGCATCCTGCGCCGCACCCGGCAATACCGGATCGTAGGCCGCGCGGATCAGCCCTGCAATATCAGGTCTCAAAATCGTAGCCTCACCCGCCACCGCCAAAGGTGATTGCGTGCGAAATGCCGTGTCGGACCATAGCAAAACGGTTTGCACCACCTGGCTGAGCGCCAGGGTTTCGGCAGGCACCTTCGACAGCTCTTTGTCCATTCGCAAAAACACGAACGCGGCACGGATTGCGCCGTCTTCCTCGAACCGGAAGATACGATATTGGTTGGCATCTACCGCAACCAGTCGTTCGACCAAAGGTGCTAGGTCCGGGACAAGACGATCGAGGTCCGGCACTTCCAACAGCTCATTCCAGTCCCGGAAGAAGAACACCATGCAGTTGGCCCCCAGTTCAGGGTCCGTTTCCGCCATTTTGTGACCGGCCAGCGTGACGACCGCTTCGAACGCCCCTTTGACCGTGGCCAAGGTGTCATCTTCCACCCCGAAAACGATGGGCACAATCGGACGCCCCCAACGTGCGAACAAAAACTCGCCGCTTTCGCGGGTGAACAGCGCTTCGATTTGATCAGGTGTCACGCGCAGACCCTTCTTCTCGTTTCAAATATGGCCGCCGGAGGCTTAAAATCCCTAGCGCTATAATTCAACCAAACAGATCGCTTTGCCCCCGAGGCGCTGCCATACCCAAATGCGTCCACGCCTTTTGTGCCAGCATCCGCCCGCGCGGTGTGCGCTGGATCAAACCCTGCTGCAACAAATAGGGCTCAATCACTTCCTCAAGCGAATCCCGGCTTTCCGACAACGCTGCTGAAAGGGTTTCGATCCCAACTGGTCCACCGGCGTAGTTCTCGGCGATCAGCTTAAGATACCGACGATCCGCGCCGTCCAATCCCAGATTGTCCACGCCCAAACGTGTCAAAGCACCATCGGCCAGATCCCGCGTGATCCGCCCGTCGCCTTCGACGATAGCGAAATCCACCACGCGACGCAGCAGCCGCCCCGCGATCCGAGGGGTCCCGCGCGACCTCCGCGCGATCTCGCGCGCGCCTGCGTCGTCAGCAGGAGCCCCCAGTTTACGGGCGTTTCGCGTGACGATCTCGTGCAGTTCATCGACCGTGTAGAATTGCAGCCGGGTCGGAATGCCAAAGCGATCCCGCAGAGGCGTGGTCAGCAGACCCATCCGGGTCGTCGCCCCGACCAGAGTAAAGGGCTGCAACTCGATCCGCACGGTCCGCGCGGCGGGGCCCTCGCCGATCACCAAATCAAGCTCAAAATCTTCCATCGCCGGGTACAGAACCTCTTCGACGGCGGGGTTCAGGCGGTGGATTTCGTCGATAAATAGAACGTCGCGCGATTCCAGATTGGTCAGGATCGCCGCCAGATCACCCGCCTTGGCCAGAACCGGGCCAGAGGTCATGCGGAAATTCACCCCCAGCTCGCGCGCCATGATCTGCGCCAGCGTCGTCTTCCCAAGGCCCGGAGGACCATGGAACAGTGTATGATCCATTGCTTCGCCCCGCTGACGAGCCGACTGGATGAAGATGCGAAGGTTGGCGCGCGCCTCGGCCTGACCGATGAATTCATCCAATCCCTGCGGGCGCAGGGCGCGGTCATTGTCCTCGGGCAAAGGGTCAGGGCGCAGGGTGGGGTCGGCGTCAGTCATCCATTCAGCCTTTCGGAGCCAGCAGTTTCAACGCCGCCCGGATCAGATCAGCCTCACCCGCGTCCGGCAAGGTGGCGGCCGCTTCGGCCACGGCCGAGGCCGCCTCGGACGGGCCATAGCCGAGGTTCGACAGGGCCGACAACGCACCAGCCGAGGCCGCCGCATTGCCCGAGGCCGGATTCGCAGCGCGTTTGGGCGCAGGCGCTGGCTCAATCAGTTCGACCGGCTCAGGCACAGGGCCGTCCATCGCCTCGGTCACGGTGCCGCCCATGGCCATCACGCCCGGCGCTTTGTCCTTCAGGTCCAATACGATGCGCTGCGCGGTTTTCGGCCCCACGCCTTTGGCCGCCTTGACCGCGCCCCAATCACCCAAGGCAATCGCACGGCTGACCCCATCCGGGCCCAGCGCAGACAGGATCGCCAAAGACACTTTGGCCCCCACCCCCTGCACCGAACACAGCAGGCGATGCCATTCCTTCTCGACCAAAGACAGAAACCCATAAAGCTGCATCAGGTCTTCGCGCACCACCATGTCCGTGTAGATCGAGACCGCCTCCCCCACGCCCGGCAGAGCCGCCATGGTCCGGTCCGAGCAATAGACGATATAACCAACCCCGCGCACGTCGATCAGCACGTGGTCTGCTGCGCGGTAATCCAGGCGTCCAGTGAGTTTTCCGATCATGCCCGCACCTCTTTCATCCGCGCCTGCGGCGCTGCGCCATAGTAGGAATGGCAGATCGCAATCGCCAGCGCATCTGCCGCATCTGCGCCCTTGGGCTGACACCCCGGCAGTTGCAGCTTGACCATGTGCAAGACTTGCTCTTTCTCGGCATGCCCCACGCCCACAACTGTTTTCTTGACCCGGTTGGGCGCATATTCCCCTACCGGCAACCCGGCTTGCGCGAGCGTCAGAAGCGCAACCCCGCGCGCCTGGCCCAGTTTCAACGTGCCCGCACCGTCCTTGTTCACGAAAGTCTGTTCGATCGCGGCCTGATCGGGCGTGTGTTCGGCGATCACCTCGACAATCTGGTTGTGCAGAGACAACAACCGCTCGCCCAAATCATCACCGTCGGATTTGCATAGCCCGTTGGCCACGTGGCTCAGGCGGCTGCCATGCGATTCGATGACGCCCCATCCCAGGGTTCTCAGCCCCGGATCAATGCCCAAAATCCGCATGTTGTGCCCCAGCCTGCTCGGGTTTTTGTGATCTTTCTTACGGGTTAGCACGAAGCGTGAACATTTTCCAAGCGAATTGACGGAAAGTCCAAAAACGACAGACCTGCTCGAGGGGCGACACAATGGCCTGTTTGCGACCGCGAAATGCCTGAATTCGACGTGTTTGATTAAGCAAAAATGACCAGTAAATTAAGGGGCTTTCACGTTTTCAGAGCATTGCAGAAAACGCATAGGACACATGCAATTTCGTCGCTTGTGGTGTCAGATCGACATCCCTAAATGCCGCTCAAACGAAGGATTGAAACTGAACTCTAACCAGAAGGAAACAGGATATGGCCGTACTGGATACCACCCGCGCCACCACTGGCTCGTTCGGCCTTGCTGGCCGTATCGGCGGATTTTTTGCAGCGGTTGTGAACGCCGTTGTGGAATGGAACGACGCCCGCGTGACCCGCAACGCGCTGAGCGGTCTGAGTGACCGTGAACTAGACGATATTGGCATGTGCCGCGGCGATATTGACGTCGTAGCGGATAGCCGCCGGTAAGATCTAGACCACCACTCACACGCCCCTATCTCCTCCCTCGGGGGCAAAGCAGAACGCCGCGCATTGATTTATGCGCGGCGTTTCTGATTCAGATTTGCAAAAAATCAGGGCAGATAGCTTGAAACCTGCGCGGCCAGAAAGGCAGAAATCGGGTCAATCTGCATGATCCAGGCCCCAGCCTGTTCGACCGACGTCCCTTGGCTCAAACTGTCAACGCGGTATTCATAGGCGGACGGCCCAAGGCTCGCTAAAAGAAAGGTCTTGAATGCAAAAAAGCCCACAAGGCACATCAGCAACACTTTGGCAGGCACCGCAGACTGAACGCGCTGCGGCCTCATCACCACCAGGCCATCTTTGCGCATCGTCGCACGATAACCACGGCTGAGTTTCGCGTGTTTTTTGTTCAGACGATGAACGCGCTGATCAAATTCCAGTTGTTTTCCAGTCATGGCAGCCTCCAATAACCGCCCCCGATATGCATCTTTGAACGGTAGACAGAGATTGCGCCAAAAAAGTGGCAGGAATCCACAAAACTCCTGTAAATGGCCCGATTTTAGCCCTGTTTGCTTAAGATTAGCGTCGTCCATTCGCCAATCTCGTCCCGACGGGCCAGATTGAACCCGTTTTGTGAATAAACGGAAACCACATCATCGGCCTGTTCATTGAGGATTCCCGACAAGATCGCGTACCCCCCTGCCCGCAGATTCGCCCCAATTTCCGGCGACAACGCGACCAGCGGCCCCTTGAGGATATTGGCAAAGATCAGGTCATAGGGCGCGTGGGCCTTCAGGTCGGGGTGATCGAACCCGGCAGCCTCGACGCACTGCACCTGACCGGCCATGCCATTGGCTTTCAGGTTCGCCTCGGCCACATCCACGGCCACCTGATCAATATCGCTGGCGATGATATCTCCATCCCAGACTCGCGCGGCGGCCATGGCAAGAACGGCAGTGCCACAGCCGATATCGGCCACTTTTGTCGCCTCGAACCCCTCATTCAGTAGATAATCCAGCGCCTTGAGGCAACCAAGTGTGGTGCCGTGATGCCCGGTGCCAAAGGCCATCGCGGCCTCGATCAGCAGGGGAATGCGGCCTTCGGGCAGTTGGTCGGCGTCGTGACTGCCGTAAACAAAGAAGCGCCCGGCCTCGACCGGAGCCAGTTCGCGACGCACATGGGCGACCCAATCGGTTTCGGGCAGCTCCGAGACGACAAAGGGCTTGGCTTGGAACGCGGCGGCCAGAACGGCCAGCGCGGTTTCATCTGGGGTTTCGGTGAAATAGCCGCCAACCTCCCATAGGCCCGAGCCGTCCTCGACCTCGAACACACCAACGCCGGTAGGTTCCGGCTCCAGACGCTCCATTGCTTCGCCCAAGCCTTCGGCGGCTTTCTTGCCCATCAGAGTGGTCAGCGCAGTGAATGTGGGCATGGGGGCCTCCTGTTTGGGTTTCCCCTGCGCCTAGGCCGCCGGGCAGGCAAGGTCAAGCGCTGGCTTATTCCGCAGGGGCCGGGGCGTATTTTGACAGGATGGTTTCATTGCCCGGCTCGGGGTGGCGCGGGATCAGCAACGACAAGGCCAGCGAGATCATCGCCATCGCTGCCGCCAGCGTAAACACCGCGCCGGGCGAGACCACCCACAGCAAACCCAGCAACGCCGGCAGGAACACGGCGGCGATGTGGTTGATCGTAAAGGCCACGGCTGCGGTTGGTGCGATATCGGCAGGGTCGGCGATTTTCTGGAAATAGGTTTTCAGCGCCAATGCCAGCGCGAACAGCACGTGGTCGATCACGTAAAGGATCGCGGCCAGCACCACGCCCCAGCCAAACCAATAGATGCCGCCATAGGCCGCGAACACGATGGCCAGACCGGCATATTCAAAGATCAGCGTGCGGCGCTCGCCGAACACGGACACGGCTTTGCCCAGCATCGGAGCGGCGGCCATGTTGATCACCAGATTGATCAGATAGAGGCTGGTTAGCTCATGCACCTCGAACCCAAATTTCTCGACCATCATGAAGCCTGCGAAGACGACAAAGATCTGCCGCCGGGCACCGGCCATGAATTGCAGGGCGTAATACAGCCAATAGCGTTTGCGCAGGATCAGTTTCTTGGTCTGCGGCGTCGGCGCATCGAATTGCGGGTAAGCCAGCAGGCAGAACAGCGCCAACAGGGCCGTCACGCCGCCCGCTGCCATGAAGACGAAGTTATAGGACAGATCGAACCGGTCCCATGTCAGCACGATCAAACCGTACACCACTGCTGTCGCCGCTGAACCCATCGCGACCAGCCAGCCCAACACCTGCGGCGCACGATCCTTGGGCAACCATTGCAGTTGCAGCGACTGGTTTACCGTCTCGTAGTAGTGAAACCCGATCGAGCTGAACAGCGTCACGAACAGCAGCCCGCCAAGGCTGGGGAACCACGCCGTGATCGCAGTCGCAACGCCCAGCATCATCAGCGAGATCATCGCCAGCACTTGCTCGCGGATAAAGATGATCACCGCGATCACGCCTACGGCCAGAAATCCGGGAATTTCACGCACCGTATGCAGCAGGCCTATGTCTGCGCCGTCGAAATTCGCGACCTCGATGACGAAATTGTTCAGCAGCGCGCTCCATGCGTTAAACGCAATGGGCATCATCAACGCCATCATGAACAAGAGCGTTATGGGACGGCGCCAGAACGGAAGGCTCTGCGCATCAGAGAGCGGCATGGGTTTCAGCATGACACCGCTCTACGCTCATTTTTTCGGTTTGGCGAGGGGGCAGACGCACAGGCGGTCTGCACCGGTGCAGAGGTCAGTAAAAACTCTGCGGGTCGATATCGACGGTCAGGCGGATATCGCCCTTCAGACGCAGGGGCGCAATCCAGCGGGCGATAGCATCCTGAATCGGCGCGCCTTTGGGGGCTTTGACCAGCAGGCGTACACGGTGCCGCCCGCGTATTCGTGCTATTGGCGCGGGCGCAGGTCCGAAGACTTGGGCATCTATAGCTCGTAGCGGCGCATCGTTGCGTGCCATCGCGTTGCCGATGTCGAAAACCGGACCGACCTCGGGCCCGGACAGCACGATCCCGGCCATGCGCCCATAGGGCGGGACGCCTGCGGCCTGACGCCCGGCGGCCTCGGCCTTCCAGAACCCTTCTTCATCGCCTGACAGAATGGCGCGGATCACCGGGTGTTCAGGCTGAAACGTCTGCAACAGTGCCTGCCCCGGCTTATCCGCCCGCCCGGCCCGGCCCGCAACTTGCCGCATAAGCTGGAACGTGCGTTCCGCCGCTCGCAGGTCCGCCCCGTGCAGAGAAAGGTCGGCATCAATCACCCCCACCAGTGTCAGCTTGGGAAAGTTGTGCCCCTTGGCCACCAGCTGCGTACCGATGACGATATCCGCATCGCCCTCGGCAATCTCTTCGATCTTGGCCTTTAACGCGCGGGCCGAGCCGAACAGATCAGAACTCAGCATCGCGATCTTGGCCTCAGGGAACGTCGCCTCGGCTTCTTCTGCCAGCCGTTCGATCCCCGGCCCGACCGGGGCCAGCTTGCCCTCAACCTGACAGGATGGGCAGGTGTCGGGCATCGGCTTCGTCTCGCCGCATTGATGGCACATCAGTCGTTTGAGAAACCGGTGTTCAACCATCCGCGCATCGCAATGATCACAGGCGATCTGCTCCCCGCACGCCCGGCACAGCGTCACCGGCGCATAGCCACGGCGGTTGATGAACAGCAGCGACTGTTCCCCGCGTTCGATCCGCTGCCGTACCGCCTGCCGCAGCGACGGGGAAATCCATGTCCCCGGCTGCATCTGCTCGGCCCGCATATCGATGGGTTTCATCTCTGGCAGCACCGCCGCCCCAAAGCGCGAGGTCAGGTCCAGCCGCTCATACTTGCCGGCCTCGGCATTCGCCCAGCTTTCCAGCGACGGCGTCGCACTGGCCAGAATCACGCGCGCCCCGCAGACCGAGGACCGCAGCACCGCCATATCCCGCGCGCTGTAATGCACGCCGTCTTCCTGTTTGTAAGAGGTGTCGTGTTCTTCATCGACCACCACCAGCCCCAGATCGCGGAACGGAAGAAACAGCGCCGAACGCGCGCCGACGACCAGTTGCGCTTCCCCCTGCCCAACCATGCGCCAGACCCGCCGGCGTTCGGTCATGGTCGCACCCGAGTGCCATTCGGCAGGCCGCGCGCCGAACCGAGCCTCGACCCGCGTCAGGAATTCGGCGGTCAGGGCGATCTCGGGCAGCAGAACCAGCGCTTGCCGCCCCATGCGCAGGGCTTCGGCGACGGCCTCTAGGTAAACCTCGGTCTTGCCCGAGCCAGTGACACCCTTCAGCAACGTTGTCCCATAATCCCCGGAACGTTGCCCAGCCTGCAGGCGCGCGACCGCGGAGGCCTGATCGTCAGTCAACGCCTTGCCCGGCAAGTCCGGGTCCAGCCGGGGATAGGGCAAATCACGTGGGCTGTCTTCCTCGCGCACTGCGCCTTGCTTGACCAACCCCTTGACGACCGAGGACGTCACCCCCGCCTGCTCGGCCAACTCCTTTAACGTGAACGCCAAGCCGCCGTAGTCGCGCAGCACCTCAAGCACGCGGGTCCGCGCATCGGTCATGCGGTCTGGCTCGGCACCGCCCAAACGATAGATTTTCCGCATCGACGGCGGATCGCCCAGCCCAGGCGCACGGGTCGCCAAGCGCAGCATCGCAGGCATCGGTGTCAGCGTGTAATCGGCCACCTTGCCCAGAAACAACCGCATCTCTTCGCGCATCGGCGCGACCTCTAGCACACGGATCACGGATCGCGCCTTGGCCAGATCAAAACCGCCCTGCCCCGGCCCCCAAACCACACCCAGAACCTTGCGCGGGCCCAGGGGCACCTCGACAAACGCGCCCAGAAAACACCCGCCCTCGGGCGCTTTGTAATCCAGCGTCCGGTCCAAGGGCTGTGTGGTCAGCACAGCCACCAGCTCACCCTGATCGAAATACTCCTGCGCGCTCACCGCATCTCCTCGGGTCGGGGGTTTCAGCATCGGTGTTATTGGGGTAAAGCCAACCGCAACCAAGGCCAACCCATCAAAGGACTGCCCGCATGAAATTCTTCGTAGATACCGCCGAGATCGACGCCATCGCCGAACTGAACGATCTGGGAATGGTAGACGGTGTGACCACCAACCCCTCGCTGATCCTGAAATCGGGCCGCGACATTCTAGAAGTCACCAAAGAGATCTGTGATCTGGTCGACGGCCCCGTATCCGCCGAAGTCGTCGCGACCGAGGCCGACGACATGATCGCCGAAGGCCGTAAGCTGGCCCAGATCGCGCCGAACATCGCCGTGAAGGTTCCGCTGACATGGGCGGGGCTGAAAACCTGTAAAACCCTGTCCGACGAAGGCCAGATGGTCAACGTCACGCTCTGCTTCTCGGCCAATCAGGCACTGCTCGCCGCCAAGGCGGGCGCGACCTTTATCTCGCCCTTCATCGGCCGTCTGGACGATATCAACCTCGACGGCATGGATCTGATCGCTGATATCCGCCAGATCTATGACAATTACGGATTCGAGACCGAAATTCTGGCCGCATCCATCCGCACCGTGAACCACGTAACAGACAGCGCCCGCATCGGCGCCGACGTGATCACCGCTCCGCCTGCCGTAATCAAGAAACTGGCCGATCACCCGCTGACCGACAAGGGGCTTGAAACCTTCCTGGCCGACTGGGCCAAGACCGGTCAGAAAATCCTCTGATCCCTGACACTGCCGCGCGGTGCTGCCAGGCACCGCGCCCGGCCCAACTGCCAGCCCTGATCGCAGATCAGGGTCTTGCAGGCGGGAGAGGCCCCGTCGCGCAAATGACGGGAAATCCAACCAAAGGCTCACTTTTCCCAAGGCAAATCGGTCCAGCCGTGTTATAAGGCCGCAAAACATAAAAAGACCGGACGGGACATGAGCAGCAATACCAAACTCAAGGACACTCTCCGCGAGGCGATTCTGGCCGAGCCTGACGCCGTGCTGGACGACAAGGACCTGATGCAGGCCCTCGTCGCCGCCAATGAACAAGCGCGCGGAGATAACATCGTCGACCTGCGCGGCATCGCCATGCAGCGGCTCGAAGCGCGGCTGGATCGGCTTGAAGACACCCACCGCTCGGTCATCGCGGCCGCTTATGAAAACCTTGCGGGTACCAATCAGGTGCACCGCGCAATCCTGCGCCTGCTGGAGCCCACAGGGTTCGAGGACTTCCTGACCACCCTTGGCTCAGACGTCGCCGAAATTCTGCGCGTGGATCGGATCACGCTGGTCCTGGAAACCACCGTCCTGCAGGAAGACCCCGCGATCGAAAAACTGGGCGGAGCGCTGGCCGTAGTCGAGCCCGGCTTTGTCGACAACTACCTGACTTTCGATCGCAGCGGCCCTGCCCGCGAAGTCGTGCTGCGCGAGGTCATCCACCCCACACACCGCATCTTCGGCGATCAGGCCGATCACCTGCGGTCCGAAGCCTGTATGCGGCTGGACTTGGGCGAAGGCCGCCTGCCCGGCATGATCATCATGAGCGCGAAAGACCCCAACCACTTTTCACCGCAACTTGGCACCGACCTGCTGACCTTCTTTGCCGGTGTTTTTGAACGGTCCATGCGCAACTGGCTGTCATGAGCCTGATCTCTCCGGCCTGCCGCGACGCGTTGCAGCACTGGCTGGAGGGTCTCGTCGCGCTTTCAGGCCGATCAACCAATACTCAGGCCGCCTACCGCAGCGACGTGAATGATTTCCTATCCTTTATGACCCTGCACCATAGCGAGCGTCAGGGTTTGGCAGCACTGGCTCGGATCACCGTATCCGATATGCGGGCTTGGATGGCGGATCAGCGCGGCTCGGGCGTCGGCGCGCGTTCGCTGGCGCGCAAGTTGTCGGCTGTCAAAAGCTTCTACCGCTGGCTGGCAGAACGTGAAGGGTTCGAGCCGACCGCGGTCTTGTCGACCCGCGCGCCCAAATTCACCAAGAAACTGCCCCGCCCCGTCGACGAAGATGCTGCCCGCGCCCTGATCGAAACGGTCGAACTGCAATCGACCAATGATTGGGTCTCTGCGCGCGACGTGGCCGTGGTCACATTGCTCTATGGTTGCGGGTTGCGGATTTCCGAGGCGCTGTCGCTGACCGGCGCTGACGCCCCCCTGCCACAATCGCTGCGAATTGTTGGCAAAGGCAACAAGGAGCGCATCGTCCCGGTCCTGCCCGCCGCACAAGCAGCTCTGGACCGGTATCTGGCGCTCTGCCCTCATCCGCTGGACAAGACCAAGCCATTGTTTCGTGGTGTCCGCGGCGGGGCGCTGAACCCGCGTGCCATTCAGGGCGTCATGGCCAAGGCGCGTCAGCAGTTGGGCCTGCCCGCGACGGCCACCCCACATGCGTTGCGCCACAGCTTTGCCACGCACCTGCTGTCTGCGGGCGGCGATCTTCGCGCCATACAGGAATTGCTGGGGCATGCCTCTCTGTCGACCACGCAAACCTACACCGCCGTGGACACCGCCCGGTTGATGGAAGTCTACGACCGCACTCACCCGAAAGCCTGACACAATTGCAATTTCACCAAACAGGGCATTTTGCTTTGCATCTTGGACACGCATCGTACATGACACGCGCATGACACTCAGATTCAAAGCTCTCTCCGTCCATCTCTTTACTGCAACCGGCGCCGTTTTCGCGATGCTGGCCATGCTGGCCGCTGTCGAAGAAAAATGGAGTCTGATGTATCTGTGGCTGGTCGTGTCCTTTATTGTCGATGGCATCGACGGCCCACTGGCGCGGCACTATCACGTCAAGAAAAACGCCCCCGAGTTTGACGGCGTATTGCTGGATCTGATTATCGATTACCTGACTTATGTATTCATTCCCGCCTTCGCCCTGTTTAAATCCGGGCTGATGGATGGCTGGACCGGCTGGTTTGCGATCATCGTCATCACCTTCGCCAGCGCGATGTATTTCGCGGACACTCGGATGAAGACCAAGGACAACTCGTTCTCGGGCTTTCCCGGCTGCTGGAACATGTTTGTCATTGTGATCTTCGCGCTCGAACCCAATTTCTGGGTCATCCTGCTCATGGTCTCCCTACTGGCTCTGGCCATGTTCCTGCCGTTAAAATTCGTGCATCCCGTCCGGACCGAGCGTTGGCGCAGCGTCACCCTCCCCATGGCCCTCGCCTGGACCTTTTTCGCCGGATGGGCGGCCTGGGTGGATTTTCATCCCGAAAGCTGGGCGCATTGGGGGCTGGTGATCACCAGCCTGTACCTGGTCTTTGCAGGGATCGCCCAACAGGTGATCCCACAGCAAAAAGCCTAAAGGATTTCCTCGACCTCAAACTCGGTCCCGTTATGGGTGAACACGTCGCCCTCCTGCAGGCCGGTCATCGCCAGATAGATCGGGCTTTGGGTCGAAATCCCCATATAGGTCGTCCCGTCCACATCGAACCGCGTTGTCGACACGCAGACCACAAAACTCCGGTTGTTAAACTTTACAACGGCACCGGGCTGGACTGTATCGGTCAGCCCAAAATCGGTGTTCTCGATCACGTCGATCTTGGCATGATGCGCTTGCAAGGGCGCGTCGAAAGCCGCCGCCAGATCCGCATTCTCACGCGAAGCCGCGATATCATCCTTGTCGTGCCCTTCCCGGTCGTCCAACTGAGAATCCTTCAGAAACGCATCGTAATGCGCCTGCGCGGTCGCCAGCTCCTGTTCTTCCAGTGACATCAAACGGTCAATAATGGCTTTCTTGCGCGCGGCGGGGTCGGCTTGAACGGTCATGCCAAAAACATCCTTCGAATTCTCTATGTGATACAAGTTGGGACGCAAGCGGATGGATTGCAATAGCTTTCCACTCTCAGATCAGCAACCCTGCCGCGCCCTCGTGCCGCAACAAGGCCACCTTGGTCTCCACGCCGCCGTCACCGGAAAACCCACCCAATCCACTTGCCCCCAACACCCGATGGCACGGAATAATGACCGGGATCGGGTTCGCCCCACAGGCCTGCCCCACAGGTTGCGCCGGGCGACCAAGCTGTTTGGCAATATCCCCATAGGTCACAGTCTCGCCCAGTGGAATCGCATACATCAGATCACATACCTGCCGCTGAAAGTCAGAACCGGCCACACGATAAGGCAGATCAAACCGCTCCAACCGCGCCTGATCATAGGCCGCCATCTGCGCTGCCGCCTCACGCAACAAGGCTGACGCCTCACCTTCATTGCGTCCATCCCAGACCAAACGGGTAATCGCACCACCCGTCTCTTCAATCCCCAGACGTCCAAATCGCGTATCGACAGCAATCATCGGCATAGCCAGAACCTGACCGCGAATTGAGAAAAGGCGCAACCCCCAACAGGCTGCGCCCCAATCTTCTTCTGTTCAAAAATACCTCGGAGCGCGAGGCAGAGCCTCGCAGAACTCCAAATCCAGAGACGTTACGCCAACGCCTCGTCACAGCGCCCGCAGACACCCGTATGAGCATGACGCCCGACATCCGGCAGGATTTTCCAGCACCGCTGACACTTCTCGCCCTCGGCCTTTTCGAACACCACCGCAACGCCCTCAATCTCGGGCACGCGGAAAGCCTCGGCCGGGGCCGGATCACCCGTAACAGTCAACCCCGAGGTGATGCACATATCGTCCACATCGAAAGTAGCCAGCAGATCACGGGTTTCCTGGTCCTCAACATAGACGATCGGCGCGGCCTCAAGGCTGGACCCTATGACTTTGTCCTGACGCTGAACCTCCAGCGCAGCCGTCACCGAACGACGCACGCGGCGCACCTTGGCCATGCTTGCTTCCAGTTCCGCATCGCGCCAATCGGCCGGCGTGTCCGGGAAATCCACCAGATGGACCGAGCTGTCATCACCGCCAAACCGCTCCAGCCAGACCTCTTCCATGGTAAAGACCAGAACCGGCGCCAGCCATGTGGTCAGACGGTGGAACAGGATATCCAGGACGGTGCGGGCTGCGCGGCGACGCAGGTTATCGCCGTCGCAATAGAGCGCATCCTTGCGGACGTCGAAATAGAACGAGGACAGATCTACCGTGGCAAAAGTGAACACAGCGCTGAACACACCCTGGAAATCGAACGCGGCATAGCCCTTGCGCACCTGTTCATCCAGATCGGCCAAACGGCTCAGAACCCAGCGTTCCAGACGCGGCATATCTTCGGGCGCGACGCGATCAGCCTCGGTGAAATCAGCCAATGATCCCAGCATAAACCGCATGGTATTCCGCAGACGACGATAACTGTCAGCGGTGCCTTTCAGAATCTCCGGCCCGATCCGCTGGTCGGCGGTATAGTCAGTCTGAGCCACCCACAAGCGCAGGATATCGGCCCCATATTGCTTGATGACCTCTTCCGGCACGATGGTGTTGCCCAGCGATTTGGACATCTTGTTGCCCTTGGCGTCCAGCGTAAAGCCGTGCGTCACCACGTTGCGATAGGGCGCACGGCCCTTGGTGCCGCAGGCCTGCAGCATGGACGAATGGAACCAACCGCGGTGCTGGTCGGTGCCCTCCATATAGACATCGGCGATGCCGTCCTCGGTCCCGTCCTCACGGTCGCGCAGAACGAAGGCGTGGGTCGAACCCGAGTCAAACCATACGTCCAGCACATCGAACACCTGATCATAGTCGTCCGGGTTGGCGATGCCGTCCAGCACCTGTTCCTTGAACCCGTCCGTGTACCAGATATCCGCGCCGTTTTCCTCGAACGCGGCTTTGATACGTGCGTTCAGATCGGCGTTGCGCAGCAGGTAATCGGCATCGGTGGGCAGAGCGCCCTTCTTGGTGAAACAGGTCAGCGGCACACCCCACGCACGCTGGCGGGACAGCACCCAATCCGGGCGGGCCTCAATCATCGAATACAGGCGGTTACGACCCGTCTGCGGGGTCCATTTCACCAGTTCATCAATCGAGCGCAGGGCGCGTTCGCGGATGGTGTCGCCCATCTCGCCCATGCCGTCGTCCAGCTTGCGGTCGACGGAGGCAAACCACTGCGGCGTGTTGCGATAGATGATCGGAGCCTTTGAGCGCCACGAATGCGGATAGCTGTGCTTGATCTTGCCACGCGCCAGCAGCCCGCCGACCTCAGCCAGTTTGTCGATGATAGTCTTGTTCGCATCACCCTCACCGCCTTTGCGGGACAGGATGTATTTGCCACCAAAGAACGGCAGATCGGCACGGAACGAGCCGTCATCCATCACGTTATAGGTGATGACCTGTTCCAACATACCCAGATCGCGATAAAGCTCGAATTCCTCCATCCCGTGCGACGGCGCACAGTGAACGAAACCGGTGCCTTCGGTATCGGTCACAAATTCAGCGGCGCGGAAATCGCGGATGTCATCCCATTCGCCATTGCCGCCCTCGGCCCCGGCCAGCGGGTGGGTCAGTTGCACGCCTGCCAGCTCATCCGTGGTTACGTCGCGGACGCGGGTCCACTGATCGTCGTTCAAACGGGCACGGCCCAGAACATCCGCCGCCAGATTGTCGGCCAGCAGGAATTTGTCACCTACTTTGGCCCAGCATTCATCCGGCGCGCCAGTGACTTCGTAAAGGCCATACGCGATGTCCTTGCCGTAAACGACCGCCTTGTTCGACGGCATCGTCCAAGGGGTCGTCGTCCAGATCACCACAAACGCATCATCCAGATCGCCTGCATTCACGACCTTGAACTTCACCCAGATGGTGAAGCTTTCCTTGTCGTGATACTCGACCTCAGCCTCGGCCAGAGCGGTCTTTTCGACCGGCGACCACATCACGGGTTTGGACCCCTGATAGAGCGTGCCGTTCATCAGGAACTTCATGAACTCATCGGCGATCACGGCCTCGGCGTGATAATCCATGGTGATATAAGGGTCAGGCCAATTGCCGGTGATCCCCAGGCGCTTGAATTCTTCGCGCTGGATGTCGATCCAGCCTTCGGCGAACTTGCGGCATTCCTGACGAAAATCGACGACGTTCACCTCGTCCTTGTTCTTGCCCTTCTTGCGGTACTGCTCTTCGATCTTCCATTCGATCGGCAGGCCGTGGCAGTCCCAACCCGGCACATAGCGCGCGTCATGGCCCATCATTTGGTGCGAGCGCACGATCATGTCCTTGATGGTCTTGTTCAACGCGTGTCCGATATGCAGGTGGCCGTTCGCATAGGGGGGGCCATCGTGCAGGGTAAAGGGCGTCCGACCCTTTTTCTCACGCAGGCGGTCATAGACGCCGATGGTTTCCCAACGCTCCAGCCATGCAGGTTCGCGCTTGGGCAGGCCAGCGCGCATGGGGAAATCGGTTTTGGGTAGGTTCAGCGTGTCTTTGTAGTCAGGTGTCTGGATCGTGTCGGCGCACATTGGGGGCGTCCTTTGAATGATCTGGTCGTCGTATGGATCGAAGCGGTCGGTGCGAAGTCTCAAACACCTTTGCCCGGCGTCTCAGGATGTCAGAGCGCCGGGGATATAATTCGAATAATGATGGCCATCCGGTCATACATGGCCGCGCTTATAAGACGCCCTTGGCGGATGGTCCAGAGCTTCCGCCCCCTGCGGTGAATGGTGCGGTTCAAAACAGCTCGATCGCGGGGCGCGCGATCATCAACCAGAGGATGCTCAGCACCGAAAGAAAGGCCGGGATGCCGCATAGAAACCAGATGCGGAACAAGCGGTGATAGCTATCAGGCAACGGTGCACCCTGTGCAGCAGCCGTCTGTGCCAGATCCCGCAGGCGGACCTGTATCCACACCACAGGCAGCCAGAACACGCCCGTCACGCCGTAAAGCATCAGCGACAGCACGATCCACCCTTCGGCAAGGGACCAACCCAGTCGCCAGGCCAACAAAGCTCCGGTCACGGGTTGGACGACTACGGCGGTCGTCGTGAACAGAAGGTCAGCCAGAATGACCACACGGGCAGTTTGCGCAATAAACCGCGCGTCGCCGGACCGATGCGCCATCAGCATGAAAAACGCGATCCCGGCTCCGGTGCCCAGCAGAACGCTAGCACCGATGACGTGCAGCCATCGCAGGATCAGGTCTGGATCCATCATCGGCTTTGCACCATAGGCCAGGCAACCAGCGACAGCAGCATTGCAGGCAGCACTTTGACGAGTGGGCCCAACGGGTCCAGCCACAGGCCTGGTGTCACGACCGTTGCCGCCAGCACATAGAACGCTGCCACCCCAACTTGCGCCAGACACACGCGCGCGGTCCAAGGACGATATAGAACGGCCAGTCCCAAAGCGATATCGACGAAAGACCAGAACACGACAGAACTGACGGCAGCGGCATCGGTCCATCCGGCCTCGGTCAGAACACCGGCAGCCTCGGGCAGTCCGACCAATCCGAAAATGCCGGACAGGACCCAGAAAAGACTCAGTACAGCTATGACAAGCGGGGCCAACAAGGACATTCGCGCGGTCAGCCGGTGTTCACGCGCGCTGGTCATTGACCCATAAATTTCGGGAAGCGGCCTGAGCGACCGACCCGTTGCTGCGCGATAGGGCGCGGGATCACCCACAACACCCGAAGCCATGACCGTCATCGTCGTGCTGCGCAGGGGCGAGCGCCACCCAAGATAGCCCAGCGCGTCAGCACACCGTGCAACTGCCTTGGTCAAGACCGGAGGCATGACAAGCCGAAAGCGGGCCGCCGGGAAACCCAGCCAACGGCGCGTGGTGGCCAGGACATCCCCCAACGATTGGGCTTGATCCTCAACAAGATCGTAGGCGCCTTGCGGTATTTCGTCGGCGCAGCAGGTAACCACGGCATGGCACAAATCCTCCATCCCAACGCACTGGACCGGTGTCGCTGGATAGGCAATCGGCTGCACCAGCGGAACCGCTGCCAGCATCCGCAGTAGGGCCGTTCCACCGTAATCTGATTGCCCGATAACCAGCCCGGGGCGCAAAATCCACAGGTCCGCACCGCTGCTTTCAAGGGCCGCATCACCAGCGGCCTTCGTGCGCATGAACTCGGTGTCCGCATTGGGCGTCGCCCCGATGGCTGATATTTGTACGACCGAAACACCTCGTTTTGCACAGGCCTGACCCAGCGCTGCAATGGCGTGATGATGCACCGCCGCAAGATCATCCGAGGGGCCGTCCTGCAACGCGCCTGCGCAGTTCACAACGCAGTCGATGCCAGTGAGTGCGGCCTCCCAATCCTGCGGGTGCGTAAAACGGCGCAAATCGCCCTGAACCAACTTAATTCCGTCCAGTAGCAACGCGCCTTGCACAGGCTTACGAACAAGCCCCGTGACCTGCGCGCCCCGGCCTCGCAAGGCGCGGACCACCGCCGCGCCTATGAAGCCGTAAGCGCCTAGAACAAGGATATTTTTCCCAGTGAGTGTCAGAGCACACCTCGCCACCACGTTGATGCCTTCACCCTAGCCATCTGAGGTATATCCGCCATGGGGACTGTGCCGCCTGCGACAATTCTAGCCGTCAGGGATGAAACAGCGATCCAACCAGATAGGCGATTGATGCCGCAGCGCCCCCAATCAACAAGGTCTCACCACCCGACCGCCACCACGGGGCCAGCGACCAGCGGCTTTTGAGCGCGCCGATGGCAAAAAAGACCCCCATCGTCATCCAAGCTGAGAGCGCAAAGGCGCGCTCGACCCCGGCCAGAAACGGCAAGAGCGGGATCATGCCCGCAACCAGAAAGGCCAGAAACGTCGCCATCGCGGCCTTCATCGGGTGCGGGTCCACACTGCCCAGACCATATTCACCCTCGATCATCAGGTTGATCCAGTTGTCGTGATTGGCGGTGATGGCATCGGTTGCCTCATCCAGAACGCGCCCCGACAGGCCCTTCTGCGACAGGATTTCCCGGACTTCATCGCGCTCACCATCCGGGTAAAGGTGGATGTGGCGCTCTTCGATGGCGCGGATGCGGCGGATATTGTCCAACTCAGCTTTGGTGCCCGAGTAATTACCTGCAGCCATGGAAAACCCATCAGCCAGCACATTGGCCAGCCCCAAGGCCACGATGACGAACGGCGACAACCCGGCCCCCGCAACGCCAGCTACGATCGCAAAAGTCGTCACCGATCCGTCGATGCCGCCGTAAACTACATCGCGCAACACGCCCCGACCGGGGGGCGCGTTGATCCGGGCTGCAATTTCCTGCTGGCTGTGTCCGTGCTCGGTCATGGCTGGCTCCACCTTTGGTATGGCAACCAGCAGGGCAGAGGTCTTTGCGTCAGGTCAAGTCTTGGAAAACAATCCCGCCAACGCCCCTTTGATGATCCGCCGGGTCGAGGGCTTGTGACGGTCCGAGAAAGGCAGCGGGCGGCAGACCTCCATCGCGGCCACCCCGACGCGCGCGCTAAGCGCGCCGTTGACCAGACCTTCGCCGAACCGGCGGGACAGTTTGCTTAGGACCGAGCCCCCCAGAACCGGTTCCAGCAGGTCATCGCCCACAGCCACCGCGCCCGTGGCCACCAGATGCACGAACACAGCGCGAGTCAAACGCCAGCTGCCCAGAAACCCGGCGTGGCCCCCGTAGATTTCAGCAATTCGCCGGATCATCCTCAGGGAAGCCGCCAGTGCCGTTACCACATCTGCCAGCGCCAGCGGAACCAGCGCCGTCACCGTGGCCACCTGACGGGCGGCGGCCTCAACCTCGCGGCTGGCGGCTTCGTCCAGCGGGGCCAGAAGTTCGTCTTCTGTCAGGGTAAGCAGGCCGGAGGCATCAAACTGCTCGCCCATGCGTTCGGATAGGCGATCGCGGCCCCATTTGGTGTCGTCGCGCCCCTTGTAGAAGGCCATCAGCCGGTTCGTGACTGCCCGTGCCTGCCCCAGATCACCCTCGGCCAGCGCGGCATCGGCGGCGCGACGCATCCCGTCCACCCGCGACAGACGCCCAATCGCAGCCAGCTCGCGCAGGGCGATGATCAGCCCGACTACCAGCAACGCGCCGATCAAGCCCGTTACGACCCAGCCCAGAACCGGCGCGCGCAGCAACAGAGACGTCACGAAATCCCAAGCCGCGACCGAGACCACAACCCCTATCACAGCCACCGCCAGCCCCCAGAACCAATGCGACAAGGCCGAAGGTTTTCGCGCTGCCAACCGCGCAGCGGTCTGCATCGCCTGCCCCTGCGGAGCGGCGACATCCGGAACCGGCGGTGCCTGCGCCACGTCCGCACCGGGGGCCTCGGCCTCCAAGTCAATCAGGACCGGACCTTTAGCCATCTGCGTGTTCCTCTCGATGCCAGACATATTTAATGTCGGGCAGGTTTTCGTCGTTGTCAGAACCATCGCTGCGGGCAACCTCGGCAAACCCGTTGCGTTCGTAGAACCGGCGCGCGCCACCATTGGCCTGAAAGGCGAACAGCGACAGGTGTGAGCGTTCGGCTTTGGCGTGATCCAGCAAGCGCTGTCCGATCCCCTGCCCACGTGCCGGGGCACTTAGATATAGTGAGTGTACCTCGACCCCGTTCAGGGCCAGAAACCCGATTACACCATCGTCGGATTCCGCTACCGTGACCCAATCCTGATCTATCATGCGGCCGCAAAAGGCGATGGTTTCCGCACAGGAGTGCAGCTCGGGCATCCAGTCATGCTCGCGGGCGAATCCGTGCAGGATTTCTCCGGTGGCTCCGGCATCGGTGCTGCGGGCGGGGCGCAGGACTACAGTCATAGCCGATCTCCGATCAGGAACTGGGCCGCGCGATCCAGCCGGATATGTGGAGGGCCGTCACCGGGGCGAAGGGTCAGCTGCGCGGGCGCAAAGGCCATGAACTCATAGTCTTCGCCCAGCCAGCTTTCAGCCCCGTTGCGCGCAGGCCCCAACAGATGCGCGGGGTCTTCGGGCAACTCGCCGGGATAGAAAGCGGCTTGCTTCCCGTCCAGCAAAGTGCCGCGCACGCACGGCAAGTCCGCCCCATCATGTGCGCGAATTTCTTCGGTCGTGGCGCGGAGCGAGGCCAGCGACAATGCCGCCGTTTCCGCCCCGGCAAAGCTGGCCCGATCGCGCGCGTCGCGGGTCAGCGCCTCCATGATGTGGGTTAGGCGGGCGTGTTGGTGGTGGTGCAGATGATCCGCCTTGGTGGCGGCAAACAGGATGCGTTCCACGCGCTTTCCCAGCAGCAACTGGCTGAGCCACGCGTTCCGCCCCGGCCGGAACGCCGACAGGATATCGCCCATCGCGCGGCGCATATCCTCAACTGCCTGCGGCCCTTTGTGAATCGCGCCCAGCGCATCAACCAGTACCACTTGCCGGTCAATGCGCGAAAAGTGATCGCGGAAGAAGGGTTTGACCACTTGCGATTTATACGCCTCGAACCGACGGGCCATTTCGCGGTGCAGGCTGCGTCTTGCACCACTCCCTTCGACAGGCAGCGGCGCGAAGGTCAAAACCGGAGAACCCGCCAAGTCCCCCGGCAGCAAAAACCGTCCGGGCGTGCAATCATAGTAACCGGCATCGCGCGCGGTGTTGAGGTAATCGGAAAACGCCTTCGACAGGGCCTGCGCCTGCGGCTCATCATGTTCGGCCTCTGGGACGGCGGCTTTGGCCTGCGCAAGGTAGCCTGCCGCTTCGGCGCGGTTGGCGATACGGTCCAGTGTCTCGGACGACCAAGTGGCATAGGACTTGTCCAGCAAAGCCAGGTCCAAAAGCCATTCGCCGGGGTAGTCCACGATGTCCAGATGAACCTTACGCGGGCCTTGCAGGCCGGACAGCAACCCCGCAGGCCGGGCCTTGAAGGACAGGCGCAGTTCAGAAACCGCCCGCGTGCTGTCCGGCCAATGCGGCTTTGGGCCGGTCAAGGCTGCCAAATGGTTTTCATAATCGAACCGCGGCACCGTGTCGTCGGGCTGGGGTTGCAGATAGGCTGCGTTGATCCGCCCCTCTTGCTGCGCCACTAAGCCGGGCATCCGGCCCCTGTCCAGCAGGTTGGCGACCAGCGACGTGATGAACACCGTCTTGCCCGACCGTGCCAAGCCGGTCACACCCAGACGGATCACCGGTTCGAACAATGCCTCGGACACGCTGTCGCCCACGGTTTCAAATCCGCGCACAAGACTGTCTGCCAGCGATGAAATGACCAAATTGTCGTCCCGCTTTTATCGTTTTTCCCAAGATAGGTAGCCGGTGCGCGACATACCAGCGCTTTCCTGCCCTTGCCCGTCTCGTCACCGCGCGCTACCAGCAGCACATGCCCAGATACGCGCTGAAAGTCGAATACCTTGGAGAACCGTTTGCCGGATGGCAGCGGCAAAAGGATCAACCCTCGGTTCAGGGGGCGATCGAGCAGGCCTTGTCGCGCATTCAACCCGGCGCGCATACCATTGCCGCCGCTGGTCGTACTGATGCGGGCGTTCACGCGCTGGGACAGGTCGCCCATTGCGATCTGGTCAAGGATTGGGACCCGTTTCGCCTGTCCGAGGCGCTGAACTATCACCTCAAGCCCGACCCTGTTGCGATTGTGCAAGCCGCGCGGGTCGAGGACGATTGGCATGCCCGGTTCTCAGCGGTCGAGCGGCAGTATCTGTTCCGTATCCTGATGCGCCGCGCGCCCGCGACCCATGACGCGGGGCAAGTTTGGCAGATCAATCACCAACTGGACGTGGCGGCGATGCAGGCCGGGGCAGATATGCTGATCGGGCGGCATGATTTCACCACCTTCCGGTCGTCCATTTGTCAGGCCGCCAGCCCGGTGAAAACGCTGGATGAGCTGCGGGTTGAACAGGTGCAGGGTTTCTCTGGTCCCGAGATTCACTTTCACGTCCGCGCGCGGTCTTTCCTGCACAATCAGGTCCGCAGTTTCGTCGGCACGCTGGAACGGGTGGGCGCCGGTGCTTGGTCACCCGAAGATGTGCGGGACGCGTTAGAGGCACAAGACCGCGCCGCCTGCGGGCCCGTATGCCCGCCGCAGGGGCTGTATCTGGCGCGGGTCGGCTATCCCGAACCCATCTTCAACTAGATCGCACGCAGCAGCAGCCCGCTAGCAATAACGGCAATCAACAACCCTGCCACCAGTTCAATCGTGGGGGCCAGCACCTGCGCGAAACGGGTGGCAGAGGCTGAGGCCAACAACCCGCCGCGTAAGCCAAACGAAGTCCAACCGACCAGAGTTGTCACTGTCGCCGTGCCCAGTGCCATGGCGAACGCACCGGCAATACCCACCATGGCGATACCCATCTGCCACGTCAGGATCAGCACGAACAAAGCGCCGGTACAGGGGCGCGCCGCGATGCCTGCGATTAGCAATGCCGCCTCTTTCCAATTGCCGATCTGCGCCACTTCTTCAGCGGTGGGGCCGTGGCGGTGGCCGCAATCGGAACAGACCTCATGATCATGGTGATGATGATCGTGGTGATGATGCGCGTGAGATTTCTCTGCCCGGTTTCGGCGGGCGAAACTACGCAGGCCCCGGAACACCAGCCACAGACCGATTGCAGCGATGGCGCCGTAGCTGACCGGGGCCATGACCTGCTCGGTCGTGCCAACCAGACTGTCCCGCGACATCTGGAACACCAGAACACCCGCATAAACCAGCACAACAGCCGTGACGGCCTGGCCCAGACTGGACAGCACGCTGATCGCAGACAAACGCCAAAAGGCGACGTTGCGGCCCAGTCCATAGCCTCCGATCAGCACCTTGCCGTGACCGGGACCGATGGCGTGAAAAAACCCATAGGCGAAACATACGGTCAACAGAGTGGCTACGGCCTGAGGCTGTTCTGCCCGCGCAGCACGCAGGGATCGGGCGATCTGGTTCTGAAATTCCCGCTGTTCCCCGGCGGCCCAAGCGGCGAGGTTGTCAAACCCTCCGCTGCCCCAGAACCACAACAGCAGGCCCAAAGCCAAGGCGACAGGGACAATCAGGTACTTGGACATGAAACGCGGATCTCAGTCGCGAAGTCTTCGCCCACCAGCGGGATATCGTTTTCCTCAAGATCATAATCGGCATCCAATGTCAGAAGGAACGCCCGCATCTGCGCAAGCTGGCCGTCAATGTCGGGAACAATCTTTTCGATATTGCACGATATATTTCCCGTGACCGTCACAGGGCGCGTCACTTCGTAGGCGGTGTAGTAGGTCTCGTCGAACGCTTTGGCTGAAAGCGCAGACGCCGCCACCGGTGCGCCATCAACCGCCCGCAGATGGGTCGAGACGATGCGGCCATTTTCGGTGGTGGCCGTGGGTTCAGTCGGACCCGACAAAGGTACGATGCGCCCCTCGGACCTAAGAACCAGATCACCATTGTAGCCTTCCAACCATTGGGCGTCGAACCCGGCCAGAAACGCCTGCTCGCTTTCGCTCAGCAGACCATCACCATCTTGATCCAGCTTTCTGTCTTCAAGCTCGAACAGGGAATACAGCTCATCATAGGCCCAAGTGACGCGCACATGGGTCAGGTTGCCCGCGTCATCCACGATAAACTCCAGCCCCGTGTCGATGAAAACATGAGGGTGGGCCAATGCCGGGATCGGCAGGCAACAGGTCAACAAGGAGATCAACAAACGCATGATCGGAAGATAGGGCCTTGTCCCCGCCGCGACAATGCACATTCAAGCCAACGCGCAGAAACCGGCCCACCTTCAGGCCCGAGGAAACAGAACCAGTGTTTGCAGGGCCGTGCCCACGGGGCCTTGGGTGTCGAACAAAACCGACTGCGACATGCCGATACCCGATGGCTGCCAATGGCAGACCGACTCTGACGCCAGCCAGTCCGAGACCGGTTCGCGGTGGACTTGAACCGTCAGGTCAGTGTTCATGAAGCCCATCTCGGTTGTCGGCGCGTTCCACGAAATACCGTTGCCGCAATCGGCCAGCGGACAGAGCGCCTGGATCGGAGATTGCGTTTCGTCCGCCAACAGCGGCGGCGTGCGCATCCAGATGGTTTTGGGGCCCGGCCCCTGATTGCCGCCCTTGGGGTAGAGGATATCGGAGTGATTGGCGAAACCGGGCAGGTTGTGGCGGGTCTCTCCAATCGGAAACGGCCCGGTCACTGCGTCATCCAACTGCGGCGGGGGCATGGTCACATTCGCAACGGGGCCAAGATCACGGCGCACCAAATGCATGGTAGTGGCCGTCGCGCAGAGCGTGTCGTCAAGATCATGCACCGTGACCCGCGTGGTCGCCAGTGTCTTGGTGTGGCGGGTCGTCTCGGCGGCGACACGCAGTCCGGCCAGCGGTAGCGGGCGCAACAAGTCTACTGACAGCCGGGTCAGCATCTTCTCGGGCCCGACCTCGGTTTCGGCTGCGCGCACGATCAGGCCGCTGACGGGACCTGCATGGCAATGATCGGCGGACCAAGGTCCCCGAGCCGCGTCATTGCCCACAAATGCGCCATCCGAGCTGATTTGGAAATAGGCGGGTTGGCTCCCGTCGAGCTCTGCCTGCATACCGATGCTTACACCTTTTCCTGCGTGTGTTTCTTCAACTCGGCCCGCGCGACCTGACGGCGATGCACTGCATCCGGCCCATCGGCCAGACGCAGCGTGCGCACGTGGGTCCAGGCCGTGGCCAACGGCGTATCCTGACTGATCCCTTGCGCACCAAACATCTGGACCGCCTCGTCAATCACCTTCAACGCGACCCGAGGGGCCACGACCTTGATCTGGCTAATCCAAGGCGCCGCCGCCCGCGCATCGCCCTGATCCATGTACCACGCGGCCTTAAGGCACAGCAGGCGGGCCATCTCGATCTCCATCCGGCATTCGGCGATGATATCGAAATTCGCTCCAAGCTGCGCCAGTTTCTTGCCAAATGCCTCGCGCTGAAGCGACCTTTTGCACATCTGTTCCAGCGCGCTTTCTGCCTGACCGATGGCGCGCATGCAGTGGTGGATACGTCCCGGCCCCAGACGGCCCTGCGCGATTTCGAATCCCCGCCCTTCGCCCAGCAGGATGTTTTCTGCAGGAACGCGCACATTGGTGAACCGGATATGCATATGCCCATGGGGCGCATCGTCATGGCCATAAACTTCCATCGGGCGCAGAACCTCGATCCCCGGCGCATCGGCAGGCACGACGATCATCGACTGACGTTGGTGCTTGGGCTGTTCCTCGCCTGCGGTCTTAACCATCACGATATAGACCTTGCAGCGCGGATCACCGGCCCCCGACGACCACCACTTTTCGCCGTTCAGAACATAGTCGTCCCCGTCCCGCACACAGGACATCGACACATTCGTGGCATCCGACGAGGCCACATCCGGTTCCGTCATCAGATAAGCCGAGCGAATCTGGCCGTCCAGCAGAGGCTTCAGCCACTGTTCTTTCATCTTGTCCGAGCCGTAGCGTTCGAACACCTCCATGTTGCCGGTATCGGGCGCCGAGCAGTTGAACACCTCAGCCCCCAACGGGGTCTTGCCCATCTCTTCGGCGAAAAAGGCATATTCGACCGTGGTCAGCCCAATCCCTTTCTCGCTATCCGTCAGCCAGAAATTCCACAGCCCCGCCGCCTTGGCCTTGGCTTTCAGACCTTCCAGAATCTCGGCCTGACGTTCGGTATATTGCCAGCGGTCGCCCTTGGCGATTTCACCCTGATATTCTGCCTCCAGCGGCATAACCTCGTCACGGATCATCTCGACCACCCGTTGCAGCAGGGCGCGGTTTTCCTCGCGCAGGGTGAATGACATGTTCATGGGCTTCCTCCTTGCACCCGGCAGACGGGCTTTACCTTCGGCCTGAGAATGACTTAGCTGCCGACATGATGTCCAGTTGGGTGACGAAACGTCAACTCAATCAAATTAGTAGGTGGAGACAAATATGGCGCTGTTGATCGAAACCGGGTTAACCGGCTGGATGGGTGATGCGGATATCGCTCGTGACATTCGAGCTGTGGACCCTGATCTGGATGTGCGGACGCCCGATACGATCGGCGATGCGGATCAGATTACCATGGTGGCTGTGGCTGGACTGCGAGACGCGCGCTTAAAAGAATTGCCCAACCTTAAACTGGTGCAAAAGCTTGGTGCAGGGGTTGAAACGATTGTGGGCAACCCAAATCTGCCAGACCACGTCCGCGTCGCAAGGTTGAAACCGGATGCGCCCGCGCAAGGCATTGCCGAGTGGTTCGTGGCCTATGTTCTGCGACACCAGCGCCACATGCCCTTTTACGAAGCCGCCCAGACCCGCGCTGAATGGCTGCCAAAAGAGCCCGGCTATTCGCCCGATACCACGGTCGGCGTACTGGGGCTGGGGCATATCGGGTCACGCAGCGCCCTGATGCTGCGCGCAATCGGCTTTCAAGTTTTGGGGTGGAGCCGCTCGCCCAAAGAAATTGACGGCGTAACCTGCCTTCACGGCGATGATGCTCTACCCGAACTGCTGGGGCAATGTGATCATGTCTGCGCGATCTTGCCCTCGACCCCTGAAACCAAGGGCCTGTTTGATGCCGACATGCTGGGGACTATGAAACCGGGTAGCCAGCTGTTGAATGCTGGACGCGGGGACCTGATCGACGAGGCGGCCCTGATTGACGCGCTGGATGTGGGCCGCCCGGCTCACGCGGTTCTGGACGTGACAAGCACCGAGCCGCTTCCGTCGAACAGCCCGCTCTGGTCCCATTCCGGTGTCACGATCACCCCGCATGTTTCGGGTTGGCATTTGGGCGACGCATTGGCTGATGTGGCCGAGAATTACCGGCGGCTGAATGCAGGATCGCCCCTGCTTCATGAGGTAGACCGCACACGCGGCTATTGATGGCGGTTCAAGGGGTCAAAATCCACTTGCCGTCCGCGCTGCGGCAACGCTGTGTGCCCACCTCACGCGTTTGATCGGTGCCGTCGGGCTGGATAAAGTGTTGCAGTTGCACGCAATTGTCGCGCACGCCTTGCACCCGAATTGTGCCTTTGGACCCACTTTCGGGATTGCTCCAGCTTTGTTCTGCCCCTACTTGCGGCCTGCCGGATTCAAGCATCGCGTCTGCCGTCGCATTGACGACTTTGAAATCGTCAGGGCTCAGCCCCATTTCTGCGATGATCCGCGACAATGGTTTCGCATAGCTCAACGTGCCGGCGGTCAACGCCACCGCCAAAACCGTAGCTGAAATAATCCGGGCCATCATAGCTGCCTCTTCTTTTTCGAAATGAATTTGCAATCAACACTATACAGGCTCTGACCATGCGTCCAAGCCCCCGCCGCGCCCATCAGTCAAACACAGCCGTCCCCGCCCCAAGGCATCGGAACCCTTCGCAATAGGTACGACCCAAATTCCAAAGCCGCTGCTTGGCTCTGGTCCAGATTTGCGCGCTCATCACCCTCACATTCCCTGCCCGCAAGCCGCACATTCCAGCTATTCAGGACGTTTTTGATACCCGACCTTCTGGGACAAGTAGCGTCGCATGCCCATAACCCTGTAAAAACAGTGTGTTTCCGAGCGGTTTCTTTGGCGCAGGGCTTCACAGGATGAGTTGAATCTGATGAAATACGCGTAGTTTTTTAGCACTGGAGATTGTTCAATGGTACTGCGTGGATCCCTGTTGGCGCTGGCCGCTGTCATCGGCTTGACGGCTTTTAACGCAACCCCTGTTGTCGCCAAGGAAGAGACCAAGTCCGTCTCGGTCTTCAGCCGTACCTGGGCGATCACGCAAGTCTCGGATGGTCCGATCGTATATCGTGCGACGCGGGACAACAATAACCTCAATCCATTTGGCCCGCCGCCGCGACTGCGCACGCTACAGGCCATTGCGGCGATCCAGCAGGCCACCGGGTGCAAACCCATCGTATCCAGCATGTATCAGAACATCTCGGGCCAGTTCTTTTCCCAAGTTAGCTGTAACTGAACCCGGCACAAAACGGGCATTGAGGTCAACGCAACGCGCTGCCATAGCTTGCGCATGAAACTTGCGATCAACGGATTCGGCCGCATTGGCCGCACGATCCTGCGGCAGCTGCTGGCCATGCCGCAGGACAATGGTATCGACCTGGTGCTGATCAACGATATCGCACCGCTGGAGACCTGTGCCTATCTGTTCAAATATGACAGCACCTTTGGCCCCTATGCGGGACAGGTAGATCAGGACGACGCCCATTTGGTCGTGGACGGGCGCAGGATTCCCGTGACGCACAGCCCCGACCTGTCACGCGTTGATCTGACAGGCGTGGATGTGCTGATGGATTGCACCGGCGTTGCCCGAACTTCGGATGTGGCTGGTCAAGGGTTGGTGGCAGGTGCAGGCAAGGTCTTGATCTCGGGCCCATCACCTGCGACCGAAGTTACGATTGTTCTTGGAGCAAACGAAGATCAGCTTGGGTCTGCGCGCATCGTTTCGAATGCCTCGTGCACGACCAACGGTTTGGCGCCTCTGGTCAAGGTGCTGGACGGGATCGGCGGCGTCGTTTCCGGGCACATGACCACCATTCACTGTTATACCAACAGCCAGCCCATGGTGGACGCGCCCCGCGGTGATCTGACCCGGTCGCGGGCGGGGGCGCTGTCGATGGTTCCGACAACCACCAGCGCCATGCATCTGATCGACGAGGTTTTGCCCCATCTTGCGGGCCGTATCTCGGGTGCGGCGGTACGGGTTCCCACGGCCAGCGTGTCAGCAGTCGATCTGATCGTGACGCTGGAACGCGGTATGCCGGCCGAAATTTTCGAAACAGCGCTGCGAGAGGTCGTGACACAATCGCCGGTTCTGGGCTGGACGGATGAACCTCTGGTCTCATCGGATTTGCGCACGCGCCCCGAGTCTCTGGTGATCGCTGGCCCCGAGACGCGTCAAATCGGAGAACACCAGATCCGCGTATTCGGCTGGTACGACAATGAATGGGGATTTTCCGCCCGGATGCTGGATGTCGCGCAGCTAATGGCTGCAAGCTAAAAATCGCGGACCAGCTACAGCACCCTCCGGGTCGCAGATCAACGTGACGCTGAAGAACACCCGCACATTGAATTCACTTGGCGCTTTTGCGCGACCTGCCGCGATGCGGCCAAATATCACCAATTTAACGCGCCACTACCATTCAATACGGTCCTCCAGCACCATTGCGTAGGGTCCTGGCCACCACACCCGCCTGCAATTCCCAGTACATATTCGATAATTTCTTTCCCAACGCCGTGACTGATGATCTAACTGTTCAGAAAGAGCTGTCACCCTTCTTAAGGCAGCAATATTGCGTTCGATTTTGGGCAGTTGGAGCCAACAGATGCAGGGAAGCAGGCTGCGCTTTTCTAAACCCTTGGTACTGGGCATCATGGCTGCCGCTATGCCGACCGGACTGTCCGCTCTGGAAACCTCGCTGGTCGCGCCAGGCGCTCCGCAAGAGTTGGTGGACCGGATCGAGGAGACATCTTCGGTTACCACCGCAGAATCCCGCGGGTTGGATACTCCGCTGGAAATCCTGTCCGCCGCACTGTCGGATTATCGGACTATCGTCCAGATCATGTATGATGAGGGATATTTCAGCCCGGAAGTCAGCATCAAGCTAGATGGTCAGGAAGCAGCAGAGCTCAGCTCGCTCAGCGTCCCGGCCAAGATAGACCGCGCGGTGATTACCGTGGCAACGGGCCCTTCCTACCGTTTTGGCGAGGCGACCTTGCGACCGATTGCACCGGAAACCGTCTTGCCCGAGGATTTTGCGATTGGCAAACCAGCCTCGACCGGGGCCATCCAGCGGGCGGCCTCGGCCGGTGTTCAGGGCTGGCGCAACGTAGGTCATGCCAAGGCCGGTGTCGCCGGACAAAAGGTGATCGCTCGCCACCCACAGGCCCGGCTGGACGCAGAGATCGACGTCGATCCCGGTCCGCGCCTGAGATTTGGCGAAATGTTCATTCTGGGTGATTCTGACGTCAAACACTCTTCGATCGAAAAGATCGCGGGTTTCCCCTCGGGTCAGGTCTATTCACCCGAAGAAATCCAGAAGGTCGGCACCCGATTGCGCAGGACCGGAACGTTCAATGTGGTCGCCATCGAAGAGCGTGAAACCCCGAACGCCGACGGCACGTTGGATTTCGACGTCTATTTCGAAGACCTGCCCAAGCGCCGCCTGACGCTGGGTTTCGAAATAGCCTCGCGCGATGGGATCGACCTGACCGCCACCTGGACACACCGCAACGTGTTCAAACGCGCCGAGCGTCTGCGTTTTGAAGCTGCATTGCGCAACATCGGCGGGTCCGAGGACTTGGATGGCCGGATCGGCTTGCGACTGGACCAGCCAGACCGGCTTGGCCCCGATGACAGCACCTTCTGGAATGCCCTGATCGACCGCCGCAATACGGACAACTACAGTGTGTCAATCACCTCGCTGGCATATGGTGCGCGCCGGACCTTCTCAGACCGGCTTTATGCCGAGGCTTCGGCAGGGTTTCAGTTGTCAAACGCGGACGATGCCTTCGGCGACGGACGCAAATTCAGGTATTTCATCCTTCCGTTCCGCGCCGAGTGGGATGAACGCGACAGCAAGGTCAGCGCCACGCGCGGGTTCTATCTGGATGCGCAGGCTATGCCATTTGTTGGACTGTCAGGCACGGAAACAGGTGCCCGCTTCTTCGCGGATGCGCGCAGCTATACCAGCCTTGGAACCGACGGGCGCATCGTGCTGGCGGGTCGGGTGCAAATCGGCTCAGTCATCGGCCCCTCGCTGGACGGTGTGACCCCGGACTTCCTGTTCTATTCTGGCGGCGCAGGCACAGTTCGCGGGCAGCCCTTTGAAAGCCTTGGTATCCCCATCGGAGATGAGGTCGCAGGCGGCAAGTCGTTTTTGGGGCTTTCGGGCGAAGTTCGTGGTAAAATCACCGATACTATCTCGTTGGTCGGGTTTTATGACTACGGGGCGGTCGATACGACGGCTTTTGTGACCAGCACGGCGAACTCCCATTCGGGGGCTGGTCTGGGGGTCAGGTACGATTTGGGCGGCTTTGGCCCGTTGCGGCTTGATCTGGCTGTGCCGGTTCAGGGTGACACGGGCAATGGTCTGCAATTCTATATCGGGATCGGACAGGCATTTTGATACGACGCACTTCATATACGATTGTCAGTGCCACTCTGATCGCAATCGCACCGCCGGTATTCGCGCAGGAAGACGGCGGCGGCAGTATGCTCGAGACCTTCTTGCAGGACACATTGTCGGGCGACAATCAGAACGTAACGGTCAAGGGCCTGCAAGGCGCGCTCAGCGCCCGTGCCACGATTGAGGAAATCACTGTCGCCGATGATGAAGGTGTCTGGCTGACCATCAAGGACGCCCAGCTTGATTGGAACCGACTGGCCCTGATCCGGGGACGGTTCTCGGTCAATGCGCTGACGGCGCAGGAAATCGACATCGCCCGCGCGCCGGGGGCGACGACAACGCAGGAACCCGCCGCTTCGGCTGAGACACAGCCCTTTCAACTTCCTGAATTGCCGGTTTCCATTGAGATCGGCGAGATTCGGGTGGATGAGCTGGCCTTGGGAGAGCCTCTAATCGGTGTGGCGGCCGATCTGTCTGTCACTGGAAATCTGTCTCTGGCCGACGGAACGATGGACACCAATCTGGACATCACCCGGCTGGATCGCGCTGGGGATGAGATCAAGCTGACCGCTGGATTCCAGAACGACTCGAGCCAGATCACACTGGATTTGCAGGTGATCGAGGCGTCGGGCGGGCTCATATCGACCGCGCTGAAAATCCCTGACAGCCCGCCGATTGGGTTGACGGCCAAGGGATCAGGCCCGCTGACGGATTTTACTGCCGATATCGGGCTGAGCAGCGATAACAAGCAGCGCGTTTCGGGCCAAGTGCGCCTGCGCGCGGCTGAGGCCGATCAGGGTATCGCCTTCACCACCAACCTCAGCGGCGACCTGACCCCGTTTCTGACCGCCGAGATTGACCCGTTCTTTGGCCCCGAGACCCGCCTGTTCGTCGACGGGCAGACCAAACCCGACGGCGCTCTGGAAGTATCGGACCTTGAACTGACGACGCAGGCTCTGAGCCTGAAAGGGGAATTGCAACTGGGCGAAGGCAGCGCTTTGCAACTGGCGGCCCTGCAAGGGCGGATCACCCCGCCCGACGGGCAATCCGTGACCCTACCCGTCGCAGGTGGGGATACGTCGATCAAAGCGGCACAGATTTCGGCGCTGTTTGACCGGAAAAACGGCAATCTGTGGGATCTCAGCCTGACGGCCAACGGGCTGAACGCACCGCAAGCCAATCTGCAAAACGCGCGCATTACCGCTCAGGGCGTTCTGGATCAGGACGAGGGCTTTGCGGTCAGCGGCGATCTTCAGGCCAGTGTTTCCGGCATTGACCTGAACGATCCCGCCCTGAACGCCGCTTTGGGGCAGCGGATCATATTGGACGGACAGTTCGACTATGGCAGCGATCAGTCCTTGAACCTGTCCGGGTTCGAGCTGATCGGCTCGGACTATGATCTGGCGCTGGATGCGCTGGTCAACGGCCTGAACAGCGGGCTCAGCATCGATGGCTCGGCCGAGTTGAACGCAACCGACCTGTCGCGCTTTTCCGATCTGGCGCAGATGGAACTGGGCGGTCAGATCACGGCGCGGGTCGAGGGCAAAGGATCCCCGCTTGATGGCAGCTTTGACGGCAAACTGACCGTTGAGGGGGCCGACCTGTCGACTGGGCGCGAGGATATCGACCCGATTATCACCGGCAACACCACCGTCACGCTGGACGGTCAGCGGGGGGCGGACGGCATCACGGTGCGTACCTTCGCTCTGGACAGTTCCGCCGCGCAGGTCGAGGCCAGTGGCAACGTCACGACACCAGATGGAAACCTGACAATTGACGGGCAGGCAAAAGTCAACGCCCCGGATCTGTCGGTCTTTTCCGGGTTGGCCCAACATGATCTGGGCGGCTCTGTCCGGGCCGAGTTCGCGGGCCAGGGCACCGCGCAAACACAAGAATTCGACGGTACGCTCAACATCGTCGCGCGCGATCTACAGACCGGCTTGGCCGATTACGATCCATTGCTGACCGGGCAAACCACGATTCTGTGGGATGGCGCGCGTTCGCTCGACAAGATTGAAATTCGCAAAGCAACCGTGAACGGCACAGCGCTGCGTGCGCAGGTACAGGCGACGGTCAACAACCCAACGGACGCGCCTTCGGGTGAAGGGACGGTGCAGTTGGTCGTGCCCGACCTGTCGCTTTTCTCGGGCATTGCGGATCGGGAACTGACCGGTGTGGTCAACGCCAATTTGACGGGCAGCGGCGACCTATCGAGCCGCGCTTTTGATGTGCAAGGTGATGTGGATGCCGACAATATCCAGATTGGAATGGACCTTGTGGACCGCCTAATTCAGGGCCGCACGACCCTGTCTGTGGACGCCCAAAACAGCGACGAAGGCTTGGATGTCAGAACCTTTCGCCTGAAGGGCACCGCAATCTCGGCCGATGCGTCGGGCAAGGTGGCGCGTCAGTCGGGCGGGCTGAATTATTCGGTTCAGCTGGATGACCTAGCGCGGATCACGGACATCCTGTCAGGGCCGCTAACATTGACAGGCAATGTCGCACCCACCGCGGATGGCGTCGAGGGCACGACAACCCTGAGTGGTCCCGACAGCTCCTACGCGTCATTGATCGGGTCGGTAGACGCGGACGGTTCGGCGGATTTTGACTTTGACGCCAAGTTCAACCGGATCGAGCGGTTCCTGCCAGAGTTCCCTGGCTCAGTCGCCACAAGCGGCACGGCAAAGCGGCAGAACGGGGTCTGGACCATCGATTCCAACACCGAAGGTCCGGCACAAATTAGCAGCACTTTGTCGGGTACGTTCGATGAAACCTCGGGCGAAGCCGATTTGAAGGCCGTGGGCGGTGTCAATATCGGCATCGCGAACCTGTTCATCTCGCCCAACAAGATCGACGGCACGGCCCAGTTTGACGTGGCGCTCAAGGGCAAGCCCGCGCTGGATGCGCTGAGCGGGACAATCACCACCAACGGCACCTCGCTGGCGCTGCCAACCGCAGGACAGACCTTCACCGGGATCGACGGAACGGTAACATTAGCGCAAAGCCGGGCAACCATTGCGATAACCGGCGGCCCGCGCTCGGGTGGCAGTTTCAACGTGTCCGGACCGATTGACCTGACCCCGCCCTTCAACGCCAATGTGACGACGACGCTGAACAATCTGGTGCTGACAGATCAGCTCTTATTCGAAACATCGCTGAACGGTCAGATCGCGCTGACCGGCGCCCTGGCTGCCAACAGTGCCGTTTCAGGCCAGATCAATTTCGGCGAAACCAATATCAATCTTGCTGCGGCGTCCGGCGCCGTAGGTGCCGCGCCGATCCCGAATATCGAACATGTCGGGGAAAGCCCGGCCAGCTACCTGACGCGGGAACGCGCTGGTTTGATCGTGGACGAGGAGGCCACCCAAAGCGACTCGCGCATCGCGCTTGATGTTTCACTGCTGGCTCCGAAGGCTGTGTTCGTTCGCGGTCGCGGCGTAAATGCAGAGCTGGGTGGGCGTTTGTTCATTGGCGGGACAACCAGTTCCGTGGTCCCATCCGGTCAGATCGAGCTGATCCGAGGTAACTTGGACATCCTTGGCCGCCGTCTGGCCCTGACCAAGGGGGTCGTAACCCTGCAAGGCGACCTGACGCCCTATATCGAGTTCGCATCCTCGACCAGCACATCAGAGGGCACCGCGACAATCGAGATCGCAGGCCCGCTGGATGCGCCCGAGGTCAATGTATTCTCAGACCCCGAGCGCCCTGCAGAAGAGGCGTTGGCGATCCTGCTGTTCGGCAACCGGTTCTCGGAATTGTCGCCCTTTGTCATCGCCCAGATGGCCGCGTCATTGGCGCAGCTCAGCGGGGCGGGCGGGGACGCGACCAAAGGCCTGCGCGACAGCACCGGAGTTGATACTGTTGATATCGGCGCCACCGAGGGCGGCGCTGGACGCCTGGGCGCAGGCGCGTATCTGAGCGACAACCTCTATACCGATTTCACCGTGAACACCGAAGGTGACACCGAGGTGAACCTGAACCTGGACGTGACGGATAACTTCACCGTGCGCGGCACTGTCGACGGACAGGGTGAGACAGGGATCGGCATGTTCTTTCAACGCGACTACTGACGGCGGATACCAATCGGCTGACCGACCTGCGGCGCAGGCGTAAGCCCCGCGTGGTCGCGCACCATTTGGGCCAACCGGGCGGCGGCCCACTCTGGATACGCCTCAGACCGACCGGTGGTGTGGCTGACATTCATGAACAACGCCTCTTGCGTGGCGCAAACCTCTCCCGTGTCTGACAGCATTTCGGCAAAATAATGCCCGCGCTTGTGATCGGCATCCAACATGCGGATACGAAATGTCAGAGGCTGCCCCTCGAGCACCTCTTGCAGGAAGGACATCTGCGATTGCAGCACATAGGGTCCCTGCCCCAGCGCGTTGACCTGCACCTCACCCAAGCCCAGATGATCCACCATCAGCCGCTCGAGCGCCATGTCGAACGCAACGCCGTAGTAGCCCACATTCATATGGCCGTTATAGTCGATCCATTCGGGCAGCACTTCAAAGCCCCGAATCTCGACCGGCGCATCATAGGGGCCGTCATGCCCGCTTAACGGTTCTGTCATCTGCATCATCCTCGCAACAGGGCGGCATGTTTGGACGCACGAACCCTGCTGTCAAGAAAAGTTAAAGGCGGCCATAAGGGCCGCCTTTGTTCGGTTATTCCGCCGCGATAGCGTCTTCGATCTTTTCTACCCTGATGGCCGAGAACTTGAACTCGGGGATTTTGCCATATGGGTCGATAGCCGAGTTGGTCAGGATGTTGGCCGCCGCCTCGACGTAGGCGAAGGGGATGAACACCATATCCTCGGCAATCGCACGGTCGGCGCGCACCATGATGTCGATGCTGCCGCGACGGGTCGTCAGTCGGATTGTCTCGCCCGGCTCGATCCCCATCAACTTAAGCGTTCGGGGGTTCATCGAACAGTTCGCCTCGGGCTCAACCGCGTCCAGAACGTTGGACCGGCGCGTCATCGACCCGGTGTGCCAGTGTTCCAGCTGACGGCCCGTAGTGGCAATCATCGGGTATTCGTCATCCGGGGCTTCATCCGGCGGGATAACGCTTGCCGGGGTGAACTTGGCCTTACCGTCCGTTCGCGGGAAGCCATCACCAAACACGATGGACTGACCAGGATCGGTTTCCGACAGAGACGGATAGGTGATCGTCTCGGACTTCAGTCGATCCCAAGTGATGTTATCGAGCGATGCCATTGTCAGCTTCATCTCATCAAACACCTGAGACACGTCCGTGTAGCCCCAGTTCAGCCCGATGCGCTGCGCTAGTTCAACAGTGATCGCCCAGTCCTCGCGCGCCTCACCCGGAGGCGGCACGGCGGGGCGCACCCGCTGCACCTGACGGTTGGTGTTCGACACGGTGCCGTTCTTTTCATACAGCGCCGAGGCAGGCAGGATGATGTCGGCATAGTTCGCTGTCTCGGTCAGGAAGATATCCTGCACGATCATCAGGTCCAACTTGGCCAGCGCATCGCGGGCGTGGTTCACATCCGGGTCAGACATGGCCGGGTTCTCACCCATGATGTACATACCCTTGATGTTGCCCTGATAGGCTTGGTCGATGATCTCGGTCACCGTCAGACCCTTCTCGTTCGAGAAGTCGTCCGAGTTCCAGACCTCGTTGAACTTGGCGCGAATGCCATCGTCAGTCACGGTCTGATAGTCGGGCAGGAACATCGGGATCAGACCCGCGTCCGAGGCACCTTGCACGTTGTTCTGACCGCGCAGCGGGTGCAGACCTGCGCCCGGTTTACCAACGTTGCCGGTCATCAGGGCCAGCGAGATCAGGCAGCGCGAATTATCCGTGCCGTGGATGTGCTGACTGACGCCCATCCCCCAGAAAATCAGACCGGCCTTGGCCTGCGCAAAAGTGCGCGCGACGCGGCGCAGCTGATCGGCTTCGATACCGCAGATCGGGGCCATTGCCTCGGGCGTAAACTGGCGCAGATGCTCTTTCTCCGCTTCCCAGTTCTCGGTCCAACGGTGGATGTACTGGCTGTCGTAAAGCTCTTCCTCGACGATCACGTTCATGATCGCGTTGAGCATCGAGACATCCGCCCCGGGGCGGAATTGCAGCATCTCATCGGCAAACTTGCGCATGCCGACGCCGCGCGGATCCATTACGATCAGCTTGCCGCCGCGTTTGGCGAATTGTTTGAAATACGTTGCCGCGACGGGATGGTTTTCAATCGGGTTCGACCCGATAATGATCGCCACGTCCGCGTCCTTGATGTCGTTGAACGCAGCTGTCACCGCACCTGATCCGACATTTTCAATCAGCGCTGCCACAGACGACGCGTGGCACAGACGGGTGCAGTGGTCGACATTGTTATGCTTGAACCCCTGACGGATGAACTTCTGGAATAGATAGGCTTCTTCGTTGGTGCATTTGGCCGAGCCGAAACCGGCCACGCTGCGCGGGTCTTCGTCGCGCAGGGCCACCAGTTTGGAGGCGGCCAGATCCATCGCCTCTTCCCATGTCGCTTCGCGGAAATGGGTCGACAGGTTCGCGGGATCGACATTCAGCCCCTTGGCAGGCGCGTCCTCGCGCCGGATCAGCGGCTTGGTCAAACGGTGCGGGTGGTGGATGTAATCAAAGCCAAAACGGCCTTTGACACACAGACGGCCTTCGTTGGCGGGGCCATTGATGCCCTCGACGTATTTGACCTTGCCGTCCTTAACCTTCAGCGAGACCTTACAGCCCACACCACAGAACGGGCAGACGCTTTCGGTTTCGCTGTCATAATCCTTGCTGTCGCCCTTCTGCTGATCGTCCAGAACGGTGGCAGGCATCAGCGCGCCGGTGGGGCAAGCCTGAACGCATTCACCACAGGCTACACAGGTCGAATCGCCCATCGGGTCGTTCTGGTCGAACACCACCTGCGCAGTATGGCCACGACCGGCCATGCCGATCACGTCATTCACCTGAACCTCGCGGCAGGCACGGACGCAGAGATTGCAGTTGATGCAGGCGTCCAGATTGACGCGCATCGCAACGTGGCTGTCATCCAGCAGCGGGATTTTCTCGGCCTCTTTCGCAGGGAAACGGCTGCCCGATACATCGTTCAGCTTGGCCATATCCCAGAAGTGGCTGGAGGTGTCATGCGCCTCTTCCGGCTGATCTGCGACCAGCAGTTCCATGACCATCGCGCGTGATTTCTCGGCGCGGTCACTGTCGGTCTTGACGACCATACCGTCCGCCGCAGGACGGATACACGAGGCGACCAGAGTGCGCTCGCCTTCCACCTCGACCATACAGGCGCGGCAATTGCCGTCCGGGCGATAGCCGGGCTGCGGCTTGTGGCACAGGTGCGGAATGGTGAACCCTTGGCCCTTGGCGGCTTCCCAGATGGTCCAGCCTTCGGGCACGGTGACATCTTCGCCGTTCAGGTTGAAGGTGACGGTCTTGTTTGGGCTTGCGTCTAGCATGGCACTGTCTCCCTTCAGATTTCGTCAGCGAAATGTTTGATGACAAGGCGGATCGGGTTCGGAGCCGCCTGCCCCAGACCGCAGATCGAGGCGTCGCCCATCACCTGACACAGATCCTCGAGCAGATCGGTGTCCCACTTGTCGGCCTGCATCAGCTTGACCGCCTTTTCGCAGCCTGCGCGGCAGGGCGTACATTGGCCACAGCTTTCATCCTCGAAAAACCGCAGCATGTTCAGCGCCGCATCGCGGGCCGTGTCCTGATCGGACAGAACCACAACCGCAGCGGACCCGATGAACGTGCCCAGCGGCTGCAACGTGTCAAAGTCGAGCGGGACGTCGTCAATATGGGAGGGGAGAAGACCTGACGACGGCCCGCCCGGTTGATACGCCTTGAATACATGGCCGTCCGCCATGCCACCGGCGGCATCAATCACGTCAAGAATGGTCGAGCCTGCGGGCAACAAGTAAACACCCGGCTTCGCGACACGGCCCGAGACCGAGTAGCTACGCAGGCCCTTACGGCCATTCTTTTCAACTGAATTCAAAATCTGCGGGCCCTCGCGGCAGATTTTCGACACCCAATACAGCGTCTCGACATTGTGGACCAAGGTCGGGCGGTTGAACACGCCGACCTGGGCCACGAACGGAGGACGGTGGCGCGGCAGGCCCTTTTTGCCCTCGATGGATTCGATCATCGCGGATTCTTCACCGCAGATGTACGCACCAGCACCCCGACGCAGGTCAATATAGCCGGGCGCAACGATACCGGCCTGCTCAAGCGCGGCAATCTCACGGTGCAGGATTTCCAGCACCGCCGGGTATTCGTCGCGCATGTAGATAAAGCAGGTCTCGGCCTCGACCGCCCATGCGGCGATCAGCATGCCCTCAAGGAAAACGTGCGGCGTGCGCTCAAGGTAGTAGCGGTCCTTGAACGTGCCGGGCTCGCCTTCGTCGCCGTTCACGGCCAGATAGCGGGTGCCTTTGTTCATGCGAACAAAGCCCCATTTCTTGCCCGACGGGAAACCCGCACCGCCCAGACCACGCAGGCCTGAGGACAGGACGTCTTCCTGCACCAGCTCCCAATCACCGATGTCGCGCAGCTCTTTCAGCTTGGCGTAACCGCCGTTCGTCTCATAGGCCGCGAAGGTTTCGTAGTCGGGCAGATGCGCATGCGTATCATCGGCAGCAATCGCGGCCTGAACCTTTTCGGGGGTCGCGTGGTCGATATGGTTGTGACCGATCTCAAGTACAGGCGCGGTGTCACAACGACCCATGCAAGGCGCACGCACGACGCGAACCTCCGACGCATCCAGACCATCCTCCAGCGCCTTCTGCAACTGCTGGGCACCGGCCATTTCGCAGGACAGGGAATCACAGACACGGATCGTCAGCGCGGGCGGAGGCGTCTCATCCTCTTTCACCACATCGAAATGGGCATAAAAGGTGGCGGTCTCATAGATCTCGGCCTGACCGATGCGCATCTCGACCGCCAAGGCGGCGATGTGGTCGGCGCTGATATGGCCGTGTTCGTCCTGAATCAAATGCAGGAATTCGATCAGCAGATCGCGGCGGCGCGGGCGGTCGCCCAACAGGCGCGCAACTTCGGCCTGTGCCTCATCCGTGAACTGACGGCCTTTGGGCGTGTGCCGCCCCTTGCCTTTACCTGACTTCCAGACGCCCTTGGGTGCGCCTGATGGCTTGGTGTCTAATGGTGCCATGATGCCCTCCGATTAAGGCCCCGTGTCTCATCAGACCAGCATATCGTCAAATCTCTTGTCGCTATCGCACGATAACGACAGCTTATCACCGCAATGAGGCGACGACGGCGCGCAAAGCCTCGACCGTGGGCAATTCGGGCTCGCGGGTCAGGGTGGCCAGACAAATCGGTTTGCTGACAACAGGATCGACCAGCGGCAGCACCTTGGTGCCCCGCAAATCGCCCAAAGCACGCACCAGAACGCGCGGAACAACAGTGGCTGCCAGCCCCTCGCGCGCCATGACCATCGAGGCGGTAAAGCCGCTGGTTTCCGCCACCACATGCGGATGCAGGCCCTGTTCGGCGAATATTCGATCCAGAATGCGGCGGTTCTGCATCTGCGGCTCAAGCAGGCTGATCGGAAATTCGGCCACCTGCGCCCATGGGATCGGACCCGTCTGTTCGGTCATATGTGAGGGCACAAGCAGCACATAGGTTTCCTCGTAAAGAGGCTGAACCTGCCGCAGATCGGTGCCGATACTGTCGCCATAGGTGATGCCCGCGTCTAGACTTCCCTCATCCAGCCGGTGCTGAATGGCGCTGGCCGACATGGTCTCAATCCGCGACAGGATGCGCGGATGCGCCTGCTGCAAACGCTTGATCAGCCGCCCGGTGAAAGCGATCGCCGTCGGAATGACCCCTAGGATCAACGTGCCCGTAATCTCTCCCCGCGCGGCCAGCACTTGTTGCTCCAGCGCCTTGGAATCATCCAATATCCGCCGTGCCCGACGAACCATCATCTCGCCCTCTTCGGTGAGGCCCTGAAACCGGTTGGCACGACGGACGATCGAGACACCCAACCGGTCCTCAAGATTGCGGATGCGCATCGAGAACGCGGGCTGCGATATCCCGCATTCCTCAGCTGCCTTGGCGAAATGTTGGTGTCGCGCAAGGGCGCTAAGGAGTTGGAGGTCGCGGATTTCGATCATATTCGAGTTTTCCAATAACGGGCCGACGACCACTTTAGCCGTATTAACCTGCGGGAAAAGCACCGTCTGCAGGCGAGCATACCTTTGAACGCATTCTTGTCTTACTCAAGAAACTCGCCTGTAATACACGGCAAGGGCAACACGGAGAGGCTTCGGATGACCGCAGTAGAAGTTTTTCAGAAATTGTATGACAAGTATGTTGATTGCTATCGGTTAAAAGATGCAACTGGTTGTGCGTCATTCTTTATGGATGACGCACAACTATTTTCGCCCTACGGCCCTGCAGCCAAAGGCCGAAAGGCTATAGAAGCTACCCATTCTGAATGGGTTGAGGAAGGTGGCGAGGACAAAATCGTTACGGTTGTTCAGGCCGGCATCGACGGTCAAATCGGCTGGTGCCTTGTCCACTTTAGTGAAGGGACGACCGGTTACGGGACATCCCTTAACGTTTTGTACCGGCAACCTGACGGCGGGTGGCTGATCAGCCATTGCAGCCTGAACGAAAAGCTCTGATACAGACGTTTGCCAGACGGGCTCAGTTGTTAAACAAAAAGTGCATCACATCGCCGTCCTTGACGATGTAGCCCTTGCCCTCGGCGCGCATCTTGCCTGCCTCCTTGGCTCCTTGCTCGCCATTAGCGGCGATGTAGTCGTCATAGGCGATGGTCTCGGCCCGAATGAAGCCCTTTTCGAAATCACCATGGATCACGCCAGCCGCCTGCGGTGCCGCGGTGCCGGTGCGGATGGTCCAGGCTCGGGCCTCTTTCGGGCCGACGGTGAAATAGGTTTCCAGCTTGAGCAGGTCGTAACCGGCGCGGATCAGACGGTCGAGGCCGGGTTCTTCCAAACCCATCTCGGTCAGAAACATCTCGGCTTCGTCTGCTTCCAGCAGGCTAATCTCTTCTTCGATCTTGGCGCTGATGATGACGTGAGAATTGCCCTGCGCGGCAGCCATTTCAGCGACCTTGGCGGAATATTCATTGCCCTCGGCGGCCTCTTCTTCGGACACGTTGCAGACATACAGAACCGGTTTGGTGGTCAGCAGTTGCAGCATCTTCCACGCCTTGGCGTCCTCGGCCGTAACCTCAACCAACCGCGCGGGTTTACCGCTTTCCAGCATAGCCTGCGCTTCGGCCAGCAGGCGGTCTTGTTGCTGCGCCTCTTTGTCGTTGCCCTTCAGCTTGCGCACCAGATTGGCGCGGCGCTTTTCGATGCTTTCCAGATCGGCCAGCATCAGTTCGGTCTCGATCGTGTCAGCATCAGCCACCGGGTCGACACGGCCATCCACATGGGTCACATCGCCATCTTCGAAACAGCGCAACACATGGGCGATCGCGTCGGTTTCACGGATATTGGCCAGAAACTGATTGCCCAGCCCCTCGCCCTTTGACGCCCCCTTCACCAGACCAGCGATGTCCACGAAGGTCATGCGCGTCGGGATGATTTGCTTCGAGAACGCAATTGCCGCCAGCTTGTCCAAACGCTCGTCCGGCACGGCCACGTCGCCCACATTCGGCTCGATGGTGCAGAACGGGAAATTCGCCGCTTGCGCCGCGGCAGTCTTGGTCAGCGCGTTGAACAAGGTCGACTTGCCCACATTCGGCAGACCCACGATTCCCATTTTAAAGCCCATTGCGGCCTCCTGAAGCGATGTGACGGCGTCTTCTAGGCGGGTTGTGGAAAATGCGCAACCCAAGCGGTGCAACCGGCAGATGGCCACCGCAGCTTCACTAAACCGTTACGGTATTTGTACTTGCGTGAGTTGAACCGCGCGGGTCATGGTCCCCAATTAGGAATTCACACACAATTAATTGACGAAGAACCCAATGAAAGCGTTACTTACTTCTGTCGCCTTGCTCGTGGCTGCAACCTCGGTACAGGCCCAATCTGTCATCTTTGGCGCGGGTTTTGCGGATTTTTCTAACGGCAACGGCGACGATCAGGGCGTCTTTTCGCTAGAATACCAGCATCGCCCGTTTCACGAAGCAACGCGTTTCAGCGCTGGTTTGGGTGCAGCCCTGACTGTCGACACCGACGGTGACACGCATATCGGCGCAGGTTTGGTGGGCATCTATTCCCTCTCGGATCGCTGGTTCGCTGAGTTAAGTGTGATGCCAGGCTACTTTAACGCCTCTAACGGCGACAATGACTTGGGTGGTGGCTTTCAGATTCGCAGCCTTCTGGGTGTTGGCTATACTTTGGACAGCGGCAACGCCATTTCGCTGGCCGTCACTCACAAGTCGAACGCCAGCACAGAAAGCTTCAACCCCGGCGTCAACGCACTGTTCCTGCGGTATCACTACGGGTTCTAGGCCAATCTGAGCGGTCGGGATTGATTTCCGGCGAAAGTTTCTGCACATCAGGTTCAAACCTGAATGCAAGGACCGCAGATGACCCGTATCGACGCCAAGTTCGCCGCTCTCAAGGCCGAGAGTAAAAAGGCTTTCGTTGCCTATATCATGGCTGGTGATCCCGACTTTGACACCTCGCTTGAGATCGTCAAAGGATTGCCGGGGGCCGGTGTGGACGTGATCGAGCTTGGCCTGCCTTTCACCGATCCTATGGCGGATGGTCCGACCATCCAGGCCGCAGGTCAGCGTGCCCTGGACGGTGGGATGACCTTGCAGCGCACGTTGGACCTGGCCGGTGCATTCCGCGAAACGGATGACACGACGCCGATTGTTCTGATGGGATATTACAACCCGATCTACAGCCGTGGGGTAGATACCTTTCTGGCCGATGCCAAAGCAGCTGGCATCGACGGGCTGATCGTGGTGGACCTGCCGCCCGAAGAAGACGATGAACTCTGCCTGCCTGCGCAGGCTGCAGGCCTGAACTTCATCCGCCTTGCGACCCCTACGACCGACGACAAGCGCCTGCCGCGCGTTTTGCAAAACACGTCCGGCTTTGTGTACTATGTCTCAATCACCGGTATCACCGGCGCAGCCGAGGCCGAGGCCACCAATGTCGGCCCAGAAGTGGCCCGCATCAAATCCGCCACAGACCTGCCCGTCATCGTCGGCTTTGGCATCAACACGCCCGAGAAATCGCAGGCCATTGCAAGCGTTGCTGACGGGGCCGTAGTGGGATCCGCCATTGTCAGCCAAATCGCGGCTGGCAAACCGGTGGCCGAGGTTCTGGATTTCGTAAAATCCCTATCTGACGGCGCACACTCCGCCTGACCCTGCCCTGCTCGACATCAAGACCATGAACCGCGCCTGGAAGCCCCAGTCGCGGTTTTGTGTTAGCGCACTAAAATCCTGCTCAAACCTTACATTGCGACGCGGCATAAAGATTGGTAAACAAAGTGAACCAATCCTACGAAAGCCTGCTTCATGCCCGTCATCACCAACATAGAAGACCTCAAACGCATCTATGAGCGGCGTGTCCCGCGTATGTTCTATGACTATGCGGAAAGCGGCAGCTGGACCGAGCAGACCTTCCGCGACAACAGCTCGGATTTCGATGACATCCGCCTACGGCAAAGGGTTGCCGTCGATATGTCAGGGCGTTCAACCGCATCGCAGATGATTGGTCAGGACGTGTCAATGCCGGTCGCCTTGGCCCCGGTCGGTCTGACGGGCATGCAACACGCGGACGGAGAGATCAAGGCCGCCAAAGCCGCCGAGGAGTTCGGCGTGCCCTTCACCCTGTCCACCATGTCGATCAACTCGATCGAAGACGTGGCAGAGCACACGACCAAACCGTTCTGGTTTCAGCTCTATACGATGAAAGATCAGGACTATGTCAGCCGCCTCATTCGACGAGCCAAGGACGCCAAGTGTTCCGCGTTGGTCATTACACTGGATCTACAAATCCTAGGCCAACGGCACAAAGACCTCAAGAACGGCCTGTCTGCACCACCAAAGCTGACGCCCAAAACCATCGCAAACCTCATGACCAAATGGTCCTGGGGGATTGAGATGCTGGGCGCCAAGCGCCGCGAATTCGGCAACATCGTCGGCCATGTCGAAGGGATATCGGATGCTTCGTCCCTTGGCGCGTGGACGGCCGAGCAGTTCGACCCCAGCCTCGACTGGAACAAGGTCGAAAAGCTGATGGAGCAATGGGGCGGCAAGGTGATCCTCAAGGGCATTTTGGACGCCGAAGACGCAAAGATGGCCGCCAAACTGGGGGCGGATGCGATTGTTGTCTCAAACCACGGCGGTCGCCAACTGGACGGCGCGCTCAGTTCAATCCGGGTACTGCCCGAAATCATGGACGCCGTAGGCAGTGATGTTGAAGTCCATCTGGACAGCGGCATACGCTCGGGCCAGGACGTCTTGAAAGCCGTCGCCTTGGGTGCGCAAGGCACCTATATTGGCCGCGCCTTTGTCTATGGTCTGGGAGCGATGGGACAAAAAGGTGTCACCACCGCGCTGGAGGTGATCCACAAGGAACTCGACACAACAATGGCGCTGTGCGGTGAACGCAATCTCGGGGACGTCGGGGCGCACAACCTGTTGGTGCCCGAAGATTTCGGGGGCCGTTGGCAAAAGTGATCACTGGGTCAGGGGGCTCTGCCCCCGCCGCCCGTTCCGGGCGCCTCCCCCGGGATATTTTCAGCCAGATGAAGTCTGGATCCGCTCTTCATCTGGCCCCAAATATCCCGGAGCGCGAGGCAGAGCCTCGCAAAAAAACGATGGCTCGAAAAAGCCCTTTCCAAATCCAATGAATCAAGCTAAGGACGCGGCTTCACGCGGGCATACAGCCTTGGAGGATGCCCGCCCTAACATTTGGAGATATATCATGGCTGGTGAGATTCCTGATCTCGTAGCTCTGGAACGGACGGGGACAGGCAAGGGCGCCGCTCGTCAAGCACGCCGCGACGGCATGGTTCCGGGCATTGTTTTTGGTGGCGACAAAGAGCCGCTGCCGATCAACATCCCGTTTAACGTTCTGTTCAAGCGCCTGAAAGCAGGCCGCTTCAAGTCGACCCTATGGAACCTGAAGGTTGAAGGCCACGAAGACGTTCGCGTCATCTGCCGCGACGTTCAGCGTGACGTTGTCAAAGACCTGCCGACCCACCTGGACCTGATGCGTCTGCGTCGGACCACCAAGATCGCGCTGTTCATCCCCGTTGAATTCGTCAACGAAGACGAAGCGCCCGGCATCAAGAAGGGCGGCGTTCTGACGGTTGTCCGTCCCGAGGTTGAGCTGGTCTGCACCGCTGGTGACATTCCTGAGAAGATCACCATTGATCTGACCGGTCTGAACATCAACGACGTTGTCACCATCTCGTCAGTTGACCTGCCCGCAGGCACCAAGCCGACCATTGACCGTGACTTCGTGATCGCCAACATCTCGGCCCCGACCGGCCTGTCGTCCAGCGATGATGAGGAAGGCGAAGAAGTGGCCGCGGATGAGGTTGAAGTCGTCGGCCAGGACGCAGCCGAAGAATAAACCAAGACCCGGTGTTTGGAGTTTGAAGCGGGGCCTGATTCAGGCCCCGTTTTCTTTTGCCCTGTGGGCTGGAAAGCAGGGGGCAAACCGTGGCATCAACCTGTAGCATCAGACAAGGGCGCGCCTATGAAACTGTTTGTCGGATTGGGGAACCCCGGATCGAAATATGCTCGCAACCGGCACAATATCGGCTTTATGGCCGTGGACCGGATTGCCGAAGATCACAATTTCGGTCCCTGGAAATCCAAGTTTCAGGCCGAGATTGCCGAAGGTCGTCTTGGCCGAGAAAAGGTTTTGCTGATCAAGCCGCAAACCTTCATGAACCGCTCGGGCCAGTCCGTGGGCGAGGCGATGCGGTTCTACAAGCTGGACTCAACCGACGTGACCGTTTTCCATGACGAGTTGGACCTTGCCCCTGGCAAAGTGCGCGTCAAGGCAGGCGGCGGGCATGCGGGGCACAATGGACTGCGGTCAATCCACGAACATATCAGCTCGGCCTATGACCGTGTGCGCCTTGGGATCGGGCATCCAGGGCGGAAAGAGATGGTCTCGCCCTATGTTCTGGGCGACTTCGCCAAGGCTGATACCGACTGGTTGGATGATGTGCTACGCGGTGTCTCGGATGGTGCAGGGCATCTGGCCGATGGTGACGGTGGCAAGTTCATGAACGCGGTTGCCATGCGCACCGCGCCGCCGCGATCGTCGAAAACTGCAGACAAAGCGCAAAAACCTGCGCCCCAACCAAAGCCGGAACCACAGGTTGATGACCGCTCGGCGATGCAGAAACTGCTGGATAAGTTCAAATAGCCCCTTAGCTCTTGCCGTAACGTCCTGATTGCAGATGGCTGCCGCACGCGGTCCAATGCGGCACGTCTATGGGAGGAGACATATGAGATCACTGCTGAAGTGGATGTTGCGCGTCGCCTTGATGCTGGCGCTAGCCGCAATCGTTGTCGGGGTCTGGAAGCGCGAAGAAATTCAGCGGCTCATGGCCGTGAACTCTTTGTTTGCAGAAGAAAAGATCGTCCACAATTTCTCTCATATGGATGAGGCGTTTCTAACGGTCGCCCTGCCCCGTGGTAACGGCCCAACCAGCGAATTGCCCTATGGCGCTGGATTCGACCTGCCCGAGGGCACCGATCAATGGATCGAGGACCGGGCGGTGACGTCCCTGCTGGTGATGCAGGATGGCGAAATCCGGTTTGAGGAATATTACCTGGGCACCGGTCCCGACGATCACCGGATTTCGTGGTCGGTTGCGAAAAGCTATCTATCGGCCCTGTTCGGCATCCTGCTGGCCGAAGGCGCGATCGGGTCGCTGGACGATCCGGTGGTGCAATATGCGCCCAAGCTGGCGGGAACGGCCTATGATGGCGCAACGGTCCGCAACGTGCTGAACATGACAAGCGGCGTCACCTTTAACGAAGACTATTTCGACCCGAACTCCGATATCAATCGGATGGGTCGCGTGGTGGCCTTGGGTGGTGAGTTGGACGATTTCGCGGCCTCGTTGCAGGACACTTTCGTAGAACCCGGCGCGCAATGGCAATACGTGTCCATCGACACACATGTCATTGGCATGGTGATCCGAGGGGCGACCGGGCGCAGCGTCTCGGATCTGTTGACCGAAAAGATCGTTCAGCCGCTAGGTCTGGAACAGGATGGTTACTATGTGGCGGACGGTGCCGGAGTGGCCTTTGTGTTGGGCGGGCTGAACTTTACCACCCGTGATTTCGCCCGCTTTGGGCAGATGATCCTACAAAATGGCACCTATGGGGGGCAGCAACTGGTCCCTGCCGACTGGATCGCCGAATCCGTTCTGCCTAGCGCCCCAACACAGGCGGGCAAGATCGGGTATGGCTATCAGTGGTGGATCCCCATCGGCGCGCATGAGGGTGAGTTTCTGGCGCGCGGCGTCTATGGCCAATATATCTATTTCGATCAGCCTCGGGGCGTTCTGATCGTAACAACCGGCGCGGACCGTAAATTCCGCGATGACGGGGTGAATGAGGCCAATGTAGAAATGTTCCGCAGCATCGCGCAAAGCCTGTAAAGTCGGATTATGCAGAAACAGGACAGCATAAATGTACTGGGCGGCGTGCTTGCGCCCTGTTCCCGCGATCCGCTGACCGGGTTCTTTCGCGACGGCGCTTGCAACACCTGCCCCGAGGATCAGGGCAGCCACACCGTCTGCGCAGTGATGACGGCCGAATTTCTGGCTTTTTCCAAATATGTCGGCAACGACCTGAGCACCCCTCGACCAGAGTTCGACTTTCCCGGCCTCAAACCCGGGGATAGTTGGTGCCTGTGCGCCGGGCGGTTCCTGCAAGCGCATGACGAAGGCTGCGCGCCCATGGTACACCTTGAGGCCACACACCAACGCGCCTTAGAGGTGGTGCCGTTGGATATCCTGCGCGACCACGCGGCTGCAGATGATTGATACCTGACTGAACCTCTGGTTTGCGACGTCAACAGACCGCCGCGCGGGCCCTCTTGTGGGCGCGGTCAAAAAAACCGGCCCTGTTTTGGGGCCGGCTCCAAACGTTTAATGCTATGGCGCTTAGCCCGCCGTACGCCCTTCGGTATCCGACATATCGAAGTTCAGATACTTGGCCACGGTCTGCACATCCTTGTCGCCCCGCCCGCACATGTTCATACAAATCAGATGATCCTTGGGCAGGTCGGGCGCAATTTTCATCACGTGGGCCAGCGCGTGGCTGGGTTCCAGCGCCGGGATAATCCCTTCGGTAGCGCAGCAGAGCTGGAACGCCTCGAGTGCTTCTTTGTCGGTGATCGAGACATAGTTCGCGCGGCCAATATCGTTCAGCCACGAATGTTCCGGCCCGATACCGGGATAGTCCAGACCGGCCGAAATCGAGTAGCCTTCCAGAATCTGACCGTCATCATCTTGCAGCAGATAGGTGCGGTTGCCATGCAGCACGCCAGGACGACCGCCGGTCAGCGAGGCGCAATGCTCCATCTTCTCGTTTACACCTTTGCCCCCGGCCTCGACCCCGATGATATTGACCGATTTGTCGTCAAGGAACGGGTAGAACAGGCCCATCGCGTTCGATCCGCCACCGATGGCGGCAATGATCGTGTCGGGCAGACGGCCTTCGGCCTTCAACATCTGTTCCTTGGCTTCCTTGCCGATAATCGACTGGAAATCGCGGACCATTGCAGGGTACGGGTGTGGACCGGCTACGGTGCCAATACAGTAAAACGTGTCGCGCACATTCGTCACCCAATCGCGCAGCGCGTCATTCATCGCGTCTTTCAGCGTGCCACGACCGGACGTGACCGGAATCACCTCGGCCCCCAGCAGGCGCATACGGAACACGTTGGGGGCCTGACGCTGCACGTCATGGGCACCCATATAGACGATGCACTTCAAGCCGAACTTGGCGCAGACCGTGGCGGTGGCCACGCCGTGCTGCCCTGCGCCGGTTTCGGCGATGATCCGGGTCTTGCCCATACGGCGCGCCAGAATGATTTGGCCCAGCACGTTGTTGATCTTGTGCGCGCCGGTGTGGTTCAGCTCGTCGCGCTTGAGGTAGATCTTCGCGCCGCCCAAGTGTTCGGTCAGGCGTTCCGCGAAATACAGCGGCGAGGGACGACCCACATAGTTCGCCCACAGATCATCCATCTCGGCCCAGAAGGTCGAATCGTCTTTGGCCTTCTCGTATTCCTCTTCCAGCGACAGGATCAACGGCATCAGGGTCTCGCTGACAAACCGTCCGCCGAAGATGCCAAAACGGCCCTGCTCATCCGGGCCGGACATGAAGGAATTGAAAAGATCGTTGGCCATGGGTGTCTCCCTCGTCATTCCCGTTGTTCATAGGAGGTAGCGGCGGGATTTGCCATGGCAAAACGTATCAGCTTGCTGCGTCAACAAATGCGCGGATCAGACCAGCATCCTTGACCCCCGGCGCGCTTTCGACCCCCGAGGATACATCGACCTGTTGTGCCCCGGTCATGCGGACAGCCTCGGCCACGTTGTCAGGGGTCAGGCCACCCGCCAACATCCACGGACGCCGCCAGTATTTGCGCCCAGCCAGCAGGCGCCAGTCAAAGGCCAGACCGTTCCCGCCGGGCAATTCGGCGTTGCGAGGCGGCTTAGCGTCGATAAGCAATTGGTCGGCCACCTCAGAATACAGATCAATCGCCATTAGATCTTCGGGCTCGGCCACACCTATGGCCTTCATCACAGGCAGGCCGTAACGCTGCCGGATATCAGCCACGCGGTCGGGGCTTTCCTTGCCATGCAGTTGCAACATGTCCAGCGGTACATCCGCGACAAGCCTGTCCAGTTCCGCGTCCGAGGCATTGACAGTCAGCGCAACTTTGGCCACTCCGACAGGCACAAGGTGGGCCATCGCGGCCGCGGCCTCAATCTCTAGGTGTCGCGGCGATTTTGGAAAAAAGACAAAGCCCACATACCGCGCTCCGACCTCAGCCGCAGCGCGCACGTGATCAGGGGCGGTCAGGCCGCAGATTTTCACCGATACGTCGGACATCGACTCAGCTGGCTTCGTCCAGAATGGCAAGCACTTCGTCCTTGCCTTCATTCTGCTTTTTCTTGAGCTTCTTGACCTCACGCTCAAGCTTGCGCACTTCGCCGGTTTTGGCCGACGCGTCCGCGCGGTGCTTGTGCTCGCGCAGCCATTCCCATAGGAACCCGATGACCAGACCGGCCACGATGCTGCCCAGAACCACAATAAACAACGGCAGCGAAATGCTGAAATTGACCCCGACCAGATCGGCAATTGCCTGAGGCATCAATGTCAGTTCAACGGCTTCGCGGTTGGCCAGCGAGACCGAAATCAGGACGATCCCGAGGGTCGCCAGAAAAGCATATCGAATGTAGCGCATCATGCCTTAGGCTTTACCGTTCAAACGGTCCCTTAGCAACTTGCCTGTCTTGAAAAATGGAACACATTTTTCTTCCACCTGAACAGTCTCACCTGTCCGAGGGTTACGGCCAACCCGCGCGTCGCGCTTTTTGACGGAAAACGCGCCAAATCCGCGCAGTTCCACCCGGTCCCCGCGGGCCATGGCATCCGTCACTTCTTCGAACACAGTATTCACGATCCGCTCGACGTCGCGTTGGTAGAGATGCGGGTTCTCGTCGGCGATTTTCTGAATCAGTTCTGAACGGATCATGTGCGTTACCCTCCCAGGCGACCGGATTACCATGTCTATTATTCTGATCACTATAGAAAAAAACTTGGTTCGGGGGAACGTTGACTCTGTGTGTGCGACCTTGATTCTACGTCAAACTCACGCGAATTTTTGCACTTGTCGGGGAATTGGCCTGCAAATCGTGAACCACAGATGAATAAAGCCTGCAAATCGGAACGTGTTGATTCGCAACAAAAACGGCCCCGCACTCTCATGCGGGGCCGCAAATTCTGCTTGGACTGAGGTCCGGGCTTAGTCGCCCGACTTCAGCGCTGCACCCAGGATGTCGCCCAGCGACGCGCCCGAGTCCGACGAACCGTACTGTTCTACAGCCTCTTTCTCTTCGGCGATTTCGCGCGCCTTGATCGACAGACCCAGACGGCGGGTTTTGCTGTCAACGTTGGTGACGCGGACGTCGACCTTGTCACCGGTCGAGAAACGCTCGGGGCGCTGCTCGGCGCGGTCACGCGACAGGTCCGAACGGCGGATGAAGGATTTCATGCCTTCGTATTCCACCTCGATACCACCATCTTCGATCGCGGTGACTTCGACAGTGATGACCGAGCCACGCTTCACGCCGCCCACGGCTTCGGCGAACTTGTCACCGCCCAGGGCTTTGATCGACAGCGAGATACGCTCTTTTTCGACATCAACTTCCGAGACAACGGCCGAAACCATGTCGCCTTTGCGGTAGTTCTGGATCGCATCCTCGCCACGCTCGTCCCAGGACAGGTCGGACAGGTGAACCATGCCGTCGATGTCGCCTTCCAGACCAATGAACAGACCGAATTCGGTGATGTTCTTGACTTCGCCTTCGACCTCGGTGCCCTCGGGGTGCGTTTCTGCAAACACTTCCCACGGGTTGCGCTGAGTCTGCTTCAAGCCCAGAGACACGCGACGCTTGGCGCCGTCGATTTCCAGAACCATGACGTCGACTTCCTGGCTGGTCGAAACGATCTTGCCGGGATGGACGTTTTTCTTGGTCCAGGACATCTCGGATACGTGCACCAGACCTTCGACACCGGCTTCCAGCTCGACGAACGCGCCGTAGTCGGTGATGTTGGTGACGCGACCCTGATGGACCGAGCCCAGCGGGTATTTCGCAGCAACCAGATCCCACGGATCTTCCTGCAACTGCTTCATGCCCAGGCTGATGCGGTGGGTCTCTTTGTTGATCTTGATGACCTGAACCTTGATGGTTTCGCCGATCGTCAGGATCTCGGACGGGTGGTTCACACGGCGCCATGCCATGTCGGTGACGTGCAGCAGGCCGTCAACACCGCCCAGGTCAACGAATGCACCGTATTCGGTGATGTTCTTGACAACACCCTCGACGGTCTGACCTTCGGACAGGTTGCCGATAACTTCGGCACGCTGTTCGGCACGCGATTCTTCCAGGATTGCGCGACGCGACACAACGATGTTGCCACGGCGACGGTCCATTTTCAGAATCTGGAACGGCTGCTTCAGACCCATCAGCGGGCCAGCGTCGCGCACGGGGCGAACATCAACCTGCGAGCCGGGCAAGAACGCAACTGCGCCGCCCAGATCGACGGTGAAGCCACCTTTGACGCGACCAAAGATTGCACCTTCGACGCGCTGGTCGTCGGCATATGCTTTTTCCAGACGGTCCCATGCCTCTTCACGGCGGGCCATCTCGCGCGAGATGACGGCTTCGCCACGGGCGTTTTCTGCGGCACGCAGGTAAACTTCTACCTCGTCGCCTACAGCGATTTCAGGGGCTTCGCCGGGATTTGCGAATTCTTTCAGATCAACGCGGCCTTCCATTTTGTAGCCGACGTCGATGATGGCTTGGCCGGCTTCGATCGCCAGAACCTTGCCTTTGACAACAGAACCCTCTTCGGGCGTGTCCATTTCGAAGCTTTCGTTCAGGAGGGCTTCGAATTCCTCCATGGATGCGTTAGCCATGTGGCGTTGTTTTCCTTTACAGTACGATTTTGCTGGCCGAGCGGTTGTCTCCGCCGGTCTTGTTTCATGGTGTCCTCTGGCGTGACCCGGTGCGCATCCGATTACACAAACACAAAGGGCCGAGGTAACCCGGCCCTGCTCAGATACGTCATCCGGACGTTGACCGCCCTTGTTCAGACAGCGCGCGTATAGGCCGAATTCAGGTAATGTGCAAGAGCAAAGCCCTTAGTTACTGGCTGCTCCGCTATCTTTCATGTGCCAGATGCCTGCGTCCTTCTGCAACATCGACCGTTCGATGGCATCCAGTCGGGACAGCGCCCCGGCAATATCCGTCGATCCGCCAGACCGGTTCCAGATCTTCAGCGCCGAGGCTGGGCTCCACGGCAGGCATGCCGCTGCCAACCAGCCGCGCAATTCAGGCGGCAGGGAATCATAGGTTCGCATCGGAGACACCCCGCACCGCCGCTTTAGACCGCTGCAAAGATTACGACCGCCTCGCCCGGTCTTGTTTCGTCGCATGGCAAACCTCGTCACAAAATTTTTTGTAATGTTATTACATTCCAATGCTGGTTAGACAAGCACTCCAAATGCAAAAAGGGCGGGATCAATTCACCGCCCTTTCCATGCTAAAGACGCGGCGCCGCAAAGCGCCCAGACTTCTCAAAACAGTTGCAGATCCTTTGCACCACTTTGAATCTCGGCAAAGTTCGGCATGTTCTGGACCGCCACTGGGGCCGGTTTCGTGCCAGGCATCGCCACTGTCGGTTTGGCTGGCTTGCCGAAGGCCGGTTTCTCAAGCTCGCCACGAATATCGCGCAGCAGCGTTTTGTGGTCCGGCATGGATTTGAGTATCTGCGCAAGGTCTACCTTCGCACCCTTCCACCACTGGAACCAAATCGGTTTCTTCAGCGGTCGGATACGGTCACGGATACCTGTACCATAGCCCGTGTCGTAGACCTGCTTGCCCAACAGTACCGTCTGGAAAACGCGATGGTCGAACAGGGTGGCGAACTCCACATCATGCTCCATCGGCAGGCGGTGCTGCCAAAGCTCAAGATTCTCAGCCAGACGATCGGGGATTTTCATCTCGGTCCGCGCGTCGATCCAGTATTGGTCATCCGTGCGGTTGCCCAACCGGTAATGCAGACAGATGAATTCCAGCACCTCATTGTAGAGCTTGTCCATCTGCCGGTTATAGCGCGCGCGCAACGACGGCTCGATGTCACGCGTCGGCAGATGTTCCGCGAACCAACGGATGGCGTGGTCGATCATATGGATCGCGGTGCTTTCCAGCGGCTCAATAAAGCCGCCCGATAGGCCGATGGCCACACAGTTCTTGACCCAGGCATTGCGCACTCGCCCAACCCGCATCGGGATCACACGTGGCGTAAGACCCTTGCCGCTGTCACCCAGCCACTCAAGATATTCATCGGCTGCCTGATCATCCGTCCGATGCGCCGAAGAATATACATAGCCCGTGCCTACGCGATTGAACAATGGCACTCGCCACGTCCAACCCGCCCCCAACGCGGTCGAGCGCGTGGCGCTTTCGATCTTCTCCGGATTGGGATGTTCGACCTGCAACGCCATGGCCCGGTCATTGGGCAGATAGTCCGAATAATCCATGAACGGCTCACCCAGAGCCTGATTGATGATCAACCCCCGGAATCCGGTGCAATCCACGACCATCTCGATGTCATGACGGCCTTTGCGTTCAAGCATCAGGTGGCTGACATTGCCCTGTTCGTCCAGTTCAACCGCCTGAACCTCATCCTGAATATGCTCGACGCCACGTTTGGTGCAAACCTTCGTCAGCATCCCGGCGAATTTCACCGCGTCCAGATGGTAGGCATAGCCGAACCGTTGTTCGAACTCCGGCGCGCCCAAAGGACGCGCACCTTTGCACAGCCGCGCAAGATCATCATGCGGGGCAATGGATTGAGTGAAATCCCGATCCCCGTTGCCGAAGCGCAGGAAATATTCCGAGGCCTCCAACCCTTCCAGCAACTGGCCATGCGCGAATGGGTTCATATAGTCGATACGATTGCCCTTGGCGTCCTTGTTCCAGTTGCAGAACTTCACACCCAATTTGAACGACGCGTTGGTTTCGCGGAAGAAATCGCGCTCGGATATGCCTGCCTGACGCAGTGTGACCGGCATACGCGGCACGGTTGCTTCGCCCACACCCACGGTCGAGATATTTGGGCTTTCGATCAGGCAGATGCGGGGGCGGTCCTTGGGGGCGGATGTGCGGGAAAACACCATCTCGAGGATCAACGCGGTCATCCACCCCGCTGTGCCACCACCCACGATGGTAATCTTGCTCAAACGCTTGCTCATTAGGCTCTGCTCCCCCTTGTTTTGGGGGACTATAACAGCTTTCCCTAACCTAGCCAGAGCCTATGACCGGTGCTTTGGAAATGTTGCCAGATAGCAGAAGTCTGCACCGCGACATCGGCGTTCAGATTTCCTCGCCCTTCTTCAAAAGCTCTTCGATGAGGGCGCGCTGCAAACCCTGACTGTCACCGCCCCCAAACTCGGCCGCACCTCCGGAATAGAGCGTGCCATATGTCTTGGCTATATTCACTGTCTGCGCCAGACCCGAGATCAGCTGATCCTTCTCAAGCGCCGACAACGGATGGATATAGGCCGCCCACAATGTACCATTGGCTATGGCATAGCGTGCATCCAAAGTACTGTCGAAATTCGCTTGCATCACGCGCTGCAGATCCGCTGGCGACAGATCGTCCGCACTGACAATCGCCACCATGGCCCGCATCCGGTCGGCGTTGATATCAGTAACAACAAAAACCGGGACGTCGCCCAATGTTAGTTGAAAACCCGGACCTTGCGGCAGTGCCTCGGGATCCAATGCAAACAGAATTTTACCCAGCCGTTCATAGGTCATGGGAGGTTCCAGTACCGGGGTCTCTTGCGCCTCTTGAGCAGCCAGACCTGTGGCCAGAAATATCATGAAAAAGGCTAGTCGGATCATGGCGAGGCTCCCGCTGGTTTCAGTGTCAGCATAAAAGGCAGCAGGTCACGTGACCAAACAAAGCTTAGTGAAGGCATCACCGAGAAGCGCCGCAATTTTGAACGATCTGCAAAACTGTAAGTCCTTTCTGTCATAGTTCGTTCGGTTGAGCGTTGTTAGATTTGTTTCAGCGACGGATACCCCGACCGCTCTGAGCCCAAAGCACGTAAGGAAACGCAATGAAATCTCTGATCCTGACCACCCTGATCGCCGCCCTGCCCTTGGTTGCTGCACCGGCCTTTGCAGCAGACGAAATCAACGTCTCGAACGGCATTTCAGCAGCGGGCGCTCCACTGGCCGCTCATGGTGTCGACCTGGTGGCGCTGGTGACAAATGGCAATCCGGTGGAAGGCTTTGCCAACCACTCGGCGACTTATGATGGCGCATCGTACTATTTCACCTCGGCGGATAACCTCGCCGCGTTCGAGGCCAACCCGGCGGCGTATCTGCCCCAACATGGCGGTTTCTGCTCGTTCGGTGTGTCGGTCGGGAAGAAATTTGATGGCGACCCGGATCAGTACCTTATTGCAGATGGCAAGCTGTACCTGTTCCTGAATGCAGAAACCCGCGCCGCCTTCCTGAAAGACGTCCCCGGCACGGCAAAAACAGCCGATGGTCAGTGGTCGAAAATCAAAAGCATCGCAGTCGGCGAGTTGTAATCCCGACACCTCGCAGCGATCACCCGCGGCGCTACGGCGTCGCGGGCTTGCGTTCTGCGATCAGCGTAATGGCCTGTGCCAGGGCCTCCTCGACGCTGAGGTCCGAAGTATCCAGCAAAACGGCATCCTCAGCCGGTTTCATCGGGGCTGTACTCCGCTCGGCATCGCGGGCATCGCGCTCGCGCACATCAGCAAGGACCTGTTCACGGGTCACATCGTCGCCCTTGGCGCTCAGTTCCAGATACCGCCGTTCAGCACGCACCTCGGCGCTGGCGGTGACGAACAGCTTGGCCTCGGCCTCGGGGCAGATCACGGTTCCGATGTCACGCCCGTCCAGCACTGCGCCGCTATCCCGTCGGGCAAAGGCGCGCTGGAAATCGACCAAAGCCGCGCGAACCTCGGGGATCACCGCCACTTTCGACGCGGCCTGAGCGATCTCGGCCGTGCGCAGATCGCCCTGCTGCAACTCCTCGGCGGTCAGGGCCTCGGCCGCCGCGATGGGCTCCATCCCTTCCAGCGTCCGCCGCCCCACCGCGCGGTACAAAAGCCCGGTGTCCAGATGCGCAAAGCCGAAATGTGCCGCAACCCCTTTCGAGATCGTGCCCTTCCCAGCAGCTGCAGGGCCGTCTATGGCGACCGTAAAGCTCATGTGCGTACGACCTTGGCGCCCAGCGCAGCCATCAGCGGTTCAAAAATCGGGAACGAAGTCGCAATCGGGCCGCCATCATCAACCGAGACCGGCGATTTCGCTCCCATTCCCATCACCATGAACGACATGGCGATGCGGTGATCCAGAAAGCTCTCGCAGGTGCCGCTGCCGGGGACATTGCCGATGCCCAGACCGTCAATCGACCACCAATCCTCGCCCTCATCCACGGTCACGCCATTGGCACGCAACCCCCGGGCCATGGCGTCGATCCGGTCGCTTTCCTTGACGCGCAGCTCTTTCACCCCGCCCATCATCGTGGTGCCCGTGGCATTGGCCGCAACCACAGACAGCACCGGGTATTCGTCAATCATCGAGGCTGCGCGTTCCGGCGGCACGTTGATGCCCTTCATGTTGGGCGAGTATTTCGCGCGCAGGTCAGCGACCGGCTCGCCACCCTCTTCGCGCTCATTCTCATAAGTCAGGTCCGCACCCATCTCGCGCAGCGTGGTAAACAGCCCCGCGCGGGTCGGGTTCAGGCCAATGCCCGGCACCAGCACATCCGAACCCGGCGTGATCAGCGCCGCGCAAACCGGAAAGGCCGCGCTGGACGGGTCACGCGGCACGGCAATAACCTGCGGTTTCAACTCGGGGCGACCGGTCAGAGTGATAACCCGGCCCTCATCGGTATCCTCAACGGTGATCTCTGCGCCGAACCCGGCCAGCATCCGTTCGGAATGGTCGCGGGTGGCCTCTTTTTCGATCACCACGGTTTTGCCCGGTGCGTTTAGACCGGCCAACAGCACAGCGGATTTCACCTGCGCCGACGGAACGGGAACCTCATAGCGCACCGGCACGGGTTCTGCCGCGCCCACGATGGTCATCGGTAAACGCCCGCCCGAGCGGCCAACCGATTGCGCCCCAAATAGCGCCAGCGGGTCCGTCACCCGCGCCATGGGGCGTTTGTTCAGGCTGGCATCGCCGGTAAACGTGGCTGAGATCGGGCAGGTCGCCATCGCGCCCATGATCAGCCGCACACCCGTGCCCGAATTGCCGCAATCAATCACCTGATCCGGCTCGGCAAAGCCGCCAACGCCCACGCCATGCACGGTCCATTCACCGCCACCATGATCCGTAACCTCAGCCCCAAAGGCGCGCATGGCCTTGGCGGTATCCAGAACATCCTCACCTTCCAGCAGGCCGGAAATCTTCGTCTCACCCACCGCCATCGCGCCCAAAATCAGCGACCGGTGCGAGATCGACTTGTCGCCGGGCACCTCTGCCGTTCCGGTCAGCGGACCGCAGGGATGCGAGGTCATCGGGATGGGCGTGCCGTGTCCGGACATGGGGGCTCCTGTTTTCGCTATCAGTGCCTTAGCCGATTAGCGAATTGGGGCCAGATGGTCCAGCGGCAATCAGCCCTTGCGGCGGAAGGTCAGGTAGTGCGGCGTGCGCCCTTCGCGCAGAGCTTTCTGTTCATAGCGGGTGGAAATCCAGTCGTCCCACGGTTCGCGCCAATCGGAGGGGCGCTCCGCCAGCCATTCGAACCCCGCGCGCGGCACTTCCTCGAGCGTTTGGCGGACATAGTCGGGAATGTCCGTCGCCACGCGAAAGATCGAACCCGGTTTCAGCGCCCGCGCCAACGGCTCCAGGTGCTCCGGGGTCACAAAGCGGCGGCGATGGTGCCGCGTCTTGGGCCACGGATCGGGATAGAGCAGGAACGCGCGCGAGATGCTGGCCTGAGGCAGCACGTCAAACAGATCGCGCGCATCGCCGGGATAGACGGCAAGGTTTTCAATCCCCGCCTGCCGGATTTTGCCCAACAACATGGCGACGCCGTTAATGTAAGGTTCGGCCCCAATTATGCCGATGTCAGGATTGCGCGCAGCCTGATGCACCAGGTGCTCACCACCACCAAAGCCGACCTCAAGCCAGACGTCGCGACCGTCAAACAGCTCCTGCAAGTCGAGCGGCTTGCGTTCAGGGTTGCTCTCCCAATCGACCGCACCCGGGGACAGCGCATCAAGGTCTTCGCTTAGATAGGTCTTCTGGCTTTGCTTCAGGGTTTTGCCTTTGAAGCGGCCATAAAAGTTCCGGCGGGGGCGTTGGGGGATCTCGGTGCTCATGGGCCGAGCCCATACTGTGCCGAAACCACGGACGCAAGAGGGCGACCGGTCCACTCAACAGACCTGCCGCCCCCAAAAAGCACCAGAATAGAGCGCGCCCGAATGGGCGCACCTTTGGTCTAAGATCAGACCGCCGCTTTCAGCGCGTCCGCCAGATCAGTGCTTTCCCAGCTGAAGCCGCCATCGGCATCGGGTTCGCGGCCGAAGTGGCCGTAGGCTGCAGTGCGCTGGTAGATCGGCTTGTTCAGTTGCAGATGCTCGCGGATGCCGCGCGGGGTCAGGTCCATTACCTGGCCCACGGCTTTTTCGATCGCTGCATCTGCGATCTGGCCCGTGCCATGCGTATCCGCGTAGATCGATAGAGGCTTGGACACGCCAATCGCATAGCTGAGCTGGATCGTGCAACGCTCAGCCATACCGGCAGCCACTACATTCTTTGCCAGATAGCGTGCGGCATAGGCGGCCGAACGATCCACTTTGGTCGGGTCTTTACCCGAGAACGCGCCACCACCGTGAGGTGCTGCACCCCCATAGGTGTCCACGATGATCTTGCGACCAGTCAGGCCAGCATCGCCATCGGGGCCGCCGATCACAAATTTGCCGGTCGGGTTTACGTGCCATTCGGTCTCGGCCGACAGCCAACCTTCGGGAAGAGTCTCGCGGATATAAGGCTCGACTATGGCGCGGATGTCATCCGAGCTCAGCGCCGCGTCCAGATGCTGGGTCGACAGCACGATCGAGCTGACACCGACAGGTTTTCCGTCACGGTAGACAACCGAAAGCTGCGACTTGGCATCGGGGCCCAGCGCAGGCTCGGAGCCGTTTTTGCGCACTTCAGCCAGCCGACGCAGGATCGCGTGGGAATACTGGATCGGAGCCGGCATCAACGCAGGCGTTTCGGTCGTGGCATAGCCGAACATGATCCCCTGATCGCCTGCCCCTTCCTCCTTGTCATCGGCGGCATCGACACCCTGCGCGATATGGGCGGATTGTTCGTGCAGCAGGTTCGTCACTTCGACGGTTTCGTGGTGGAACTTGTCCTGCTCGTAGCCGATATCCTTAATACAGGCGCGCGCGATGTCGTCGATATGCGCCATGTAGTCGTGCAACTTGTCCTGATCCGACAGGCCAACTTCGCCACCGACGACAACCCGGTTGGTGGTGGCAAACGTCTCGCACGCTACGCGTGCTTCGGGTTCTTCGTTCAAAAAGGCATCAAGTACGGCATCGGAAATACGATCGCAGACCTTATCCGGGTGCCCTTCGGACACGGATTCCGAAGTGAAAGTATAGTTCTGTCGGGACATGAATGTGCTCCATTAAGATTTCCCCATCACGCCAGGAAGCCGTTGTGACGGGCATGCGAGGGGATACGCCCGCACAAAGCCGGGGTCAATCGGTATTTATGCGTCTACCCGCCGGGCGTTGCGCCAAAGCAGCGCGGTCAGGCCGAATAGCACAAAAAAGACCGGATAGTCGCCGATCCGCGCATACAGTGTCCGAGCCAGCGGGGCAGGCAAAAGCGCGTCGATAAACCCCGCCTCTCCAAGTGGCAGTGCCTTGGTGATCCGCCCCAAAGGGTCGATCATCGCCGAGACACCAGTATTGGCGGCGCGCATCATTGGCAGGCCCTGTTCAACCGCGCGCATTTGGGCTTGGGCGAGGTGCTGATACGGCCCGGACCGAGTGCCAAACCAAGCATCATTGGTAATCTGCATCAGAAAATCCGCGCGCCCCGGTGCCGACAAGACATCTTGCGTGAACACCGCCTCATAGCAGATCAACGGCAGGGCCAGCCCCAGCTTTCCCGCCTCGATCAGCTCAGCGCCCGGACCGGCGCTGAAGCCGTTGCCCGTGGTCGTGGCCATGCCGTGAATGCCGAACCGGGCCATCACGTCCCCAAACGGAACGTATTCGCCAAACGGGGCCAGATGGTGCTTGTCATACAGGCCCTGCTGCTGCCCATCTTCATTCAGGTAGATCATCGAGTTGTAGATCCGGGGCCCATCCCCCCGTTGAATGCCCAGAAAAACCGGCGTTCCCTGCGCGGCTTCGGCAATCGCGTCCAGATGAGGCTGCGCGCTACCCAGCCAAGCGGGAACCGAGGTTTCCGGCCACACGATCAGGTCCGGGCGTGGCTGCTGCGCCGAAAATTCAATCTGGCGGGCAAAGAAAAGCGGAGCATAGTCTGGGTCCCATTTCTGGTGCTGCGGCGCGTTCGGCTGGATCAGACGGACGATGTGTTCGGTATTGGTAACGTCCGGGCGCATCGCGGCGTATCCCAAACCCAGACCTACAAAACCAACCGACAGACACAAAGGCAGGAAAATCCCCTTGCGCCGCGACAGCGCCGCGCCCAGCGGCAGAGTAGCCAGCAAGGTCAACGCCCCCAACCCATAGGGCCCGGTCAGAGCAAGAACCTGCGCCACGGGTGTGTCCACCCAGACCTGCGCCAACCCGGCCCACGGAAACCCGGTCAGCACATAGCCACGCCCCGCTTCTGCCAGCGCGATGATCAGTGCGAGCAAAACAGTTTGCCCCACCCCCGATGCGCCGGGTTTTCGTGCCACCCAAAATGCCAGAGCCCAGAACAGGGCAAGCCCTCCGGCCATAAACACCAGCGCAAAAGGCGCCATCCATCCGTAGCGCGGCGCGTCGACCAGAAATGGCTCAACGATCCAGCTTAGGGCATGGGCGAAATAGCCCGTCGCGAAGGCCCAACCGATCCAGGCCGCCTGCCCCCGGCTTTTGCTGGACAGGTAAACCGGGGCCAGCAGCGTCAGCGCGATAACTGTCGCCCACCAATACCCGAACGGAGCAAGGCCAAAGGCGGCCACGCCACCAAGCACTGCGGCAGACAGGAATATCAGCCAGAATGGCCAGCCCCCCACAGGGGTCATGCAACAAGATCCGGCAACATTACGCGCAGGCGCTTGATACGGCGCGGGTCGGCGTCGATCACCTCAAACTCAGGGCCTTCGGGATGCAAAACAACCTCGCCGCGCGCAGGCACGCGGCCGGACAGCATAAAGACCAACCCGCCCAACGTGTCGATTTCTTCCTCGTCCACATCCTCGTGGCTGGTCAGAGACCTTCCAATCTCGGCCTCGAACTCCTCGACTGGGACGCGGGCTTGAACGACATAGCAGCCTGGCTTTTCCTGCACCCATAGCTGACTTTCGTCAGCGTCATGCTCATCTGCAATCTCACCCACAACCTGCTCAATCAGGTCTTCGATGGTCAGCAACCCGTCAACACCACCATATTCATCGATAACCAAGGCCATATGCCTACGTTCTGTCTGCATCTTGGTCAGCAGAACCCCAATTGGCATCGAGGGCGGAACAAACAGCAAAGTCCGTAACATCGAGACGAGATCGAATTCGGATGATGTTCCGTTGAACCCATGGGTCAGCGCGAAATCCTTAAGGTGCACGAAGCCCAAAGGCGTATCCAGTGTCCCTTCATAAACAGGGATCCGCGACAGGCCGCTTTCGCGAAACACCTGCGCAAGCTCGTCTTTGGAGATGGTCGAAGGAACTGACACGATTTCTGCTGTGGGGATGGCCACATCTTCAACCCGCATCCGCCGCAGGTTGATCATGCCGCGTGGCTGTGTCGCCTCGGTATCATGACCATTCATCGCAGTGGCCTCCCCCTCGGTCGGGGTTGAGAACGCATCTACTATTCGAGAGAAAAACCCTGTCTTCTCTTTGCTATTTTCGCCGCTGTTCTGCGGTTGCGCGCTTTGCGCCGCCATAGAACTGCCGTCTGTTTCGCCCATTATCCTAGTCCAAATGATCGGCCTGACTGGCCTGTATTAAACTATATATGGGTTATCAATACCCATTTTGCCAAGTATCTCGACCTCAAGCCCCTCCATCAAAGTGGCGTCGGGGTCACGAATGTGATCATAGCCCAACAGATGTAACAATCCGTGAACGATCAGATGCGTCACGTGATCGTCCATGGGTTTGCCTGCCTCGGCTGCCTCGCGGGTGCAAGTATCGAAGGAAATGGCGATATCACCAAGGGCGATTTCACCGGTAAAATCGGGCTGCGGATGGTCAGGGATGTCGCCTGCGGCCTCGGGCGACAGATCCTCGGCGGGCCAGCTCAGCACGTTGGTTGGGCTGGGTTTTTCCCGAAACTCGGCGTTCAGCGCGGCAATGTGGGCATCATCGCAGGCCAGAACACTGACTTCACACAGATCTGCGTCCAGATCAAAACGATGGAACACCGCCTGAGCGGCACGGTCTACCAATGCTTCCAGACCGCTCCAACGGGGGTCTTCGACCGTCAGTTCAATAGCCATGTCAATTCGCCCAATACCCGGTATCCGCGGCGCGGGCCTTATCCGGTTTCACGCCCCGCGTCGGCCTCATACGCCTCGATAATGGCGGCGACAAGCGGGTGGCGGACCACATCTTTGGAAGTGAAGTAGTTGAAGCTGATATTCGGGATCGTTTTCAACAAACGTTCCGCATCTGCCAGCCCCGATTGCACCCCGCGCGGCAGATCGACCTGCGAGCGGTCACCGGTGATCACCATCCGGCTACCTTCACCCAGACGGGTCAGGAACATCTTCATCTGCATGGTCGTGGCGTTTTGCGCCTCATCAAGCACCACGAAGGCATTCGCAAGGGTACGCCCCCGCATGAAGGCCAGCGGCGCGATTTCGATACGCTTTTCTTCGATCAGTTTGGCCAGTTGCTTGCCGGGCAAAAAGTCGTTCAACGCGTCATAGAGCGGCTGCATGTAGGGATCGACCTTGTCCTTCATATCGCCGGGCAGGTATCCAAGCTTCTCGCCCGCCTCGACCGCCGGACGGCTGAGGATGATGCGGTCCACATGCCCGCCGATGAACATCGACACACCAACAGCAACGGCAAGATAGGTTTTACCCGTGCCTGCCGGCCCGATTCCAAAGGCCAGTTCATTGTTGAACAGCGACTGCACATAGGCTTTCTGCGCGTCCGTGCGGGGCTCGACCAGTTTCTTGCGAGTCTTGATCTCGACCGTGCCGCCCTTGAACATCTCAAGCTGATCGCCGTCGCGGCTGCCGGTTCCGGTCTCGGACCCGCCCATGCGCAACTCACGATCCACATCTGCGGCTTCAACCTCGCGCCCGCCTTCCAGACGCGTGTAAAGCGCCTGGAGCACCTCAATCGCCTGTTTCTGAGCATCCTCGTCACCCATGACAACAAGCTGATTGCCACGGCGCACGATCTGAACCGATAGCTTGTTTTCGATGTCGGTCAGATTGCGGTCATATTCGCCGCAAAGGTCAATCAACAACCGGTTGTCTGGAAATTCAACAAACGCCTCACGCTGGGGCATTTCATCTTGCGGTGGGGTCAGGGCACCGATGGCCAATCCGTTCTCCTGTCTTGGCGTTTCACCCTGAGCGTGACAACAATTGCCGGTAGGTGCAAGCCACAGATTCAAATTTTCCGGATCAGATGATAATTCCGCCGATTGTTTGTGATTTCAGCCAATCATCCCGGTATTCGACAGAGCACCCTCTGCAAATCAGAACGTATAAGTCAGACCAAACCGAAGACTGCGATACTCCGGCGTGGAACGGGTCGAGAATCCGTTGCCAAATTCGATATCCTCACCCTGAAACTGAACATATTCATATTCGCCGGTGATTGACCAATCGTCGTTCAGGTAGTGCTCAGCCCCAATACTCAGCGAGAATCCATCCCGGCTGTCACTCTCCTGAAATGACTGTGTCGTTGCGCCGGTGGTAATGCTGTTTGTCGTTTCGATGTCGCCGCGCACATAACCAGCGGACACAAAATAAAGGATGGAGCCGCTTTTGTTTGTCAGGCCATTGCGGAATCGGATGGACAACACGTCCGACACTTCGGACCCGCCGGTGACTGTCGTTCCACTGATCAGCGCGGTTGTTTCATCGTCAATCGAGCCGAACTCATACCCGATTTCAAGGCCGTAAACATAGTCGCGCCCGCCTTTGGCCGGAAGAACACCGCGCCATCCAGCCCGAACGCCACCGAATGACCCGTTCAAGTCCAATTCGCCAATGGGAAACGTGCCGCCTGGTGTGGCCAAACCGAACTGATCCGTTCCGCCACTTGCGTATCCCGCCGTCAATCCCAGATAGAAAGCGCTAACGTCGTGATCAACCCGCTGCGGATCCAATACCGGAGGATCTGACAAGGCGGCATCGGTATTGCCCGCAATCGCTGCCCCTGAGAGCCCCAAGAGCGAAACCATCACCGCCAAAACAAACTGCAAACAAAGCTTTGTTTTATTTCTTTCGACTACCACTCGCACCCTCCAAGGCCCAGACACTTTGCCCGCGTCAGTACACAACCCGAAAATTCAGAGGCTACAAATGTCGTAGGTCCCTAAAAAATCTGGCTTTTCTCGGAGCATAGAACGAAGCGATAAATCAAGCGTTAATTTTCAGTTCAAATTGACCCTTGGCGTTTTCATCACAGATAGCGCGCGTGTCAGACAAGCTCACCCGCCAGCGAATTCGCGCCCGACGAGGTGATGCGTACGTCTCGCAACTCTCCGATGGCCAAATCCGCGTCTGCCACGTGAACCGAATGAAGATACTCGGATTTTCCGACCATCTGCCCCGGTAGACGACCCGGCTTTTCAAACAAAACACGCACGTTTCGGCCCACCATCGCATCCTGAATTTCGCGTTGATGCCGGGTGATCACGGTCTGCAGGCGCTGTAGGCGGTCATCCGCCACCTCAGGATCAACCTGAGACCGCTCGGCCGCCGGCGTTCCCGGACGGGTCGAATATTTGAACGAGTACGCGTATCCGTATCTGACTTGCTCAACCAAATCCAATGTCGCCTGAAAATCCGCATCGGTTTCCTCGGGGAAGCCCACGATGAAGTCGCCTGACATCATGATATCCGGCCGTGCCTCGCGAATACGTTCGATCAGACGCAAATAGCTGTCTGCCGTATGGCTGCGGTTCATCCGCTTCAGAATTCGATCCGAGCCCGACTGAACCGGCAGATGCAAATAGGGCATCAGCTTGTCGCAGGTTCCGTGCGCCTCGATCAGGTCATCGGCCATGTCGTTGGGGTGCGACGTGGTGAACCGGATACGCTCCAGCCCGTCAACCTTGTTCAAATCCCAGATCAGCCCGGCCAGCGTCATGTCACCGTTGGGTCCGGCCCCGTGATAGGCGTTGACGTTCTGACCCAGCAAAGTGATCTCACGCACGCCGCGTTCGACCAGATCCTGCGCCTCACGGATGATGCGATCCGCCGGGCGGCTAACCTCGGCCCCGCGGGTATAGGGCACAACGCAGAAGGCACAGAACTTGTCGCAGCCTTCCTGAACGGTCAAAAACGCCGTCGGGCCACGCTTGGCTTTGGGCCGGTTCTTGAGCTTTTCGAACTTGTCTTCCTCGGGGAAGTCGGTGTCCAGCGCCTTGGCGCCCTCGCGGGTCTTGGCCTCCATCTCGGGCAGACGGTGGTAGCTTTGCGGCCCCACCACCAGATCGACCAGAGGCTGACGACGCATGATCTCTTCACCCTCGGCCTGTGCAACACAACCGGCCACACCGATCTTCAAATCGGGCTTTTCCGCTTTCAGCCCTTTGAAGCGACCCAACTCGGAATAGACTTTCTCAGCCGCCTTTTCGCGGATATGGCAGGTATTCAGCAGAATCATATCCGCGTCATCGGGGCTTTGGGTTTCCACATATCCCTGACCGCCCAGCGTTTCGGCCATACGCTCGCTGTCATAGACGTTCATCTGACAACCATAGGTCTTGATGTACAGCTTTTTGGATTCCGACATGGGTAAGGCCTTTGCGTTCGCGGGATCGGCGTCGTCTATACCTTACGAACGCCGCTTGCAATGCCCGCGCGATTACCCGATTTTGGCCCGAAACGCCAGCAAGACGAGCGCGAACAGGCCATGCAATACGACTCGGTGAATTCCTTTCTGCGATCTGGTATGCCCACGCTGTCAAAAGGCCCAATTGCTCTGATCTTTGCCGAGGATGAGGTCGAGGTCGAAAGCACGATCCGTCACCACCTGAACCTCGGCTTCGCTGCGCTGGTAGCCTTCATGCCCACCGAATTCACTTTGTCCGACGATCTGGCCGAGCGCATACACCGTGTCACTTTGACCTGCGCCCCGCGCACAGTCGTCTTCGACACGATCAATACTATGATCGCATCGGCCCCGACGCGTTGGATGTATTATTGCTACAACGCCGAATACCTGTTCTTCCCCTTCTGCGAGACCCGCACCATCGGCGAGATGCTGGCCTTTCACACCGAAGAACGCCGTGATGCAATGTTGACCCACGTGGTCGACCTCTATGCTGACGATCTGGCGGCTTTCCCCAACGGGGTTGCTCCGGATCGCGCGATGCTGGACCGAAGCGGGTACTACGCACACACCCGCCACACGCCCGACGGCCACCCGGTTGAACGGCAGTTGGACATGTCAGGGGGGCTGCGCTGGCGGTTTGAAGATCACATTCCTTATGAACGCCGCCGCATCGACCGGATTGGTCTGTTCAAATCCCGCAAGGGCCTGACGCTCCGGTCAGATCACACGTTCAACACACAGGAATACAACACCTATTCCTGCCCCTGGCATCATAACCTGACGGCTGCGATCTGTTCCTTCCGTGCGGCAAAGGCTCTGAAATCAAACGCAGGATCGACCTTTGAAATCCCAAGTTTTCAATGGCGCAACTCGGTCGCGTTCGAATGGACCTCAAACCAGTTGCTGGACCTGGGCCTGATCGAACCGGGACAATGGTTCTGATCCGCCCTTCATCTGGCCAAAAATATCCCGGGGGAGGTGCGGCCCCGCCGCGCCGGGGGCAGAGCCCCCTATCGCGGCCACACCATCGGAAACCAATCCTCGCGCAGGCGCTGCCCCGGCACCATGTCATGGCCCGGAAATGGGGGTGAGGTGCGGCCGGGTCGCTCCACATAGCGCGCATCATCCCCCACCAACCGCAACGAAAACGCGCGGCGGCGACTGTCTGAGTGATTCCCTCGTGCGCCGTGCAATGTGCGATAGTTGAAAGCTACCGCGTCGCCCGGCTGCATTTCGAATTCGACCACATTCATCCCTTCGGTGTCCGGGTCAGGTACAGGGATGTACTGGCCCTCATCCGCAAAGAACCCCTCCTCAGACACCCAGCGGGTCGGCAATACCTCTTTCTCCCACCGATGCGATCCGGCCACGCAGCGCAAGGTTGCCTGTGTCACCGAGTCCAGCGGGGACCAAAAGCTGATCGTCTGCCGACCCTCGACAAAGTAATACGGCCCATCCTGATGCCAGGGCGTCGCCATCGAGGTCCCTGGCTCTTTCACCAGCACATGATCGTGAAACATTTGCACGGTCTGCGATTGCATAAGATCCGCCGCGACCTCGGCCGCCGGAGAGTTGTGGACTACGTCCTGAAACTGCTCGATTCGCGACCAGTTGCAGTAGTCGTCAAAGAACAGTCCCGTTTCGCCCTGTTTCTTGTTGTCCGAGGCATATGGACCGGGATCCGCCATATTCGCTGCTACTCCGTCGCGCAGGCGATCAACGTAGTCGGCAAACAGCCCCCTGATCAGCACGACGCCGTCACGCTGATAAGTGTCGATCATGTCTTGCGTCACAAGGGAGTGGGTCATGTTCGTCTCCGAGCCGGTTGTGCGATGATCTGCGCATGGCATTGCACTCTGTTCAAGTCATATCTTTTGAAGGTAGATATAAAATCATGCTATATCTTTCTCTACGACAGTACGAATATGTCTGCGCCATCGGTCGACATGGGGGCCTGTCGGCGGCAGCGCAGCATCTGAATGTGTCCCAACCCGCTCTGTCCAACGCCCTGACACGGGTCGAAGAACAAGTGGGCCACCCACTATTCACCCGCAAACGCGGCGCAGCCATGAGCCTGACCCCACAAGGGCGCAGGTTCATCGAACAGGCCGAGGCCCTGCTGGCCCGCGCAGCGCAACTGGAAAACTCATCTGCCGAGGGACCTGCGGCGGCGCGCCTGCGCTTGGGATGTTTCGAAGATCTTGCGCCGTTCTTGCTGGCGCGCGCTTTGCGCCTGTTGCGCAGGGAACTTCCAGATGTCGCTGTGACCTACCGCGTGGCGGGCTTTCAGGGCCTAGTCTCGGGCCTGGTTCAGGGGGAAATCGACTTGGCATTCACCTACGGCCTGACTTTGGATGCTGGCTTCTCGACGACGCAGTTGTTTGCAAATTCCCCGAACGCGGTGATGTCTCCGGATCACCCGCTTGCGGGGCGGGAACACGTCTTGTTAAGCGACGTGGCCGCCTATCCCTTGATCCTGTCGGATGAAGGGCTTTCGGCACAACATTTTCTCAATCTCTTCCGCTCAGCCGGACAGACCCCAAAGGTTGCCCACCGGGCAGCATCGCTGGAAATTCAACGCAGCTTTGCGGCGCATGAAGAAGGCGTTGCGATGACTTATGCCAACATCCCAGCCCCGCTCAGCTACGACGGAACGCCGCTGGTCAGCCTGCCCGTCACTGACCAGATCGCGCGCGAGCCGGTTGTGCTGGCGCGGCACGGTACGGGACCGCTGGATGCGCTTACCGAACGGGCGCAACAGGTCCTGGCTGAATTATCGACGTAAGGTTATTTCTTCCGCAGACGGATCACCACATCGACCGACGCGATTTCGACCCCCTCAGGCGCGTCAGGCAGGCGCTGAATCACCAACTGGTCCGACGGCGCATCGCTCAGGCGGCCTTCGTCTTCCCAGAAGAAATGCGGATGGTCATGGGTGTTGGTGTCGAAATAGCTTTTCGAACCGTCCACGGTGATTTCCTGCAACACCCCGGCCTCGCAGAACGCGCGCAGCGTGTTGTAGACCGTCGCCAAAGACACAGCATCGCCGTTCTTTTTGGCCGATTCAAACAGGCTTTCCGCGGTGACATGACGATGATTTCCGTCACCCACCAAAAGCTCCGCCAGGGCCACGCGCTGACGTGTCGGGCGCAATCCGGCGTGAACCAACCAATTAGTGGCTATGCTCTGGCTTTCTGGTGTCATGAATCCGATACCGATTTGTTGCTTGTGTATATATAAGTGCTGAGGCCTAGGAATTTCAAATGAAATTCATTCGCAAGAACAGACGGAACTGGTCATGATGTATGTCACCGCTCTTGCAGGACCTTGCATACGGGTGCTAGACGAGGCCAGATTAGATAAACGGACCCCTGGCAGGAGAGGCGGCAAGAATGGCCCAATTCCCGAGCAGCTTTGACAAGGATGATCTGCTGAAATGCGCCCGTGGCGAATTATTCGGCCCCGGTAACGCGCAGTTGCCCGCCCCGCCGATGCTGATGATGGACCGGATTACCGATATCTCAGCCGATGGTGGAGCCCATGGCAAAGGTCATGTTTTGGCGGAATTCGACATTACTCCGGACCTGTGGTTCTTTGACTGCCACTTCCCCGGCAACCCGATTATGCCCGGTTGTCTGGGGCTGGATGGCCTGTGGCAGCTGACCGGCTTTAACCTGGGCTGGCGCGGCTGGCAGGGGCGTGGCATGGCTGTTGGCGTGGGCGAGGTCAAGCTGACCGGCATGGTCCGCCCCGACCGCAAGATGCTGACTTACAAAATTGATTTCAAAAAAGCGATCCAGACGCGCCGCCTGACCATGGGTGTGGCGGATGGTATCGTCGAAGCGGACGGTGAAATGATTTACGACGTCAAGGACATGAAAGTCGTCCTGTCCGAAGCCTGAGCCTGATCGGCCCGAAATAAGGAGCACGCATATGCGTCGAGTAGTTGTCACCGGTTTGGGGATTGTCTCCTCCATCGGGAACAATGCCCAAGAGGTTCTGGCCTCACTCAAAGCTGGCAAATCCGGCATTGAGGCCAACGACCAGATGGTCGAACACGGTTTCCGCAGCCAGATTGCAGGGTCGCTGAAGATCGACGTGACCGAGTATGTGGACAAGCGCACCTTGCGTTTCATGGGTCCCGGCGCGGCTTATGCCCATATCGCGATGAGCCAGGCGATCGCAGATTCCGGTCTGACCGAAGATCAGGTGGTGAACCCGCGCACAGGTCTGGTGGCCGGCTCGGGTGGCCCCTCGACCAGTGCGATGCTGACTGCGCACCAAACCGTACTGAAGAATGGCGCGACCAAGCGGATCGGGCCGTTTGCAGTGCCGAAATGCATGTGTTCAACGATTTCGGCCAACCTTGCGACCGCGTTCAAGATCAAGGGCATTAACTACTCGATCACCTCGGCTTGCTCGACCTCACTGCATTGCATCGGCAACGCGGCGGAACAGATCATGCTGGGCAAGCAGGACGTGATGTTTGCAGGCGGCGGCGAAGAGCTGGACTGGACGCTGTCCTGCCTGTTTGACGCGATGGGCGCGATGTCGTCGAAATACAATGACACGCCGGACAAAGCCTCGCGCGCCTTTGACCAGAATCGCGACGGGTTCGTGATTTCCGGTGGCGGCGGCATTGTCGTGCTGGAGGATCTGGATCACGCGTTGGCACGCGGTGCCAAGATCTATGCCGAAGTGACCGGTTATGCCGCAACCTCGGACGGGCATGACATGGTGGCCCCTTCGGGCGAAGGCGGCGAACGCGCGATGCGTCTGGCCCTGTCCACCCTGCCCGAAGGCCGAAAGATTGGATACATCAACGCCCACGGCACCTCGACCCCGGTCGGCGATGTAGGCGAGGTTGAAGCCGTACGCCGCATCTTTGGTGAAGGCAACGTGCCGCCGATTTCCTCGACCAAGTCGATGACCGGCCACGCGCAAGGTGCCGCAGGCGCGTTAGAGGCGATCTTCTGCTTGCTGATGCTGGACAATGATTTCATTACACCGTCGATCAATGTCGAAACGCTCGCCGAAGGCATCCAGCCCGGTGAAATTGCAACGCAAGTTGTTGAAAATGCGGGACTCGACTCGGTGATGACCAACAGCTTTGGCTTTGGCGGCACCAACGGATCCATGGTTCTTTCAAAGTATAACGGGTGAATGTGATGTCGGATCTTCTTAAAGGCAAACGCGGCCTGATCATGGGCGTGGCGAACGACCGCTCGATCGCGTGGGGTATCGCCAAAGCCATGCACGAGGCCGGAGCCGAACTGGCATTCACCTATCAGGGCGAGGCTTTTGGTAAACGGCTGGAGCCGCTGGCCCAGAGCCTCGGCAGCGACTTCATGGTCGACGCCGATGTCACCGATGACGACTCGCTGGACCGAGCGTTCGGCGAGCTGGGCGAACGCTGGCCCACCATTGATTTCGTGGTTCATGCGATTGCCTATTCGGACAAGTCGGAACTGACCGGCCGTTTCCTGAACACCACGCGGGCGAATTTCAAACACTCGATGGACGTGTCGGCCTATTCCTTCATCGAGGTCGCGCGCCGCGCCTATCCGATGATGAAAGACAATGGTGGCACGCTGCTGACGCTGACATATCAGGGTTCGAACCGCGTGGTTCCGAACTACAACGTGATGGGTGTGGCCAAGGCGGCGCTGGAATCGGCGACGCGCTATCTGGCCAATGATCTTGGCCCCGAAGGCATTCGCGTCAACGCCATCTCGCCCGGTCCGATGAAAACGCTGGCCGGTGCGGCCATCGGTGGCGCACGCAAGACCTACAAGTTCTGCGACCAGAACGCGCCCATGCGTTCGAACGCGACGCTTGAGGCCGTAGGCGGCACCGCTGTTTATTTGGCATCCGAGGCCGGGGCATGCACCTCGGGCGAGATCATCAAGGTAGATGGTGGCTTCCACGTTCTGGGCATGCCGCAGCCTGACTTTATGTGACCCCAATTTTCCCCGCCGGTGCCCAGATTTGACCATCTTTCACCGGCAGGGATACGGGTATGAGCAAAGCTGAACATATCGCGGCAAGCACCGCACGCACGTCCCGATCCCGTCGCAAGTCTGGATTTCTGGGTGCGCGAGGGCGCATCGCCCTGCTGGGCCTGACCACAATGCTGATGCTGTTTGTGTACTTCACCCAGCCGCAGGTCAGAACCGCAGTCGCATCCTGGACCAGCCTGCTGACAGGCTGATCCGCATCGGCGCGGGGTCAGTTGATCGACACCACCTCGATATCAAACACGAGATCCTGACCGGCCAAGGGATGGTTGGCGTCCAGTGTCACCGTCGCCTCATCCGCATCAACCACCGTCACAGGCATGACCTGCCCGTCAGGTGCCTGCATTTGCAGCCGCGAACCGGGCTCCAGCGGGATATCGTCGGGGATGCCTTCGCGCGGGATGCTTTGCCGCATCGCCGGGTTGATCGGCCCGTACGCGTCGACACAGGCAATCTCGACCTTCTTCTTTTCACCCACCGTCAGGCCAGACATGGCGCTGTCGAGCCCCGGAATGATCTGCCCCGATCCCACCACGAATTCCAGCGGATCGCGCCCGTCCGAGCTGTCAAAGACATTCCCGTCCAGCAACGTCCCCGTATAGTGAATGCGAACCGTGTCGCCCTGTTTGATAGCGGTCATTCTGGCCTCCGGCCGTTAAAGAGTTGAACGGCCAACCCTAGAGTGTGACACGCCATTGTAAACCCGTTCCTCTTTTGCCAACCTGCGCCCCAGGGATGGAGGGATCAGATGCCGATCAAAACATGTATCTTCGACGCCTACGGAACGCTGTTTGACGTAGCCGCCGCCGCACGACAGGCCGCAGCCGAGCCGGGGTTTGAAGCACTGGGGCAGAAATGGCCCGAACTGGCCAATTATTGGCGGCTAAAACAGTTGCAATATACTTGGTTGCGCGCAGTCTCGGACGCACATGCGGATTTCTGGGATGTCACGCAGGACGGGTTGGATTGGGCTTTGGAGGCCACCGGTCTGGATGGCGATGCCAAACTTCGGCAACGGCTGCTCGACCTCTATTGGGAATTGCAGGCCTATCCGGAAGTGCCCCAGATGCTGCAAGCGCTCAAGGCCGGAGGATTGCAGACCGCGATTCTGTCGAACGGCTCGCCGCCGATGTTGGACGGTGCGGTGCAATCTGCGGGGATTGGCGATGTGCTGGACGATGTCCTGTCGGTCGAAAGCGTCGGGGTCTTCAAACCCCATGTACGCGTCTACGATCTGGTGCAGGAACGGTTCGGCGGCGAACGGAACGAGATTTTGTTCGTGAGTTCAAACGGCTGGGACGCCGCAGGTGCCAGTGGCTATGGTTTTACCACCGCATGGGTCAACCGCGCAAAGGAACCAATGGACCGCTTGCCCTGGAGACCCGCGCATGTATTGTCCGACCTGACGACGATCCCTCAACTTGCTGGGCTGGAATGACATTTTTTACAACAACTGATGGAAAGAACCTGTATTTCGAAGAAAACGGATCAGGTTCGCCCGTCCTTTGCCTTGCAGGGCTGACACGTAATACCCAGGACTTCTCGTTTCTGACACCGCATATGGCAGATCATCGGATGATTGCGATGGACTACCGAGGGCGCGGCCAGTCGGAGTATGACACCGACCACGGCAACTATAACGTTCTGCGCGAAGCCCATGACGCGATCGAATTGCTGGACCATCTTGGGCTTGAGCGGGTATCGGTGATCGGCACTTCGCGCGGCGGGTTGATAGCCATGGCGCTCGCCGCCAGTCACCCCGAGCGTTTGGCCTCGGTCGTGCTGAACGATATCGGGCCGGTTATCGACACTTCAGGGATTGCCAAAATAATGGGCTATGTCGGCAAAAAGCCGGTTTCCAATACCTATGATGAAGCAGCTCTTGCCCTGCAGCATATGATGGCCGAACAATTCCCCGGAGTTCCGCTGGAGCGATGGCGGAAAATGGCTGAATTCCAGAACCAGGAAACCGAACAGGGCCTTTCTTTGCGCTATGATCTGGGGTTGCGCACCGCCTTGCTGGAACAGGCCGCCGCAGGGGCGATCCCGGATATGTGGCTGTTTTTTGAGGCTTTGCGCGATATTCCAACCGGCGTCATTCGGGGTGCCAATTCCGATGTGCTGGGCAAGGACACTCTGGCCGAGATGCATAGACGTCATCCCAGCCTCGTCTCAGTCGAAGTCCCTGACCGGGGCCACGCGCCCTTTCTGGACGAACCGCAATCCCTGGAGCTAATCCGCAACGTATTGGACGCCGTATGAGCACATTACAAATGATTGAAGCGGCCGCCGACCGGTTGCGGGGCCATGTGCGGGAAACACCGATCCTGACCTCTCCGTTTCTGGACGAGATTGCGGGCCGCCGGGTGCTGGTCAAACCCGAATGCCTGCAACATACCGGCAGCTTCAAGTTTCGCGGAGCTTGGTCGGCGATTTCAGCGCTCAGCGAAGCCGAGCGCAGCCGCGGGGTGATCGCTTTTTCCTCGGGCAATCACGCACAGGGCGTGGCCCACGCCGCCGCCCGTCACGGTATCGCGTCGGTGATCATCATGCCGTCAGACGCGCCCCAGTTGAAAATCAACAACACCCGCGCTCTGGGCGGTGAGGTGGTTCTGTACGACCGCGCCACGGAAAGCCGCGAAGAAATTGGTGAGGCTTTGGCCGCCGAGCGTGGCCTGACCCTGATCCGCCCCTATGACGAACCGCAAGTGATTGCCGGGCAAGGCACCACTGGTCTGGAGATCGCCCGGCAAGCTGCGGATTTGGGCGTGAAACACGCAGATGTGCTGGTGTGCTGCGGTGGCGGCGGGCTGACCTCGGGCATTGCGCTGGCGCTTGAAGAACACGCTCCCGGTCTGCGCCCCCGCCCCTGCGAACCCGAGGGGTTTGACGACGTGAAACGCTCTTTGGAGACGGGGCAAATCCAAAGCAACGCGGCAACCAGCGGCAATATCTGCGACGCTATCCTGACTCCGCAACCGGGGGACATCACCTTCCCCATCCTCAACCGCCTGTGCGGCCCCGGCCTGTCTGTGTCCGAAGATGAAGCCATGCACGCCATGGCGCTGGCCTTCTTGCGCCTCAAGATTGTTCTGGAACCGGGCGGAGCGGTATCGCTGGCCTCGGCCCTGTTTCGGCGCGACGAGATCGAGGGTGATGCGGTGATCGTCGTCGCCTCGGGCGGCAACACAGACCCGGATGTCTTTGTCAAAGCGCTGGAGTTCCTGACCTGACAAATCCTGCGCAATTTGGGTATTAGTCGGCGCCAGATGAGATGAACGGGGAAACAGTAATGCAGATCGCTGATCTTGGGGATGTCCAGCTTCACTACCGGATTGACGGCGATCCCAATGGGGTGCCGGTGGTGTTCGCGAACTCACTGGGCACCGATATGCGCCTGTGGGACGCCGTGCTGCCCCATCTGCCCGCTGGTCTGCGGATCATTCGGTATGACAAACGCGGGCACGGCCTGTCGTCGTGCCCAACGGGTCCCTATTCGATGGGGGCGCTGGTGCGGGATGCCGAAGCGTTGCTAGATCTTCTGAATGTACGCGACTGCGTGTTTGTGGGCCTGTCTATCGGTGGGCTGATTGCGCAAGGCTTGGCCGTTAAACGCATGGATCAGGTGCGCGCACTGGTGCTGTCGAACACGGCGGCCAAGATCGGCACGCCCACCATGTGGCAGGACCGGATCGACGCCATCCGCAAGGATGGGATCGAGGCGCTGGCCGACGCCACGATGGAGCGCTGGTTCTCGCGCGCGTTTCGCACCACGCCTGATATGCTGCTGTGGCGAAACATGATGGAACGCCAGCCTGCCGAAGGATATATTGGGTGTTGTGCGGCCATTTCGGGCACGGATTTTTTCACCCCCACAAGCGGCTTGCGCCTGCCCACGTTGGGCATTGCGGGCAGCGAGGATGGCTCGACCCCGCCCGATCTGGTGCGCGAGACCATCGAGTTGATCCCCGGATCGAAGTTCGAGTTGATGCGCAGGGCCGGTCATTTGCCCTGCGTCGAGCAGCCCGAAGAATATGCAAATCTGCTGCACCGTTTCCTGACCGATATCGGTCATATTTGAAGGAGGGAAACATGGCGGATTTTCTGTTGGTTCACGGCTCCTGCCACGGCGCGTGGTGCTGGCGCGATCTGATCCCGGCGCTTCAGGCTTTGGGGCACACGGCCCGCGCAATCGACATGCCCAGCCATGGCTCGGATCCGACGCCGGTCGCGCAGGTCACATTGGCCGGGTGCCGGGATGCGGTGTTGGCCGCCTCGACCCCCGAAACGATCATCGTCGGACATTCCTGGGGCGGCTACCCGATCAGCGCCGCGGCCGAGGCCGATCCTTCCGCCATGAAGGCGCTGGTCTATCTGTGCGCCTATGTGCCCAAAGATGGCATGTCGATGGTCGAGATGCGCCGCCAATCGCCGCGCCAGACCATCGCTGACGCGGTCGACAAATCCGCGGATGGCCTGTCGTACACCGTAAAGCCCGATTGCGTCCAAGAGCTGTTCTATCACGATTGCCCACCTGCCACCGTGCGAAATGCTCTGGCGCGTCTGTGCCCGCAACCCATCGCGCCGCAGGACACGCCTCTGCCTCTCACCGACAGGTGGGATCAAGTTCCAAAGGCTTATATCCGCGCGACCGACGACCGCACCATTCCCCCAGAATATCAGGCACAAATGAGCCTGTCGGTGCCGCCAGATATGCGCTTTGACATCGACAGTTCGCACTCTCCGTTCTTCTCGCACCCTGACACATTGGCCGGAATTCTGAACGCCATCGCCGAACAAACCTTTCCATCCGGTCGTCCGTGTTGACGCTTTTCGTCCAATCACCGAGGGACCAGCGCCCGCCGGACCACTTGGGTGATTGCTGACGATGCGCCTGCCCTTCCTCTTTGTCCTGCTGACCGTGATGATCGACGCGATGGGCATCGGCCTTGTTCTGCCAATCATGCCCGAGCTCATTGTCGAGGTTCAGGGCGGCACCCTCGCAAGCGCCGCTATCTGGGGCGGCGTGCTCAGCACAACATTCGCGGCCATGCAATTTGTATTCGGCCCGATCCTGGGCAACCTCTCGGACGCGTATGGGCGGCGGGTCGTTTTGCTGGTCTCGCTGTTCGTGATGGCGCTAGACTATGTCGTGATGGCACTGGCAGGCAGCATTTGGCTCTTGCTGATTGGGCGCCTTGTCGGAGGTATCACAGCAGCCACCCATGCCACCGCTGCCGCCTTCATGGCCGATGTCTCGAAACCGAAAGACAAGGCAGCCAATTTCGGCCTGCTGGGCGCGGCTTTTGGCATCGGCTTTGTCCTTGGCCCCGTAATCGGTGGATTGCTCAGCGAATACGGAACCCGCGCGCCCTTTTGGGCTGCCGCTGGGCTTTCAACCCTCGCATTCGCCATCGGTGTCTTTGTCATGCCCGAGACAGTTACCGACAAAACCCGCCGCGTGTTCAGCCTGCGCCGCGCCAATCCGGTCAACTCTTTGCGCGCCATAGCCAGCCTGCCCGGAATTCGCCCGTTGTTGTGGGTTTATTTCCTCTATTCCGTGTCGATCTACGTCTATCCGGCAATCTGGGCTTATTTCACCACCGAGCGCTTTGGCTGGTCGCCGCAGATGATTGGCCTGTCGCTGGGCGTCTACGGCATCGGAATGGCCGCGGTTCAGGGCGGATTGATCCGACCGGCCATGCGGTATTTCGGCGAGCGCAAGACCATCATCTACGGCATGGGCTTCGAGATCGTCAGCTTTATCATACTGGGATTTCTGACCAACGGCTTCATCGCCCTGATGCTGATCCCGATCACCGCCATTGGTGCAATCGTCACCCCGGCGTTGCAAGCGATGACATCCCGCGCCACGCCGGATTCCCAGCAAGGAGAGTTGCAGGGCGTCCTCACCTCACTGCATGCCATGTCGATGGTAATATCGCCTCTGGTGATGACCAGCGTCTTTGCGCAGTTTGCGCGCCCGGATGCCGTGCTCTATCTGCCGGGGGCCCCGTTTTTACTGGCCATGCTGTTGATGGTTGTGGGTTTTGTCCTTTTCTTCCGATCACCTAAGGTCATGACCTGACAACGACGCTTTTGTGACGGTTTCCACCTTGCGTCGCGCGCCCGTCCGCGTCACCGTGACCGGAAAAGGACGAGGGCAAACCATGCAAACCATCAAAGCCGCCGTATGCCGGGCGTTTAGCGAACCTCTGGTCATCGAGGACGTGCAACTGGCACCACCGGGAACGGGCGAGGTCGAAGTGACCCTGGGTGCGGTGGCGATCTGCCACTCGGACATTTCCTACGCCAGTGGCGCGTGGGGCGGGTTCCTGCCTGCGGTCTATGGGCATGAGGCTGCGGGTGTGATCTCCGCCGTGGGCGCTGCAACCGACGGGTTTCAGGTCGGGGATCCAGTCGTTGTCACGCTGATCCGCGCCTGCGGGTCCTGTCCGTCCTGTGCGGGTGGGCAACCGACCATTTGCGAAACGCCCTACGACACAGTGAAAGGTCCACTGCGGACCTCGGACGGCGATCCGCTGGAACAGGCCATGGCCTGCGGTGCCTTTGCCGAAAAGGTCGTCGTCAGCCATAGGCAGATCGTGAAAATCCCCGAAACCATGCCCAAGGACGTTGCCAGCCTGCTGTCCTGCGGTGTGATCACCGGTGTAGGTGCTGCCGTCAACGCCGCTGGTTTGCGGGCCGGTCAGGACGTTGTCGTGATCGGCGCGGGTGGGGTGGGCCTGAACGCAATTCAAGGCGCTCGTATAGCCGGGGCCCGCCGTATCGTGGCTGTCGACATGACCGAAGAGAAGCTTGAGATCGCGAAAGAATTCGGTGCGACCCATGGCGTTCTGGCAACGGCCAAAGCCCCTTGGAAGGAATCCTACAAGGCTTTGGGCGGGCGCGGCGCGGATGCGGTACTGATTACCGTCGGCGCCATCCCGGCCTATGATCAAGCCCCGCGCTATCTGGGACGCGGCGGCAAGGCGATCATGATCGGAATGCCGCATTCCGGGGATATGTCGACCTATGAACCGGTTATGCTGGCCGCTTTGGGCCAAGGCGTGATCGGGTCGAAAATGGGCGATGTGGTCATTCAGCGGGATATCCCATGGATGATCGACCTCTATGAACAAGGGCGGCTGAAACTGGATGAGCTGATTTCGGGCCGCTGGTCGCTGGATCAAATCAACGAGGCCATTGCCGATACCAAGACCGGATCGGCCAAACGCAACGTGATCCTATTTGACCGAGGCTAGCCGCGCATGAAACTGCAAGATCTCGACATTATCGTCACCGCTCCGCCTGCGCCGGGCTGGGGCGGACGTTATTGGATACTGGTGAAGCTCACGACCGATACCGGGATCACCGGTTGGGGGGAATGCTATGCCTCCTCCGTCGGGCCCGAGGCAATGCGCCACGTCATCCGCGACGTGTTCGAGCGGCATATGCTGGGCGAGAACCCCGAGAGCATCGAACTCATGTTCCGCCGCGCCTATTCCAGCGGCTTCACGCAGCGCCCCGACCTGACGGTGATGGGCGCGTTTTCGGGGCTCGAGATCGCTTGCTGGGACATTCTGGGCAAAGATCGCGACCGCCCGGTCTATGCCTTGCTTGGCGGGCTTATGAATGAACGCATTCGCGCTTATACGTATCTCTACCCCCTGCCTCAGCATAATCTGACTGACTTCTGGACTTCACCCGAACAGGCCGGGGAATGCGCGGCCGAGATGGCGCGGCGCGGCTTTACAGCCGTTAAATTCGACCCCGCCGGGCCCTACACGATCCGAGGCGGGCACATGCCCGCGATGTCCGATATCTCAATGTCCGTGGCCTTTTGCAAAGCGATCCGCGAGGCGGTTGGCGACAAGGCCGACCTGTTGTTCGGAACCCACGGCCAGTTCAACACCGCAGGCGCGATCCGTTTGGGACAAGCGCTGGAGCCGTATTCTCCGCTATGGTTCGAAGAACCGACACCGCCCGACATGGTCGAGGACATGGCCCGCGTCGCCCGCAATGTCCGCATCCCGGTGGCAACCGGTGAACGGATGACGACCAAGGCCGAATTCGGCGCGGTTCTGCGCGCAGGCGCGGCTGAGATCCTGCAGCCCGCATTGGGACGTGCTGGCGGGATATGGGAGATGAAAAAGGTCGCCGCCATGGCCGAGGTTTTCAACGCCCAGATGGCACCGCATCTTTATGCCGGGCCGATCGAGTGGGCCGCGAATATCCATCTGGCGGCCTCAATCCCGAACCTACTTCTGCTTGAGACGATCGAAACCCCGTTCCATGACGCGCTGATCAAGGGCAGCCTTCGGGTTGAGGACGGGTTTGTCACCGCGCCCACCGCGCCGGGGTTGGGAATTGAAGTAGACGAGGAATTGGCCCGCGCGCATCCCTTTGACGGAACGGGTCTGCATTTACAGATGCAGGAAGAACCTTGCGACTATGTCAACGGAAATGCGTTTCAGGGCGGCGCGCCTGCAACCGAGGGGTGACAAACCGCAGGGTTTTGCGGCATATTGCATGAACCCCCTAGTTTCAGACAGGCCACCCATGACACTCATGGAAAACGACACGCAAACGGCAGATGGTGCCGTAACAGATATGAAGGAAAGCGCCGCGCAGGCGGCGGCTTTTCTCAAAGCTCTGGCCCATGAAGGCCGACTGATGATCCTATGCCATTTGGGAACGGGCGAAAAATCGGTGGGTGAGTTGGAAAGGCTGCTGGAAATCCGTCAGGCCGCCGTCAGCCAGATGCTGGCGCGTTTGCGGGCCGAGGGGCTGGTTTCAACCCGTCGCGATGGCAAGACGATCTATTACTCGTTGAAAGACGGCAATACCGAGCAGGTGATCGGCCTGCTTTACGATCTGTTCTGCAAGCCGCAGGATTAGTTCGACACGTAGCCCGCAATCACCTGCATCAGCTTAAACGCCGTCGCGGCGTCATTTTCCACAACGGCCAGGAATTCCTCTTCGCCCACGCGCAGACAGGACAGCTCTGTCTCGGCGATCATGCTCAGCGCGCGCGGTTCTTTGCGGATCAGTCCCAGTTCGCCCACCAACGCCCCTGCGCTTACAGTGGTGATCAACTGATCCGGTCCGTCGGGCTGCGGCAAGTACAGCCCAGCCTCGCCTTCCAGAACTACATAGGCCCCGTCGGTAGGCTGGTCATCTTTGAGGAAAACAATCTCGCCCGGTTTGGCGTCGAACCAGCGGGCACCAAATGCCAGCAGGCGAAGTTGGCGACGGTCGAGGCCAGAAAACAGCGGCGTCTGCTCTAACGCGCGCAGTTTGCGCGCGAGGTCGGCCGATGCAGCACTGTCTTCTTCCACGTCCGTAGGTCCTTCGTCTGAAACCACACGACCTTGCCGTATTTCGACAAACATGTCGAATACGCCGGGGTTGTCGAACTGGTCGTTCAGATAGATGACAGTCGTCTCGGGTAGCAGCGATCGCAGGTTCTTATAGACCGCAACCTGCGTGGACATGTCATAGCTGGCGAGCGCACTATCGAGGATCAGGATATCGGGTTTCTTGATCGTCGCACGGGTAAAGGAAAGCGGTTCGGCAAAAACAGCAGGCAGGTTCTGCCCGCCCAACGCCACCGGTACGTCATATATCAGCTCGACCACCAAAGGCCGTGCACCGTTCTGATCCAGCACATCCACGATCAGCTTGCGCACCTCGTCCGAGCGCGCGCCACCGATCTGGCTGACTTTTCCGAACAGCGCATTCTCCATCACCGTCAAACCCGGTGCAAAAGCATCTGCGTTCAGTGGCACAAACACATCGTGCAGCGTTTCCAGCAGCTTTTGCGAGTGACTGTGGCGCAGTTCCAGAATCCGATCTTTCAGCTCATCGGTGAACGCAGGCCCGATCTGCTCGGCCGAGATCACAACAGGCACGGCCAGAAGCGTGGCAAGCTGTTCATCATCCAGACCTGACACGCCTTCGTCCCGCGTGCGTTCCAAAAGTTCGATGGCCTTTTCATAGGTTTGCGCCTCAAGCCCAAGCTTTCGGAACAAAGGGTGATCGGTTCCGTCCAGACCGAAAATCTGGCGCAGCATTTCGATTACGTCGCGGGTCAGATGCACCAGCGTTTCATCCAGCCCCAATTCCCGAAGCTGGCCAAGGAAAACGGTCTGCTGTGCCAACAGGGCCTGCGTCACCGGAACGCGCGGGGTGGCAAACAGCAGGTTCTCGGCCACCGGCAGGGCCGCGTTGTAGCAGCAGCGATCAAAGACCAGCGCCTGTTGCTCCAGCCCGGCATCACGCACGGCCTGCTGCACCACCGGGCGCAGCTCAATCAGTTTTCCCGCCAGATTTTGGTGCGTGTCCGGATCAAACGCCTGTTCCGCCCCGCGCTGGAACAACGCCCCACCCGAGCCCATCCCGTCAATCAGGTGCAACCACCAGTCGCGTAGCGCCTCGGGGCTGTCCAGATCCGCACGCGACGGGTCCAGCCATTGGGCCTGCAACGGGTCATCGCTGTTGCCCGCCCGTCGAGTTTCGGCAAATCCGGGATCGTCTGTGGACGCGCTTAGCGGTTTGAACCGGATCGGCATCATTACGTTGTCGCCCAGCGTGCCCTGAAACATCACCGGGCGAGACGAAGCATAGCCGATACGCGCCGCGACGACCCCCTGATGCAGGCTCGCAATATCCTGTGTCCCTATCGACACTCGCCCGGCACTGGGCAGCATCTCGCGCGTCAGCAGCTCGGCAATGGCGCGGCGATCTTCCTCGCTGGGTGCCGCGATCCCGATAGTCTTACCCGCCGGAAAGCTGAGGTTCAGATCATCCAGCACCTGATTGCCGTCCATATCCCGGACCGAGACATGATCCAGCACGATATCGCCCCGCAGACGCGGTTGTTTTTCGGGCTCACCCTCAAACAGCTTTTCGTCCAGCATGCCCGGTGGGGCAAATCGCTCGACGACCACCTCCCATCTCAGCGACATGTCCTGAGTCTGGTTGTAGTAGGTCAGCAATTCCTTCCAGGGCGAGCTGAGGTCCTTATACGCCGCCAGCGCCGCCACCAGCGCCCCCAGCGAGACCGAACCCTGAAGTACCAGCAAACCACCGACCAGATAGAACATGAACGGGGTCAGTTGCGAGATGAAGTTGTTGATGAACTTCATAAAGAACTTTTTCTGGTAGATCTCGAACCGGATACCGAACAGACGCCCCAACTGATCCGAGACCATCGCCCGCCGATACCGCCATCCGCCATTGGTGCGCAGGGTCGAGGCACCAGCCGCGTTTTCACCGATCTGGGCGGCCAGAACGCGGACTTCCTGAATACGCTTCTTGTTCAGCAGGTTGATCTGGCGTTGAAGCTTGGGGATCAGCCACGCCTGCACCGGGATCAACGCAACAGCGGCCAAGCCGAACCAGACGCTTTGCAAAAACAGGAAGGACAGGATGGTAATCATCTGTCCTGCCTGCAACACCGGCTGACTGATCGCATCGCCCATCAGCCCGCCCATCGGCTCGCTTTCGGCGGTGATCATCGATACCATCTCACCCTGGCTGACCCGCTCGAAATAGGGTTGAGGGAACCGAAGGGCACGGCTGATTAACTGATAACGAAAGCGGCGCAGCATCCGCTCGCTCAGCACACCTTTCATCGTGTTGATCCGCATTTTCATCAGGCCATGAGCCAAAACTGCGGCAAGGAAAGCAAAACACAGGATGATCAGAAATGTGGTTTGCGGCAGTTGGTAGCCAAGCACATTCACCACCGAGCTTCCGGCCCCGATGGCGTCATTGATGATCCGCTTAGGCAACTCCAGCGTGAGATACAGCAAGGGAAACAGCGTCGAAGTCACAGCCAGCAGGATTAACTGGTCGCGCTTCGAATATTTCCAAATAAAGCGGAAGATCGTGCGTTCTATGGAACCTGCCCCTGCTACGGTTCATGGACCCGGCCTGAACAGCATCGCCGCACAACCGTTGCTTTGAATTTACCGCAATCGAGACCAGCGACGCAAACAGTTTCCAATTTGATCAGATTTTTGCCGAATGTGAACAAGTTCATTTGCGCAACCACAAGTTAGCGCCTAGACTTTGCATCAGGACGATGTCGGGAGGATTCATTTGCATGCCAGTTTAGGCGCAGTGTTTTTGATGCTCTGCTTATTGCAGATCAAACATATGTTTGCGGACTACTACCTCCAAACGCCAAAAATGCTGGCGGGACGCGGAGAATATTTTCACATGGGACGGGCACAACATGCAGCGGTGCATGTAGTGGGCTCTGTCTTTGTGTTTTTGCTGTTCGGCGCGCCCTGGGCTTTTATTCTGATCATCGCCGCGTTGGAATGGATCGTTCATTTCAACATTGATTTCGCCAAGGCCAGTTATTCCGACAAAAAGCAACTGGTACCGACGCAATCGGCCTTCTGGCGTGCTGCCGGTCTAGACCAATGCCTGCACAATCTGACGTATGTCGCTATGGTCTGGGCTTGGGTAAAATTTGCGGTTTAGGCCACGTTAACAAGGCCGGATCGACTGTAGATCGACAGCCACATGTCATCCAGCACATCCAGCTTCTCAACGTCAAAATTGTCTGCATGTTCCCAATACCGACCACTCGGAACATAATATCCCAGATCCCGTTCGTACCGCAAAACGTTGTCCATCCCATCCGTCGATGGCAACTGAGGTGGCATCAAAGAGGTCGTGGCAACTGAGGGGTAGACCAACCTGCTGCGCCCTTGCGACAGCCGCACGACCCGGCAGCCCTGCGCAGCCCCGAACAAGCCCAGACGCGCGGACTTGGCCTCGAGCGATCTGAGCGTGACATCATCACGCAAGGGATCGGCGGCCCCGCGACCGTAGAAATGCGTCTTGCCTACTTTCGGGTAAATCATGTCGCAGCCAAAGTAGGCTAGAACCGCCGGGCGCAGCGATGCCAAAGCCCAATACCCAGCCGTCAAGGCCATCGTCCCGCCCGCATAGACGAAACCGCCATAAGCATTTTGCAGCGGAACATACTCCGAGGCCTCGACAATGCGCTGACCCGGATCTGACGCGGCAGGTCTGTTATCGACCGGAAAATCCTCGGGGTGAATCAACACATCCCAATCCGGTCGGACACGCCAGGCATTATTGATGGCGACTATATGGGTAAAGGGCGCGCGGGGCCACTGTCGGGCGGCCACTGCGCTTGGGGCGCTGCCCAGTATCAGAACTCGGTTCCTCGGTTCGGTCATTCTGGGCTCCGTCCCATTCTGCTCCCGGAATTCTAGAGCGATTTAGCCTGACGGCTAGCCCAGAACCGAAAAACTGCTTTCTTCGTTAATGGGGCGCTTGCGAGAATAGAACCCGACGTCGATCATTCGCTTGATATAGGGCAGTTCGAATTGCAGCGGTTGCGTGTCGTGATCTGCACCGCCCTCACAATAGTTGATCAGCGCGGCCATCATCTTGCCGGCAATTGGCGCGTTCTTGTACTGGTTCCCGCTGGTCCCGCAGGCCATGTAGAACCCCGGCAGGCTGGATTTGTCGTAGATCGGAATCCAGTCGGTCGACGCATCATACAAGTCCACCACTCCGCGCGTTTTCGAGGGAATGCCGAGGCTGGGCACCCGTTGTGCATAGCGCATCGCCTGAGTGGTCCACTGATCGGTGAAGTCGCGGTTGTAGTGCACGTCATCCTCGCACCACTGATGCGGATCGCATTCGGGATCTTCCGAGCCAACAAGGATGTGGTTGCCATGTTCCGGCCGGCAGTAAAGCGCGATATCGCTGTCCGACACGATGGTGCCGTCGTTTTCGAAATCAAACCCTTCGGGCGCGGGGACGTGCACCACCTCTTGCCGCAGGGGGCGGGTTTCGATGGTCATGTCATCCAGCACACCCGCCATACCGTTGATGATGGCCGAGCCCGGCCCAGCCACATTCACCACCACCTTGGCACGGATTTCCTCACCCGAGGCCAGCTTGACCCCGGCCACGCGCCCATCCTCGGTCAGAATCTCGACCACTTCGGCCCCGGTGCGTACTTCGGCCCCGTTCAATTTGGCCGCGTCCATCAGGTTCTGCGCCGACAGTGCCGGGTCGGTAACGTAGCCCGCTTGCGGCCAGAACACCCCGCCCTGCATCTTGCCCCCGTTGGGCTGGCCAAATTCCGGATCATCCATGCGTTTGGGCGGCGTGAAACTGTCTAGCGAATAGACAGGCAAGCGCTCGGTGATCTTCTCAGGCGACCATTCCTCGAACGGGCAATCCAGATCAGCGCTGTTTTTCATATGCTTGTCCAGCATCCCGTTGGCATCGGTCTTCATCACCAGACACCCCGTCTCGCGGAACTGCGCCAGATTGGCATCAGCGGGCAGGCCCAGATAGGCAGCCCAGTCGCGCCAATAGTGATACCCCTCCCACGCGAACGCAGTGCCGTCGAAGGTCGAATAGTGCATTCGAATGATGGCGCAGGACCCGGCTGTGGACCCGTGCCCGACCTGAGCGTTGCGGTCCAGTGACAGGGTTTTCCATCCTGCCTTGGCCATCTCGAATGCGACGGCAGCCCCGATCACTCCGGTGCCGATGATGATTGCGTCAGGTTGACTCATGACGTGTTCTTCTCCCAGTAAAACCGCGAATAGGCGCTGAACTCCTCGATCTCTTCGTCGAGCGGTTCCACACCAGTGAAAACAAACAGGTAGTGAGAGACCAACGACAGCCGCAGCGACATCGGCTCATTTAGCTGCGCCAAATCGTACCCGATCTGCATGTAGTAGAGCACGCGCGCGCGCGTCTCGGCCTCGGTCTCATCATAGTCATAGCGGATGAACATTGCCCGCAGCGCCGCCAGCCGCCGTGCATCTGACTGATCCAGCATTCGCCGTACCTTGCCCGACCGCCGCGCCCAGTCGCGCATGGCAAAATCCAGCGCGGTATCGAAGAGTTCAGAGTTCACGACACAACGCTGCACATTGCAAACAGCGGCGGTGATCGTTGCGGCAGGGAGTTCGGATTGGGCGATCAGGGCCGCCGTATTGGTCGCCTGCCATTTGGCGAGCAACGCATCCAACAGCTCCTGCCGGGACTTGAAATACCAATAGAAAGACGACCGCGACACGGCCATACGCTCGGCCAGGTTCATCACCTTGACCTGCTCGACCCCGTCCGAGATCAGCACGTCCATCGCGACATTCAGCCAGTCGTCCCGCGTGACCTTGATATTGCCGACCAAAGGTTCGGCATCCGGATCATCACGGTGAAGAATGGGTTTGGTGTTCATTCAACTCTCCGGCGGCGCGCCGCCCTCGGCGGTCCTGCGCGCGATGAAATCCTGCAAGGCACCCAGCTGGTCGCTGTTGCTGCTGGGGGGCTTGAAATCATTAAGGATACCCTTCCAAACTTCGGTGGCGCGGTGATTGGCATCGACCGAGCCACGCTCGGTCCACGTCCCGAAATTGGCGTAGTCATGGACATGGGGCTGATAGAATTCGGTGTCGTACCGTTCCATAGTCTGGGTTGAGGCAAAGAAATGCCCGCTAGGGTCGACCTCGCTCAGCGCGGTGTCAAAACCGATCTCGGCAGCGCCGGCCTGAGCGCCTGCGCAAAGCTCGGCCACCATGTTCAGCACCTCGGCGTCACAGACAAGCTTTTCGAATGAAACGGACAGCCCGCCCTCCAACCATCCTGCCGCGTGTATGATCACGGTGGCCCCGGCCATTAGACAGCCCCACAGGCCAAACTGGTTCTCATTCGCCGCCTGCACATCGTTAATGTTTGAAGCCGATCCCGCAGCGGATCGCCATGGCAAGCCCAAATGCCGCGCGAGTTGCCCTGCAGCCAGTGACGCTTGAAAATGCGAGGGCGTCCCGAAAGCAGGGGCGCCCGATTTCATGTCCACGTTGCTGGTGAACGTGCCATAGCAAACTGGCGCGCCGGGTTTGGTCAGTTGGGTCAGGGTCAATGCCGCCAGAGCCTCGGCATGGGACAGCGTAATCGCGCCCGCCACGGTGATCGGGGCCATTGCACCCATCAAGGTAAACGGCGTGATAATCGACATCTGCCCATGCCGCGCAAAATCGATCAGCCCCTGTGCCATGGGGATATCCAGCGTGCGCGGGCTGTTGGTATTGATGATCGTATAACAATGCGGGTTTGTACGGAATTCGTCATCGCTTAGCCCCCGCGCGGTCGAGAGCATTTCGAAACAATCCATCACCTGCGGCGTTCCGCGCGAGAAGAAGAAGGGGAACTTGTCTGTCAGTTCCATTTGCGCCTGCGTGGTGAAATAGTGCCGCAAATTGGTCGGCACATCCTGCGGCTCTACCTGGGGTGAGATCATCTGGAACACATCGAAATGATGCGTCAGCTTCAGGAAATCAAGATAATCCTGCCCCGTCGCAGGGCGGCGACCCCTTTCCAGATCGGTGGCGTTTGGCGCCCCTGCCCCTGGCTGAAACACCAATGAGCCCAGCTCCAGCGTGAAATCGCGACCACGTGACCCGGCACGGCAGGCAATCGACTTGGGGGCCGAGGCGACGGCGGCCTCAACCATGTCGCGACCGATAAAAACCATTTCACTGCCTTCATCTACGCGCGCTCCAGCAGCGGCATAGATACGACGTGCCTCCGGCAGCAGGACCTTGACCCCAAGTTCTTGCAGGATGCGCAGCGCAGTGTCGTGCATGTCCGCGATCTGATCTGCAGGGAACACTTCCATCTGCGGAAAGGGATTTCTAAGCTGGCGGTAGTTGACGTCGCGACTGGGCGGTGGCGCGGTGTCCCCACCGCGTCCACGCCGTCTTCGGCCCCGTTCAGACGTTTGCGCGTTCATGTTCAACCCCGCATCGCTTTGCCCTGCGGATCGTAGGGCGAAGCAGAAATGACCCGCGCGGGACGCTCGACGCCAACCACATGCACGGACAACTCGGTCCCCGGCTCGGCCTTGTCGCGGTTAACCAGGGCCATCGCCAGAGATTTGCCGGTGTAGTGCCCGTAGCCGCCCGAGGTCACAAAACCCACCCGCTTATCACTCGACCAGATCGGTTCATACCCGCTGGCATCCGCATCCAGCGCATCGACCTCTAGCGTGACCTGAACCTGCGCTGGTCCGTTGCCGTCGCGTTCGGCCATGGCGGCCTCTTTGCCCACAAAGGATTTGTCCCAGTCGATCCAACGATCCATCCCGGTCATGCCCGGCGTGTACGCCTGAGTAAATTCAGCCGACCAGATCCCAAAGCTTTTCTCAAGTCGCGTAGACAGCATCGCGTTAAAACCGCATTCGCGGATGCCTTCGTCAGCCCCGGCCTCAAGCAAAATTCGGCGCAGTTTGATGTGATCACCATAGCGGCAATTGATCTCATAGCCTTTCTCGCCCGTCACCGACATGCGGGCCACGCGCGCGCGGACCAGACCGATGTCGAAATTCCCACAGCCCATGAAAGGAAGGCCTGCGATATCCTGCTCGGCCAGTTTTTCGACCACCGCCTGCGACTTCGGTCCAACCACACCGAACCCGCAATATTCCTCACCAAGATCGCGGACCGAGACACCGTCAATCATGTGGTCATCGAACCAGCGCATGTGCCAGGCCCGCAGGTAGTAGCTACCCATGATCCACCAGGTGCCATCGCCCCAGTTAAGGACAGTCAGATCACCTTTGAGCCGCCCGTTCTCGCCCAGCATCGGGGCAAGCTTGGCACGCCCCGGCGCAGGCAGTTTCGAAGCCATGACCCTGTCCAGCCAAACCTGCGCATTGGGGCCGCTGACCTCGAAACGGGAAAAGCCGGAAATATCCATCAGGCCAACGCCTTCGCGGATCGCCTTACATTCCCCGGCCACGATATCGTGCGCGTTGGATCGCTTGAGCGTCGGCGTTTCTTCAAACCCTTTGGGCGCGAAATAGAGCGGCACCTCAAGATCCCAACTGACGCCCCACTTGCACCCAGCCTCGGTCATCGCGTCGTGCGCGGGGGCCATTTTCAGCGGGCGGCCTGCGGGCAGTTGCTCGTTCGGATAGGTCATCACGAAGCGGCGCGAATAGAACTGCCCCGTGGTTTCGCGGATATACCGCTTGTTCTGCGCAAAATCCCCGAACCGCGCCACATCCATCGGCCACGCATCGGCCTCGGGCTCACCATGGATCATCCACTCGGCCAGTGTTTTGCCAACGCCGCCGCCCTGTAGGAACCCGGCCATCACCGCACAGGCTGACCAATAGCCGCGCTTGCCCGGCACCGGCCCGACCAGAGGGTTGCCGTCGGGCGCAAAGGTAAACGCGCCGTTCACCCAGGTCTTGATGCCCACATTCTGGATCGACGGATACCGCTCAAAGCCCAGCGTCAGCTCATTTTCGATCCGATCCAGCTGTTCCTGAAACAGTTCCTCGCCGTAATTCCACGGCGCGCCGTCCATGGCCCAGTGTTCGTGCTCGACCTCGTAGATACCGACCAGAACACCCTTCTGGTCCTGCCGCATATAGGTGAAGCCTTCGAGGTCGACGGTCATCGGCATCTCAAAATCCGCCTGCGCGACCTCGGGCACAGTATCGGTGATCAGATAGTGGTGCTTCAGCGGCGAGACCGGCAGTTCAACCCCCGCCATGCGCCCCACCTGTTTGGCCCACAGACCGGCCGCGTTGACCACATGTTCACAGGTAATGGTTCCTTTGTCGGTGACAACTTCCCAACCATCCGCCGTCTGCGTCAGGCTTTCTACCTTGGTTTCCTCATAGTATTCCGCACCGCGTTTTTTCGCCGCCGTGGCGTAGGCCTGCACGGTTCCGGTCGTGTCGATATAGCCTTCGCGATCTGCCCACATCGCACCCAAGACGCCTTCGGTTGACATGATTGGGCAGCGTTTCTGGGCCTCCTCCGGTGTCAACAATTCGCAATCATCAATTCCGATGGACTGGAAGATGCGGTAATTGGCCTGCAACCACTCCCACCGTTCGGGGGTGCCCGCCAAGGTCAGACCACCTGTCATGTGAAGGCCGATATTCTGGCCGGATTCTTTCTCGATCTCACTCAGCAGGTCGATGGTATAGGCCTGCAACGCCGCCATGTTGGGATCGGCGTTCAGCGCGTGGATGCCGCCCGCCGCGTGCCACGATGAGCCCGAGGCCAGACGGCGGCGCTCGAGCATAACAACATCCGACCAGCCGAACTTGGCCAGATGATACAGGACCGAGGCGCCCACGACGCCGCCCCCGATGACCACTACGCGATACTGAGATTTCATCCTGCCCTCCCCTGCGTGACTACTAGGGGACGCTAGACGCACTGTTCACTTCTGTCTAGACATTAATGTACAGTTCACGACGTTGAAATATCTCGAGCGCTTTCTACGTGTTTAAAGTTGAGCGCTGGGACGGGCGGCGATCTTGTCAAACCACGCAAGCGTCGCCGAATTTTCCTGCGGAATCCGCATCTTGATCACCCGAGCGAAATCCACGAAGACGAAGGTTGAAATATCGGCCAGCGTAAACTTTGGCCCTGCAACATAGGCACTGTCTGTCAGCCTGTTTTCGAGCATCGCAAAGAACCGTTCCACCCGCTCGACCCCGCGCTGCGCCAGCTCGGGAATTTGGGCATAGTTTGCAGGGCCGGGAATCGCTCGGCCTTCGAAAGCTGGATGCGCGTTGCGCAGCGCCTCGGCCACAGAGGCACCGCCTTGCTGTTCGACGATGCTGTTCCACATCAAAACCAACCCTTTTTCATCCGGGGTACGCCCCATCAGCGGCGGTTCCGGGAACTGCGCCTCAAGATAGGCCGCGATTCCGAGGTTTTCGGTCAATACCGTCCCTTCATCTGTCACCAGCACGGGCAGCGTGGCATTGGGGTTGATCGCACGGAAGTCCTCAGCCAGCTGTTCCCCCTTTGCGATCGAGATATCGCGGGTCTCAATCTCCAGCCCTTTTTCAGCAATGAACATCCGCGCGCGGCGTGGGTTCGGGGCAGTCGAGCAATCGTAGAATAGCATTAGAGCCCCCTTCAGCGGCGATAAATGAAACAACGCCCTTCAACTGCTCCGTCTGGCAGGGGCAGTTCAGTCAGCCCATCAAAATACATCCGGTCGCTGGAGACCATCAACCCGCCCTCGGCCAGAAGCGGCTCGATCAACGGGGACACGAACCGGGCAAAAGCGTCGTTCTTTTCGCGGTTATGCCCGCCCAAATCGGCATGGATCAAACTGGCCGTAGCGCCGAATCGATCCAGCGATGCGGGCAACGTCTCGCGCACATCGCCCAGAATCACCAGATCTTCCGGCGGGGTCGAATCCGGGTGCGAGGCCACGGCGCGTTCGAACACATATACCGGGCGGTTCCGCACATACTGCACCATGTGGTGATAAGTACGGCCATTACCCAGGCCCAGTTCGAACACCGGCCCGTCCATCCCCTGCGTTTGAGCGATGGCATAGTCCAGACAGGCCCGTTGCGAGACCATGCGGTCAATGAACAGATCGAGGCGGCTTTGGGGATCGGGCACGGGAAAATCTCTCCTTGATAGTTGCCGAAGCTTAATCAGGCATCGACGCCGTCTGTGATGACAAATCCTCAAAGGTTTGTGTAGGCAATTTCGCCTCAGTTTCATATTCCCGCGACATTTCAGCCCAAGAACGGGTTTGACTAATCAGGCCCAACCGCGCGAAACTGCGACAAAAAACACGGGGAGTTGATCAAGCCTATGCCGAGTGACGGCCGAACGGGTGGGAAACCCGCATGACTGCGTTGTTGTCTGTCAGGGACCTCAGCATCGGCTTCGGTGCGGGTGAGGCCGTGGTTCAGGGCGTCAGTTTCGACGTCGAGGCCGGGCAGACTTTGGCGTTGGTGGGCGAGTCCGGGTCTGGAAAAACCATCTCGTGCCGCGCGGCGCTTCGCATCCTGCCGCGCACGGCCCAGATACGCAGCGGCACCATTACTCTGAATGATTCCAAAGGATTGGAAGACCTGACGGCAATCAGTGAGCGCCAGATGCGTGACATTCGCGGCAATCGGGTCTCGATGATTTTTCAGGAACCGATGCGGTCGCTGTCGCCCTTGCACAAGATCGGCAATCAGGTCAGCGAGGTTCTGTGGCTGCATCGCGGCGCGTCCGAGGCGCAGGCCCGCAAAGAGGTTCTGACCCAGTTCGAGCGCGTGGGCTTTCCTGACCCCCAGCGCGCCTATGATTCTTACCCGTTCGAGCTGTCCGGCGGCATGCGCCAACGTGCGATGATTGCCATGGCAATGGTTGCCAAGCCGGAACTGCTGATCGCGGATGAGCCAACCACCGCGCTGGATGTCACCACGCAGGCGCAGGTTTTGGGGTTGATCAAAGAGTTGCAGCGCGAGACGGGCATGGCGCTGATCCTTGTGACCCATGACCTGGGCGTCGTTGCCAATATGGCCGAACAAGTGGTCGTTATGCACAAGGGTAGGGTGATGGAATCCGGGGCGGCCGCGCCTATTTTGACCACACCTGCGCATCCCTACACCCAGCAATTGTTCAACGCCGCGCCCCAGATTCCCGACAAGGAAGCTGTTGGCATTCCGATGCCCGGCGAGGACCTAATCCTGCAAATGAACAGTGTCTCCAAAACCTATACCATGCGCTCCAGCAAAGGGTGGCAAGGTGACCGGCTGATCCATGCCTGTCGCGGTGTCGATCTGAATCTGGCACGTGGCAAGACACTGGCCATTGTCGGCGAAAGCGGATCAGGCAAAACCACGGCCGCCCGCATTGCGCTCGGGGCCGAGCCCCCCGATCCGGGCGGAGAGGTTCTGTTTCGCACCGCGCCCGACGCCGACCCGATCACGGTTCACCACATGACCCGCGCCCAGCGCACTGCGTTTCAGCGCAAGGCGCAAATGGTGTTTCAGGACCCCTACAGCTCGCTCAGCCCGCGGATGCGCATTCAGGACGCGATGACCGAGCCGTTGGAGATCCACAAGATCGGCTCGCCCGCTGAACAACGGGACAAAGCGGCCGAGATGCTGCAACGGGTCGGGCTGAACGCCGACATGCTGAAACGCTATCCTCACGCGTTTTCAGGCGGTCAGCGACAGCGCCTTTCTATCGCACGGGCGATGATGTTGGACCCACAGCTGATTGTCTGTGACGAGCCGACCTCGGCTTTGGATGTCTCGGTGCAGGAACAGATCCTGACGCTGCTGGAAAACCTGCAAGACAGCTTGAAACTGTCCTATTTCTTTATCTCGCACGACCTTGCGGTCGTGGCGCGCATCGCAGACGAAGTTGCAGTGATGCGCCGGGGCCTTGTGGTGGAACAAGCCCCGCCCGAGACACTGTTCTACAACCCGCACCACCCCTACACAAAGGCGCTGATCGCCGCACAACCGGAACCCGACATCAACCGGCCCATCGACCTGAATTTGGTTGCTTTGGGCGCCGGTTCGCCCGACAGTTGGGATGACGCCTTCCGATTTACCGACTCCGTGATACCTTCATTGGTGGAAATGGAGCCCGGCCATAAGGTACGATGCCATGTTTAAGACCACTCGCCCCCTGATTCTGGCAGCCGCAATGTCGGCGCTGTGGTTTCTGCCCGCCACTGCAGAGACCCCCACCCCTCAGGAAAGCGCGTTCTGGGAAGACGAAGTGGCCGCCGGAAACATGCCTCCCGTCGCAGAACGCCTACCGGCTGAGCCGCTGGTGGTCGATCTGGCCGCCAAGGGGCGTGAGTTCGGAACGCCGGGCGGCACGTTGCGCACCATGGTGACGCGATCCAAGGACATTCGGCAGATGGTGGTCTATGGCTATGCCCGCCTGGTCGGTTTTGACGAAGATTACGAAATTGTCCCTGATCTGCTGGAATCCTTCACCAATGAAGACAACCGCAAATTCACCCTGAACCTGCGCGAAGGCCACAAATGGTCCGATGGGTCGCCCTTTACGTCCGAAGATTTTCGATACTGGTGGGAGGACGTAGCCAATAACGAATTGCTCAGCCCGTCGGGGCCGCCGGATTTCCTGATTGTCGAAGGCAAGAGCCCGACCGTCACTTTCCCTGATGAAACGACCATCGTGTTCGAATGGGCCGACCCGAACCCTGATTTCCTGCAATCACTGGCACAGGCACGCCCGCCGTTCATCTACCGCCCATCCGCGTTTCTGAAACAATATCACGAGAGCTTCGCTGACGCCGATGAGCTGGCCTTTCAGGTCGAAGACGCCCGCGTCAAAAGCTGGGCGGCGCTACATAACAAGCTGGATAACCTCTATAAGTTCGACAATCACGAGTTGCCGACGCTGCAACCTTGGCTGAATGCCAGCTCGGGCAAAAAGATCCGGCACAACTTTGTCCGCAACCCCTATTACCACCGCATCGACAGCAAAGGTGTGCAACTACCCTATATCGACGTGGTCGAGATGGAGATCGTGGCACCCGGTCTGGTCGCCGCCAAGACCAATGCGGGCGAGACCGATTTGCAAGGGCGTGGGCTGGCGTTCCGGGACGCCTCGATCCTGAAAAAGGGTGAAGCCGGGGGGAATTACAAAACCCTGCTGTGGAAAACCGGTGTTGCCTCGCAGATTGCGATCTATCCCAACCTGAACTTTGCCGATGACGGATGGCGAGAAGTTCTGCGCGACGTGCGCGTGCGACGCGCGCTGTCGCTGGCCATTGACCGCAAGACGATCAATCAGGCGCTGTACTTCAAACTGGCGCAACCGGGTGCGATGTCGGTTCTGCCTGCCTCGCCCTTCTATGACGAGGAAAACGCCAAGGCCTGGGCGCAATATGACATCGAAACCGCAAACGCTTTGCTGGACGAAGCTGGCCTGAACCAGCGCGACAAGGATGGTATTCGTTTGCTACCCGATGGCCGCCCGATGGAGCTTATCATTGAAACCGCCGGTGAGCGGCAAGAGGTCGAGAACGCCTTGCAGATCGTTACCGACACATGGCGCGAGATAGGCGTCGATCTGGTGATGCGCCCGCTGGACCGGGACATCCTGCGGAACCGGGTGTTTGCGGGTAACACCATGGCCTCGGTCTGGTTTGGCTGGGATGACGGTATCCCGCAGGCCCACACCTCACCCGCCTATCTGGCACCCACCGATCAGGTGTTTCTGGCCTGGCCTAAATGGGGGCAGTATTACCAGACCGGCGGCGATGTCGGCGAAGCGCCCGATATGCCCGAGGCCGAGCGCCTGATGGAACTTGCCCATGACTGGGAAATCGCCACATCAGATGACGAACGCAAGGCCGTCTGGTCCGAGATGCTGAAGATCCACGCCGATCAGCTTTATGCCATCGGCATTCTGAATGGCGCCCCGCAGCCCATCGTTGTGTCCAACCGCCTGCGCAACGTGCCCGAACAGGCCATGTGGGCATGGGAACCCGGCGCGCATTTCGGCATCCATCGCCCTGACGAGTTCTACTTCGCCGACTGACAGGAGCAGCTAAATGGTAATGCTGCGCTACGCGGTGTATCGCTTTTTCACGATGCTGCTGACACTGCTTGTTGTGTCGGTTCTAATCTTCGTGATCATCAACCTGCCGCCTGGCGATTACCTCAGCAACCAAATCGCCGAGCTTCAGGCCTCAGGGCAATCCGCCGGTGTGGCCAAGGCCGAATTCTTGCGGACCGAATACGCGCTGGACCGTCCGATGTGGGAGCAATACCTGATCTGGATGGGCTTCTGGCCCGGCCCCCATGGGTTTGAGGGGCTGATTCAAGGCAATTACGGCTGGTCCTTTGAATTTGACCGCCCGGTGGCCGAGATTGTGGGCGACACACTGTGGCTGACCGTTGTGGTGAACCTTGCCGCAATCCTGTTTGTCTATGCGGTCGCTTTGCCGCTTGGTGTCCTTGCGGCGGCGCGGTCGCGGACGTGGATCGACTATACCTCGGCCTTTGTGGGCTATCTGGGTCTGGCCACGCCGAACTTCCTGCTGGCCCTGATCCTGTTCTACTACGGCCACCAATATTTCAACCTGCCCATCGGCGGGCTCATGGACCCGATTTACGAGGGTGAGCCAATGAGCTGGGACAAGATGAAATCCATCCTTCTCCACCTGATTGTGCCGACCTTTGTAATCGGCACCTCGGGCGCCTCGGCGATGATGCAACGGCTGCGCGCGAATATGTTGGACGAGCTGGGTAAACCCTATGTGGAAACCGCCATCGCAAAAGGCATGGCCCCGTCGCGGATGCTGACCAAATATCCGCTGCGCGTGGCCTTCAACCCCTTTGTCGCCGATATCGGCAACCTGCTGCCCTCAATGGTGTCGGGGTCGGTTCTGGTCTCGGTGGTGCTAGGGCTGCAAACCATCGGCCCGACCTTGCTGACCGCGCTGAAGACGCAGGATCAGTTCCTGTCTGCCTTCATCCTGATGTTCGTCGCACTGCTGACGCTGATCGGGACAATGATTTCGGACATCTTGCTGGTCATGTTGGACCCGCGAATTCGGTATGAGGGGCGTGAAGCATGACCAAACGCTCTGACGGTCGCTATGTCGACGATGCCCCCTTCGATCCAGACGCCGCCCTGCAACAGCTCGAGCGAGCTGATCTGGACGCCCCCAACTGGCTGCTGGTCTGGCGCAAATTCCGCACCCACAAACTGGGCTTGATCTCGGGTATCTTCTTGCTGCTGTGCTACCTGATGCTGCCCTTTGCCGGGTTCATTGCCCCCTATGGTGCGAATGAACGCAATGACGAGCATCTTTATGCCCCACCCCAAAGCGTCAACTGGTTCCACGAAGGCGAATTCGTCGGTCCGTTTGTCTACCCGACGGTGATCGAGGCCGACCTTGAGACCTTCCAGTGGAAAGCCGTGACCGACACCAGCGATCCGCGCCCGCTCCAATTCTTCTGTGAAGGGGCCGAGTACAAGCTGGCGGGGCTGATCAAGTCGGACACGCATTTGTTCTGTGCGCCCGAAGGGGCAACGCTGTTCCTGTGGGGGTCCGACCGTCTGGGTCGGGATGTCTTCAGCCGCATTCTTTATGGCGCGCAACTGTCGCTGACCGTGGGCCTGATCGGCATCTCGGTGTCGTTCTTCCTAGGCATCCTGTTCGGGTCGATGGCGGGTTATTTCGGCGGCAAGATCGACTGGGTCATCAACCGCGTCATCGAGATTCTACGCTCACTGCCCGAACTGCCATTATGGCTGGCCTTGTCTGCAGCGGTGCCCTCGAACTGGAGCCCAGTGGCAGTGTTCTTCATAATCTCGATCATCCTCGGGATACTCGACTGGCCCGGCCTTGCCCGATCTGTGCGCGCCAAGTTCCTGTCGTTGCGCGAGGAAGAATATGTGCGCGCAGCCGAAATGATGGGTGCAAGCTCGGGCCGTGTGATCCGCAAGCACCTGCTGCCGAACTTCATGTCCCACCTTATTGCCTCTGCCACTCTGTCGATCCCGGCGATGATCCTGGGGGAAACGGCGCTGTCTTTCCTAGGCCTCGGCCTGCGGGCTCCAGCGGTTAGTTGGGGCGTGATGCTGAATGACGCGCAGAACCTCGCTTCGATCGAGATCTACCCGTGGACGGCGATCCCGATGCTGCCGATCATCGTGGTTGTGCTGGCTTTCAACTTCCTTGGCGACGGGCTGCGTGACAGTCTCGACCCCTATCAGCAATGACACTGGTTTCGGCGCTTCCTGACCCGGAAAGCTATCGAGTAATCGGAAGCGGAGCGCGGCCCAGCGCCTTTGCCGTATCTGAACTGGCCACCGCCAGCTTTGCCGCGGTGGGGCAAGAGCTGGCGCGCTTGATGGTGTCCCTGAACCTGACGTCCAGCGCGCCCGACGTCACGGTTGATCACCGGCTGGCTTCACTGTGGTACGGGTTTTCCTTCAAGCCCGAAGGGTGGGAGATGCCAAGCCTCTGGGACGCCATCGCCGGGGATTATCAAGCTTCTGACGGGTGGATCAGGCTACATACCAACCTAGCGCGCCACCGACTGGCCGCATTGAAAGTGCTCAAGGTCGATGCGAACCGCGATGCAGTCGCTCAGGCCCTCAAGACATGGGCTATCGCCGATCTGGAAACCGCCATCGCGGCCGAGGGCGGCGCCACCGCCGCAATGCGCAGCAGGGCCGAATGGCTGGAGCATCCCCAAGGCCGGGCGGTGTCGCGTGATCCGTTGATCGGCTGGTACAACCCCCGCCAGATCATGCTGCGCGACCGTCCAGAGGCCACGGCCAAACGGCCGCTTCAGGGCCTGCGCGTTCTGGACCTGACCCGCGTTCTGGCAGGCCCCATTGCCACCCGCACTCTAGCCGGGGTCGGGGCCGAGGTTTTGCGTATTGATCCGCCCGGCTGGGACGAACCCGGCGTGATCCCGGATGTCTCGCTGGGCAAACACTGTGCCTATCTGGATCTAAAGTCGCCCGCCGGAATGGAGACATTACAGGAATTGCTGTCTCAGGCGGATGTGTTCGTGCATGGCTATCGCCCAGGCGCGCTGGATGCGCTGGGGTTGACGCAAGCGAAACGGGACGCGATTGCACCCAACCGGGTCGAAGTCACATTGAACGCCTATGGTTGGCAGGGGCCATGGGCGAACCGGCGCGGATTTGACAGCCTTGTGCAGATGAGCGCAGGCATCGCCGATACTGGCCGCATCTGGGCCAAGGCAGACAAGCCGACGCCCCTGCCGGTGCAGGCGCTGGACCACGCAACTGGCTATCTGATGGCCGCCGCCGTGCTGTCTGCTCTGGTCGAGGCCGCCCAAGGTAACTCAATCATGCAGGCCCGCTTGTCCCTTGCCCGAACTGCTGAATTGCTGGCCATTCTCAGCAAGTCCGAAACGTCTGAGGATATCGAAAATGCCAACCCGACCAACTATGCCCGCACGCCCGAGGAATCCGGCTGGGGTGTCGGCCATCGTCTGAAACCGGCCCTGAGGCTGAGCACAACGGAAATGCACTGGCCTCTGCCTGCATCGAAACTGGGCACGTCCCAACCCGTCTGGCCAACGCTGAAGCCCTAGCGCATCCGCCGCGCGGTACGCGCGGCCCGGCCCAACGCTTTTGGATGCGTTTCGTCAGAAACGCGGCCCAAAGGGGCGGGAGCGCACCCTACCTGTCATCCCCTCCGCCGGGGCCGATATCGTCCAGATAATCTTCGTCTATCGCGGCCTGCACCGCGCCGGTTACCGCCTCGCGCTGTTTCGGTGTCAGGTCTTCGGACGCTTTCTCATCGGCCAGACGCACCGTCACTTCGCGGTGGGCAAAGCGGATGCCTTCACGGGCGAACAGTTCGCGGATTTCCTGATAGACCTTCTTGCGCACCAGCCACTGATCACCCGGCTTGGTCATGAACTTGACGCGGATGATCATCGCGGAATCCTGCATCTCGATCACACCCTGCGACTTGAGCGGCTGGATGAAATTGTCGCCGATGACCGGGTCGCTCAGCAATTGCTGCCCCAGCTTCTTGATCAGTTTGCGCACCTTCTCGACATCAGTGTCATAAGTCACGCGCAAGGGTAGCTTCATGATCACCCAGTCACGGGAATAGTTGGTCAGCACCTTGATCTCACCAAAAGGAATGGTGTTCAGCGCACCCAGATGATGACGCAGCTGGAACGACCGGACCGATATTTTCTCGACAGTGCCTTTCACATCACCAATGTCGATATATTCCCCTTTGCGGAACGCATCATCCATCAGGAAAAACGCCCCCGAGAAAATATCCCGCACCAGCGTCTGCGATCCAAACCCAACGGCCAGACCCACAACACCCGCGCCCGCAAACAGGGGGCTGACATTGATGCCCATTTCCATCAGCGCGATCAGCGCAATGGTTACGACAACCACCGCCAAGATCGCCCCCCGGAACAGCGGCAGCAGAGTGGCTAGACGGCTTTGCCCGCCTTCGCCACCTTCATCGCCCAGCTCGGCCTCGGCCCCGCCATCGTCAATCTCTTCAGCAATCTTGCTGTCAATCCAGATGCGGAAGAAATGGAACAGGACATAGCCAATGAAGATGATCACCATCACGTCCAGGAAACGCTCGATAGGCAGTTCCTCGCTCCAGCTGGCATCCGGGTTCCAGATGACGACCAGCGCGTAAAGCCCAACCACAAAGGCCAGAATACCAGCCACACGGCGCGCCAGATCCTCGTACGTCACGATGGAATGCGCGCGTTTTTCGGCCAGAGGGGTCTCGATTAACTCCTCCTCGGGCGCATCGGCGTCTTCGGCGTTCATCTCCTCCATCTGACGGTTGCGGTCGAAATACCGCTCAAGCAGATAGTTCATCGCACCGTAAGCGATCACCACCGACATAAAGATGGCATAGCTACTGGCCACGATCGGGATCGAGTTCTGGTTTTCAAGCACCAGATCGACAGCCAGTTTGAACCAGCTGAACACGATATAGACGATCAGCACAGGTGCCCAAGCCAGCGAGATGAAACGCAGGATCCACGACACTTGTTCCTTGGTACGTCCTCCCCGGATGGCATGGGAAATGGCACGCCCATTGAACGCGATCATCAGCAAATTGCCCAACGCACCCAACATGGTCAGGCCGCCATAGACCATGGCATAAACGTTATAGTTCAGCCCGAAATCCGCGACCCAGGTCGAAAACATCACGACCGAGATGTCATAGGTCGCAATCGCCGAAGCCCAGATATAAAGCCGTTTGGCGTCCCGGTCCGAAAACGGCGGCAGGCGGTACTGGCTAAGATAGGGCGACAGCACCATACGCCACAGATCGGACACCGTGCGCGACAGGAAGAAGGCCGCGAATATCGCCGTGACCGTGAACTGGATCGAGATATCTTCGGCCTCGCCGAAAAACAGGAACCCGACGATCAGGGCCATCAGCATGGCAAAGATTGTACCCCCGATCCCCATAAGGAAGCGGAACACCAGAAACGGCATTTTTTCGCGGTAGCCCTGCGGATTTTCCTTGGATCGCGCGACCACGATTCCCTTGGCGATGCGCTTGCCGTAGATCTCGGTCGACAGCCACCGCCCCAGTAGCAGGAACAGGATGTTCCAGAACAGCACCTCGACATAGGTCTGGATTCGGCCATCGGGGCTGGTTTGGCGCAGGACGTATTTCACCTCGAAAATCGAATAAGGCAGCGCCTCAAGCCGCGACTGCATCGACTCGCGGAATTTCGAAAACCGCTCCTGCGCTTTCATCAATTGCGACCCATCGGCCATCTGGTCGCCTGCGGCGTCCTGATTGGCCTGTGCCGGTGCACCCGACGATACGATTTTCCCCGCACTGTCGATGACGATTACGCTAGCACCAGCCTCGGTTGCTGAGCGGATCGCAGCAGCCAGATCCCCATCTTCCGAGGCCTCGTCGGTGCTGTCCGCACCCGTTGTGTAGCCGGGAATGAGCGATGTTTGCGCTTCAGCTCCGCCTGCAAAAGTCAACGCGATTGCCCAGGTCAACAGCGCAAAAACGGCAAATAATCTTGTTGTCATCGGGTCTTTCATCCACGTCCGCATTTGCCCCGCAGCCTATAGAAGCACAATCCCGTGTTCAAATGCTCAACAGATGTCGACCCCAGTTCGTCTTTCCACGTGTTCCCACCGCAATAGCGGTGACCGAAGTATTTCCATCGCGATGGAAAGTGAATAAGACCGGGCCGGACAACAATTGAGGTTTTCGACCCGGAACCTGATGTAGAGCAAAGCGACGTTGGGCCATTTCATTGCAACATGTAGCCAAATCGCAATGTTTGTCGGTTTTGACCCGCCGGAACCGCGTTTTTTGCAAGCCGACCGAAAACAAATACGATAGAAGTGCACCCGCGCGGACATGCACCAAGACACGGACACAGGCAAAAGTATGAGCCTTAAAAGAAAACAGAAAATAGCCGGACGTGCGCCCCGTATTCTGTTCTACAGCCACGACACCTTTGGTTTGGGTCATCTGCGCCGCTCGCGTGCTCTGGCCGCTGCAATGACACAGGCGGACCCTTCGGCCTCGGCACTGATCCTGACCGGCTCGCCCGTTGCCGGGCGGTTTACCTTTCCGCGTCGGGTGGATCACGTTCGTCTACCCGGTGTTACCAAACGCGCTGACGGGTCCTATGCCTCACAGACCATGGGCATGGGTATCGAAGAAGTGACCGAACTACGCTCGGGTTTAATCCGAACGTCAGTGCAGCAATTCGATCCGGATGTGCTTATCGTCGACAAGGAACCTACCGGCTTCCGGGGCGAGCTGCTGCCGACCCTTGACTGTCTGATGCAAAGCAGAAGAACCAAAATGGTCCTTGGATTGCGCGACGTTCTGGATGAGCCCGAGGTTCTGGCCGCTGAATGGGATCGTAAAGAGGCGGTCGCTGCAACCGAGGCCTATTATGACGAGATCTGGGTCTATGGGCTACGCTCGATCTACGACCCGACACGTGGCCTACCGCTGAGCCCCGAGGTGCAATCGCGCATCCATTGGACCGGCTATCTGCGCCGTGATCTTGGCCCCGTGGGCGAACCGCCCGAGCAGCCATATATCCTGATCACCCCCGGAGGGGGCGGCGACGGCAAGGCGATGGTGAACCTTGTTCTGTCGGCATACGAAAAAGACCCCACCCTGTCGCCCCGCGCCGTGCTGGTCTATGGTCCGTTCCTGTCGGGCGAGTTGCGGGACGATTTCGAAACGCGCGTTGCGGCGTTGAACGGTCGCGTGACTGCTGTCGGTTTTGAATCCCAGATTGAAACCCTGTTTGCCGGGGCCGCCGGTGTCGTCTGCATGGGCGGCTACAACACGTTCTGCGAAGTGCTGTCCTTTGACAAACGCGCCGTCATTGTTCCTCGCACGACCCCGCGTCTGGAACAGTGGATTCGCGCCTCGCGCGCAGAAGAGCTGGGGCTGGTGCGGATGCTGGACGAAAGCCGCGATGGCCTGACTCCCGAGGCAATGATTGCAGCCATTCGCGCCCTGCCCGATCAGCCCCTGCCGTCCCAAGCCATTGGCGACGGGCTGTTGGACGGGCTGGACTATGTCACGGACCGCGTTGACTCCCTGCAGAACGGAGAACAGGAACGGGCTATCGGATGACATCTGCGCCTCCTAATCTGGCGGTGCTGGTCAAAGGGTGGCCGCGCCTGTCGGAAACGTTCATCGCTCAGGAACTGGTTGCATTGCAGGATGCGGGCCATCGGTTCGACATCTGGTCACTACGCCATCCCACCGACGTCAAACGCCATCCGCTGCATGACCGGTTCAAGGGTCAGGTGCATTATCTGCCCGAATATCTGTATCAGGAACCCCAACGCGTCTGGGCCGCGCGCCGTGCCGCGCAGGCCCTGCCCGGTTATGCCGAGGCCTACCGGATCTGGCGTGCAGATCTGCGCCGCGACCCGACTCACAACCGCATTCGCCGCTTTGGTCAGGCTTGCGTGCTTGCCGCTGAATTGCCGCAGGACACGCGGGTCATGTATGCGCATTTCATGCACACGCCGTCCTCGGTCGCGCGCTATGCCGCCATCATGCGCGGCCTGCCGTGGAGCTTCTCCGCCCACGCCAAGGATATCTGGACTTCTCCTGATTGGGAAAAAGCTGAAAAGCTTCAGGCCAGCACCCATGGTGCTGCCTTTGGTGCAACCTGCACAGCCATCGGCGCCGCACATCTGCGCGACCTGGCCGACGATCCCAAGCGGGTCGATCTGATCTATCACGGGCTGGACCTGAGTCGTTTTCCGGACCCGCCCGAGCGCACGCAGCGCGCGCCTGACGCGCCGTTTCACATGATCTCGGTCGGGCGGCTGGTCGAGAAAAAGGGCTTTGACCGCCTGATCGACGCCTTCGCGCTGTTGTCCGAGGGTCTGGACTGGCACTGGACGCATATCGGCGGCGGCACGCTGGCCGAAACGCTGGCCGGGCGTGCCGAAGATGCCGGGCTTGCAGGGCGGATCACCTGGAAAGGGGCCTGCGACCAGCCCGAAGTTATCGAAGCCATGCGCAAGGCCGATCTCTTCGTCCTGCCCAGCCGCATCGCCGCCGACGGCGACCGGGACGGCCTGCCCAATGTACTAATGGAGGCCGCCTCGCAAAAGCTGCCGATCCTGTCCACACCGGTTTCGGCCATACCAGAATTTATCGACACCGGAATCCATGGCCTGTTATCCGAAGATGCGCCCGCCGCACTGGCCGCAGCGATCACCAGGATGGCGCAAGACCCTGCTGAGGCGATGCAGATGGCCGGTAACGCCTTTGACCGCCTGATCGCCGAATTCCGTATGGATCCCGGTATTGCTTTGCTGTCCAAACGGCTAAGCACATTGGGGGCGGATCGGGGCTGATGGCACGCGTTGCGTTCTACACTCCGATGAAGTCCCCCGACAGTCCGGTGCCGTCCGGCGACCGGGAAATGGCGCGTAACCTTTTGGCAGCGATTGGTGCGCAGGGGGACGCGGTCGATCTGGTCTCGCATCTGCGCGTTTTCGACAAAACCGGCGACGCTCAGGTCCAGGATAAGCTGCGAACCGAGGCTGACGCCGAAGCCAAGCGCCTGATCCATACACTCTCGCCGGATACCGCCCTTTGGGTGACGTATCACAACTATTACAAGGCACCTGACCTGCTGGGCCCGCGTATCAGCCGGGCGCGGAAAATCCCCTATGTGCAACTGGAAAGCACGCGCGCGACCAGCCGTCTATCCGGCCCCTGGGCAGGGTTCGCCCAAGCCGCCCATGAGGCCTGCGATGCGGCACAGGTGATCTTCTACCATACGGCCAACGATCTAATCACACTGGAACGTGAAAGATACGGGTCACAGCAGCTGATCGAATTGCCGCCCTTCCTGCCTCGCGCGGACCTTCCGGGTGCGGCGGTTTGTGAAGGCCCTATGCTGGTCGTCGGGATGATGCGGCACGGGGACAAGCTGGCCTCGTACCAGATTCTGGCACAGGCTCTGGCGTTGCTGGGCGGCGCCTGGTCTCTGGATATCGCGGGCGATGGCCCGGCGCGGGCCGAGGTTGAGGCTTTGATGGCGCCTTTTGGGGCGAAAGTTCGGTTTCTGGGCCAATTGGATCGCGCCGATATGCAGGCGCACTATCAAAAGGCGTCGCTGTTGGTCTGGCCTGGTGTGAACGAAGCCTACGGCATGGTTTATCTTGAGGCGCAATCCTGCGGCCTGCCGGTCGTTGCGCAAGACCGTCCGGGCGTGCGCGACGTTCTGGCCCCGTCGGACTACCCAACGGTCGAGGACGGCCCGGCCGGGTTGGCCCATCGGCTGCAAACCCTTTTGGCCAATCCCTCACTGCGCCGAGACATTGGCGCTGCGGCCCAAGCGCATGTTGCCGCGCGCCATCTTCAACCCGCCGCCACCGAACGCTTCTGGCAAACGGTGCGACCCCTGATCGGAGGGCAGAAATGACCCAGCTTGCCTTGCTCCGCCATGGACATACGACATGGAACCGCGCCGGGCGCATCCAAGGGCGCAGCGATATTCCATTGGATGACGCGGCCCGGTCCGAGCTTGCGACTTACGCATTGCCCGAGCCGTGGGATCAGGCGGCGCTCTGGTCCAGCCCCCTGAAACGCGCGCATGATACGGCGCGTCTGGTGGCCGGGCGCGACCCCATGACGGCAGAGGCGCTGACCGAGATGAATTGGGGCGATTGGGAAGGGTTGCGCGGCGTCGATTTACTGGCTGAGCCCGACAGTGGCTATCGACATATCGAGCATTGGGGATGGGACTTCCGCCCCCCAAACGGAGAAAGTCCGGCCGAAGTTCACGACCGTCTGCGCCCGTGGTTTGGTGGCCTGACAGGCGACACGGTTGCTGTCTGCCATATCGGCATCATGCGGGTCATTCTGGCGCAAGCTTGGTCTTGGGAATTTGATGGACCTGCCCCTTTCAAAATCAAACGCAACCGGCTTTATATCATTGATATGAAGACCATGCGCGCCCAGACCGAACCTCTCCGCCTGATCAAAAGGGATGGCGCGGCATGAAGGTGATGATTGTCGTCACTCATCTGTTGGGCACGGGGCACCTGAGCCGCGCACTGACATTGGGGCGCGCGTTTGTGCAAGACGGCCATCAGGTTCTGGTGGTAACGGGCGGAATGCCTGCGCCGCAGCTGAATGTGACGGGCATGACCTTGCTGAGCCTGCCGCCGCTGCGCTCGGACGGAACAGATTTCACCCGGCTGCTGACCCAGACCGACGAAGTTGCCGATGTAGCATATCTGGCCGGGCGGCAGGCAGCTCTGGTTGAGGCGGTGCGCAGTTTTGCCCCTGATGTGCTGATAACCGAACTATTTCCGTTTGGCCGACGGTCCCTGAGCGCTGAGTTCATCGCCTTGCTCAAGGCCGCCTCTGCACTGCCCAAACGACCGGTGATTTTGGGCTCGATCCGGGACATCCTTGCGCCGCCCTCAAAACCAAGCAAAGCCACGCGCGCAGAAGAGATCGTGCGGACCACATACGATGGGGTTCTGGTGCATTCTGACCCGCAGATGGTTTCGCTGGACGTAAGCTGGCCAGTGTCAGAGCGGTTGCGCCCAAGGCTGTACTACACCGGGTTTGTCGCCCCGGAGGCGGCCCCTCCACACCCCGACGCGTTGGGGCAAGGTGAGGTTCTGGTCAGCGCGGGCGGAGGCTCGGTCGGGCAGCCGATCTTTCGCGCGGCCATCGAGGCCGCCCAAAAGATGACCAACATGCGCTGGCGCCTGCTGGTTGGGGGGCAGGACGCTCAGGTGCGCATTGCTCAACTGTCGGATTTGGTGGGCATCGCCAATATCACCGTGGAACCTGTGCGACCCGATTTTCGCCAGATGCTGCGCCACGCCGCAGCCTCGGTCAGCATGTGCGGCTACAATACAGCACTTGATATTCTTCAGGCCGCGACACCTGCGGTCTTTGTCCCGTTCGATGACGGCAATGAGGTCGAACAGACCTTGCGCGCCCAAAGCCTATCGGATCAGCCGGGGGTCGCATTGGTTGCCAGCCACGATCTGAGCGGTGCATCCCTTGCACAGGCTGTAGACCGCGTTCTGAACGCACCCGCGCGGCCCGTTCCCGACCACGGATTTGACGGCGCGGCCAAATCTGTCGAGATCGCCAAGGCTCTGCTGGAGCGTCGGGGATGAAGGTCGATTGGCACTCTCTGGAAGCAGAACTGGCACTGTGGCGGCAAGAGGGATTGTCACTGCCGCTTTGGTGGCGGGATGACGATGCGATCACCACAACCCCGCAATTGGAGCGTCTGACTCAGCTGTCCGACGCGCTTGGGCTGCCTGTTCATCTCGCCGTGATCCCACGGAATGCCGATCACGCTTTGGCCGACTATGTACAGGCACATTCAGCGCTGGTCCCAGTCGTCCACGGCTGGGCGCATCAGAACCATGCTCCGGCGGCCGAAAAGAAAGCCGAATTCCGGCTGCACCGACCCTTGCCCGAGATCATGAAAGACGCCAAAGCCGGGCTGGATAGGTTGACCACCCTGTTTGGGCACCGGCTACGGCCGCTATTCGTGCCCCCGTGGAACCGTATCGCGCCCGAAGTAGTGCAGAACTTGCCGACGCTGGGTTTCACAACACTTTCGACCGCGACACCGCGCAAAATCGCGCAAACCGCACCGGGGCTGGATCAGGTGAACACCCATCTAGACCCGATTGACTGGCCCGGCACGCGCGGGCTGATCGCGCCGGATCAGCTTGTCGTCCAGACCGTCGATCTGCTTCGCGACAGGCGTTTGGGACGCGCGGACAACGCCGAACCCTTCGGCTACCTGACCCATCATCTGGTTCATGATGACGACATCTGGACCTTCACCCATGACTTCTTGCGGCGGCTTCTGGATGGGCCCACGACCCTCTGGACTGCCCCCGAGACCTTACGGAGACCTCAATGAGCCGATTGGATTCCATGCTGCGCCGCCTGACTGCCCAGCGCGACGGGCTGAACTGGGCGGTCGCGCAGATAGCGGACCACCCCGGAGACGTTCTGGACATGGGTCTTGGTAATGGCCGGACCTATGACCACCTGCGCGAAATCCTACCCGACCGGCGCATCTGGGTGATGGACCGGGTGCTGCAATGCCACCCCTCCAGCACCCCCCCTGCCGAGGATTTCCTGCAAGGCGAAGCTGAACCCATGCTGGAAAAACTGGCCCAAGGCGGGCCGAAGATCGCCATGGCACACTACGATTTCGGGCGCGGCATCAAGGCCGATGACGTGGCCGAAGCCGCCCGCCTCAGTCCCTTGATCGCGCAGGTCATGTTGCCCGGAGGGCTGCTGATCTCGGGGCAACCACTGGTAGGTTTTGACCAAATCACCGGGCCCGAAACCATCGCGCCAGACCGCTACCTGTTCTATCGCGCCTGATCAGACTGATCTGACGCACCAATCAGGCCACACGCCGTCCCCGCGACCAAACACCGTTCAACGCAGGAGCACCCTCGCGCAGACGGAACCGAATGACATCGGCGCGGGCACCTTCACGCAGCTCACCGCGATCCTGTAGACCCACAGCTTGTGCAGGTGTTTGCGTCACAGTGCGCAGACCACGCGCCATATTGCCCCACATATCGCCCAGGCGGGTTGCCGACAGCAGCAGCGCGGCGGGCACATAGTCTGACGACAAAATATCCAGATGGCCCAGATCAGCCAGTTCCTGCGCCGCGACATTGCCGGAATGAGACCCACCCCGGATCACATTGGGCGCCCCCATCATAACCTTGATTCCGTGATCGTGGCAGGCCCGGGCGGCCTCGACCGTGGTAGGGAATTCGGCCAGCGTGATGCCATGCCCCGCCGAAACGGCCACCTGATCCTGCGTCGTGTCATCGTGGCTGGCCAGCATCGCCCCGAACCGTTTGGCGGCCTTGACCGTCTCGACCTCGTGCTGATCGCCGAACCGATCGCGCAACGCCTTCAGTTGTGCCACGTGCTGCAGGAAGTCATCATCGTTCATGCCATGCTTGCCCTTCATGTAGGCCTCAAGCTGGGTCATATCGCGGAACTGCCTCTGGCCGGGCGTGTGATCCATCAGCGACACCAAACCGACGCGATCCTCGGGGCCGAACTCGTCCAGCTCGGCCACGAGGGTTTCCGAGCAGACCTCGGCCCGCAGGTGTAGAAAATGGCTGATCTTCAGCGCATCCTGTTCGCGCAGATCCCACAGTTCGCGCGACAGCTCGCGGGCGTATTTCTTGTAGCGGTTGCCCGATGGGATCGAACCGATGCGCATGGCGTCGAACACAGTGGTGATCCCGGTGCTGGCCAGTTCCGCATCGTGCGCCAAAATCGCCGCCGCGTGGGGCCAGTCGACTTTGGGGCGCGGCTGGATGTGGCGTTCCAGATTGTCCGTGTGCAGTTCGACCAGACCGGGGCAGACATAGTCGCCGCCGCAATCCACTGCGCCGGGCGGCACGGTGCTGCCCGTGGCGATCTCGGCGATGGTTTCACCGGTGACGCGGATGCTGCCTGTGACCGTCTCATCGGGCAGAACCAGCGTGGCATTGGCAAGGATCATTTCTTCTGTCATCTGAACTTCACACGGTCTGAGCTATTGGGTAGGCCACGCATAGGAGGCCAATGTGACATTCACGCGATACGCGATCTATTTTGCGCCACCCGAGGGGGCCGAGTGGACCCGGTTTGGCACAAGCTGGCTGGGCTGGGACGTTGAGACCGGCGCGACGGTCGCGCACCCCGATATCCCCGGCGTGGATGTGGCCGCCGTCACGCAGGTGCCGCGCAAATACGGGCTGCACGCGACGATGAAGCCTCCGTTCCGACTGCGCAACGGGCAGACGGTTGAGGCGCTGCGCGATGCTTGCGCGCAGATGGCCTCTGCGCAGGCTCCGGTCACGTTGGAGGGGCTTGAGATCGCACGACTGGGCCGGTTCCTGGCCCTGCGCCCCGCAGGTGGCGAGGCCGCGCTGAACGCGCTGGCCGCCGCCTGCGTGCGTGATCTGGACAGCTTCCGCGCGCCCGCATCCGAGGCCGAATTGCAGCGTCGTCGTGGCACCGGGCTGTCGCCAGCGCATGAGGCCAATCTGGTGCAATGGGGATACCCTTACGTGATGGACTCGTTCCGCTTTCACATCACCCTCAGCGGCAAGTTGGACAAACCCACGCTGGCCACCGTTCAGGATGCGTTGGACACGCGGCTTGCGCCCCTGCTGCCCACGCCGTTCCACATCACCGATCTGGCGCTGATGGGCGAGACCGAGGACGGGCGGTTTCACCTGATCCATCGCTATGCCCTTTCCGGCTGAAGCTGGGTCAGGATGGCACTGACCGTCTGGTCCAGCGGACCGGAATTGTCGATCTGCACCACCCGGCGCAATCCATCGGGCAGCGTGATCTGCGCGCGTTCAAGCCGACGAGCCTGATCCGTCGCACTTTCGCGCCCACGCGCCGACAGGCGCTGCGCCAGCACCCGCGGGTCGGCAGTCAGCGAGATCACGACCAGATCACCAAACACCTCTTGCGCGCGCAAAAGCACGGATCGGGACAGGTTCACCAAAACTGCATCCGCCTGCCCCCGCAGCTGCTGGATGCTTTGGGGCACCCCATACAGCAACCCATGGGCCGGCCAGTGCAGGGCAAAGGCATCCTCATCCACCATCTGCTGAAATGTGCCTTCGGAGACCCGGTCGAAATCTTCGCCGTCCTCGCCCTCGGGGCGGGTGATCACCCGGCGCATCCGGTGGATACGTGCGGAGCGCGCCTCTAGCGCCTCGATCACGCTGTCCTTGCCAACGCCCGAGGGTCCGACGACCGCAATGACCGGTGCAAGGGTCATGCGGCCATCCCCGGAGTGAAGTCCGAGACGTTGATCTCTCGATCACACACCCGGTCACGCGCGCCGACATCGTGGAAAATGCCGATGATGGCCGCTCCACGCGCTTTGGCCTCTTCGATCAGACTCAGCACGGTTTCGCGGTTTTGAAGGTCAAGCGAGGCGGTGGGCTCATCCAGCAGCATCGCCGGATAGTCATGCGCAAAGCCCCGCGCGATGTTCACGCGCTGCTGCTCACCGCCCGAAAAGGTCGTGGGGCTAAGCGTCCAAAGGCGTTCAGGAATATTCAGCCGCGCCAACAGCCCTGCCGCCTTGTCGAGCGCCGACTGACGGTCGCATCCGACGGCCAGCAGAGGCTCGGCCACCACCTCAAGCGTCGGCACGCGCGGCACCACCCGCAGGAACTGGCTGACATAGCCCAGAGTGTCCCGCCGCAGGGCCAGAATCTCGCGCGGTTCAGCCTGCGCCACATCCACGCCGCCCACCATGACTTGCCCCGAGGCGGCCAGATAGTTGCCATAGATCACCCGCATCAGGGTGGATTTGCCCGCCCCGGACGCTCCGGTCAAAGCCACGCATTCCCCGGGGGCCACGCTGAGTGTCGCGCCCTCCATCACAGGGATCACCGCGCTGCCCTGATTGTGCAGGGTAAAGCTTTTGCTGACGTTGTTCAGTTCAATCATCTCTCACACCTGCAACACGCTTGAGACCAGCAACTGCGTGTACGCATGTTGCGGATCGTCCAGCACCTGATCGGTCAGGCCGGATTCGACCACATGACCGTCTTTCATCACCATCAGCCGGTCCGCCAACAGGCGCACCACAGCCAGATCATGCGTGACGATGATGGCGCTCAACCCCATCTCGCGCACCAACCCGCGCAGCAAATCCAGCAGACGCGCCTGAACCGAAACATCCAGCCCGCCCGTCGGTTCATCCATGAAAACCAGCCGAGGCCCGGTCACCAGATTGCGCGCGATCTGCAACCGCTGCTGCATCCCACCGGAAAAGGCGGTGGGGCGGTCATCGACGCGGTTCGCTTCGATCTCGACCCGGCCCAGCCAGTCGATGGCCTTGTCGCGGATGTCACCATAGTGACGGTCGCCCACGGCCATCAGACGCTCACCAATATTACCGCCCGCGCTGACTGTCATACGCAGCCCGTCGCGGGCGTGCTGGTGGACAAAGGCCCAATCGGTGCGGCCCAGCATCCGGCGCTCGGGTTCCGACATCGTCACCGTATCCACCGGCCCGTCGGTTCGTGTATCGAAAACAACCCGCCCCTCGTCCGGTTCCAGATGACCGGCCAGACAATTCAGCAACGTCGACTTGCCCGAGCCGCTTTCGCCCACAATTCCCATCACCTCACCGGGATAGAGATCAAAGCTGACGTCGGTACAGCCGATCCGGGTGCCATAGGTTTTTCGGATGTTCTGAACGCTTAACAGCGGGGTCATGGCTCTACCTCGGGTCATAGGCAAATTCGATCCGATTGCCGCCAGGCTCTTGGATCATGAAATGGATTTTTGGCCCAGCACCCGAAGGTTCGGGGGCAAATTCCACCTGAACGCCGGGCCAGTCTTTCACAGCGGCAAACACCACATCCAAAGACTCGCGCGACGGGATTTTGAACGCCACATGGTGCAACCCGACATTGGCATGACGATCGAAGCCGTGCTGATCTTCGCCCTTTTGCTGCCACAGCGTCAGAACCGCCGAGCCGTTGCTGATAAAGGCCGAGGGGTATTCGGGCCGTCCACCGACCACATCCCAGCCCAGCGCCTCGACAAAGAACGCCTTGGTCGCCTCAAGGTCCGAAACCGTCAGGCCCAGATGATCAATTCCCAGTACGTGTTCACGCATCATGCTGCATCCTCCTTGGCCAAACGCCCTTCGTGCCCCGCAGCGCGGCGTGAGCGGCAGTAATCGGTGTCGGAGCAGACAAACATTCGGTTGCCCGCATCATCCATGATCAACTCGTCCAGATAGCTGTCTTCGGCCCCGCACAGGTCGCAGGGATGGTCTGCCTTGGTCGCCTCGAACGGATAGTCCTCGAAGTCGAGGCTGACGACCTTGGTGTGCGGCGGCACCGCATAGATGCGCTGCTCGCGCCCCGCGCCGAACAGCTGGATCGCTTCCATTTCCAGCTTGGGGTTGTCGAATTTAGGGATCGGAGACGGATCCATCACATAGCGCCCTGACACTTTTACCGGATAGGCGTATGCGGTCGAAATTGCCCCGTGCTGACTAATATCTTCATACAGCTTCACATGCATCAGTCCGTATTCTTCAAGCGCGTGCATCTTGCGCGTTTCCGTCTCACGCGGTTCCAGAAAGCGCAGAGGCTCGGGGATCGGCACCTGATAGACCAGTATCTGATCCTCGGTCAGCTTGGCCTCGGGGATCCGGTGGCGGGTCTGGATGACAGTGGCCTTTTCGGTTTCTTCGGTGGTCGCGACCCCGGCGGTGTTCTCAAAGAACTTACGGATCGAGACCGCGTTAGTCGTGTCATCCGCGCCCTGATCAATCACCTTGAACGTATCATCCGGCGTCAGCGTCGCGGCCGAGACCTGCACCCCGCCGGTGCCCCAGCCATAAGGCATCGGCATCTCGCGGCTGGCAAAGGGCACCTGATATCCAGGTACCGCCAGTCCTTTGAGGATCGCCCGCCGGATCATCCGCTTGGTTTGCTCGTCGAGATAGGCGAAATTGTACTCACTCATAGTATTCCCCTCTCGGACAATTCAGTTTCCAGTGCTTCGGCGCCGACAAAATGAATAGCGTCCATTCCTACAGCACGCGCGCCTTCGACATTGTGCAAACCATCGTCGATGAACACGCAGTTTTGGGGCTGAACAGCGGCCCGTTCGCACAGAAGTCTAAAAATACGCGGATCAGGCTTCATGACGCCTTCCTGACCCGACACCACCAACGTGCCGAACACCTCACCCAACCGGGGATGCACTTTCAGACCCTCTGGCCAGGTTTCGGCCGACCAATTGGTAATAGCGTGGACGGGGGTTCCATTCGCCTTGAGGCGATCGAGGATATCCCAAGTGCCGTTAACCGCGTTCTGAACAGTAAGGGTATATCGCTCCACGTAGGAGGCGAACAGGTTCTGATCCTCTGGGTTCGCCAACTCTTTGGCCATATCCGCGAACCGCTCGCCATTGTCTCCCCGCGCGTTTTTGGCTTTGAACCCGGTGCGTTCGATAAAGGCATGGGCGGCGTCCTCGGACCCCAGATCGTCAACCCAGGCAAGATGGGGGTGCCAATCAACCAATACGCCACCGATATCGAATACAACGACCTTCATTCCGCAGCCTCCTTGGGCGTGATCCGTTCCTCAGCCTCGCGGCGCAGTTTTCGGACCAATTCCAGTTCGGACTGGAAATCCACGTAGTGCGGCAGCTTGATATGTTCCAAGAAACCGGTGGCCTGAATGTTGTCGGCATGGCTTAGGACAAATTCCTCATCCTGCGCGGGCGCGCCCAGATTGTCTTCGCCCAACTCCTCCCACCGCAAGGCGCGGTCGACCAGAGCCATGGCAATGGATTTACGCTCGGATTGACCAAAGACCAAACCATAACCGCGGGTGAACTGAGGTGGTTCGGTTTTTGAGCCCTTGAACTGGTTGACCGTCTCGCATTCGGTCAACTCGACTTCACCGATTTCGATGGCAAAGCCCAGTTCCGGAATATCCATCTCAACCGCGACGCTGCCAATTCGCAGTTCGCCCACGAACGCATGGTTGCGAGCGTATCCGCGTTGCGTGGAATACGCCATACCCAACACGAACCCTTCATCCCCGCGGGTCAGGGATTGCAGACGCAGGGGACGGGTCGAGGGGAACTCCATCGGTTCACGTGTCAGGTCGCCCGGTGTCTCGTCGCTAGTGAGCTCATCCTGAATGATGTCCTCACCCTTGAGGAATTCGGTGATATGTGGCGTTGGCTCGGTGCGCGGCGCGGCTGCGGGCGCAATCGGGTCGCCGCCTTCTGCGGCCAGTTTGAAATCCAGCAAACGATGGGTGTAGTCGAAGGTCGGCCCCAGCACCTGCCCGCCGGGCGCATCCTTGAACGTGGCCGAAATGCGCCGGTCGCAGGCCATATTGCCTGTCGCAACCGGGTTAGTGTACCCAAAGCGCGGCAGCGTCGTGCGGTAGGCTCGGATCAGGAAAATCGCCTCGATCAGATCTCCGCGCGCCTGTTTGATCGCCAGTGCAGCAAGATCAGGGTCATACAGCGACCCTTCCGCCATCACCCGGTTCACTGCAAGGCTTAGTTGTTCGCGGATTTGGGCGACGCTCAGCTCGGCCACGTCCGGCGCGCCTCGGCGCTCTTCGGCCAGCCAGGCATGGGCGTTCTCGATCGCCTTCTCACCCCCTTTGACAGCGACATACATCGGTTACACCTCCGCGCTGATCTGGGTACTGCGCGGCAAGGCCGCTACGGTTGCACCAGATGTGAAAAAGAAATCGCAGCCCAGCGGATAAAGCGCCGCGTTGGCTTGCAGCGCCGGAATATCAGGCAGCGACAGTCGGGCCGTGTCCCGGATTCCCGGTCCTGACAACTGGGCCCCCTGCGCTCTCAGACCATCACACTCCACGATCAGGGTGGCCGAGCGGTCAGGATATTCTGCCGTCCCAATGCGGTATTGCCCGATCGGCAACAGCGCTTGCCACGTACCGACCACGAAGTCGGCCTGCGCTGCATCCGTAAAGGGTGCGCCGGTGTGGAATGTCAGCCACTGCCGCACGGCATCCGTGTCTAACTCTCCGGCCAGACAAACCTTGGTGTCGGGGTCACACAATGTCAGCAGCAACGTGCCCGCCGCAACCGATAGCGGCGCAGGTGGCTGTGCCCCGGCCAGCGTTCTGATCTCACCCGGCCGCGCCATAACGGTCATCGCGGCGCGAAAGGCGTGAGACGATTGAACCGGAGCATTGTCGAATCCACCCGAAAACTGAGCTTGTGCGGTCATCAATCCTCTCCCCGAACCAGCGTGAAGAACTCAACCTTGGTGGCAGCAGCTTTGGCCGCGCGCCGGGTGCGGTCTGCCTGCACACCCTCTGACAAAGGCGCGATCACCTGCGCACGCACGTCATTCGCCGCTGCCGTTTGCATCAACGCGTCAATCAGCGCGGCAGCCTCGGATTTCGGCTTGGACCGGCCCTGGACATAGCCATGCCCGACCGTGCCATCCTCCAACACCACCGAACACCGGGTAACGGTCATTTCCCCCAGGTTGAATGGGGCACCCGTAGCCCCCGCACGACCCCGCACCATAACGCCGCCGATTTCAGGGCGTCGCAGCCATTCAAAGCGCGGAGGCGTGGCATATTTCTGCCAAAGGGCCATTAATGCGTCTTCGGGCGCGCGGGCCAGAAGACCCATCCACGCCCGACGCGCTTCGGTGTTGATTTCTGACAATTCCGTCATCGGACCCTCTTGGATGGGTTGTCTATTTATACTATACAACTAGACAAATATTACACCTCAACGGTACCTTCCGCAATCCACCGGTGCATGAAGATTTGATGACATGAGTAAAACACCCATCTGGAAAAGCATCGCGTTGGCCCTGATCTCAGATATTGCCGAAGGCCGCTATGACACCGGCGACCGACTGCCGACCGAGGCGCAACTGGCCGCCAAGCATGGTGTGAACCGCCATACGGTGCGACGCGCTCTGGCAGACCTGACCGAGCAAGGGCTAGTTCACCCCCGGCGCGGAGCAGGTGTCTTTGTGGCAGCGCGACCCACCGACTATCCGATCGGAAAACGCGTCAGGTACCACCAAAGCATATCGGCCAGCGGAAAAATTCCGGGCAAGAAAATCCTGAGCCTGACAACGCGAACGTCCGATGCGGCCGAGGCCGAGGCCCTGAGTCTGACCCCCGGCGATCCGGTGCACGTCTATGACGGCTTGTCTTTAGCGGATGGTCAGCCGATCGCTCTGTTTCAAAGCGTCTTTCCGGCCAAGCGCCTGCCCAAAATACTGACCGCCTTGTCCGAGACGCAATCCGTGACCAAAGCATTGCAACGCTGTGGGATCGACGACTACACCCGCCACTCCACCCGCCTGACCGCACGCGCCGCGAGCGCAACCCAGGCTTTGCACCTGCGCTTGCCCGAGGGTGCCCCTGTCCTGCATTCGATCGGTATCAACATAGCGCCCGATGGCACACCCATCGAATATGGCCGCACCACATTTGCCGGTGAGCGCGTTACTCTGACACTTGGGGATGATTGAGCCCAAAATGCTCCCGCCCGTCTTCAACCTCCTGCCGGAGGTCTCATCCTGTTGGGCATAGCGCCGCGCAAAGCGCGGCGCCGGGCCCAAGGCCGCCAGCGGGTATCGGCGTAGCCGATGCGTGCGCGGGCGCGGGAGGACCACGCCCACACATGTTGCGGCTACTCGTATTTCTCGAGGAACGCTTCCGCCTGCAGCGACCGGAAATCCGGAAGCGCAGCCCGCAGGCGCGCATTGTCCCAATCCCACCAGGCCAAGGCCAGCATTCGTTCCGCGACGCCAGCGGGGTATCTCGGCCGGATCGGAGCAGCCGTCACACCACCTACAATGGTGTATGGTGTGACATCCTTGGTCACGACCGCACCTGAGGCCACAATCGCACCGTGACCAATTGTGACTTCGGGTTTGATGATCGCAGCATGGCCGACCCATGTGTCATGACCAATCACGGTCATCCGACTGGCGCGATGTTCGAACCAAGCTGCATCATCTTCTACGTCATCCCAATAATCCGCCGAACGATACAGGAAGTGATGCAACGAGGCTTTCTCCATCGGGTGATCCGTTGCACCGACCCGGGTAAAACTGGCGATGTTGGCAAACTTGCCGATCTGTGCGTTCGCGATATCACAGGTCCTGTCACAATATGAATAGTCCCCAAGCTCCACATTGGCCAATCGCGTCCCGGCACCAATTTCGACATACGCGCCGAATGTGCTGTTGGTGATCGCACAATCTGGGTGGATAAACGGTTGATCGGAACTCAGTCGTGCCATGTGATTTCCTTAGCTCGCGGATAACGCGATCTTTGCCTTTTTCCGTTGCGGCTTCGTTTCGCCCTGGATCAATCGGCGGCGCAACCAGCCCGAGAACCAATCCATCAGCATCACCATCAGGATGATCAGAACGATGTAGTAGGCAACCTCTTCCCAGTCTTTCTGGGTGATGATGGCCTGCGTCAGCAACAAGCCGATCCCACCGCCCGTAATCGCACCAATCACAGTGGCGCTGCGCGTGTTGGATTCGAGGAAATAGAGCAACTGGCTGAGCAGCACCGGCGTCACCTGCGGGATCACCCCGAACCGATAACGTTGCGGCGCATTGGCTCCGGTCGATTGGACGCCTTCGATCTGTTTTTGATCCACATTCTCCAGCGCTTCCGAGAAAATCTTGCCGAACGTCCCAGTATCCGTCACCAGAATGGCCAGCGCACCTGTCAGCGGACCGGGGCCGAATGCCCGCGCCAGAACGACGGTCCAGATCAGAGCGTCCACACCGCGCACAAAATCAAACACCCGGCGCGTGAGAAACCGAACCGAACGCAGCGGGTTGAAATTGCGGGTCGCAAGGAAAGCCAGCGGCAGGGCCATTATGCCTGCCCCCAAGGTTCCGAGGAAGGCCATCAGGATCGTCTCGAAAATGGCCCAGGCCACGTCCTGATGGCGCCACATCTTGTTGGTCCAGAAATCTTTCAGGATCGCGCCCGCCTCACCATTTGCGGCCAGCCCTATGAGTTGCGGGAACGACTTGCCATAGTAGGGGCTATCGAGGGTGAAGAAGAACAGCTCCCACCCGTTGAAATAGCGGAACACTTCGGACCGGTTGCGCGTCACGGTCAGTCGACCCGCATCCGTGGTGATCGCCATCCGGTTCTTTGAGACATTGATCCAGTCGGGCACGTCGCCTGCGGGCAGCTCGGCCTGAACGCCCGCCGAACGGGTCGGCGTTGCACGTACTGTACCATATCCGGGGATGTCATATTCCACCGTCTCGGGGCCGAAACGCACAATATGGCCGTCTTCCAAATCAATCACCGTGGTCTCGCCCAGGGCGACCCAATCCGGCGCCTGGCCTTCGGGATATGCCCCCTTGCGCTCACCCTCGATTGCGGCAGAGACTTCGCCAGTGCGATTGTCTCGCTCGATGTGGGTTTTGTAACTGTAGCTGTCAGCCACAAGCGTCTTGCCGTTTTCCCAGTTGGCGCGTCCGGCCAATCCGGGCACGTCGAAAGCGAAAAATACATAGGTCAGATAGACCAGCACCAACGCAGGCAATCCAAAATTGATCAGGCGCTTTCGGCTGAACAGACGATCAGCCTCGGCCTTCAACTCATCAAGGGTGAGGTCAGTGGCCAAGGTGCTCATGTCCGCGCTCCTTTCTCGGATCCGTGGGTCAGGCGATCACGCAGATGGCCCGAGATTTGGTCGACCACAACGATGGTGACGAACAACAGCAAGAAAATCGCGGCAGCCTGATCGTACTTGCCCTGCCCCCAGGACATCGAGTTGCGCAGCTCGTACCCCAGACCGCCTGCGCCGACGAAACCCAGAATGGCCGAGGCGCGAATGTTGATCTCGAACCGCAGCAGCGCGTAGCTGACATAGTTCGGCCCAACCTGCGGGATCACGCCCAGATACATGCGCTGCGACCAGTTCGCGCCGACCGAAGCCAGCCCTTCAACCGGTTTCAGTGAGGCGTTCTCATTCACCTCAGAAAACAACTTGCCCAGCGCGCCGGCCGTATGGATTGCGATGGCGATCATCGCCGGAACCGGGCCGCCACCCAAAATAAAGATCAGGACCAGAGCGATCACGATCTCAGGGATTGCGCGGCAGATATCGGCGATGCGGCGGAACAGAGGGATCAACGCAGGCCAGAGAGCCATTCCACGTGTGGACATCAGCGCCAGGAATGTTCCCGCGATAGTGCCAATCAGTGTGGAAGCTGCGGCGATGTTGATCGTCTCAACCAGCGCCGGGAAGAACTTGACCAGATTGGCAGGCAACGCGTCGATCTTTTCCCAAGCTTCGGACAGCACCTCTGCCGGATAGTCAAAGATACGGTGCCAACCATCTGCGAAACTGCCCGCGTTGCGGTCATCCGCTTTGCGGAACCCGGCGGCCATCAAGGCCACGAAAACGATCAGAAGAATACCACCATAGACCCGCTTGCGTCGTGTCATCTCGGTATAGTCGGCCCGGATCTGGTCGACGGTCAGGGACCCTGCGGTCAGGTCTGTCATGGAATGCTCCTGAGTGGAAAACGGGGCCCGGCTTGGAACACCGGACCCCGGTCTTAGGGGTGTGCAGGCTTAGTTGGACTTCAGCTTGCGTGCTTCGATGATGATCTCATACGCGTCATGCGTGATCGGCTCGAACGCGCGGGCTTCACCGGCGGCAACGCCGTAGAAGCACTCACGGTCTTTCTCAGCCAGACCAGCCATCAGAGCGGTCATTTTCTCTTTTACATCTGCAGGCAGCGCGGTGCGCAGAACAACCGGACCTTCGGGGATCGGCTTGGATTTCCAAATCTGGACCATGTCGTTCATGTCGACCAGACCGGCATCAACAGCGCGACGCAGCGCGCCCGACTGATACCCATCTTCCCAATCGCCCAGGCCGTCAGCCCAAGTTACGCCACCATCGACGTCACCGTTGTTCACGGCAACGATGGTCTGCTCGTGGCCACCGGTGAATTTCACCTCACCGAAATAGTCGCCCGATTCCATGGTGGAACCCGTTGCCGCTGGGATTTCGATCGACGGGATCAGGTAGCCCGAGGTCGAGTTCGGATCGCCAAAACCAAAGGTCTTGCCCTTCATGTCCTCCAGCGAGGTGATGCCGCTGTCTTTGCGCGCAAAACCGATCGAGAAATAGCCATAACCGCCATCGGTGTTGACCTTGACCAGAACCGGCTCGACCGCTTCGGGATCAGACAAGTAGGTTTTCGCATAACCCGAAGCACCCAGCCACGCCATGTCGATGGTGCCGCCCAGTAGGCCCTGGATCACGCCGTCATAGTCAGCCGGTGCAAACAGTTTGGTTTCAACACCCAGTGTTTCCTCGGTGTATTCGCGCAGGCATTCGTTGTTGTTCAGACGGTCCTGAGCGTTTTCACCGCCCAGAATGCCGATGCGGAATTCGTTGATATCCGCGGCTAGGGCCGGCGCGGCCATTGCAGTTGTGGCCACCAGGGCTGCCATCAGTTTTTTCATCTGTCTCTCTCCGGTTTGATATGCCGGCCTTTCATCGGCCGGTCGATGAAAGGGGTGGTTGGCTTAGATGGTTGCTTCCGCTTCCATCAGGGCCTTCTGAGTCGCATCCAGCGTCTCAATCTCGGTCGATGTCGCCTCTTCCGAGAAGCTGGCATCAGCGCCATAGATCTCGCGGGCGACGCCGGTTGTCAGTTGCTCAGGCAGGCCGTCGAACACGATGCGACCGTCACGCATACCGACAACGCGGTCGCAATAGCGACGAGCCGTATCCAGCGTGTGTAGGTTGGCGATTACTGTGCGGCCGTCTTCTTCATGGATGCGGCGCAGCGCCTGCATGACGACCTGCGCATTCATCGGGTCCAGCGAGGCAATGGGTTCGTCCGCCAGAATGATGCTTGGATCCTGCATCAGCGCGCGCGCAATGGCGACCCGCTGTTGCTGCCCACCTGAAAGTGCCTCGGCCCGTTTGGGTGCGTGCTCTGCAATGCCCAGACGGTCAAGAATGTCGATGGCGCGGTGAATTTCCTCCATCGGAAACAGGTTGAACATGGTCGCCAATGTCGAATGGCGGTTCAGCGTACCATGCAGCACGTTCGACACCACATCCATGCGCGGCACCAGATTGAACTGTTGGAAGATCATCGCGCAATCGGCCTGCCAGGCACGCTTGTCGCGGCCCTTCAGCTTGGTGACATCACGTCCTTGGAAAGTGATCTCGCCTTCGCTGGCGTCCGTCAGGCGGTTGATCATCCGCAGCAAGGTCGATTTCCCTGCACCAGAACGACCGATGATCCCGATCATGCAAGGTTTGTCCACGTCCAGCGTGGCCCGGTCCACGGCGATATTGTCGCCAAAGCGCTTGGTCAGTTTTTCGATACGCAGCACGTGCCACCCCCAATACATGTTGGCGGTCAGCTACAGATCCTGCTCAACGAATATGTGTCAGGGCAGTGAAAGTTTTGTAACGGCGCAAAATGCGCGGGGGCTACCCTTTGTAGGACGTCGGCGGTATATGCGACGATGACTCTACTGATGACATGAGGCCGCCATGAGCTTTGACCGCACCATCAAGATCGCACCGTCGATCCTCTCCGCCGATTTCGCCAATTTCGGGGCCGAGATTCAGGCCATCGAAGCCCAGGGCGCCGATTGGGTCCATGTGGATGTGATGGACGGTCATTTCGTACCTAACCTGACCTTCGGCCCTCCGGCGGTCAAAGCGTTCCGACCGCATGTGAAAACGGTGATGGATGTCCATCTGATGATCACTCCGGTCGATCCTTACATTCAGGCCTATGCCGATGCCGGAGCCGACATCCTGACCGCGCACATTGAGGCAGGGCCGCACACTCACCGAACCCTGCAAGCGATCCGCGCTGCTGGCATGAAGGCTGGTGTTGCCCTGAACCCCGGCACCCCGGCCGAGGCGGTCGAACACCTGTTAGACCTGACTGATCTGGTTTGTGTGATGACCGTGAACCCCGGTTTTGGCGGGCAGAAATTCATCGACATGACCGACAAGGTCCGCCGTCTGCGCCAGATGATCGGCGACCGCCCCATCCATATTGAGATCGACGGCGGCGTCGATCCAAACACCGCCCCACTGGTCGCGGCGGCCGGTGCAGACGTTCTGGTCGCAGGGTCGGCTGTGTTCAAAGGCGGATCAGTCTCGACCCCCGAAGTATATGGCGAGAACATCCGCACCGTGCGCGCCGCCGCAGAAACAGCACTTTAACGCCTTCGGGCCATGCACCTGCTGCACTGCGGCTATGTCTGATCTCAGCTACCTAATCGCATAAGCTGCGGTTAGGATTCGGACCATATGAATTCAAACCTATGGCGTGTTTCCATGTCCAAACCCTCCTCACCCCGCCCGTACAGCTTTAACCCCGTTGGCCTGACCGGGCGCTTGCCGCATAGACTGCGCACGGCACTGCTCAAGCTGTCCAAGGCCCGTTCTTCGGTTCGGCGCATCCGGGCCTATTGGGTCATGAGCGATCAGGACCTGCGCGCACGCAGCTTGAAACGCGAAGACATCATCCGACTGGTTCTGGCGGACGTGATCTAAACGCAGCCCCATTAAAGGTGGTTTGAGGCGCAGGGCTCAGGAGCATCCCTGCGCTATTTGGCTTTGCTTGTCATCCGGGACAGCTTTGCGTCCCGATAGTCAAATTTCGCGCTGCGATAGGGCGCAAAGATCGCGTCGCAATCCGTGGCATCTGGTGATGGAGGCCGAGTGAAATCGTGCAGTTCGAAGCCCTGCTCGGCCATCACCGCCACGAAGTCACTGAACCTATAACCACCCTGGTATCGCCGCCGAACCGAGACCTCGGCCAGAACAAAGGCGCAGTTTTCAAGCATTTCGCTCGCGCCCTTGATCACCTCAATCTCGAACCCTTCAGTATCGATCTTCAGGCCAAAAGGCCCATCGTAAGAACGCGCAATCTCATCCAAAGTGCGGACGGGCACCTGTCTTTCCTCTATGCCCGACGTATGCGCACTGGCGGCTTCGTCAAAGGCCATCATCGTGGCGCGCGTTCCCAACACTCGGCCAGCAACTGTCGGTATATGAAGGGTCGTCTGCCCGTTTTCCGCGCCAACGCCGCAGGCATGGAAGTCGAAATCAATTTTGTCGCCCCAATTCTTGCGCAGCTTAATTTCATAGTCCGCGATCGGCTCGACCAGAACAAATTTCGCCTTTGGAAAGGCCTCATACAGATGAGAGGTGCCCGACGCGACGCCAACATCGAAAATAGTGGCGGCCTCAAAGCCCAGGCTTGCGATATAGTCCCCGCTCTCTCTATTGACCGATACTTGATAGCCCCGACGTTTCAGACGCCGAGCCAATCGAATTTCGATGTCATCCATAGGTGAATTCTCCGTTGGCGCGCCTAACACAGTCGGCGAAGCAGTCGAGCTAAAGAAACATCGCTTTGCCACAAGCACAACGAAAAAGGCCGCCCCCTGTGGAACGGCCTTCTTTAATTCAACATTTAGGCCCGAGATTATTCGACGAATAATCTCAGCACCTTTACCGATTACTCAGTGATTTTCGACACAACGCCGGCGCCGACGGTGCGGCCGCCTTCGCGGATCGCGAAGCGCAGGCCCTGCTCCATCGCGATCG
>NZ_JBQFLQ010000007.1:0-224269 GCF_056531325.1 Ruegeria sp. N8 | reverse complement strand
TCTCATCTCCACTCTCTGATGGTTACGATGAGCCTGAAATCCTCCGCTACGCAATCAACCTAGTCTGTTCCATGGGTGCTGATGGCGGACAGGTTGGTTCTACTAGGCGGATTTGCACAAGGAGTCGCGGTGCGTTCACAGCCCGGAATTGCCGCGCTTGGGCAAGCAATGATGGATATGAGTCTTGAAGGCTGGAACGATGAATACCCTTGTGCAAGAGACTTGATGGCGCAATCTTTTGCTCCAACCGCAAGTCCGCATGACCAGCGCACTTATGCATAATTTATGAAAGTCGCAATGGACCATCAGGATTGGCTCAAGATTGGACCACTGGTCGCAGGGGTCGACGTAACCGATCTACTTCTGCGGATCACCTGTCCGGCTCTGGTTATGCACGCTAATCGAGACAGGATGCACAGTGTTGAACAAGGTAGGATTTTCGCCTCTGGCATCCAGAAGGCGCGCTTTATTGGCCTTGAGACAGCAAACAATACGATGCCAGAGTATGATCCAGCCTGGCCTAAAGCCCTAGTGGAAATAGAGTTTTTTTGAATTCAATTTGAGCAGTGTACGTTGTTCATCGCCAAAACTTTATTGTTCGAAGGTAAGTGGATGCCGTGCGCCCTTCGATTTTCGATACTGGAATTTAAAAACTCTAGGCTTCTTGTCATCGACCGCTTTGTCCTGATCTCGGAAATTGCAAAGTGTTGTTACGAATGTCCGGTTTGGGCTGCGAGCGGTCATTTTCGTTCGGCATCCGACGGCAGCATTGTCCGCTTGTCGGGATTTGCAAAGTTCAGTTTGGAATGTCCGGCTAGGGCTGCCTCCAGACATAGGCACGGGAACCAGCGAAGGTCGACTGCGAGCCCAGAGCGGACCATGCATCTGCCGCGGCGCTTAGAATTGACGCGGGCTCCATCAATGATTTACGGAATTCCAATGTCACCGGCAACAAAACCACGGAGCCATTGAAATGAAGCTTACGATTTTCGCCTTTGTGCTTGCGTTCATAGGAAGTAACTGCGCGTTGGCTCAGGGTAGTTATTACACGGATGACTCCCCCTCTGTGGTTCAATACAGAGTTGAGACCGAAGTGGTCTTTGGCCACGGTGCAGTGCTCACCGACGGTCAGGAAGGCGTCAAGGAATTGTGGATGGACGTATATCATCCACTCGAAGAGACGGCTGGTCCGCGCCCGGCGATCATTCTGACCTATGGAGGCAGCTTCCACCGCGGCAATCCACGCATTCCCTACGTCGGTATTGGCGCGCAGACCACGACGATGAGCCAGTATGCACAGCGATTTGCCTCTGAAGGGTACGTTTGCTTCACAATCACGTACCGCGTCGCGCCGGACAATCCAGTGATTGCTCCTTACGAAGGCTTCACCGAAGATGATCTCGACGTGGAGTTTTTCAAATCGCAGGCTGCGATCACTCAGGCAAATATTATCCGGCGCCAGATGGGTCTGGAAGACGTGACCCAAGAAACCGTCGTACCGATCATGAAAAATGCGGTTATCGCAGCGGCTGAAGACCTCCGGAAAGCCATCCGCTATGTCAAGGCGGAGAGTGATACCTTCGGCGTTGATCCAGAGCGAATTGGGTTACTTGGCTTCTCGGCCGGGGCGGTGACGACCGTTAATGTTGCCTACGGGATGAAAGAGGATGTGGCGGCAATCGTCGTAAACTCTGGTTACCCGTCGGTGTTCGACATGGATCGGTTGCTGACGGACAAAACGGAGGTTCCGCCAACTCTTTTCCATTTGGCTCAATTTGACTATGAAGTCGTTGAGACGGAACTAGTTCCGCTTTTTGGCAAACTTGATGAAATTGGCGCTCAGTACATCTTGTCGTGGGTTCCGTCACACGGGCATTTCTACCCCTCGGGCGCCTCCACGTTGACTAGCAAGGGTGAACGTTTGTCGGTTTTTCAGGGGGCGCTTAGCTTCTTCGCGGAACATCTCCGGAACTAACTCGTCACGAGCAAAACCCTCTTACCTTGCCCATCCAAATGGCAGCTTTGTCCGCAGAGCGGTCACTCAGACAGATCGCAGCGAACGACCGCACCGACCCCAAAGCAGTCGTATAGAAGACCATGAAAACCCAGTGCTATTGGAAAACTATTACAAACCCGGCGGCCCCGAATGACAGATCGGTGCCTTCGTCGCTCACTCAACAACCATCGCTACCACGAGAGCCTCGTGATTCTGACACCAGTGGACGTCTATCATGGCCGCGGTGCGAAAATCCTGAAGGTAAGAGAGGAGATCAAGACGCAGACAATCCGATAACGGCAGTTGCAGAGCCAAGCCGCTGCCACCTAAACTTCAACAGAAACCGAACTAGAGCCTCCGCTACGATACAGCCTGTGTTCTCCAAAATACTCTGACGACGGGCAAAAGGTGTATTGACATAGCCTAAGTGCGTAATGCACATTTAGACTATGAAGTCTGGTCATCTGATAAAAGTCATATCGAATGCGCTTGGTATCGATCAAGCGACAGTTCACTTTGTTGCAAGGAAGCTCCGTGAAGCAGGCTTTCTGACGACAGGAGCTCGTGGCGTGAACGCACCGGATATGACAACGCGTGATGCAGCGAGGCTTACGCTTGCGCTAATGACAGGCGCTCCGCCAAACCGTATAGTCGATACTTTTGAGATTTACCGACAATTCCGGAATGATGAGTTCGAGCATATAGAATCTGCAAAGGTCATTCAGCGTCTCGATTTCAAGCGAGAAAACACTGCGGAAGACTTCCTTGTCTACTTATTTGATTTCGTGTTGTCGCATCGGTCCAATTCTGAATCTGACATATTACTCAATGGATTAGAATTTAACGTCCATGAGAAACCAGCTTATGTGATTTTCAAAAACGCCGGATTAGAAATATATTTTACAGCGGTACATCTTTCCGAAATGAAAATAAACGAATTCGAAGACGACCCGACCGTGTGGTCAAATTCAGGGCCTGCCGGATTGTTTGAAATGGAAGGCATGCATGTCATGCGCCAGATCTCGCTTGGAGAGATAGAGGCTATTGCATCAGAATTTGGGACTGAGTGATGCCTCACGCAATCAAAAAAAACCAACCGGAAATAACAGCGTCAATTGATCCTCGGGGTAAATTGACCCCAATCGGACCTCCTGGTCAACGTCATGGACCAACGAGCGTCTTGGGAGGCACTAGCAGTGGCTAACGCTAGTCTCACTATCAACGTTAATGAAAAACGCATGCTGAAACAGTCTGAGGCGGCGGTTTATACTGGGCTACCTCCAAAGCTCTTTAAAACAACGTGCCCCGTCCAGCCAATTGAAATGCGGCCCGGCACAGTTCTTTGGGACAAGCGCGATCTGGACAATTGGATTGATGCAATGAAGGAAGGAGCCGAGATGGCAACGCAGGACGTCATTCTTGGCAAATTGTAATGACACGTGTCAGGGTTAGAGGTTTCAAGATATTCGATGATCGGCACGGGAAACCGCGCTGCTATCATCGCGCCACGGGTCACAAGATCGACCTGGAAAAGACTCCATTAGGATCGGCTGAGTTTTTTGCGGAATGCGCCCGCATTGCTGCCATTGCCGAGGCGAGGAAGGCGCAAGCTCTTAAGCCAGGAACCCTTGGCGGGCTGGTCAATGCCTATTTCCAGACTGAACACTATGGCAATCTGTCGGACGCCACCAAGCGCGACTATCGCAAGTGCGCTGACTTCCTGTACCCAATCCGGGACACGCCTGTTTCCGCAATCACGACGCCCCTCGTTTCGGGCATCCATGACAAAGCGGCGGACAAGATTGGCTGGCGGCGAGCAAACATGGTCCGCACCTTCCTGAGTCAAGTTTTTCGCTACGCCATTCCGCGCGGTCTGATCGACCGGGATTATGCGGCAGGTGTCATTCCCAAGCCGCGCCCGAAAAATCGGCCCTATGCCAACCGGCCTTGGACGGTGGAGGAACGCGCAGTTGTGCTGGATCGAGCCGCCCCGCACGTTCGAGTGGCGGTGGCGCTGATTATGAATACCGGCCTTGATCCGTCCGATGCGCTCAAGCTGACCCGTCGCCAGATAGACGGCGACACGATTTGGGGCGTCAGGGGCAAGACGGGCCAGGAAGTTGCCGTTCCAATCGGTCCGACGCTGCAGGCGGCTCTGGATGCTGCGCCCAAGCACGACGCCGTGACCATCCTTGCCTCATCAAACAGAAAGCCTTGGACCTACAACGGCTTTTCGACGGTCTGGTACCGCTTCAAGAAAAAGCTGGAAGCTGAGGGCGTTGTGCAACCTGGCCTGACACTCAAGGGGCTGCGGCATACCGTGGCCACGACACTGCGCGAGGCAGGGCTTGAGGAACGCCAGATTGCGGACCTGCTGGGGCAAAAGACCCCATCTATGGCCCGTCACTATTCCCGGTCCGCCAACCTCGCGGACCGCAACCGGATCACGATGGAAGCACTAGAAAAGGAGAACGAACGCAGATCGAGAGTTGTCAAACCCTTCAAAAAAACTGTCAAACCATGAAAGGCTCAAAATTGAATATTGATAAAAATCAATCGCTTGAATGGTGCCCGGGGGCGGAATCGAACCACCGACACGAGGATTTTCAATCCACTGCTCTACCCCTGAGCTACCCGGGCACGGGAACGGCGACTGCCGTTGGGTGGAGGCGTTCTATGACTTGCCACTGGCAGTGTCCAGAGCCTTTTTTACATTTTTTCAATGCGGACGCGAATGACCGGTTTCGTCGACTTCGGCATCCGCCTCAGCGTTCTCTTCACGTTGCGACGGCACCGCGTAAGAACCGTTCAGCCACTTGGCAAGATCGACATCCGCGCAGCGCTTCGAGCAAAACGGGCGGTACGTGGCAACAGTGTCTTCACCGCAGATCGGACAGCTCATTTCAACACCTCGCTCAGCGGCAGCCGGGCCCGTCTGCGCTGCAATTCGAAATGCCCTAGCGGCGTCCAGCCTGCCAGTGTGGTTTCGATCGGGTCGGACTTGAAGGCGGCGCGCAGAGCGGACTCGAACCCTCGGCGGTCCTTCTTGGGCATTGGTGCCAGATCGAGCGTGATCTGCCCTCCTAAACCCCGCACACGCAAGGCGCGGGCCAGCGTTTTGGCGCAGGCGAAATTAGCCTTGGTTCCAGCTGCCAAGGATGTGTCAACGCCGGTATTGACGTCAACGGCGACCAGCGCGCGGGTGGGCTGGATGAACAGGTGCCCCCCGCCGGGCAAAGGCTCAGAAATGCCGCGGGCCGTGTCCAATGCCTCCAGCACGCCATGGGTGCCGAAACTACCTGCGCGGGTTTCGACCTCGGCCGGGTCGGTCCAGTCGCGCCAGGCCAGAACATGAGGGCCGTCGCCTTCAAGCAGCAGTTCCGGCTCGGTTCCAGGGTCGTTCACCACTGCGTCCGCGTGGGCCAGCATGGCGCTGATATCTTCGGCAATTTCGCCCGCGTCCTCACCGGCGCAGCACGAGCGCAGGATCAGACCGTAATCGCTACCGTCCATCACCTCATGAGCGATCTCAAGCAGGCGGTCACGCTCGTCCTCATCCCGGATCGAGCGCGAGATGTTCAGGCCCGGCGCATCCGGAGTGACAATCGCGTAGCGACTTTTGAACAGAACACGGTCGGTCACAGGCAAGGCTTTGCCCGGTTCGGCATAGCCCGTCACCTGCACCAGCAGCAGCGCACCGGGGGCAAGCCCCTTGACCTGCCGCAGAAACGCGGGGCCGTCGGGCGTAGACAGGAACATGCCGCCCTGCCCTTTTACCGGCCGATCCGCGCGGGCGCGGTAGATCGTGCCCGGTGCAGGCGCATCGGCGGCGATCAGGAAATCATCCAGCTTGCCGTCGACCATCAGTGCCGCAGCCTCACGACCCTTGATATGATCCAGAACGATGGTGCGACCCTTCATGATGCCTCACGATACAGGGGATAGCCGATGCCTTGCAAAAGGGCGGCGGTTTCAGACAAGGGCAGGCCCACGATACCGGTGAACGATCCCGAAATCCACGGGATGAATGCGCCAGCCGGGCCTTGGATGGCGTAGGCGCCTGCTTTGCCCTGCCAGTCTCCGGTCGCCAGATAGGCATTGATCTCAACATCCGACAGGCGTTTGACCTTGACCTGTGAGACCACGTCGCGTTGCAGCACCCGATCCCCGCGTCGCACCGCGACCGAGGTGATAACCCGGTGGCGACGCCCGGACAGGGCGTGCAGAAACTCAGCCGCCTGGCCTGCGTTTTCGGGTTTGCCCAGAATACGACGGCCCAGCGCCACGGTGGTATCCGCACACAGCGTGATATCGTCGCCATCCGCTTGCACCGCCTGCACTTTTTCGCGCGTGATGCGGCTGCAATAGGGAACCGGCAGCTCGCCCTTCAGGGGCGTTTCGTTGATGTCCGGGGGGCGGATCGCATCGGGCTGCACGCCAAGCTGAGCCAACAGGTCCAGCCGCCTTGGGCTGCCCGATCCGAGGATAAACGCCATGAGATAGAGCGTTACTTGAAGCGATAGTTGATCCGACCCTTGGTCAGATCATAGGGGGTCATCTCGACCTGAACTTTGTCGCCAGCCAGAACACGGATGCGGTTCTTGCGCATCTTGCCTGCCGTATGTGCGATGATCTCATGGCCGTTTTCCAGCTCGACCCGAAACGTCGCATTAGGCAGGAGTTCCTTCACGACACCGGGAAATTCGAGCGTATCTTCCTTGGCCATGTTGTCTCCACATTTACGTTGCACTCGCAGAATCTGCGAGGATGTGCGCTTAAATGAGCCTATTTCGGGCTTATTTCAAGGCCGGAATCACGAAAGAGCAGAGATTGTGACCGATTCGACTCGGGGCGTTTGCTCATCCCAATGGGTTCGGTTCAGCACATGGCCATCGGCGCGGACCTCGGCAATGGCCGACAGGTCGATATCGGCGTAGGTCCAGCCGGGTTGGTTCAACTGTCCTTCGGCCAATACGCCGGTGCCGGGGAACCCTTTGTCCGGCGGGCCGAAGATGCCACCGGTGCCTGTGTTCATATCCACCGCCTCGGACCACGCGTTGCTGCCGACCAGCGACGCCATGACCGTCACACACTGGTTTTCCAGCGCACGCGCCATCGCACCGATCCGCACCCGCCAATAGCCCGAGAGTGCCTCGGTGCATGAAGGTACAAGGATCAGGTCCGCTTCACTCAGCGCGCGACCCAGCAGGGGAAATTCGCTGTCATAGCAGATAAGAACGCCGATCTTGCCCAGCTTGGTGTCGAACAGTTTCAACGGGCCGCCGGGGGCGATATCCCAAGCCTCACGCTCGAACCGGGTCATGATTTGCTTGTCTTGGTGATCCTGCTGGCCATCAGGCGCATAAAGCGCCGCTCGGTTCACCGGGCGCCCCGGCCCATCCACAACCGGCGCAGACGCACCCAGAATATAGGTGCCATATTCGCGCGCCAGCCGTTGATGCAGGGCCTGCGCATCTGCCATCCGGTCCGACACCGCGCGGATCGAACGTTCCAGATCACCTGCCACATCGGCCCCGTCCAATGTCGACAGCTCCATCGCGCCATATTCGGGAAAGACCTGCAACTCGGCCCCCTGCCCGGCGGCCTCGCTGACCCAGCGGTTCAGCTTGTCCTCATACTGCGCCCAACTGTCGAGCCAGTCGAGGTCATAGGCGGCGGTTGCGACTTTCATGGGCTGCGTCCTTCAGCATTGGATTGGAGCGACCCTAGGACAGGATCGCGCGATATGTATAGACCCGACACGGGCCCGACGGGAAAGTGAATTGGCTTACCGGCCCAGACTTGGTTCAATAGGGTCAGGAGGATCACCATGCAAAACCCCGAAAGCTTCGAAAAGTTCTATTTCGCCAAGGTCGGTATGGGCGAGGCCTGCGGCTGCGCTGAGCGTGTCATTGACGTGTTCGAATTCAATCGCAAAGGCGGGGCACAGACAAAATCCGAGGTTAGGCTGGAAAAGCCCAAACGCCGGTCCTTTCGCGGATGGGCGGTAAAGTACGGCCTTCTCAGCCGCAAACAGACACGCTGAGACCGCAAGGCGCAGTTATGCGTTCAGATCCCTGATCCAGAACTGCAACGGTTTCTGCGTCTCGCCGTCTTCTCCTATATCCTTCCACGAAAACTGCGCCACGACACCGGGTAGGGGTTCATACCCGCGTGCCCGCCAGAACGCATCCAAAGGCCTATAGCTTTCTGGTCGCATCGGATGGTCGACAGGGCGCTGCACGCTGCAAAAGGCGCATTTCGTAAAGCCCAAAGCGCGCGCGTGGGCTTCGCGTTGATCGAAGAATTTATGACCAACTCCCTGCCCCCGGTAGTCCGGCAGCAGAACAGATTCGGCGCAATAGAAAACATCTGACAAACCCACACCTGACCCGTCAAAGGCCGCAGCAAAATCTTCGGCATGATCGGCCAGAGGCGCACCGGTTGAGGCCCCGATCAGACGGTCGCCGTCAAAGGCCCCTACCACGATGGATCGGGCACTGTCGCGGTAGGCTTGCAGGTATTTCCGCTCATAGCCCAGATCCCCATCATAGAGATAGGGCCATGCGTGAAACACATTGATGCGCAACCGGGCCACATCGTCCAGAGCGGTCTCAAGCGCCGCTCCGGTCAGGGGGCGGACGTCTGTGACCTCAGCCACAGGACACCTGTTTGGTCCAGTCGGCCAGGTTGTAAAAGGTGGTCACGCGAGTGATCTTGCCGTCTTTCAAATCAAAGAAAGACCCAGCGGGAAGGCGGTAGGTCTGACCATGCGCCTCGGGCAGGCCCTCATCGGTTTCCAGATAGGTGCCGTTCACGATGAACTCGGCCGCAGCCCGGGTGCCGCCTTGGGCGTCGAACACCACGATGTCGGTCAGGTTTTCACGGTAGCAGCGGTTCATGTGGGCGCAGAAGGCGGCGAATTTCTCTTTGCCGACGCGAATCTGGCCTTCGTTCACATGGTGGGCCACGTCGTCGGACAGGCAGGCCAGCATGCCATCAACGTCACCTGCGTTGAAGGCTTTGAAATAGGTTTCGACGGTCTGGTTCATGGTCACTCCGTTGGTTCGCCCCAGCGGTCCTTCAGATGTTTGATGATCTGATCGCGGGTCTGTCGGTAGTGCGTTAGCTTGTCTTCACGACTTTCGCCCAGTCCGGTAGGGTCCATTATTGGCCAATAATCGACATCCAGATGAAAAATACGGGTCAAATCCAACGCTCGCCTTTGGCTGGCGGGTGACAACGCGACGATCAGGTCGAACGAGCTGAGGTCATCGCCCCATTCCTGCATCTCGTCGAAGGAACGCGACCTGTGTCGCGAAAGCTCAACGCCGATTTCCTGGCAGACGGCGACGCAGAAACCGTCGATCTCCAGATCGTTATGGACACCGGCAGATTGCACATAGGTACCGGTGCCGTAGAACTTTTTCATGATGCCTTCGGCCATCGGAGACCGAACCGAGTTGTGGTCGCAACAGAACAGAATCGACTGCGGCAAAGGCGTCACCCGTCACCCCCCGAAATGCAGCACGCAGATCAGCGTGAACAGGCGGCGGGCGGTGTCGGTGTCAATTTCGGCCTTGCCTTCCAGCCTCTCTTGCAGGACCCGGCTGCCTTCGTTGTGAATGCCCCGCCGCGCCATATCGATGGTTTCGATCTGACTGGGTGGCAGCGATTTCACCGCGTCGAAATAGCTTTCGCATATCTGGAAATAGTCTTTTACCACCTGCTTGAACGGGCCCAGCGACAGGTGGAATTCGGCGGCTTTTTCCTCGGTCTCGGTGGCGATATCGAAAACCAGCCGTTTGTCCCGGATGGACAGTTGCAGATGATAGGGGCCGTCAGGCACCACGCGATCGTCGCGCGCGGGCAGCGCAAAGGAGTTCTCCTCCAGCAGATCATAGATCGCGACCTTGCGCTCCTGCTCGATCTCGGGTGTCGGCGGGGGCAGGTTTCGGTCATCCAGTTCTATGTGCGAAATGCGGGTCATGCGTACGTGGTCCATTCAGGTCGGGTCAGACTTATCGCAAGAAAATTGAATGAGCAACGCGGCCCTGTGGCTTTTGTCACAGCGGATACAGGGACGGGTCAATCGCATGTTTGCGCAACAAGGTGTCGACCAAAGATCCGGAATTGATCTCCCGGTCCTTGAATATCTTTCGAAACCACGACCCAAAGAAATGGATGGACATTTTGCTTTGCCAATCCAGAAATTCCAGCTTGGACATATCAGGCTCGTTCCACAGACCGCGATGCCGGAGTGGAACGGCGTAAAGCTCGACTCTCGGCAAGCTCATGTCATGCTCTGGCGTCCCATAAAGGCTGTGGAAAAACAGCGGCGGCCCAAGCGTTGACAAAGGCAGGCTCCAGTAGGTGGATTGCCCGTAAATGTCCCGATAGGCGTGCTTTCTGTCATCCGACCACCAGAACGGCACGAGGTCGCTGTCGAAAGCGAAATCGCACATCTTCTTCAAAGCCGGGCTGTCGTTGGGCAGAGCCACAACCCCGTTCATCATCCGCTGCCGTGCCAGATTGGCTTTGGGAAACAAATACCCGTCACGGGTCTCGAACGGCCGAACAGCATAGGCATCCGCGTCCACCCAGATGTAGTCGGTCTGCTGCATCAGTTTCAAGCGAAACAGATCGGCGTGGACTGCGACCGAGCGCATGATCGGGTCGCGGTAGATCTCGGGTGTGTCAAAGATCTCCCGCGCATCGCGGGCCTCGATATAGTCCGGGATATCCTCGAGATCGCCGTAGTGATAGACGATGGGCGTCTGGTCCACATCCGCGAAGGATTTAAGGCACAGGTGCTCGAGAAAGCTGAACCGTTTGCCGATCCACAAGGTTGCTACGCGTTCCAAACTGCCCTCCACCTGATATCTGTTGGTTCGCGCCTTTAGTCGTTCAAACGATCCAGCCGGGCCGTAACGGACAGGCCATGAGCTTCAAGGCTTTCAGACCGCGCCAGTTGCGCCGCGGCAGGACCGATGGCGCGCAGCGCAGCGGGGGTCATCTGGGACAGCGTGGTGCGTTTGAGGAAATCCATCACGCTCAGCCCCGAAGAAAACCGCGCCGAGCGCGCGGTGGGCAGCACGTGATTGGGGCCGCCAACATAGTCGCCGATGGCCTCGGGCGTGTATTGGCCCAGAAAGATGGCGCCTGCGTGGACGGTTTTTGCGCTCAGCGCCACAGGGTCGGCAACGCAGAGTTCAAGATGCTCTGGGGCGATACGGTTCGACAGCGCGGCGGCCTCATCCAGATCGCGCGCGGTGATCACTGCGCCAAAATCGCGCCAGCTTGCGCCTGCGATGGCGCGGCGCTCGAGCGTCTCAAGGCGCTTGTCCACGGCAGCGGCAACCGACCGACCGAAAGCTGCATCATCAGTGATCAGGATCGACTGTGCACTTTCGTCATGTTCCGCCTGACTCAGCAAATCAAGCGCGATCCAATCGGGGTCGTTGTCCTTATCGGCGATCACCAGAATTTCGGAGGGGCCCGCGATCATGTCGATACCCACCTTGCCAAACACCCGCCTCTTTGCCGCGGCGACAAAGGCATTGCCCGGACCTGTAATCTTGTCCACCGGGGCGATGCTGTCCGTACCATAGGCAAGCGCGGCAATTGCCTGCGCCCCACCCACGCGATAAATCTTATCCACCCCTGACAACTGCGCGGCCAGCAGAACCAAGGGGTTCACCACCCCATCCGGCGTGGGCACGGCAATCGCCAGACGCTCAACCCCCGCCACCTTGGCCGGAATCGCATTCATCAAGACCGACGAAGGGTACGAGGCCAACCCACCCGGCACATAAAGCCCCGCCGCCGACACGGCCGACCAACGCCAGCCCAGTGTGGCCCCAGCCTCATCCGTCCATTCGTGATCGGCGGGCATTTGCTTTTCGTGATAAGCCCTGATGCGCGCCGCAGCCAGTTCCAGCGCGGCGCGATCTTCATCCGTGACCTCAGCCACTGCCGCCGCGATCTCATTAGCCGAAAACGCCAAAGTATCGGGGGTCAGCTCAAGCCGGTCGAATTTTTCTGTCAGCTCAATCACCGCCGCGTCGCCGCGCGCGCGCACGTCCTGAATGATCTCGGCCACAACCGCATCCACGTCGGGGCTGTCTTCGCGCTTGGCCGACAACAGCGCCGCAAAGGCGGTTTCGAAATCGGTCGAGCTTGTCTCAAGGAAAACTGGCATCGTCTTGCACTCCGGGGCGTTTCATCGGGACATATCGCCCGAGGGGAAGGGCCTCAACCCTTCGTCGGTCGGGTGCAGCGATTTGCGCATCGGATATTGCAGGACGCCCTGCCATTCTTCGGCCTCACCCGCATCCTTCCAGCCGAACCGGCGATAAAATTCCCGTGCCGTCGCAGTGGCATAAACATGTGCCTCCGCACACCCTTGATCGACCAGTTCACTTTCCAGCCGGATCAACAGGGCCAAACCGACACCACGCCGCACATAGGCTGGATCGACATAGAGCAGCGACACTTCCGAACGGTTGTGCAGCCCGCCGACCCCGGCCACCTGCCCGTCAATCTCGGCCAGCCAAAGCTGCGCGCCGGATTGTATCCAGCGTCGGATCGTCTGAGGGTCCTTGTTGGCCGTCCAGGCCGCCAGCAGCGCGGGCTGCTTGTGATGGTCTGCCGCACAAAGATAGGTGATCGAGCGGATCAGAGCGCGGCTCATCTGGAACACATCGAACACGGTCGCACGGCGCAAAACCAGGCCTGTGGAAGGCCCGGAAAACGCTTGCGCTATGCCCCGTTTATTCCGGATGATACGGCGCCTGCCCAGACGGTGCCTGATAGGGCCGCGTGACGTCCTTGAGGGACACATCCACAGCCTCGACCAGTAATCGGATCGCGCCATCCCCGGCCAGAGTCAGCACCACGCGGCCCGCCCCATCTTCGCCCGGCTCAAAATCAATCGACAAGAGGGACATCACCATATCCTTGTCGCTGCGGTCGATCCCCTGACTTGCCACCGACAGCACCGAGTCGAACACCAGCACCGACTGTACCCGCTCAAACGGGCGGTCGCGCAGGGTGGCGGCGTCTTTGTCCTCCCACCGAAAGCGGTTCAACAGCAGGCCAAAGCGGCGTTGGGATGGCCGCCAAGTCATCTCGGTTATAGGAAACACCGCGTCCTGTGTCAGGGTCGAGATCACCTGCAGGTCATCTGCATCCTCGGCACCAAGATTCAGCGGGGCCTCGCGCCCGTCATGGAAACTTGCGTCTGTCATTGGCCTTTGATCCGTTCAATCTTTGCACCCACGCCTTCCAGCTTGCGCACCACATGTTCATAGCCACGATCCAGATGATAGACCCGGCTAACCGTCGTCTCACCTTCGGCCGCCAAACCGGCCAGAATCAACGAAACCGAGGCCCGCAGATCGGTCGCCATCACAGGCGCGCCTTTCAAACGTTCGACGCCCGTTACCGTGGCCGTGCCGCCATGTACCTCGATATTGGCCCCCATTCGTACCAGTTCAGGGGCGTGCATAAAGCGATTCTCAAAGATACGCTCTTCAAGAACGGACACACCTTCGGCAGTACACATCAGCGCCATCATTTGCGCCTGTAAATCCGTGGGGAAACCAGGGAAGGGTTCCGTGACCACATCCACCGACCGAACACGCCCGTTCTTGCGCGCGACCATCAGACCATTTGCGGTTTCCGTCACGCTGACACCCGCTGCTTCCAGCTTTTCGGCAAAAGACGCAATCAGCGGCATCCGCCCGCCCAGCAACTCGACCTCACCGCCGCAGATCGCCGGGGCCAGCATATAGGTGCCCAGTTCGATCCGGTCAGTGACAACCTGATGGGTCGCGCCGTGCAAACGGTCGACGCCCTGAATTTCGATGGTCGAGCTCCCCTCGCCTGAAATCTGCGCGCCCATCTTGCGCAGGCATTCGACCAGATCAACGATCTCGGGCTCGCGCGCTGCGTTTTTCAGGACGGTAGTACCTTTGGCCAGCGTGGCCGCCATCACAATGTTCTCAGTCGCCCCGACCGAGGCAAAACGCATCTCATGCACCGCGCCTTTCAACCCACCGGGGGCCTTGGCGTGCAGATATCCGTCTTTAAGCTCGATCTCGGCGCCCAGCGCTTCAAGCCCTTCCACATGCAGATCCATCGGGCGCGCACCGATCGCACAGCCACCGGGCAGCGACACGACCGCCTGCCCGAACCGCGCCAGCAAAGGCCCCAGCACAAGGTTCGAGGCCCGCATCTTGCGCACGATGTCATAATCCGCCGTCTGACTGGTCAGATCATGGCTGGACATGGCAATCACCTGCCCGTCCTGCAACGACGACACCTCGGCCCCCAGCGATTGCAGTAGGGCGGTCATGGTCTTGATATCGCTCAGACGCGGCGCGTTGGTCAGCGTCAGCGGTTCATCGCTGAGCAGCGTTGCGGGCATCAGCGTCAAACACGCGTTTTTAGCCCCTGCAATCGGGATCTGACCGTTTAGCGGCCCGTTACCCGTTACCAGAATCGAATCCATTTGCTCTTATCCCTCGTCCTTATCGGCCTTGCCCCCAGCGACCGCCCGCGCCTTGGCCTGCGCCTTGCGCCGCGCCATGTTTGCCTTCAGCGCGGCCTTCAGCCGCTCTTCGCGCGCATCACTGGGTTTGCCTTGTTTTTTTGGTGAATTTTTTTCCGTCATGATCTTTCTCTACAGGAGGCGAAAAAAACCGTCCAGACACCCTTGCGCCGCGTTTCGTTTGAGTCTAATCACCCGCCCACAGCGCTGCTGTAGCTCAGAGGTAGAGCACTCCCTTGGTAAGGGAGAGGTCGAGAGTTCAATTCTCTCCAGCAGCACCATTCCCAAATTACTGATTTTCAATACTCGTCTCGCTGCTGCGGCGCCGCTAGCCAATTGCCCTCGGCACCAACAGTGTTGACTCGGCCCAACGCGGCATGGGACCCTTCGCCATTGTGTTCATAAGCTTCCCATTTCAGGTGGCATTTCTCTGTAACCTTGTGTGCAGGTTCGGGAGTTAAAGAGTGACTGATATTCGTTCCGACAATAGCAACGCGGCCCCAACGCAATCATTGGCAGGGCGCTTGGGCTGGATTGATGCGGTAAAAGGCCTGACGATCATTTTCGTGGTTCTACACCATTCTATCGCCGGGTTCCGGTTCGACCCGACCTTCCCCGAATGGATCAGAACCTTCAACTACAGCCTCGATCCCGTGCGCATGCCCCTGTTCTTTCTGGTAGCCGGGCTGTTTGCCAAAAAGGCTATCGACGGCCCCGCAGACAAGTTCATCCGCGGCAAGGTGATCTATTTCCTCTATTTCTACCTTCTGTGGTCCATGATCATCTTCACCTTTCGGTTTGGACTGAACGCTATTACCAATTCGACCACCTATTGGTGGGAAATCCTGATAATCCCCTGGGACCCGCTGCCGACGATCTGGTTTCTCTACGCCCTCATGCTGTCTTTCGTAATATTGCGCCTGCTGCGCGGCGTTCCCCCGGTCTATATTGTCGGGTTTGCGGCCATCATACAGGCGCAGTTCCTGCTGAATGTCTGGCCCGAAGGCGTGGTCGTCATCGCCGATAAACTGGCCAAGCTGTTCGTCTATTTCGCGATCGGAGTATATGCGTCTGAATGGATCAGATCTTCGGCGGTCAAGGCGCGCGCGCTACCGGTGATCGCATTGTGGATCGGGTTCCTCGGGCTCAGCATCGCTGCGCTGTCGGGAGGATTCGAGAAACTTCCTCTGGTCTACTTTTCCCTATCGGCCCTGTCCGCCTCGGCAATCATTGGAACGGTAGTTCTGGCCTCGAACGCGGGTAAGGCCAAGTGGTTGGTTACAATCGGAAGTTTCAGCCTGTATATCTACCTCACCCATTTCCTTCCCGTGGCAGGGACGCGCATCATTCTATCCAAAATTTTGGGTATTACCGAGCCGCTGGTGGTGATCCCGCTTTCGGTTCTGGCGGCGCTAGTGTTCGGAATCGTCTTCTGTAAAGTGCTGACAGGATCAAGACTCCAATGGCTGATCAAAGTTCCCGATCGAGTGTTGAACCGCACGCTTTCTCTGCCGTTCGGAACCGCAACCCGGACCTGAAGAACCAGTCTAGTTCAGGCGCCCGGATGCGGCCAAAGCACCGGCCAGAGCGCTCTCGATCTCTTTGGGAAAGTCACGGCCTTTCTTATGCAATCCTGCCGCGACCCAGCCCACCATATGGCCTCGTGCACCAATGCCATTTGCGCGCACTTCGGTCGGGCAGGTCTGTTCCTTCTGAACCAGGGACATCGCTTTTTCGACCTCGTGATCGGACAAAACCATTTTGACAGCGCTGATGATATCCATCGACATCTGAAGAGTCTGATGTTCCATCCTGTGCGCCGCGCCCGACAAAAGCCGGGTACAAAAGGCCGATAGGAAATACCAACGAAAGATCGAAAACACCCGATCCTGGAACTCGGTCGGGTGCTCTTGGGTGACCCTCGCTGTCTGTGCAATCCGTTCGAAAGCTGCCTCAGCCGCCTGAGAGGCTCGGCAAATCTGTGCCTCGCGCGACGTCACAGACGCAGCGATCAAAGCAGACGGGACAGTGGTACCAGCGGTTCCTAAGTTCATAATCGTCCTCCAGCTCTAACTCCTGCTGAAGACATGGGTACATCCAAAAACATTCGATTGTGATTTTTCGCCAAAAATTCCCTAAAGTGTTAAATGACTGTCTTCACGAAAATGTCACAGAAAGACATTTAACGCAAACATTAGCTGCATCAGACGTCGGTCAATTCCCACCAAGTAGATTTCATGTCGCACAACAAATTAAGGCAAATCTGCAATTTGTTTCCAAATTGGCTCTTAGAATGGACATGTTCTGACAATAGTTCTGCCCATTTCGCCGGATACTGATGATCAATCCCGCAATTCAGTTGACCAGTATTGTTGTAACGAGGGGGTACGAGCGGGAATAGGGGGTGAGCGCCTGCCAAGCCCGACTCGCCCAAGGGCAGGCCAGCTCCCCCGCATGCAGATCTTTCACCAGTTTCAGAAACCGTCTGAAAAGCTGCACCACAGAGGTCGCTGCTTTGCCAGATCGCCTGTCAACGACAGGCACATCCGCCTGTTTCGTTCCACTTTTTCACGACCTTGAGTGAGGTCGTGACATGAAAAACGCCGCCCCAACTTGGGGCGGCGCGTCTTACCTTGAGCAATGGAGGCTTATTCAGCCGCCTGCGCCACCTCGCTCTTGTCGCGCAGACCGTCGCGGAACAATGCCTTGGCCAGCGCCACCATCATCAGCCCCATCACCATGGTGAAGGGCAACGCGCCGATGATCATTGCGTTGCGCAGCGCATCCAGCGGGTTGTTGTCACCAGCCGCCAGGATCAGCGTACCGATCACAGCCGTCAGGATCAGGCCCCAGATGATACGGTGCTTAATGCCAGTCTCTTGGCTGCCGCCCGACATGATCGTGTTCATAACCAGAATACCCGAGTCCGCAGAGGTCACCAGGAAGGTCATGATCAGGATCACGCACATCACGTTCAGCATCGACAGCAGACCGCCGTCAATCATGTAGGACAGGGTCACGAACAGCTTGTTGGTATTCGACGCACCGATGATCGCGCCTTCCGCTGCACCAGCCAATTCCAGATCAATCGCGGTACCACCCAGAACGGTCATCCATGCAAAGCACACCAGCGCCGGTGCGAACACACAGCCCAGGATGAACTCACGCACCGAGCGACCCTTGGAGATACGCGCCAGGAACAGGCCCACGAAGGGCGAGAAGGCGATCCACCAAGCCCAGTAGAACGTGGTCCAGCCGGCTTGCCAGCCGAACTGACGGCCCTGCTCACCTGCAGCATAGGCTGCGGCCAGCGTCGCTTCGTCCAGCTCAGCCGCTGCGCCTTCCAGACCGCTCTTGAAGCCGTCAAAGCTGCCCCAAGCATTCGTCGCACCACCCATCAGCGCATCCGCATGGGCCTGCGCCTCGGCCGGCAAGGCCGCTGCAAAAGCTTCAGCTGAAAGCGGGCCATAGGCACCAAAGCTCAGCGATACGAAGTGCAGGATATAGTCGACCATTGCCGTACCATAGGTGGTCATCGCGAAGACAAACGAGCCAAACACAACGAACGTACCCAGCAGGATGATCGACAGAACAAGGTTCAGGTTCGACAGATATTTAACGCCCCGGCCGACACCCGACACCGCCGAGATGATCGACAGCCCCATGATGACAGCCAGACCCGAGATCAGACCCACTTTCGATGGTGTCGGAACCTCGCCGCCCAAGTCCATAATCCATTCCATACCAGTAATTGCGTACAGCCCATCGATGAACTGGCTTACGCCAAACCCGATCGTCACCGACACACCCAAGATGGTCGCGACCACGCCCAGCACATCAACCACGTGACCCAAGAAGCCGTTCATCAGCTTGCCGAACAGCGGCGTCAGCGCCGCGCGGATGGTCAATGGCATGTTGCGTGTATACGCGTAGTAGGCCAAAGATAGGCCGGTCACCACATAGATTGCCCAGGCGTGGAAACCATAATGCAGATAGGTGTAGCGATAAGCCGACTGCACAGCATCTGGCACGTTACCCGGGACGTCGCCCGCAACCACAACGGGGTTCGAACCCCACAGGCCCAGAGGCTCGGCTGTGGCGAACACCATCAGACCCACACCCAGACCGGCGCCAAACATCATCGAGAACCACGAGAAATTCGAGAACTCGGGCTTTTCGCCTGGCTGACCCATTACGCGCTTGCCCGTCGAAGGAAGAATCGCAATGACCGCCAGGAAGAAGAAAAACAAGCCAACGATGATGATGTAGAAGCTGTTGAACACTTCCAAGATTTGAGAGTTCCAGCTGCCCAGAGTGCTGTTGGCATTGGCCGGGAACACCAAAGCCCACAGCACCAGCGCAACCATGATGCCCTTACTGATTAGCGCAATCGGTACGCTATTGTTTTCATAAAAACCGCTATCCGCCGTTTTTATGTCCAAGTCCGTAAACGGGTCCTTTATCGACATCTACTTCCTCCGTGTTGTCGTTCGTTTTTGGGGAAAGCTACCGCGACCGGCGCGCTTCACCCAGAGATTTCGCAATTATGTGATAAATGAACTTTCCAGATCGGACGTGCCGCACGCTTTCCACCAATCGCCACCTGTTGATCCGACAATTCGATCTGCGTTGTGTGGAACAAGTCGCAGATCGCTATTGACCTGTGGTTTAATCTGGCAATCGGGGGTGAGGCTATGCCAATCCATCAATTTCCCTTTCGGCCATTTTCCGAATGTCAGCATTCGCTGTTGTTTTTTCGCCCGCCTGTCTGAGCCCCGTTGAAGAACACTCGAAACCGCGTGCATGACCCAATAAATTTGGTGAATGCGACTATAGCGTGCCCCGTGCGGGACATTAGACAGAACCGACATTTTTGTCGTTTTTGGCGACATCCACCGAAATCGTGACCGTAAAATTCATCTAATTGGCGAGGCAATCTGGCATTCAACCCCAAATAAACTAATACTCGATTGAAATGATCTAACGCGACCACGAAAGCTGATTCTTAAGCCAACATGTCCAGACGCCACTATAACCTTCCGCCCCTTACCACCTTATCCGCCTTCGAAGCCGCCGCACGGCATCTCAGCTTCAAAAACGCAGCTGAAGAATTGTCTGTCACCCCAGGGGCGGTCAGCCATCAGATCAAAGCGCTCGAGGGGGACTTGAACGCCGTCCTTTTCCAACGCAAGCATCGGGGTGTGGATCTGACAGAAGACGGAAAAGCCCTGTTTGAGACTCTGTCGTCGTCCTTTACCAAAATCTCCAAGACACTGGCGACAATCCGGGACCAGGCCGCAATCGGCAAGGTGACAGTGGGATCAACAACGGCCGTTGCTGCATTATGGCTTTCTCCAGCAGTGATCCGGTTTTGGCGCGAAAAGCCTGAGATAAATGTCGACCAACTATCGCAGGACCGGCCTTTTCGCGACAGGCCCGATATTGATTTCTTCATCCGTTATGGTCGTGACAGCGATCAAAGCCTCTCACACACCCCCTTGTTTCGCGACCACCTTGTGCCCGTAGCCAGCCCGGACATAGCCGAACGCCTGGTTGACGCATCACTGGAAGACCTCGCCGCCGAGCGCCTGATCCATTTGGACTCAGATGATCGCAGCTGGACCACATGGCCGGAATGGTTCCATCAAATGGGTCACAATGGTGCGATCCCAATCGACTCGCGCGTGAACAGCTATTCGGTTGCGTTGCAATTGGCCCGCAAGGGGGCTGGTCTGGCGCTGGGTTGGCGACGGCTGATCCAACCGATGCTGCAATCGGGTAAATTGGTCATCATCGGCCCTCATAGGTTGACCGCACCCAACCAATTCTACCTTGTTGGGCGCCCCGACAACGAGTTGTCAGAGAGCGCTCGCGCACTGAAGAACTGGATCTTGCAAGAGGTAGAGGACGGCTCGGTTTAGATCAGATAACTCTCTGATGAGGTTTTCTGATATTGAGACGCCCGCACGCCTTCCCCAATACGGTTAAAACCAATCTTAGGAGAGCCCGATGAACAAGCATAGCCCTCTGTCCTCCGTTCTGGCCGACGTGAATATCGCCAACGGTCTGCCGAATGAACACTATGTCGACCCTGCAGTTTTTGCCGAGGAACGGAAATCGGTTCTTTATGCGAATTGGTCCGGGGTTGGCTTCGGTAAGGACGTACCCGAGGAGGGTGATGCCAAACCTGTGGACTTTCTGGGCATGCCCCTGCTGATCGTACGCGATCGCGACGGCGAAATCGGCGTATTTCAGAACACCTGCCGTCACCGCGGCATGATCCTGGTGGACACTCCTCGCAAGATCGGAGGCGCGATCCGCTGCCCCTATCACAGCTGGTGCTACAGCCTGAAGGGTGAGCTGCGCGCAACCCCTCATGTGGGCGGACCCGGTCACAACACCCATGAAGACGTTGACCGCAGTGATCTAGGACTGGTCCGCGTGCGGTCCTACGTCTGGCGCGATGTGATCTTTGTGAACGTCGACGGCAACGCCCCAGCGTTCGAAGACGCCCACGCCGCTCTTCTTGAGCGCTGGAAGGAGTTCGACCAGCCCGTTCATCACGGCGGCGAGACGTCCTCGTTCAAGCTTGAGGTCAAGACAAACTGGAAGCTGGCGGTCGAGAACTATTGCGAAAGCTATCACCTGCCGTGGGTTCATCCCGGTCTGAACAGCTATTCCCGGTTGGAAGATCACTACAACATCGAAGCACGCGGGCACTATTCCGGTCAGGGCACGTTGGTTTATCGCCAACTCACCGATCAGGATGGGGCAACTTTCGAAGATTTTCCGGGCCTCAGCGAGAAATGGGACGAGGGTGCCGAATATATCGCTCTTTATCCCAATGTTCTGCTGGGCGTGCAGCGCGACCACGCTTTTGCCATCGTGTTAGAACCTGTCGATCAGGAAAACACCGTCGAACACATTGAACTGTACTACGCAAAAAGCATTGAAGATACGCCGCAGCATGACGGGTTGCGCGCCTCGAACGCGCAGCTTTGGAAGACGGTATTCGAAGAGGATGTCTTTGTTGTAGAAGGCATGCAAAAGGGTCGCCATGGTGTTCTGTTTGACGGCGGACGGTTCTCGCCCGCGATGGACGGACCGACGCATAATTTCCACCATTGGGTCGCAACGCAGATCGAAAACGGTCGCGCGGATTGAAACTGCGGACCGGTCGGTTTTCAATGGCCGGTCCCGACGGAGGTTCGATGGACAAGTCCAAGCTGGATCACCTGCTGCTCGAGGCCCATGCTCGCGATGATCACGACGCGCTGATCCGCTATTACACCTTGGCTGCAGACGAACGCGAGGCCGCGCGGGACACCGACGCGGCCTGTTTCTATCTGACCCATGCGTTTGTTTTTGCGCTGGAATCCGGCGCGCCCGAGGCAGATACCCTGAACGCAAGACTGGCCGCCCATGGGCGCGCGCACCGGTTGGATTTTTCGGATTAGCCTCAGGTTAACCCAGCTCAACCCAGATTGAAATTATTCTCCGTTGTCCGCGCGACGTCCTTGGTGACAGAAAGCGCAAAGAACCCAACTTGGATATTGCAGGCACATGAGAACGAATGCACAGGCAGTGGTGATTGGTGGCGGGGTGATCGGGTGCTCGATCCTCTATCATCTGACCAAACTCGGATGGTCGGATGTCGTCCTGTTGGAACGGGATGAGTTGACCTCGGGCTCAACGTGGCACGCGGCGGCGAACATCCACGGGCTGCATGACAGCACAAATATCAGCCGCATTCAGCACTATACAATGAACCTTTATAACGCATTGGAAGCCGAAACGGGCCAAAGCTGCGGCGTGTTCCAGCCCGGCTCGCTGTATCTGGCGCAGACCGAAGAGCGCGAACATCAACTTCGCCTGCAGGCCGCAAAGGCCAAGCTCTATGGCATGAACTTCTATGAGATCAGCATTGAAGAGGCCCAACGCCTGAACCCGCTGGTCAATTACGATGGTATCCGCTGCGTAATGTTCGAACCTGATGGTGGCAATGTGGACCCGTCGGGCGTAACCAATGCATATGCGGTGGGTGCGCGTCAGCGCGGTGCCGAGATCCACCGCTTTACCCCCGTGACCGCGACCGAACACCAGGAAGACGGTACCTGGATCGTGCGCACACCCAAGGGCGACATCAAAACCCCTTGGGTGGTGAATGCCGCTGGCTTGTGGGGTCGTGAGGTCGCAAAACTGGCTGGGATCGAACTGCCACTGCAACCAACCGAGCACCAGTATTTCGTCACCGAAGCCATGCCGGATGTGCAGGCGCATGGCGCCCGCCTGCCCTCGGTCTCGGACCGGGATGGCGAGTACTATTTGCGTCAGGAAGGCAACGGTTTGCTGGTCGGGGCCTATGAGAAAGACATGAAGTTCTGGGCCGAGGACGGCACGCCGCTGGACTTCGCTCATGACCTGTTCCCCGATGATCTGGAGCGGATCGAAGAGAACATGATGAACGCCATCGAGCGCCTGCCCGCCGTGGGCGAGGCCGGGGTCAAGCGCGTTATCAACGGCCCGATGATCTGGTCTCCGGACTCTAACGTGCTGATGGGGCCAGTACCCGAGGTGGACGGTTATTTTTGCTGCAACGGCATCATCCCCGGCTTCTCGCAGTCGGGCGGCATGGGCCTGATGGCCGCGCAGTGGATCATCGAAGGCGAAACCCAATACGACATGTTCGCCTGGGACATGGCCCGCTTTGACACCTGGGCGACAAAGGAATTCACCAAAGCCAAGGTGCGCGACCAATACGCCCACCGTTTTGCGATTCACTTCCCGAACGAGGAGCGCAGCGCAGGCCGCCCTGCCCGCGTGCGCCCGATCTACGAAACCCAAAAGGCCATGGGTGCGGTCTTTGGCCTGAATGTCGGGTGGGAGCATCCGCTTTGGTTCGCGGATGAGTCGGGCACGGTGGATACCAACGGCTTTACCCGCCAGAACTGGTGGGCCCCTGTGGGCGAAGAATGCAAGATGCTGCGCGAGCGTGCGGGCATCATCGATATCTCGAACTTTGCCAAATACATCTGCAAAGGCCCCGGCGCGGCGGATTGGCTGAACGCAGTCTTTGCCAACACTATGCCAAAGGCGGTTGGCCGCTCTTGCCTGACACCTCTGATCTCGAAACGCGGTGGGATTGCAGGCGACTTTACTGTCACCCGCGTGGCCGAGGACGAATTCTGGATCATCGGCTCGGGTATGGCCGAGCGGTATCACAAACGCTTTTTCAAGCAGGTTCCACTGCCCGAAGGCACCACATTCGAAAGCCACACCGAAGCGATTTGCGGCTTTAACGTCGCCGGTCCGAAATCACGTGAGATCCTGCACCGCTTGACCAACACCTCGCTGGCAACCGAGGATTTCCCGTTCATGCGTTCGGCGATGATCGAGCTTGCAGGCGTCGAAGTTCTGGCCCTTCGCGTGTCCTTCACCGGTGACCTGGGGTGGGAGTTGCATTGCAAGACCGAAGATCAGGCGCAGCTTTATGAGGCGCTGCTGGAAGCGGGCAAAGACTTCGACGCAGGTCCCGTTGGCAGCCGCGCGCTGATGTCGCTGCGGGTGGAAAAGGGCTACGGCTCGTGGAGCCGCGAATACAGCCCCGAATACTGGCCGCATGAGGTTGGGCTGGACCGCCTGTGCAAGTTCGACAAGGATTTCCTGAACAAAGAGGCCGCGCAAAAAGTGCTTGAAAACCCCGCCCGAGAACGGCTGGTTCTTCTGCATCTGGATGAGGCCGACGTGACCGCGTCCAACGCCGACGCGACCGGTGGTGAGCCGATTTTCAAAGGCGGCGCAGGCATCGGTCGTGTAACGTCGGGCACCTATGGCTACACGGTCGGCATGTCGCTAGCGCTTGGGTATGTCAAAAACGCCCAGCCCGGCGATGAGGTCGAGGTGATGGTGCTGGGCCGGCCGCACAAGGCCACCATCCTGCAAGAGCCTCCGTTCGACGCAAAAGGTGAAAAACTGCGCGCCTGATCAAACCGTGATCAGCCCCTGACCTAACGAGACCCTATCCACGCGCCCCACCCTGCCTATATCCTGAAACAACCATTTGGATCGTTTTGGGAGGGGCGGGGCGCGTGGAACATAAAACCGATATGCTGATCGTCGGCGCCGGGTTCTCGGGGCTGATTATGGCGATTGAGGCCCGCAAGCGCGGGATCACCGATATCACGATCCTTGAAAAAGCGAGCGATATCGGCGGCACATGGCGGGAAAACACCTATCCCGGCGTCGCGTGCGACGTGCCCTCGCACCTTTATTCCATGGCCACACACCTGAACCCGGACTGGAGCCGCGCCTATGCAGGCGGGGCCGAAATTCAGGCCTATCTGCGCAAGGTCGCGCAGGATGAAGGTTTGTACGACTTTTGCCAGTTCCAGCAGAAACTGAAATCCGCCCGGTGGGATGGCAGCCATTGGCAGGTTGAAACCGAAGGCGGGGACATCTGGTCCGCGCGCATTTTGGTCTCGGCCATCGGCGCGCTGCATGTACCCAACATCCCCGATATTCCCGGCGCAGACAGTTTTCCCGGCCCCAGCTTTCATTCTGCCCAATGGAATCACGAAACACCTTTGTCGGGTAAACGGATCGCGGTGATCGGCACCGGGGCCTCGGCGGTGCAATTCGTGCCCGAGATTGCGAAAATGGCCGGGCAGGTCACCATCTACCAGCGCAGCGCGCCTTACGTTCTGCCCCGGCCGGACGGCCCCATCGCACCATGGGTGCGCAGGTTGTACCAGCGCATGCCCTTGTTGCCGAAACTGCGGCGCAAGCTGATCTACATGGTGTTCGAATACCGCCACCGTGTTTTTCGCCGCGAAAAGGGAGCCGTCAATTTCGCCATGAAGATGTGGCGCACCGCGCTTGAAAAAGCCATCACTGACCCGGCCGAGCGCGAAAAGCTGACCCCCGCCTATCAGATCGGCTGCAAGCGCATCCTCAGCTCGAACGATTGGTACCCCACCCTTGCGCGCGACAACGTTACGGTGGTGCCGCATCGCGTGACCAAAATCGAGGGCGACCAGATTACCGCCGCCGATGGGTCACAGGCGCAGGCTGATATTCTCATCTGGGGCACGGGGTTTCACGTTACCGACATGGTCGACTATCTGAACATCTCCGGCGCGGATGGGCTGAGCCTGCGCGACGCCTGGGGCGAGGGGATGCAGGCCAATCTGGGGACTGCGATTGCCGGATTCCCGAACTTCTTCATACTGCTTGGGCCGCATACCGGGCTGGGGCATAACTCGGTCGTTCTGATGATCGAAGCGCAAGTCCGCCATATTGGCCGCGTTCTGGACGAGATGCAGCGCGGTGGTCTGCATGCAATCACTCCTGACGCCTCCAGACAGGCCGCCTTTGAACAAGAGATGCAAGACCGGCATACGGACAGCATCTGGCAGACGGGTGGCTGCGCTTCGTGGTATCAGGATGCCGAGGGGCGCAACACAACCCTCTGGCCCGGTACCGTGTCCGAATTTGAAAAGCGCATGGCCCAATCAGGTCTGGAGCATTACCACCCCCTCCCATCCCAAAGCGGAGACCATTGAGATGACCTTTCTGATTATCGTTCTTTTCGTTGCTGTATTTTTTGGCGCGATGAACCTGTGGACCCGTAAGCTGACCCGGGACGGCAGCAGACGTGTCCCGCAACTGGGGCAGATCCAACCTGTGCGCGGCGGCAGCATCCACTATGTCGAAAAAGGCGATCCATCCAATCAGAGCCTTGTCCTGATCCACGGCCTCACCGGGCAGCTTCAGCACTATACTTATGCGTTGGTGGATATGCTCGCGGATGACTACCATGTCATCGCTGTCGATCGGCCCGGATGCGGGTATTCAACCCGCGAGTCCGCCGATCTGGGGCGCCTGCCCGAACAGGGCCGCATGATCCAGGAGTTTCTGGATATCAAGGGCGTGTCCGACCCGGTTCTGGTCGGCCATTCGCTGGGCGGCGCGGTTTCTCTGGCGATGGCGCTGGATTACCCTGAAAAGGTCAAGGCACTGGCGCTTCTGGCTCCGCTGACGCAGGTGATGCCCGGCCCGCCGCCCGTGTTCAAACCGCTCGAAATTCGGACCGAATGGTTGCGCAATTTCATCGGTAATACGATTGCCGTCCCCATGGCCGCCAAGACCGCCCCTCATGCTCTCAGCGCTGTCTTCGACCCCGAACCGGCACCGGATGATTTCCTGGACCGCGCCGGCGGCGCATTGGGTCTGCGACCATCAGCCTTCATCACCGCCTCTCAGGACGTTGTCGGCATAGACGATAGCCTTGAGGCACAAGTGGCCCGCTATCCAGACCTCAAAGTACCCGGAGGCATTCTATACGGCGCACAGGACGCCATCCTGTCCCCCACTGCCCACGGCGCGCCGATGACGCAATATGGTCTGACCAACGAACAGATCGAAGGGTTGGGCCACATGATCCTGATCACCGCGCCCGACGCATGCGCCACCTTTATCCGCAGCATCGCAGAAGGCGCTGTCAACCCGAACCAATCCGCATCCGAAACCGGTTGAGGCCCGGCACAAAAAGAATCCGGTTTCAGGGAGATTTCCCTCTTGACCCTCTCGGGCCCCTCCCTTAAATCGCCTCTCACCCATGGCGGAGTAGCTCAGTTGGTTAGAGCAGCGGAATCATAATCCGCGTGTCGGGGGTTCAAGTCCCTCCTCCGCTACCACACCCCCCACTCTAGATTCTCTGTTTGGAATGAAGGCGCTTACACGCCAATGACAGCATCGATGATGTTGGCGAACTGGACCGCGTTTCTTTTCTCTGTGACCAGGACCCGCGAAACCATTGCGTCAGGCGGAACGCGTTCTGTATTTCGCAGCGAGCGCTTTTTTGGAGTTAACCGCGATTTGTTTGCCAGTCATGTCCTTGCACCTTGCGAGTTCATTGGCGCGGTCGGCGGGCACCTGCTAGGCTAGACCAGTGATTGTGCCCACCGACTCGCGTTCGACACAGCAGCAATCAATTCAGCCAACCCTACATGGTGCAATCCGCCCTGAATGACGGGACGTCCGCTGCCGAACATTTCAGTGTTTGCTGTTCTCATATCAGAACTCCCGGGCACCTCAGCCTGGCAATTACTTCTCGATCCAAGCCGCAGAAAACACTCGTTGAAAGCTCGCCCATTGGAAAGGCAGCGTCAAAAAAAACCTGCCCAAAAGGGGCAGGTTTGCGTGATCAGAATTTGCGTGTGCATACTCTGATATTTGGTCAGAGGCTTACTCTGCAGCCACGCTTTGACGTACATCTCCGCGACTTCTCCAGCGGAAGTAGAACATGAACGGCAAAACTACGAGGTACATTGTGATCGAATACAGCGCGGATGGCAGCGCCATCGGCACGTCACTCAGCGATGTGCTGGTGCCGGTGATCACAATCGCCAGCGTAATGCCCAAGGGCGAGTTCTGAACGCTGGTTTCAATGCCAACCGTTTTGCCTTCGGTCTTGCTGAGGCCAAGGATTTTACCAAACGCCAGACCAAGCAACATCAGCACCAGCGGCAGCGTCATGGTCGAATAGCCCAGCGTCGGCATGTAGGTGATGATCAGTTCGCGGTTGGCTGCGAACAGCGCCAGAATTAGAACGGCCCAGAAGATGACGGCGACGTTCTGCAGGGGGTTTTCAAGGCGACGGGCCAAACCGTTGAAGAAGTGGCGCACGATGATACCGGTCAGAACAGGCAGCGTTGTCACCAGGAAGGTAAAGATCGCGATCTCGAAGAACGAGAAGTCAGGCGCGCTTTCCCCCATGAAATACAGCACCGACCAGGTGGCCAGCGGCGGTACGGTAAGGAAGGCCATAACGCTGGTGACAGCGGTCATCGACACCGACAGGGCCAGATCGCCGCGTGAAAGCTTGGTGATCACGTTGCTGCTGACGCCGCCGGGGCAGAAGCTGAGCAACATCAGACCAGCGGCCATGACAGGCGGCAGGCTGAACGCCATGATGACGCAAAACGCCGCGATTGGCAGCAGGACGATTTGTGAAATGGCACCGATGGCGAAGGCGGTGCGGCGACGGAACACACGGCGGAAGTCGTCGATCTCAAGACCAAGCCCCAGTGAGAACATGATGAAAGCCTGCGCCGCAGGCACCACCACGTTGATTGCGAAATCCATTGTTTTCCTCCCTCTTTAGGAAAACGGGCCCGCCTGTTTCGCCTCCCACGACGCTAAAACGGACCCGTTGGGTGAGTGGTTTACATGTCCACGGTGAAAGTGAACTGCCCCAAAGCGTGACGCATGGCGTCTTCACCGCTGGAAAGGGCCAGTTTTGCAACAATGCCGCGGCTCGAATCCTGCACCACCTCAAGTGATCCGATTTCGGCTGCGTGTTGACCCGCCAGTTCACGGATGGTGCGTTCGATTTCCATCATGTTCAGCGTGACCTTGTGGATTTTACCAACAGCAGTCACTGGCAGGGCGTCGAGGCTGATAAAGTCTTTCGGCACCGCCGCACGTTCCGAGACATGCTCTTGCGCAAAGGCGGCAAGATCGGACACATCCACATCGATACCCGCGGACTTCTGGAAGTACATCACTGGAACCTCTCCCACCTTGGCGTCGGGACGGCCGATTACGGCAGCCATGGCCACTGCAGGGTGCTTGTGCATCGTCTCTTCGACGATCTTGGGGTCGATATTGTGGCCGCCGCGGATGATCAGCTCTTTCTTGCGGCCGGTCATCCAGAAATACCCTTCGGCATCGCAGCGGGCCAGATCGCCGGTGTTGAACCAACGTTTGCCGTCCTGCTCCAGCCAGATGCCTTTGTTCTGGCTTTCGATCAGATAGCCGTCAAACACGTTCGGTCCGGTGATAAAGATCACCCCGGCCTCATCCACATCGGCCCAGCGAACGAATTCGTCATTGTCGTTCAGGATGCCGATCTTCATGTCCTGATAAGGGAAGCGCAGACCGATCGAGCCGATACGCGGATTGTCCGTGATGATCGGGTTCATGGACGAGGCCAGAACGCCCTCGGTCATGCCATAGGCTTCAATGATCTTGACGCCGGTTTCATTGACGAAGGTGTTGAACAATTCGACCGGCATCGGTGCGGCACCACAGGCCCCAAAGCGCAACGAACTGAGGTCTTTGTCCTTATGTGGCACTTGCAGCAGAGCGCCATAGATGGTCGGCACGCCAGAATAGGAGCTGATGCCGTAATGTTCGACCATGTCCCAGAACCCGGCGATCACACCATCGCCGCGATAGCCTGAGGGAGAGGCCAGAACGACGTGGCCGCCATGCATCCAGGGCAACAGACCTGTCACCAGCATAGCGTTGGTGTGAAACAGCGGCAGACCACACAGCGCAGCGGTGCCGGGGCCAACATTCTCGGCACCAACGTACAGGCTGGGGCACCACGAGTTATAAACCTCGCCGAAATGGGTCCGGCGCACGATCTTGGGCAGGCCGGTGGTGCCACCGGTACACAGCATGGTCGAGGTGTCATCGGGTCCGGGGCCTTCGAAATCCAGACCATCGGCATTTTCACCTGCGATCTCGTCCAGCAGACGGGTCAGGGTGACATCGTCGCGGCCTTCGATGGTGGTCGAGACGGGCGGCAGCGGCAGTGTATCGGGCCACACGCCATCGCCTTTCATATAGGTGGCGAAGTTGACCAGCAGGATATGCTCCAGCGAGGGCACATCCTTGGCCGCAGCGCTGGCTTTTTCCCAGATATCGACGCCCGGTGTTTGCTCCAGCGTGATCAGAATCTTGACGCCCGCGCCTTTCAGCAGATCGGCCATCTGATCGGCTTCCATCAACGGGTTGATCGCCAGAATGCCACCAGCCGCACTGCCACCCCAGATGGCGAAATGCGTCTCGGGCATGTTGGGCAGGATAAATGCCGCCACATCGTCACGACCCAAACCCATCCGACGCAGCGCGTTGGCGGTTTGAGTGATACGCGCCAGCAGCTGCCCGTGGGTCAGCGTATAGGGCGTGCGCATCGCGGCCGCGCTCAGGAAAAAACTGAGCGCAGGCGCGTCAGGGTTGATGGCCGCCCCTTTTTGCAGCGCCTCATAGGTGGTCTGCGGCAGAGTGCGATCCTGCAGAGGTGTCTGTTCGAACGCCAGAATCTCATCCATGTTTTTCAGAACAACGTTGGTGCTCATCTTCTTTCCTCTTGTTCCTGCGCACCGCGATCGGCGCGCAGTTTTGCGTTAGCTTGCAGCCTTAATCATGTCGGCGGCTTTTTCGGCGATCATCATGGTGGGCGCATTGGTATTGCCCGAGATCAGGTTCGGCATGATCGACGCATCGACTACGCGCAGCCCCTCAAGCCCACGTACCCGCAGCTGCGGATCAACCACGGCCATGTCATCGGTGCCCATTTTGCAGGTGCCAACCGGGTGATAGATCGTGTCTGCGCGCGATCGGATGTGCTGTTCCCAATCCGCGTCTGTCTTTGCGTTTTCGGTGCCGAACATCTCTTTCTTGCGGTATTTCGCCAGCGCCGGAGCCTCAAGAATCTCGCGCGTCAGTTTCGCACCTTTGATCATCGTTTCGAGATCACGGTCATCGGCCAAAAAGGCCGGATCAATGGCGGGCATGGCGAAAGGATCGGCGCTGTTCAGCGTGACCGAGCCCCGGCTTTCGGGGCGCAGTTTGCAGACATGGCAGCTGAAGCCGTAGCCATAGTGCAGCTTGCGCGAGTGATCATCGACCAGCGCAATTGTGAAATGAAGCTGCACGTCGGGGCGATCCAGATCAGGCGAGGTTTTCAGAAAAGCCGCGCCTTCTGCAAAGCAGGTGGCTGCCATCGACACGCCGGTTTTGCGCCAGCGGTTTATGTGACCCATCAGCTTCATGCCGCCCAAAAGGCCAATGCCGAAATTGTCGGTATCAGCCGATTTGTAGGCCAGCGTGAAGTCCATGTGATCCTGCAGGTTTTTGCCCACACCGAGAAGGTTGTGTCGCACCTCGATCCCGTGCTTTTCAAGATCTGCCGGGTCACCAACGCCGGACAGTTGCAGCAACTGAGGTGTCTTCAGCGCACCGCTGCACAGCAAGACCTCGCGCGTGGCTTTGACCTCGATATCGCGGCCCTTGCCATTTTCCTTGTAAACCACACCTGTCGCGCGTTTGCCGTCAAAGGTCAGACCTTTGGCATGCGCCTTGGTGATCACAGTCAGGTTCGGCCTGTCCATGACCGGGAACAGATAGGCCGCCGCGGCCGAGCACCGCTCGCCATTCTTGGCTTTGTCGTGGAACTGCGTGACCTGATAATAGCCAACGCCCTCATTGTCGCCGGTGTTGAAGTCCTCGCGCTCGCGAATCTGCAATTGCTTAGCGGCTTCGATAAAGTCCCGCGTCACCGGGCGAGGTTCTTTCTGGTCCGAAACCTGCAGCGGACCAGCCCCACCATGCATGTCGTCGCCGCCACGCTCGTTATTTTCTGATCGTTTGAAATAGGGAAGAACACTGTCCCAATCCCAGCCTTCGCAGCCCAGATTCGCCCATTCGTCATAATCCTCGCGCTGACCGCGCACGTACAACATGGCGTTGATCGCGCTGGACCCGCCCAGAACCTTACCGCGCGGCTGATACCCCTTACGGCCATTCAGCCCCGGCTGCTCGACGGTTTCAAAAGTCCAGTTGTTGATCTTGAATGGCTTACCCGGAAGCATGGCCACAACAGCGGCCGGCATGCGAACCAATATGCTGTCTCCGTTGCCGCCGCCCGCCTCAAGCAGGCACACACTTACATTCGGATCTTCCGACAGACGGTTGGCCAGCACACACCCTGCTGATCCCCCACCAACAATCACGTAGTCAAACTGCATCGCATTCCTCCCTGTCACCAAAATGGCCAAAGGGCTCGCTTCGCAATAGCGTCGCATCGGTCAATTGTTTGACACTTTCGGCCAAAGATGCGCCCTGATGAACAATCGGCGTTTGATTTGCTGGTTATTCCGAGCAGTAGCTATCCACCATGCGAGCGAATTCAGTGGAAACCCAATCGTTGAGTTCTAGAGCTTGGGGCGTTTGCGGAGCGCTGTCTTCCATGGCGTGAAAAACACCGTGGAATGTGCGGAAAGTTACGCTGCAAGCCGCTCGCTTCATGCGATCGGCCATCTCCTCGGCTTCGGCCTGCAAGATGTCCAGATCACCCACGTAACCAAGGCTAGGTGGCAGACCGGACACATCTTTGGCGCGCGCCGGAACAGCGTAGGGCGAGATATCGTAGCGCTTTTGCGTTCGTAGTTCTCGCAGCAACAAATGCCAGGCGAGCACCCCGTGTTCGCGTGTCCAAGTGATCTTGTTCTTTGGCAGCTTTGTCCAGTTGGATGCGCGGTCGTCGATCATTGGATAAAAAGGCATCATGAACGCGATCTTTGCGTCTCCGGAATCCCGCGCGCGCAATGCCGTCGACAGGACCAGCCCACCGCCCGAACTGTTCCCGGCCAGGATGAGCTTGTCCGCATCGCCGCCCAATTGCTTGGCATGATCACGCACCCAGAGCAGCGTATCATAGCAATCGTCGTGCCCTGCTGGGTAAGGTGCCTCAACCGATAGCCGGAATGCCGGTGCTACGATGATGCAGGGGCGCGACGCCATCAGGCGTTGAAATAATGCATGATGGCGTTCCGGCCAGCCTGTCGCGTATCCACCACCATGGAAGAACACCACAATGGGCAGCGGACCCTTGCAATTGGTGGGCTTGTAGATACGTACACGAACTTCAACGGTTCCATCCCGGCGCGGAATCATGACCGTTTCGTTGACCGCGTTTTCAAGCTGTTTTTCCGCTGCTTTCTTTCTGCCGCGGGTTGAGATTTTGAGCCCCGTTGGACTTTTGATGAGCCACATGGCCACCCGTTGACCAAAAGGGCGCGGGTCTGATTTAGGCATAGGAGATCCTGAATTTTCAAACGCTCAGAAATACTTAGGCGACGGGCAATTCCCCGCCGCCTTAAACTGCGACTGCTCGGTTACTGAGGCTGCGGGTTCGCACCACTATCCGATGGTTTCTGCTGGTCATTTGCGTCGAAATAGAGCGTGCCGAAAATCCAATCGAACAAGGGCAGAGTGATGTTGAAGTTGCCCTCAACCATCACGTCGCGATTGTGATGCACAGTGTGAAACAAACGCAGGTACGTCCAGCCGGGGATAAGTCGGAAAATGCGTTCAGTGACCGAACCACGCTGCAGGTGGTAGCTAAAATGCAGGACTTCATACAGCAGATAGCAAGAGGTCATCGTGATGAAGAACAGATAGCCGTAGTTACCCCCAAAGAGGAAGTAGGACACCAGACCTCCGGGGATTGAAATTGCCACCGTGGTCAGAACGAGCAGATAGATCGGGAAGATCACGACGCGCCAATCCAGGACCATCTGATATTCCATGTCCGTATCCACGAAAAAGGTGTGATGGTCGCCTGTGTGACGCTGATAAAACAGCTTGAAAAGCTTTGTTTTGTGATGCCCCCAATAGTTATGAGATGCCCACTCACCCAGATTATAGGCGACATAGGTCGCGACAACGAACCAAAGTTGGTAGAGCTTAAAATCCACCAGTTTGGTCGTACCCCACCAGATCAAAGATCCTGCGCCGATCACAACGACAGACAGGTGCAGCAGACCGCTGTAGTTTGGGCTTACCCCTGCGCGGTACTTGGCTCGAAACTTCTCTCTTGCTTCATCATTCATAACTGGGTCCTCCCTAACCAAAAGTTGCCAGTCAGAATATGCAGATTTGATATAGCTTCTAATTTATATTACTTAAGGATATTATCACTCTGGGAAATAACTAAGCTAATGCTAAGAAATCACGACCTGAATCTGCTTCCAGTCTTCGATATTTTGATGCGAGAACAGCACTTGTCCAAGGCAGCAGAGCGTCTGAACATGAGTCAACCTGCTGTCAGCAACGCGCTCAAACGACTGAGACAGGGATTCGATGACGAGTTGTTTGTACGCACCGGTCGAGGTCTAAAGCCGACGCAACGCGCACTTGATCTGCATGCCAAGGTTGCCCCTGCGCTCGTACAGATCAGAAGCAGTTTCGAAGACCAGGAGTTTTCTGCAGAGACGTTTTCCCGAACCATCGATGTCTCGATGAATCATGCAGTCGAACACATCTGGGGGCCCGTATTGATGAGGGAAGCCCGAAAGCAGGCGCCAAATCTAAAGTGGAGGGTACATCCAGATTACCTGGATGAAATTCCTGTGCGTCTCAAGGATGGAAGATTGGGATACGCGGTTGACTACACGCCTATGCCGGAAGACCACTTTGACTCGCTGCTGATATTGCGTGAGTCGCTTACGCTTATCAGTGCCGCCGATCATCCATGCGCAAAAACAGGAGTGTCGCTGGAAGAGTTTCAAACGCTGGCACATGTTTCGCTGGTGCGAAGGTTTGGTATTGTTCGCAGCCAGAACAGTCGACGAACTACCCCTTTGGAGTTTTTGTTGGGAAACTCGCTTCCGGCTCGCAATATCGCTCTGCAAATGTCGAGTTTTGTTTCCATCCCTGAAGTCGTTGCCGCAACCGACCTTATTGCTGTAGTCCCCACCCGTTTGGCCCGACCCTTGGTCGACGTCGGTTCGCTGGTTTCGCACAACCTTCCGTTCGACTATCCAGAAATCGAGGTGTGCCTATACTGGCACAAAAGCCGAAACACTGATCCGGGTCACGGGTGGCTTGTAGACTTACTGGCGCGATCAGCGGCAACGCTTGCAGAAACCAACAATTGACGTTGCCACTGTTAGCACGTCAGTTTGTTGTCTCCATATCGGGATGAATGTTTCAAACTGCCGGGCGAGTAGCCGTATTTTTTGGTAAAGGCTCTTACGAAGCTGGATGGCTCCGAATAGCCGGTTCTCCAAGCGACGGTTGAAACATCCAGGCCGGCCGTGCTCAGCAACTCATGCCCAATTGCCAGTTTCGCCTCTGTCTGGATCTTTCTGAAACTTGTCCCCTCCTTGGCAAGACGACGGCGCAACGTGCGTTCACTTGTCCCTAGCTTTGAAGCGATTGAAACGATTGTTGGATCGTTGTTGATTTCCAACAAAGTGGCTTCGCGGACTTGCGCCGTCATTTCCGGAATATCGGAGTTTTCCAGGTTTAGTAGGCTTCGGCATTGCCTCAGGCAATTCTCCATCGTTGCTGGGTTGTGCTGCGGCAAGGGCATATCAAGAAGCTTTTGGGGGAGGATGATCGAGTTTCTCCGACAACTCAGCGTGACGCTGATTCCGAGTTCAGTTTTTATTGCGGACGCGACCGCCGGATTATCCAGCGTGGTTTCAAAGACCACGCGCGACATAGAAAACCTGGGCAGAAACTGCGAGGTGAAGTTGCTAACAACCGTCAGGTGCCTTTCCAGCACAAAACTCTCGACTGCCTTTGGCAGACCGCTGATATCCAAATTTAGGGCAGGTGGATCTTCGAGCTCGTTTAGACGCAATCGGGCGATCACGAACGACAGGTTCGCGAAATCTATAGCCGTTTTTAGTCCAGCACGAAGAGTTGGGCTGCTCAAAATAGCATATCCCCAAATGCCAAAGACTTCGGGTCTGTAGCGGCGACCAATTTCAATTCCCATTCCAGGGCGGTCAGGCGCGTACTTGATGAAATTTTCTATCGCCGCAACTTCTTGCCCAAGCGTCACAGTCGCCTCGTTCTGGTAGAGATCGAAAGTGACCAGCCCGGTATCCTCCAGGCATTGTTCGGGAGTTACACCATATTTTGCTGCTTCCTCGCACAGGATGCGGATGCTGCCCGGTGATCGTTTCAGGGACGCGTTTTGCATGTTTTGAACCTAAACACTGTGGCCGATAATGTCAAAAAGATGTCCGCTGCCATCATCGAAAATTGATCCACAAAAACCGAAATTACCGGGCAGGAGGATGTTATGCGATCACTCATTGCCATTCAGGAAGGTCAGATCTCACTCGAGCAGATCAAAGCGCTCGAGGAAGTCGTGCGCAAGCTTTATGTCGAGCACGTATGCGACGACAAACTGACGATCATCTGGAACGTCGCTGCCAAACAGCACACGATCACAGATCGCCGTTGGTCACGCTCGTCGACTGTCTCGATGGAAGTGCCGGACGGGTTTGAAACGCAACGCCGCGAAGCCTTCATGCTGGAGGTCGATAGATGCTGGCGCAAAATCACCGGTCAGCACCCGGATCAGGTGTCTGTGGGTGCATTCGACCAGTCCCGTTATGGCGACATTCTGAAAGGCAACCTGACACGCTTGTCGCCTTGGGGACGCTTTACCTATCTGTTCAAGCTGTTTTCGCGCGCGATGATCTCAAAAATGCGCCACGGCGTGCTGATCACGCAATTCAATCAATAGGAGAGGAATTGATATGCCGCTCTATACTCTTGCATCCAAGAAACCTTTCCCCGAGCAGATCCGATTTGACATCGCGCAGGTCATCACCGATGTGCATTGCGGCCTAACTGGCGCGCCGTCCGAGTTCGTGAACGTCGTTTTCATGACCGGCTACGGCATGCGACGCGGAACTGTTTTGGGCGTGAACGGCAACGTCCGCATGGGCGGAGACCGGACCGCTGGTCTCTATGAAAAACTGAACGAGCAGATGCACACGCGTATCTCCGAGGCGGCCCAGCTGGAAAAAAGCAAGGTGCTGGTCACGCTGATCGGCATCGAATCTAACTGGGTGGTCGAAGGCGGTATGGTTCTGCCCTTCCCAGGCGACGAAGCCGACTGGCTTGAGCGCAAGAACGCCACCCATGCCGCAATGGGGATTGGCCCCGTAACTGATTACATTTAAATCCAGGAGGGTTTAACAATGTCCGCACCGCACCTGACACCCGTTAAATCGGAAACGCCTGATCTCGAGGCTCTGCTTCTGGCTCAGAAAAAGGCCTATCTGGCCGATCCCATGCCCGACCGGGCGGCTCGGGTGCGGCGTCTGGACAAGCTGCACAACGCGCTGATCGACAACAAGGCGCGCATCATCGCGGCGGTCAGCAAGGATTTCTCGAACCGCTCGGCGGCTGAAACCGAACTGGCCGAGATCATGCCGCTGCTGGACGGTATCGCCTTTTACCGCAAGCGCCTGCGCAAGTTCATGAAACCGCAGCGCCGCCACGCGCCGCTGACCCTGATGCCTGCCAGCATTCAGGTGCAATATCAGCCCGTGGGCGTGGTTGGCATCGTGGTGCCGTGGAACTTCCCGATCTTCCTGGCCCTGTCGCCGCTGGTAGGCGCCCTGGCCGCGGGCAACCGCGCGATGCTGAAATCGTCGGAATTCGCACCGGCCTCGGGCGATCTGCTGAAAGAAATCATCGCAGATATCTTCTCTGAGGACGAAGTAACCGTTGTCACCGGTGGTGTCGAGGTCGCGACTGAGTTCACCAAGTTGCCGTTCGACCATCTGGTGTTCACCGGTTCGACTCAGGTCGGCAAGATCGTGATGAAGGCCGCTGCCGACAACCTGACGCCGGTTACGCTGGAGCTGGGTGGCAAATCGCCGGTCATCATCCACAAGGACTTCCCGATTGATGAAGCCGCCAGCCGGATTGCATTCGGCAAAGGCATCAATGCCGGTCAGGTCTGCGTGTCGCCCGATTACATCCTGTGCCCGCGCGACAAGGTGAACGCCTTTTGCACCGCGTTTGCGGATTCGATGAGCAAAGCCTACCCGACCCTGCGCGACAATCAGGACTATACGGCGATCATCACCGACCGTCAGAAGACCCGCCTGGAAGGCTATCTGAAAGACGCCGAGGCAAAAGGTGCCGAGCTGATCACCATCAACCCCAAGGGTGAGCATTTCAACGACACGCGCAAGATGCCGATGACCCTGATCCTGGGCGCGACTGACGAGATGCTGGTGCTGCGCGAAGAGATATTTGGCCCGATCCTGCCGGTGATCCCCTACGACTCGATTGATGAAGCTGTGGCTTACGTCAATGACCGCCCGCGTCCGCTGGCCTTCTACTACTTCGATTGGGATAAGAGCCGCGCCAATGACATTCTGGCCCGCACCCATGCGGGTGGTGTCTGCATCAACGACACCATGTCTCATGTGATGGCCGACGACATCCCGTTCGGCGGCATCGGTCCGTCGGGCATGGGACACTACCACGGCGAAGAAGGCTTCCGCAATTTTTCGAAGGCCAAGGGCGTGGTTCGCAAGGGCCGCATCAACGCCACCGCTTTTGTTGCCCCACCCTGGGACAACTTCATGTTCAACAGCCTAAAAAAGCTTCAGGCGATGCGCTTCCGGCGCCGCAATATTCAGGAGTAAAGACCAATGGTTGCTGCTCAGAAAATCGAAACGACGAATCAAGGAAACACAGAAATGGCAACGCTTGGGGATTCCCTGACGCTGAAATCGGGAACGGTTCTGCGCAACCGGATCTGCAAAGCTTCGATGAACGAAGCTCTGGCCACTCCGGACGGTAAAGTCACACCTGCCCACGTCTCGCTGTACGAGGCATGGGCCCATAGCGGCGCGAGCCTGCTGATCACCGGCAACATGATGGTTGACGGCAAGCACATGAACGAACCGCTGGTCGTGGATGCGCTGCTGGACAGCAACATGGACCTGCTGCGCAAATGGGCGGCCACCGGCAAGGCGACCAACACCCATATCTGGCCGCAGCTGAACCACCCGGGCAAGCAGTCGCCCAAAATGGTCAACGACGCACCGGTTGCACCTTCGGTCGTGCCAATCCCGAATGAGATGTTCGCCCCCCCGCGCGAGCTGTCCGATTCCGAGATCGAGGACATCATCGACCGGTTCGCCGAAGCCGCCGCCCGTCTGGAAGAGGCAGGTTTCACCGGCGTTCAGCTGCACGGCGCGCATGGCTATCTGATCGGCCAGTTCCTGTCGCCGCATCACAACCGCCGCGAAGACAAATGGGGCGGTAGTTTTGACAACCGCTTCCGCTTTGTCGAAGAGGTCTACAAACGCGTCCGCGCCCGTACCGGCCCCGGTTTCAACGTTGGCATCAAGATCAACTCGTCCGACTTCCAAAAGGGCGGTTTCACCGAGGAAGACTCGATCGAAGTGGCCAAGCGTCTGGACGGTCTGGGCATCGACCTGATCGAAATCTCGGGCGGCAGCTGGGAAAACCCGGTTAACCGCAAGGGCAAGCAGGAAGTCAAAAAGGAGAGCACCCTCAAGCGCGAGGCATATTTCCTGGAATATGCCGAAAAGGTCAAAAGCCAGATCTCGACCCCTCTGGTCGTGACCGGCGGTTTCCGCTCGTCCGAGGGCATGAGCGAAGCTCTGGCAACCGGCGCTCTGGATATGGCCGGTGTGGCCCGTCCCTTCGCCGTCGATCCCAAGTTCGGCACTCATGTTCTGCAAAACCCCAAGCACGTATCGCATGTTGCGCCCATCCGTTCGGGTCTGAAGAAGATCGACGCAATGGCGATCATGGAGATCAGCTGGTACACCATGCAGATCGAACGCATCTCGCAAGGTAAGAAGGTGCAGACCAAAGCGGACGGTGTCTGGCCGGCGCTGCGCGTGATGTACCGGTTCTGGAAAAACGGCAAAGCGGTCAAAAAGGTCCGCGCCTGATCTCACGGAACCCTGCCCGCAACAAGGAAGAGTTAGATGACACATTCCAACGGCACCTGTAGCTGCGGGCAGGTTCACTTCAAAACACAAGGTCGCCCGCTGTTTAGGGCGATCTGTCACTGCACCATTTGCCAGCGGTTCAACGATGCCGAATATGGCGATATCCTGCTGTTTCGTGCTGCGGACGTGGACCAGGCCGGGTGTGGTGAAATTGTATACGAAAGCCTGAAGCAGCCGCCTTTGCTGGCGCGTGGCAGATGCACAGCATGCGGCAACCCGGCACTGGAAAAATTGAACGTGCCGCTGTTTCCAAAACTGATTTTGGTGCCCTCGGCCCGGATCGTCGAACAGGCAGACCTACCTTCACCCGATTTCCACATCTTTTACAATCACCGGGTCCGTGAAGCGCAGGACGATCTGCCGAAATCCAGCGGCTATCTGCCCAGCCAGACTCGATTTACGATCCATCTGCTGCGCGGTTTGTTTCGCGGTCACGGCTGACCGGATGTTGAGCTACTGAGGAGAACGAGATGCAGAACCCCAATGGTGCATGTTTGATAATCGGAGCTGGCGATGACACAGGCTCTGCTATCGCCCGGGCATTTGCCCGCGAGGGGTTAACCGCTTGTGTCGTTCGCCGCGACCGCCATGCCGATGCTCTTGAGGCGCTGGCGGAATCAATCCGCGACGAGAGTCATCAGGCCCGCGCCTATCCCGCTGATGCACGGGATGAGACCGAGATGCACAATCTGATCGGTAAGATCGAGGAGGAGGTTGGCCCAATCGAGGTCGCCGTTTTCAACATCGGGGCCAATGTGCGTTTTGGCATCACCGAGACCACCCCGCGCGTCTATCGCAAGGTCTGGGAGATGGCCGCTTTCGCCGGGTTCTTGATGGGTCACGAGGTCGCCGCCCGGATGCTACCGCGCGAACGCGGGACGATCATTTTCACCGGAGCATCGGCCAGTATGCGTGGCAATGCCGGGTTCTCGGCCTTTTCGGGCGCGAAACACGCGCTGAGGGCGCTGGCGCAGTCCATGGCGCGCGAGTTGGGGCCAAAAAACATCCACGTCGCCCATACGGTGATCGACGGGGCCATCGACAGCAATTTTATCCGCGAACATTTCCCGGATGTGGACCAGATGCGCGAGGAAGACCGTATTCTGAACCCCGAGCATATCGCGCAGAATTATGTGATGCTGCACAAACAACCCCGTACGGCCTGGACGCATGAGATGGACCTGCGTCCCTGGAAAGAAACCTGGTAACTGGAGCGAACCATGACAGCTCAGGTAGACTTCATCTACGATTTCGGCAGCCCCAACGCCTATCTGGCCCATTGCCTGGTCAATGACTTCGAGACCCGAACCGGCGCGTCGTTCAACTACATTCCTTGTCTTTTGGGCGGGATATTCAAAGCGACAGGCAATCAGTCTCCGTTTCTCATGTTCCGGGACGTCAAAGGTAAGCTGGATTACGACCGCGTGGAGTTCGAACGGTTTATTCGCCGGCATAAGCTGTCGAAGTTTCGAATGAACCCCCATTTCCCGGTTAACACGTTGCTTATGATGCGGGCGGCGGCAGCCGCTGAGGTTGACGGATTTCAAGGCAACTACATCACGGCAGGGATGGCCGCAATGTGGGAAAAGGGGCTCAAAATGGATGATCCGGACGTGTTTGTCTCGGCGATGAACGATGCGGGACTCGACGGTCAAAATCTGTTGGAGCGTGCCAATGAAGATGCGGTCAAAGAGCGCTTGAAAAACAACACCAGCGCAGCTGTCGAGCGTGGTGTCTTCGGCATCCCCACCTTCTTTGTCGGAGAAGAAATGTTTTTCGGCAAGGACCGATTGGATCTCGTGGAACGAGAGCTTGAAAGCATCTCGAGCTCTTGAAAACCAAGACATCAGGGATCTTCAGCGATGCGAGGGTCCACTTTGCAATTACACAGATTGATGTTGGTTTAGGAAAACCGCAGAGGCGCTGCGTTTCGGCTGATCAAAGGTCGTTCACGCGCCTCATAGCAGGAAACTTGGCTCACAATGACTGATCACATGACACATCACCGAGACACGGACAACAACCCCGTAACGATCTCTGTTTCACGTCGCGTCGTGCCGGGGCGCGAGGCCGAATTCGAGGATTGGATCCGAGGCGTAGCCGAGGCTGCATCGCATTTCGAGGGGCAACAAGGTTTAAGCATTTTGCGCCCTTCCGAAAAGACTGGCGGACGCTACGTCATGATTTATCGTTTCGATAATTACGAACATGCTGCCGCCTGGGAAACCTCGCCCGAGCGATCCGAGTGGATTGCCAAGCTGGAAGGGATATCCGATGGCGATGCAGATCGCAAAAGCGAGACCGGTCTCGAAGTGTGGTTCGATATGCCCGAGATCCCTGCAGCCGTTCCACCACCACGCCATAAAATGGCTGTTGTATTGATCGTTGTGATCTTTGCACTTGTCTTTGCGCTTCAGGTTTTCCTCGTTCCTCTCATGACTGGTTGGCCACGTTGGGCACAGACGCTCAGCATCGTCACAATTCAGGTTGTGTTGATGACATATCTGATAATGCCAATCATAACTCTGCTGCTAAAGCCGTGGTTGTTTCGCAACCAAACTCAGGCAATCAAATAGATGTCTTGCCGTTCTTTGAAGGGATCAATGGACAATAGGGCGTTCCTTATGGTTGTCAGAGTAGGCTCGTCAAAGGCCTCTTCACGTTCTCCATTTTAGACTCACAATGGTGTATTTCGCGCAATGAACGAAGACATATCCTCACTTGCAGATTATCCAAACTCCTTCTGGAAACGGTTCAAGGTCACGGCGGGAGATCTGGACGGCTTCCACCACGTAAACAACGCTGTCTATTTGAAATGGATGGATGCTACCGTTTGGGAACATACGCGGCATGTCGGTTTGACCGAGCAAGCCTGCCTCGACCTGAATCGCGGTATGGCCGCAGTGCGCCACGAGATCGATTATCTGTCCTCCGCTTTTTTGGATGATGAGATCGTCGTGTACAACTGGCTCTCGGTGAATGATGAGCGTTTGCGTTGCAGTCGCCTGTTTCAGATGATCCGATTGGGTGACAGCAAAACGATATTGCGCGCCAGATCAGACTATGTGTGTACCAATCTGACAACTGGACGTCCGACACGTATGCCGAATGAATTCAAGACCGGATATAAAGTCACAATCCCTCGAAGCGGCTGACAGCGATCCGCTGCAAACATTGCGCAGGATCACCCAAAACCCCTTGAAAGTTTGATTTCGCAATGCGGAATATAGTTGTCCGCTTTTGGGGATTGGGTAGCGTTTGGGTGACAAGTCCCGTGTGGTTGGGTGTGGCGCTTTGTGGTGGTATGCCCGCCAGAAACTCACCGTCGCCAATAAGTTGACGATGTCGGATGTAGCGGCCTGCGAACTCTCGGACCGTACCAGAACTCGGTCATGATCCGCGCAACGGGGTTCAAGCCCCTCCTCAGCTTTCTCGTTCCCCAAACAGTTTTGGACCACAGACTCGCTGCGTTCGGTTCGACCGACCAGTATCTGTGCATCATCTGTCTTGGGTATCAGCGTGGAATTTATACCTGATTAAAAAACTCAGGTTGACATAGGCGACCAATTCACTCAGTTATTTGTCAGCCAGCACCAATCAGGTGCGCCGACCACTCTGAATTAACAAAAAAGACCTGATCCCATGACCAGATTCCATGCTGCTGCCAGCGCGCTGGCGCTGTGCGTTGCAACCAATGCGTCCGCGGCCGAGACCCCCTCGAAAGCCGACATCCTCGCCACCTACGCCAATATCGCCCAAGCGAAATACGATGACAGCCTGATCGCCGCCAAAATGCTACAGACGGCGGTGCATGCCCTGATCGCGAACCCTTCGGACGCGACGTTGGCGGCGGCCAAGGCGGCGTGGATTTCCGCGCGCGTGCCCTATCAGCAGACCGAGGTCTACCGGTTCGGAAACCCAATTGTCGACGAGTGGGAAGGCAAAGTGAACGCGTGGCCGTTGGATGAAGGGCTGATCGACTATGTGGATGCCACTTATGGCGGCCCATCGGACGAGAACGAGTTCGCCGCGCTGAACGTCATCGCGAACCCCAACTTTACCCTGTCGGGCCAAACCATCGATGCCAGCCAGATCACCCCCGAACTGCTGGCCGAAACCCTGCACGAGGCTGATGGGATCGAAGCGAACGTAGCCACCGGTTATCATGCAATCGAGTTTCTGCTTTGGGGGCAGGACCTGAACGGCCACGGTGTCGGGGCCGGAAACCGCCCGTGGACGGACTATGCCTCCGGCGCCGATTGCACCGGCGGGAATTGTGACCGTCGCGGAGAATATCTGCGCGCTGTGACCGATTTGTTGGTCAGCGATCTAGACTGGATGGCTGCACAATGGGTTGAAGGCGGTGATGCGCGCTTGGCACTGACCGAGAACGAGGCCGCAGGCGTCAGCGCAATTCTGACCGGCATGGGCTCGCTGTCTTATGGAGAACAGGCCGGTGAGCGGATGCGCCTCGGCCTGATGCTGAATGATCCGGAAGAGGAACATGATTGCTTCTCGGACAACACCCATAACAGCCACTACTATGACGGTCTGGGCATCCAGAATGTCTATCTGGGCAGCTACACCCGGATCGACGGCACTCCGATCTCGGGCGCGTCGCTGTCCGACCTTATCACCGCGACCGACCCGGCGTTGGATGCCGAGATGAAGGTGAAGCTGGCCAACACGATGCAAGCGCTAGGCCGGATCAAATCGACGGCCGAGGCTGGGTTCGCCTATGACCAGATGCTGGAACGCGGCAATGCAGGTGGCGAGGCCTTGATCATGGGCGGCGTGAACGGCCTGATCGATCAGACCAAGACCATCGAACGCATCGTCACCAAGCTGGAGCTGGATCAGATTGATTTTGAAGGCTCGGACAGTTTGGACAACCCCAACGCAGTCTTCCAGTGATCCCGCACCTGTGGGGCGGCATCTCACCGCCGCCTCGCAGGTTTTTGAGGGCTGGCAGACGGTTTGCCGCAGGACATTCAGCAATTAACCGACTATTATAGTCAGAATAAGCAGCTAAAGGCGTTCTGCCATGATCGTTTGCCATTGCACCAACATCTCGGACACAGATATCCGCGCCGCGATCGACTGGATGCGCGCATCAGATTCCCATGCGGTGATCACCCCCGGCAAGATTTATCATGCCCTTGGAAAATCAGCGGATTGTGGCGGATGCATGCCACTTTTTCTAGACACGATGCGGTCCAACGATAAGCTGGAAATCCCCATGCAGCTTCGGACATTGCGGTCCGCAGCATCACAGGAGAAAGCACATGAAGGGCGATCCCAAAGTCATAGAATACCTCAACAAATCCCTGCGGCATGAACTGACGGCGGTCAGCCAGTATTGGCTGCACTACCGTCTGCAGGAGGACTGGGGCCTTGGCCATATGGCCAAGAAAAGCCGCGAGGAAAGCATCGAAGAGATGGGCCACGCGGACAAGTTGATCGAGCGGATCATCTTTCTGGAAGGCCATCCAAACCTGCAAAAGCTGGACCCGCTTCGCATCGGGCAAACCCCAAAGGAAACATTGGAATGTGATCTGGCCGCCGAGAATGACGCCCGGGCCCTGTATGTGGAGGCTCGCGAATACTGCCGCGAGGCGGGGGACTATGTGACCATGTCTCTGTTTGAAGGTTTGATCAGCGATGAAGAGGGTCACATCGACTTCCTCGAAACGCAACTTGATCTGTATGAAAGGATTGGCGAAGCCAATTATGCGCATCTCAATGCATCGAAAATGGACGAAGGCGGGTAAGCTTTCGATCGTGGCGGTGGCGGCTTTGGCGGCCACCCCCTCTTTCCCGACCGAGTTGCAGGACCTGCACCTCAACTTCCAGCCCAGAACCGAAGACGAGGCCGCCCGGATCGCGGATATCACCGCCGCGCCCGAGGATTTCAGCGTGCCACAACGGTTCGAGGACCTGCCGGCAGGGGCGGCCACCGTGCGGTTGCGCGCGGATGCAGATGCGTTCTCGCAACCGTCGGGCAACCTGGAGTTTGAGCAGGAGTTGGATTTCAAAGTCGGCAACGGGCTGTTCAAAAAGCTATGGGTCTCGTCGCCGGCTTCGACGCTGGCTTCGGACGGGTTAGGGCCGCTTCACAACGCGCGGTCGTGCCAGCGGTGCCACATCAAGGACGGGCGCGGCCATACGCCGAATGGCCCACAGGACAGCGCGGTGTCGATGTTCCTGCGCGTCTCAATCCCTGGCGGGGCGGGCCAGTCCGAGATCGCGGACTATATCGCCACGCAGCCAGAGCCAAACTACGGCGGCCAGATGCAGGACCTCGCCCTGCCCGGCCACCCGGCAGAATACCGGCTGGACATCACCTACACGGAAGTCCCTGTCGAGCTGTTGGATGGTGAGACGGTCACGTTGCGCGCACCGACCTATACCGCCGCCGATCTGGGCTATGGGCCGTTGCACCCGCAGGCGATGCTCAGCCCACGCGTGGCACCGCAGATGATCGGGCTGGGTCTGCTCGAAGCGATCCCGGTCGGGGATATACTGGCCAAGGCCGACCCAGAAGACGTTGATGGGGACGGTATCTCAGGCCGCCCCAACATTGTGTGGTCGACCGAATTCGATGCGCCGATGATGGGGCGGTTCGGCTACAAGGCTGGGATGCCGACTATCTTGGAGCAATCGGCAGGTGCCTTTGCCGGAGACATCGGGATATCCAGCCCTCTGTTCCCTGCGGCCCATGGTGACTGCACGGAGTTGCAGGTGGACTGCGTGAATGCCCCGCATGGCGATGGCGACGACCGTGTGTTCGAGATTGATCAGCAGGGTATGGACCTTGTGGCCTTCTACAGCCGCAATCTTGGGGTGCCAGAACGTCGAGATGCAGACGACCCGCAAGTGCTGCGCGGAAAGCAGGTCTTCCACCAGACCGGCTGTGCATTGTGCCACACCCCTGCCTATGTCACGCACCGTATGGAGGACCGGCCCGAACACAGTTTCCAACTGATCTGGCCTTATACCGACTTGCTGCTGCACGACATGGGCGAAGGTCTGGCCGACCACCGCCCGGAGGCGCGCGCTACGGGTCGGGAATGGCGCACGCCGCCGCTGTGGGGCGTCGGGATGACCCAACAGGTTTCGGGCCACACTCAATTCCTGCATGACGGGCGGGCGCGGTCCCTGCTAGAGGCAATCCTGTGGCACGGGGGCGAGGCGCAAGCGGCGCGCGATACGGTTGTGTCGATGCCCAAGCTTGACCGAGACGCCCTGATCCGCTTTCTGGAGAGCCTCTGATGCGCCCGCTGTTCCTTGCCCTTGCTTTGGCTTTGCCCCTGCCCGCCACAGCACAGGACGGTGCTGCGATTCTGACGGACGTGGTCGACGCACACGTTCTGCCCGGTTATGCGAGACTATCCGAGACGACCGCCACTTTGGCCTCGACCGCGCAGGCCGGATGCGATCCTGCATCACCTGACCTGCGGGCCGCATTCCATGGCGCATTCGACGATTGGATTTTGGTCAGTCACCTACGGTTCGGGCCGTCCGAGCGGGACGACCGCGCCTTTGCGCTGGCCTTCTGGCCCGACACTAAGGGATTCACGCCCAAGGCCCTGAGCGGTTTGATCTCGACCAGCGACCCCGTTGTAGAAAGCCCCGAGGCCTTTGCCGAAACCTCCATCGCCGGGCGCGGGTTTTTCGCGCTGGAGATGATGCTCTTTGATCCCGCCTTTGCTGATCAGGGCCAAGGCACCTATCGCTGCGCCCTGATCCGCGCGATCACAACTGACATCGACCGCAACGCAAAGGCCATCGCCCAGGATTGGCAACCCTTTGCCGAACACGTGACGCAACCCGGCGGCGACAGCCCCTATCGGTCCGAAAACGAAGCCCTGCAAGAGCTATACAAGGCACTGTCCACCAGCCTTCAATTCACGTCCGAGACCCGCCTTGGACGCCCGCTGGGCACATTCGACCGCCCCCGTCCAAAGCGGGCCGAGGCGCGCCGGTCAGCGCGGTCCGTGCGCCATGTGGAACTGTCGCTGATCACCCTGCGTGATCTGGCCATGCGCCTATCTGCGGATCATCCTGCCATTGCGGCAGACATGGACAGCGCGTTCGACAATGCGATTGCCCGCGTGCAAGCCTTGGACGACCCTGCATTTGCGGGCGTGGCCAACCCGCAAGGCCGTTTACGCATCGAGGCGCTGCAACAGTCGATCAACGATATCCGCCAGATTGCCGCCACTGAACTGGGCCCAACCCTGGGCATCAGCGCCGGGTTCAACGCACTGGACGGTGACTGACCATGACCAGCCGTCGCCATTTTCTTGTCGGGCTTGCCGCCACCAGCATGACACCCATAGGCGGTTGGGCGGAAGTTGGCGCGCCCGACTACTTGGCCGCAGCGCTGTTTCCCGATGGCTCTTACCGGCTGGCGGGGCTGAGTGCCGGGGGAGATATCCTGTTCACGTTACCCTTGCCCGCAAGGGGTCACGCGGCAGCCGCGCACCCTCAGCGCGCGCAGGCGGTGGCATTTGCCCGCCGACCGGGCACTTTTGCGCTGGTGATCGATTGCGCAACCGGAGCCCAAACCGCCCGGCTGGACGCTCCAAAAGACCGCCATTTCTATGGCCACGGCGTGTTTTCGGCAGATGGGGCAACGCTCTACACCACCGAAAACGACTATGAGGCAGGCGAAGGCGTGATCGGCGTTTGGAATACAGAAGATTTAGCGCGATTGGGTGAGTTCCCCTCGGGCGGGATCGGCCCTCATGACATGCGCCTGATGCCCGACGGCCAAACACTTGTTGTGGCCAATGGCGGCATCGAAACCCACCCCGAAACAGGTCGCACCAAGCTGAACCTGCCCGTCATGCGCCCCAACCTGACATATCTGAACCACTCTGGCGCGGTTATAGAACAGATGGAACTGCCGCGCGCGCTGCACAGAAACTCGATCCGCCATCTGGCTGTCCGGCCCGACGGCCTGGTGGCCTTTGCGCTGCAATGGCAAGGGGACAAAACACAGCACCCGCCGCTGCTGGGCCTGCACCGGCGCGGCACGGCCCCGCGCCTGTTGACCGCTCCCGAGACAGAACAGAGCACCCTTCAGGGTTACGCGGGCAGCATCGCTTTCGCCAGTGATGGCAAAACCGTCGCCATCACCTGCCCCCGAGGCAACGCGCTGCATCAATTCGATGTCGAAACCGGCAATTTGACGGCGGCCTATTCCCTGACGGATGTCTGCGGCATCGGCCCAGCCGAGCAGGGATTTGTCTTCACCACAGGCACTGGCGCGGTCGGAGAAATCATCGAAAGCGCCCACATCATGGCGCGCGCCAAATGCCAATGGGACAACCACTTGATCCCAATCCGCACCTTGGCCTAAATTCGGCAATTCGCGATACATAGATTACACTTGGACGAATCAAATTGCTGCCGTATTGGCGGGCGCTAAACCGGCACCCTACGTTAAGGACTGACTTGATTGAAACAGACGCCCGACGCACCGCATTCCATCTACGGGGTTGAAAAATGGGGCAAGGGCCTCATCGAGGTGACAGAGCAGGGCGAGATCGGTTTGCGCAACCCTATACACCCCGAAGCCGCCGCAATCAGCCTGCCCGGTATCTTGTCCGATCTGGACGACCGGGGGATCAAGGCCCCGATGGTGCTGCGCGTAACCTCGTATCTGGAACACGAGATTGCGCATCTGAACGAAAGCTTCCGCGATGCCATCGCCCGCGTTAACTACAAGGGCGCCTATCGTGGTGTTTTCCCCATCAAGGTGAACCAGCAGGCACAGGTCGTCGACCGGATCGTCGAGTTCGGGAAGAAATACAATTATGGGCTGGAAGCGGGCTCCAAGCCCGAACTGGTTGTGGCGCTGGCCCATCGTCTGGCCCCCGAGGCACTGATCGTCTGCAATGGCGTCAAGGATGCCGAATTCATCCAATTGGCCATTCTTTCCCGCAAGATCGGCTTCAACACCGTCATCGTTCTGGAAAGCCCGAAAGAGGCCGACACGGTGATCGAGGTCTATAACGAGCTAGGCATCGAACCGCTGATCGGCGTGCGGGTAAAACTGACCAACCAGATCAGCGGAAAATGGGAAGAAAGCTCGGGCGACCGATCAGCCTTTGGCATGAACACGGACCAACTTGTCGCCACGGTGGACAAGCTGAAGGCGGCAGGGCTGCTGCACTGCCTGAAGCTGCAGCACTCGCATCTGGGATCGCAGGTGCAGGACGTCAACGATGTGCGCCGCGCCGTCGGCGAAGCTTGCCGCTATTACACTGAACTTACCCGCGAGGGCGTACCGCTGACCCATCTGGACCTCGGCGGCGGCATGGGTGTGGACTATACCGGTGAGAAGAAAGCGGCTGAGAACTCGATCAACTACACGGTCGAGGAATACTGCGCCAACGTCGTCGAGACCGTCGCCTACGCGATGGATGAGGCCAAAATCGCCCACCCAACGCTGGTCACCGAAAGCGGCCGTGCGGTGGTGGCGACATCCTCGATGCTGGTGTTCAACGTGCTGGAAAGCACGCTTTACGATGCACCGACTGCACCGGATGTGGAACCTGACGACAACCATCTGGTTTCGGACCTTGCTGCCGTTCACGGATACCTCAGCCAAGATCGTCTGCAAGAATGCTGGAACGACGCCACCTTTTACCGCAACGAACTGCGCGCCCTGTTCCGTCGCGGCTATGTCGACCTGCGCCAGATGGCCCGCGCCGAGCGTATCTATCTGTCGCTGATGGCCCGCCTCAAGGCGCTGGCCGCAAGCGATGATCTGGACACGGATGTAGACGATCAGCTTGAGAAAGTGGCCGATATCTACCACTGCAACTTCTCGCTGTTCCAATCCCTGCCCGATGTCTGGGCGATCGACCAGCTACACCCGATCGTGCCGCTCCAAGGGCTGAATGAAACCCCCGACCGCCGCGCCGTCTTGTCAGACATCACCTGCGACAGCGACGGCAAAATCGACCGATTCATTCTGGCCGACGGTGTCTCACCCAGCTTGCCGGTGCATTCCCTGCCCAAGGACGGCGAGTACTTCATGGGCGTCTTCTTCGTCGGTGCCTATCAGGAAACGCTCGGCGATCTGCACAACCTGTTTGGCGATACCAACGTCGTCACCATCGACCTGCGCGCCGATGGCGGCTTCGACCTGCTGCACGAGCAAGAGGGCGACACGATCAGTCAGGTCCTGTCCTATGTCGAGTTCGACCCGCAAGACTGCGTTGCCGCCTTCCGCAAAATGGTAGACGAGGCGATCTCTACCGGTACTCTGCAAGCCAAGGACCGCAAAACCCTGATGAGCGCCTATCGCGACTCAATCAACGGCTACACCTATTACGAATAAGAAGGAGACAGACCATGGGCAAAACACTGGTTGTCGGCGCCGGCGGCGTATCCCACGCAGCCGTGCACAAGATGGCGATGAACTCGGACATCTTCACCGAGATCACTCTGGCCAGCCGCACGAAATCGAAATGCGACGCCATCGCCGCAGCCGTAAAAGACCGCGTTGGTGTAGATATCGCTACTGCCGAACTGGACGCCTACAAGGTCGAAGACACGGTCAAGCTGATCAAAGAAACCGGCGCGGAAATCCTTGTGAACCTCGCCCTGCCCTATCAGGATCTGGTGCTGATGGACGCCTGCCTTGAGGCCGGTATCCACTACATCGACACCGCGAACTATGAGCCCGAGGACGAGGCCAAGTTCGAATACCACTGGCAATGGGCCTATCAGGAGCGCTTCAATGCGGCGGGCCTGACCGCCATCCTCGGATCTGGCTTCGATCCGGGTGTGACCAGCGTATTCGCCAAATGGCTGAAGAAACACAAGCTGGACACGATCCGCCAGATCGACGTGCTGGACGCCAATGGCGGTAGCAACGATCAAGAATTCGCCACCAACTTCAACCCGGAAATCAACCTGCGCGAAGTGCTGGCCGAAGTGCGTCACTGGGAAAACGGCGCGTGGCAACACTCCCCCGCCATGACCCACAAGGTCGAGTTCGACTTCCCCGCCATCGGTCCCAAGAACATGTACTTGATGTATCACGAGGAACTGGAGAGCCTCAGCACCCACTTCCCCGAGATCGAACGCGCCCGCTTTTGGATGACCTTCGGCGACGCCTACATCATGCACGCCAAAGTGCTGGAAAACGTCGGCATGACCCGCATCGATCCGGTGATGCATGACGGCAAAGAGATAATCCCGATCCAGTTCCTGAAAACCTTGCTGCCCGATCCCGGCGATCTGGGCGCGGAAACCAAGGGCAAAGCCTGCATCGGCGACATCGCCACAGGTCAGGCCAAGGACGGCTCGGGCGAAAAAACCTACTATATCTACAACATCTGCGACCATGAGGAATGCTACGCTGAGGTCGGCTCCCAGGCCGTCAGCTACACCACCGGCGTTCCCGCGATGATCGGCGCGGCACAGGTCCTGAAAGGCAACTGGCGCGAGCCGGGCGTTTGGAACATGGAACAACTCGACCCCGATGACTTCATGGATATGCTGAACAATCACGGCCTGCCATGGCAAGTTCATGAACTTGACGGTCCCGTCGAATTCTAATCCCCAGAACTTCTTCTGTTCAACAGTACCTCGGGGGTCGCCATTGATGCGCCATTGGTTCAAGCACCAATGGCGACAGGCAGAGCCCCCGGCCTCACCACAATCGGAGACGCCGGACATGTCCGACATGATGACGACCCAAGCCGGAGACGCCGGCGCCTTCCGCAATTTCGACCTCAGCCGCGTCCCCACACCTTGCTTTGTGGTCGACGAAAAAGCGGTCGAGCGGAACCTGACCATCCTCTCAGAGATCGGCACCCGGTCCGGCGCACATGTCCTCAGCGCGCTCAAGGCGTTCTCGATGTTCTCACTGGCCCCTCTGATCCGCCACCACCTCGGCGGTACCTGCGCCAGTGGCATCTACGAAGCACGACTGGGTCGCGAGGAATATGGCGGTGAGGTTGCAACCTTCTGCGCTGGCTACAAAGACGCAGATATCGACGAAATCCTGTCGCTGTCCGACCACATCATCTTCAACTCACCCACGCAAACGGACCGCTTCCTGGCAAAAGCCCAAGCCGCGAACGTTCAGGTCGGCCTGCGCATCAACCCAGAACATTCCGAAGGCGAGATACCCAAATACGACCCCTGCGCGCCCTGCTCGCGCCTTGGGACACCCGTCAGCCAACTGTCCGAAGACACACTGATCGGAGTCGACGGGCTGCACATGCACACGCTCTGCGAACAGGGGTTCGAGCCGTTGCAACGCACATGGGCTGCCGTTGAGCCGAAGCTCAAACCCTTCCTCAGCCAGCTCAAATGGCTGAATTTCGGCGGCGGTCACCATATTACCCGCGATGACTACGACCGGGATGGGCTAGTGACTTTCATCAAATCCATCCGCGCGAAATACGATGTCGCCATCTACCTCGAACCCGGCGAGGCCGTTGCGCTGGACGCGGGTATTCTGGTCGGCGAAATCCTCGACCTGCCCACCAATGGTATGAACCTCGCCATCACCGATATCTCGGCCACCTGCCACATGCCCGACGTGATCGAGGCCCCCTATCGCCCCGCCTTGATGGACGAGGCCGAAGCAGGTCATACCTACCGTCTGGGTGGCCCCTCCTGTCTGGCTGGTGACGTGATTGGCGACTACACATGGGACAAACCGCTGGAGATAGGGCAGCGCTTTGCCTTCCTCGATCAGGCGCATTACTCGATGGTCAAGACCAACACGTTCAACGGGGTACCCCTGCCCACAATCGCCCTTTGGAACAGCGAAACGGACGCGCTGAAGATTATCAAACAATTCGGCTATGACGACTTTAAGGACCGCCTCTCATGAGCATTTTCCTCGACAGTGAACTGACCGCCGCTGAGCGCAGCGAAGACGCCCGGTTCCGCGTCATCCCCGTGCCGCTGGAGCGTACCGTGTCTTACGGATCAGGGACCGCCAACGGTCCCGCAGCCATCATCGAGGCCAGCAATGAACTGGAACGCATCACAGGCCACGCGGAACCCTGCGTCGAAGGCATCTTCACCGAAGACCCGCTGGATTGCGACGGCCCCTTGCCCGAAGTGATGGAACGCCTTGCGCAACGCACCGAGGCTGCGGTGCGCGCTGGCAAGGTGCCGGTCACACTGGGCGGGGAACATTCGCTCAGCTATGGTGCGGTGATGGGCGTGGCGCGGGCGCTGAACCAGCCCGTCGGTATCGTGCAGATCGACGCCCATGCGGACCTGCGCAACGCCTATCAGGGCAAGAAACACTCGCACGCCTCAGTCATGCATCTGCTGACCGAAGAGGGCATCAAACTGGCCCAATTCGGCGTCCGCGCCTTTTCAACCGAAGAGGCGCAAAGCCGTCTGAAAAACCACGTCTTCCATGTGGATGCCGAGGAACTGGTCACCGGCAACATCCACGCCGTCGACCTGCCCGAGGACTTCCCCGAGCTGGTCTATGTCAGCTTTGACGTGGACGGTCTAGACCCCTCGCTGATGCCCGCCACCGGAACTCCCGTACCGGGCGGTTTGGGATACTATCAGGCGCTGCGGCTGGTCGAACACGCCCTCAAAGGCCGTAAATGCGTGGGCTTTGACGTGGTCGAACTGGCCCCCGACGGCAATGCCGCCTGGGACTTCACTGTAGCTCAGATCGTCTATCGCCTGATGGCGGCCTGCTAGCTTTCCGAGGTTTCGTTCAGCTCCATGTGCCCTTCGCCCTTGTTCAACACGCGGCGCAACATGGGCTCGAAGAACTCCAACGGTTTGGTCGGGTAGTCCGGGTCGAACGCCTTCTGATCGTATTCATGGCAGAAATAGCGGCAGTCCTCCCAATAAGGACTGTCGCGGTACTTGTCGCGGGCGTTGCGATCGCCGCCAAGGTGGTGGTTATAGTAGTAGCCCTGAAACACACAGTGATGTTTCAAAATCCAATAGGTCTTCTCGCTGACATAGGGCTTCATCATCGCCGCTGACAGCTCACCGTGATTGTAGGGCGACAGGATATCGCCGGTGTCATGGATCAGAGCAGCGACCACCAGTTCCTCATCAGCCCCATCTTCGTAAGCGCGGGTCGCGGCCTGCAAACTATGCTGATAGCGGTTGACCGGGTATGGCGTCCACTCCTCGTCCAGCGATCGGATAGCGTCCAGAATACGGTCGGGCAAAGCCGCGTTATACGCCTCTTCATACTCCATGACCGCATCCCAATCGGCCTTTGTCGCCTCTTCGAAACTGGTCCAGGTGGGTTTGTGACTTTTGTCCAGCATGGAAGCGGTCCTTTCATCGATCCCTTTACGAAAGCTTACCGCACCTAAATTGACCGAAAAAATGAATTGATTTTATCACTTCGATCAAAAAATACTTTCGCCATGCAGATTAAAGCCCTTGAGACCTTTTTGTGTGTCGCCGAGACCGGAGGCTTCCACGCCGCCGCCCGTAAGCTGAACGTGACGCAAACCGCCGTCAGCGCCCGCATTCGTCTGATCGAGGATGAAACCGGCAAAGCCCTGTTCACCCGTGGTGCAGGCGGGACCGGCCTGACCGAGTTCGGGCGACAGTTCCGACCTTATGCGGAACAGATGCTGTCGCTCTGGTCCTTTGCCTCACGCGATCTGCCCGCGCAGTCGCAGAACCGGGTCGCCCTGCGCCTGGGCGCGCAACTGAGCATCTGGGACCCGCTGCTGGTCGATCTGGCAATCCGCTATGAGGACAACCTGGGGCAGCTGCTGTTGACGCTCAACTATGATCATGACCTGAATATGGTTGATGCGGTAGCCACCCACGTTCTTGACGCGGCCTTGACCCACGAGAAACCGTCGGACAGACGGGTCATGTTTCACGAATTGCCGCCCGAGCGACTGGTGCTGGTCCAAACCCCTGATGCCGAAACTGACCCGATTTTCGTCAATTTGGAACTGGGGGAGGTCTATCAGGATCACATTCGATCCACCGCGCATCGGGCTTCGGGCCAGACGGTGTTTCTGGGCAATTGCATGATGGCCTTACGCTATATCCTGCGGCGCGGCGGGATAGGGTATTTCCCACATTATGTCATCGCGGAACACCTGTATTATGGGCAGGTTACGCCCGTTGCAGATGCCAATGACCTGATGTTGCCGCTCTATCTGGTCACGCGCCGCGACAGCCCAGCATTTGGCGATGTTCTAAATTGCCTGCAGGAATTGCGGACGGCTTAGAGCGTTTCGGGTTTTACTTGAATCACTCTGCGACACGAATGTCCCGAGAACGCAGCAGGCGTGGCAAGGTATTCGTTTCTCAAGTTAAACCCAAAGCGCTTTAGGCCTGCGGCCAGGCGAGATCGCTCTCTCGCAGCTTTTTCCGCAATAGTGGACGACCCGCAATCAGCAAGAACAGGCAGGATATGAGGATGCCGATAACCGCAGGCAGGTAGAGAACCGCCCACAGCGCGGGATCGTCGATCACAATAGGCGACACGAACCCCCGAACACCTTCCAGCAAAACGAGAATAGTAAACGCCCCAAAAATCTGCGGCCACAAACCGAAACGGGAAAAGCTGCCCAGCATCAGGGTTGCATATCCCGCCATGGCCACCGCTACGCAGATGGCAATCCATGAGAACCGCTGGTGCAGCTCATCGACCAGCTCTCCTTCGCTGAACCCTTCGTTTGCGGTCAACGCCTGACGGTTTTCCAACAATTCAAGGGTCGGGATCGCCTCAAGACTTCGTTGGCTCATATCGTTGCCATGAGCCAGTTCGGATATGTCGTATGAAGCATCCTCGAACAGGGTCGATGACAAGGTCCTGCCCTGCTGATCCAAGCGCAACGCCACCCCGTCCACCATAACCAGATGAATGCCGCTGCCATTGTTGACCAGATAAGCGGTTTTACTGGAATAGGTGACTGTACTGGCCCGATCCCGGCGGTCCGAGACGAAGACTTCGTACAGTGTACCATCCAGGTCAATCCGTCCGATATAAACCGTTACGCCGCTGGCAGGATGTAGAAACTCACCCTCGTTCAGAAGCTGCGCGGTGACATCGCTTGCGACCTCGGCCTGTCGTTGTTCAAGCTGCTCGACCGAGGCCGGGCGCAGAAACACGCTGATCGCGGCCATCATCAAACCTGTTACTAGCCCGAACAGAAATACTGCCCGCGCCAGACGCCATGGGCTGGAGCCCGTCGCCAACATAACCGTCAGCTCGCTTTCGCGGCTCAGGCGGTTGGTGGCATAAACGGCGGCGGCAAACACAGCCATGGGCATCACCGTTCGAATCAGGGTCGGCAGGGTCAGCGCGGTGAATTCCAGAAACACCATCGCCGATTGACCGCCGCTGATCACACGATCAAACAGGCTGACCGAACGGGTGATCCAGAAGACCCCCACCAGAACCAGCGTGAAAAAGCCGAACAGAATCAGCAATTGCCGCAGGAAATATCCATCGAAACGCGACATGTATCCTCATCCGGTCCTTGGGTGTTTCGCCGGACATTATGCCAATCGCTGGCCCGAGGAAACCGGAATGCAAAGGAATGGCCCAAATTGGCGCGTGGATGTCAGCGATATTGGGAAATGGCAGGGGCAGCAGGGTTCGAACCCGCGACCTACGGTTTTGGAGACCGTCGCTCTACCAACTGAGCTATACCCCTAAGGTGGGCATCAGATATGCCAGCCGCGCGGCGGACTCAAGAGGCTTTTTCAGATTCCGCCGCTCTAAACCCATGCGACAAACAAGTTGCGCATGGCGTTGAGTTCTATAAGACACAATTTGCTTGGCAGAAGGACCCCGCTCGTGAGTATCCGCAAGAAGATCGCTGATAGTGAAGCCCTGTTGAACTGGGCTGCGCGGCGCATTGCGTGGTATATCCGGCTGGTCAATCGCAACACCGAATGGCAGCGTATTGGCTATGAGGAACTGGACCAGTTGGCCGAGCAGGGCGAACCGGTCATTGTGGTGCTGTGGCACCAAAGGCTGGCGCAATCGCCCTATTTCTACCCGCTGGACAAGGGGCCCATCTGCTCCATCACTTCGTCTGCTCGAGCCGGCAGCATGGTTGGTCGCGTGCAAAAGCTGTTCGGCATGGACACGATCGCCATGACCAGCAAGAAATCGAACAACATTGCCGTGTCGCGCGAAGTGATCGGCAAAATGAAGCAAGGCATTTCCATCGGCATCGCCGCCGACGGTCCACGTGGGCCGGAAAGGGTGTTGTCCACGGTGCCTTTAGTCTGGGCAAGAACCTCGGGCAAGCGGGTGTTCGGGATTACTTTTTCGGCAGAACATGGTCGCGAGGCGAGCACATGGGATCGTCTTCTGATGCCGCGCCCCTGGCGCAACAAGGGCGTGTTTATATGCCGTGAATGGACGGAAACCGTCCCGCGCAAAGCCTCGGACGAGCAGATCGAAGCCCTGCGCCTCAGCCTTGAACAACACATGAATGACATCACGGCCGAGGCCGACCGCATGGTTGGCCGCGAGCCTTGGTCGCCGTCCTAACCGCCGCGCAGACGTTGCATTAGGTAAACTTCACTGCCTTCGGGGATCGGTTCGGTCAGACCGGTTGCGATGACGCGCCCGTCGATGGCGATGGACACGCCCGCCTCAATCGGGCCTTCCAATTGCGGATGCGCCCGGATCAGTTCCCGCAACAGATCGCCGGTGGTTTTGGCCTCGACTTCCACCACCTGCTGACCCCCGGTCAAAGACCGGAGGCCGGACCAGAGGTGGACCTCAACCATTGTCCTTGAGCGCCGCCAGAATGCGCGGCGGGGACATCGGCAGTTGCTTCATCCGCACGCCAGCTGCGTTGGACACAGCATTGGCGATGGCGGCCAAGGGCGGCACGATGCCCGTCTCACCCACGCCGCGCACACCGAAGGGGTGGCCGGGGTTGGGCACTTCGACGATCACCGTGTCGATCATGGGCAGGTCGCTGGCGACCGGAATGCGATAGTCAAGGAAGATCGAGTTCTGCAACCGTCCATCCTCGCCATAGATATATTCCTCATTCAGCGCCCAGCCGATACCTTGCGCGGCACCGCCCTGGAACTGGCCCTCGACATAGGTCGGATGGATCGCCTTACCAGCGTCCTGAATGACCGTATAGCGGGTGATCGTGGTCTTGCCGGTTTCCGGGTCGACCTCGGCGTCAACAATGTGGGTGCCAAAGGACACGCCTGCGCCTTCGGGCGTCGCCTCAAAATGGCCCGAGATCGGACCCCCGGTGCGTCCCATTTTGGCAGTGATATCTGCCAGCGGCATCGGGTCAAAGTCGCCCGCGTTCGGGCCCGAAGGCACGGCGCAACCGTTTTCCCACTTCACGGCTTCAACCGGGATATCCCATTTGGCCGCTGCACGTTCGCACAGTTTTTCGACAGCATGGCGCGCCGCCTTGATCGTCGCCAGACCCGAAGCATAGGTTACCCGGCTACCGTGGCTGACGTCATTATACCCCAGCGTTGCGGTGTCTGCGACGGTGACACGGATGTTCTCATATGGAATGCCCAGCACCTCAGCCGCCATCAGTGCCATCGACGCGCGCGAGCCGCCAATGTCGGGCGTGCCCACCATCAACTGGGCTGATCCGTCTTCGGACAATGCCAGGGTTACCGACGTTTCACCCCCGTGGTTGAACCAGAAGCCGCAGGAGACGCCGCGTCCCTGCCCCGGCTTCAACGGCGCCGAATAATGCGGATGCGCCTTGGCGGCCTCGAGCGTTTCCACCAGACCGATGCGTTCATAGCGCGGGCCATAGCTGGCCTTGGTGCCCTCATGCGCAGCGTTCTTCAGGCGCACTTCAATGGGGTCGAGGCCCAGCTTGTTGCACATCTCATCAATGACCGACTCGACCGCAAACGCGCCCATCGGCGCGCCGGGCGCGCGATAAGCGGCTTGCTTGGGACGGTTGGCCATCACGTCATAGCCGATCTGTTTGACGTTGGTCAGGTTATAGGCCGCAAAGGCACACATGGCGGTCATGTCGCCCGGCGCACCGGGGAACGCGCCGCCTTGCAGACGGAACTCACCACGCGCGGCGGTGATCGTGCCGTCCTTCTTCATGCCGATCTTGATATCCATCGAAGCCGAGGCCGTCGGCCCCGTCGCGCGGAACACTTCGGATCGGGTCATGACCAGCTTGACCGGGCGGTTCGCCTTGCGGCTCAGCGCCAGCGCGACCGGTTCGATGAAGACCGTGGTCTTGCCGCCAAAGCCGCCGCCAATCTCGGACGCGGTAACGCGCAGCTGCGAGGTTTCGATGCCCAGCAATGCCGCACATGTCTTTTGCGCAATCCAATGGCCTTGGGTGGTGCACCAAAGTTCACCTTTGCCGTCATTGCCCAGCAGGCCAAGACAGGCGTGTGGCTCGATATAGCCCTGATGGGTCGCCTCGGTGACAAAGCTGTCTTCGAGGACCAGATCGGCCTCGGCAAAGCCTGCGTCGACATCGCCATGACCGCTTTCGTGATACCGCACGACGTTGGGGTGCATCCCTTCGGGCACGGAATAATCTGCCGCACCTTCGCGGATGACCGGCGCATCCGGGGCCATCGCTTTGTCTACGTCGGTCACATGAGGCAATACCTCGTACTCAACCTCAATCAGCTTCAGCGCATCCCGCGCGGCCAGTGCCGAGGTCGCCGCCACAGCAGCCACCGCATGACCATCATAGAGAGCTTTCTCACCGGCCATGACGTTTTCCAGCACGTTCCAGAATTCGCCCGCCAAACCGGGTTTGAACGGCACGTCGGCGAAATCAGCGCGTGTCACGACGGCTTTGACGTCTTTCAGCGCCTCGGCCTTCGATGTGTCGATTTTCACGATCCGGGCATGGGCGTGGGGCGAGCGCAGGATCGCACCATGCAGCATGCCGGGTGCAGACATATCCGCGCCGAATTTGGCGCGGCCCGTCACCTTGTCCAAGCCGTCAGGGCGGTTCGGACGGGTGCCAACAAAAGTGAATTCCGTTTTACGATCGTCCAGAGCCATTACGAAGCCTCCCGCAATTCTTCTGCCGTTTCCATGACGGCGCGAATGATCTTGTCATAGCCGGTGCAGCGGCACAGGTTGCCTGCCAGCCAGTACCGGGTTTCTTCCTCGGTCGGGTTGGGGTTTTTCTCCAGCAGCGATTTGGCCGCCACCAGAATGCCCGGCGTGCAGATGCCGCATTGCAGGGCGGCATGTTCGATGAATTTCTGTTGCAGAGGGTGCAGCACGTCACCATCCGCGATACCTTCGACGGTTTCGATGGTCTTACCCTCGGCCTCAGCGCCCAGCATCAGGCAGGAACAGACCAGACGGCCATCCACAGTGACCGAACAGGCACCGCAATCGCCGGTGCCGCAGCCCTCTTTAGCGCCGGTCAGGTTCAGCTTGTCGCGCAGGCAGTCCAGCAGGGTTTCGCGCGGGTCGCACAGAAAATCGACCTCATCGCCGTTCACGGTGGTCGTTACGTGGAGCTTGCTCATGCTTTCTCTCCCTTCGCGCGGGCATAGGCGATTTTCGCGGCGCGCTTGGCCAGAACACCAGCGACCTCGGTGCGGAATGCGATCGTGCCGCGTTTGTCGTCGATTGGGTTACAGGCGGCCGATGCCGCAGCCGCCAGCGCGTCCAGCGCAGCATCGTCCAGAGTGCTACCGATGATGGCCTTGGCACAGTCTTCAACCAGCAGGACAGTCGGCGCGACCGCGCCCAGCGAGACGCGGGCCTCAGTCACGGTATCACCGGCCAGACGCAGGCTGACACCCACGCCAACAACGGCGATGTCCATCTCGGTGCGCGGGATGAACCGCAGATAGGCGTCACCCGCATTGTCTCCGCGTGCGGGGATTTTCACAGCCGAGATCACCTCACCCTTGGCCAGCGATGTCTTTCCGGGTCCGGTGGGAATGTCTTCAACGGCCACCTCGCGGTTGCCATCGGGGCCAGTGACCGTAACGGTCACACCAGCGGCAACCATCGCAGGCACCGAATCCGCCGCCGGAGAGCCATTGCACAGGTTTCCGGTCAGCGTTGCGCGACCCTGAACCTGGGTCGATCCGATCAGGTCCATCGCTTCGACCACGCCAGGCCAGTCGCTGCCCAGCTCAGGGTGCTCGCTCATCTCGGCACCTGTGGCAGCAACACCCAGTGTCCAACTGCCGTCCGCGTTGCGGGTTATATCGCTGACGCCGTCGATCTTTTTGATGTCGATCAGCGTATCGGGCGTGACCAGTTCCGAGCGCAACTGCACCAGAACGTCCGTGCCTCCGGCCAAAAAGCGGGTGACCCCCTTTGCGTTTGCAGCCAGAGCCGACGCCTCGGCAAAACTGGCGGGGCTGTGATAATCCATGAAAATACCTCGCACCTGTTGATCAGGATTCACTAGGGTTCGCTGGGGACGTTAGTGCAGCCGTGCCGTAACGTCCATGGCCAGAGCGACCAATTTTTGCGTTTCAGAATTTCGTTTCTCAACCTTGGCTCAGAGGTCGATCTCGATCACACCATCCGGCTGCGCTGCCCGGCTTTGACATAGGATGATAGCGCTCTCACGTTGTTTCTTGGACAAAACGAAATCTCGGTGTTCGACCTCACCCGAAATCACGCCGCATTTACAAACGCCACAGATGCCATCGGCGCATTTCACGTCAACGTGAATGCCCGCGTCGTTCATCACCTGCGCTGCATCTTTGTCGGCGGGTACAGTCAGATCGCGGCCCGATTTTGCCAGCCGCAGGGTGAAGGCGTGATTCTCATAGTCCGGCTGTTCGGGAACCGAGAAATACTCCAGATGCCGCGCCTCGTCGGGATATCCCTGACGCTCAGCTGCTTGCATAACTCCGTCCATAAAGCGATCAGGACCGCAGGTATAGACATGCCATCCATCCTGATACCCCTGCAGGATTACATCCAAATCGGCCCGTGTGCCTTCGTCCGAGAAATGATAGTGCACGTGATCCGCCCAAGGCATCGCTGCCAGATCCTTCAGATACCCGGCCCCGGCACGGGTACTGGCGGAATAGTGAAGCTCGAACGGTTTGCCCAAGGCATGCAGACGGTGGGCAAAAGCGATCATCGGAGTGATGCCGATCCCGCCGCCCATCAAGAAGGTCTTCGTTGCGCCCTCGTCCAGTTCGAAATGGTTGATGGGTTTCGAGATGAAAACTTTCCGCCCCTCGTTGAAAATGCGGTGCAGCAGAGCTGAGCCACCGCGTCCCTCATCCTCGCGCAATACACCGATCTGATAGGTGGCGCGGTCGGACGGGTCGCCAGACATAGAGTATTGCCGCAGGAATTCCGGCGCGACCAGCACGTCCAGATGCGCGCCCGCCGTCCATTCGGGCAGTGGTGAGCCGTCCAGCGTCGAGAATTCGTACTTGGTCACATCCGCAGTCATCTTGTCGACCTTGGTCAGTGCGACGCGCATAACCGGGGCATCGCCCGCGATGGTATAGCGGTGGATCACCGACAGATCGCCCGCCGCCTTGCGAGCTTTGTATTCCTCGGCCGTCACCATAGCCTGATAGGCTGCGATCCCAGCCTCGCGGTCCATGGCGAACGGATAGGGCCAGGGATGCGGAGCCAGATAGGCAGGGTAAACGGCCAGAGTCTGATCCTCATATTTCAGGTCCAGATCGGTTTGCAGATCGCGCCGGTTCAGCGGTTGGTCGGTCGGGCGATAGGCGCCGTCCGGTTGCAGCTCCAGATCCCACCACCATTTCTTGACGTCGTTCAGCCCGCCATTGCCCACGGCATCATCCAACCGCGCCAACGCGGGAGCGGCCTTGGGAATATTCATAGCGGCCCAGCGGAAGGGGCGTTCCTTGAAGATGCCCTCAAGGTTCCAAGGGCAGGTCTTCATACACCGCCCGCACATCGCCCCACCCGGCGTGGTCACCCGGTAGGTGGCGCATTTTTGGCTGTCAGACTTCCAGATCTCATAGCCGTTGAACATCAGCTTCGGCCCGGCCGTGATCGCACCCGAAGGGCATTCGCGGGCGCATTTGTTGCAGCTTTCGCAGAAGGCCTGCAGACCGAAATCGATCGGCTTGTCATGCGCCATCGGCATATCAGTCGTCACCGCGCCGGATTTCAGACGGGGGCCCAGATAGGGGTTCAGGATCACCTCTCCGATCCGGCTGACCTCGCCCAGCCCAGACAACAACAGCAGTGGCGGCTGTAACACCTCGCCATCCATCACCGTATGCGCGCGGGCTTTGTAGCCCAAGTTTCGGATCTGCTGAGCGATCACTCCACCCAGCAGCGAGAACCGCAGATAAGCGCGCATCGACTGCGCCACGCTGATCCAGTCATCGCCGCTGGCACCCTCCATCGTTTCATAACCCTGGTCGATGATCATGCTGATGGCCTGGTCGTGAGGCGGTGTGATCTCCTCGCCCGTTGCATCATGCGAGTACCAAGCCCAGTCCGGGCACCGGCTGAGACCCACCGCATCGACCCCCAGAAAATACGTTGCTGCCTTGATATTCGCGGCGTTGCGCGCGGCATCGGTCGGCCTAGCAGTTTCAGCGCTTTCCCCATCCTGCAACAGCACGAACGCGCCCAGCGCGCGGCGTTGTGCGGTGCTAGGCGCGGCCTTGCGCACGTAATACCCGCCCTTGGCCCCGTCTTGCAGATGCTTACCCATATCCCCGAACTGTGCGCGGGCGAACATATCGGCGCGCTTGGGGACGCGGGCCACGTTTTCCTCATCAATATAGGTAGTGGGCGCATCAACCCGCCTGAGGTTCTCAAACGGGTGCGCCCCGTCCACATAGCGCCGATTGGCATAAGGATCGCGGTTCAGCGCGTTCTTGGCAAAGCCCGCGCCCAGCCACCACGCGGGGCCTTGAGTACGAAACCACGGCTGCTGCGTCATGGGTTGCAGAGGCTGATCGTGTGCGATCTCCATCTCGGTCGTGACCGCAGCCAGTCCGAACCGTTTACCCAGCCACGGCGCGACCAGCTCTCCGTCTTCGACCGAACACAGCCCCGCCGCGACGGCCAGCTTACCCAGATCAACCTCAGAGGACATGACTGTATGCGCCCGCGCATCAAAGCCCAGAACGCGCAGGTAGTTGGCCACGACCACCGCATTCTCGGTCGCCAGCAGACAGGCGCGGTGATCCTGCGCATCCATGATCCAATCCGCGCCGGTCTCGTTGGGGTCCGGGTCGCGGTTGTGTTCGTACAGAAAGACAATTGCATGGCGATGGGTGTCCATCGGGCGCGGCGTGGCCTCTATGCTTTCTTTGAGATCGGCCATGATCAGGTCGATCCCCGAAGCCAGCGTCTTGGTCTGCCGTGTCTTCAGCGCATGGGCCAGACGGTCAATATCGGGGTTGCGGCGGGGTTCGGTCAACAATGCCTCGCGCGGCAGAGGACCACACCCCATCATCGAGGCATCATTGAAATAGCCAAACGCTTTTAGATGGTTGGCGCGCTCGGTCACGTCAGCAGGCACCTCGGAGACCACAGGATTCACGAACCCATCGCGGATCGTGTCCAGCATCGCCTGAAACTCCCCCATCGCGTTGACGATGCTTTCCGGGCGCTTGGGGCGATGAAAGCTGAGCGACTGCATCGGCGGCACCGCCGACAGATCAGGCATTTCCGCTTGCCGTGCCAGCCGCTCTGACGGATAGCCGCCCATGTGAACGGGCCTGTTCTTGTCCGAGAAAAAGCGGATTGCCATCCTGTGCCTCCTGTTGGGTTCAGCTTTCCCTAATCCGCCATGGACCTCAAAACCATTCATGAATAATCATAGATGATATGAGAAATATTGATTTTACCGATCTGGACGGCAAGGTCCTTCGTGTCTTCCTGACCATTCTCGAGGAAAGCTCGGTCTCGAAGGCGGCCGACCGGTTGGGCGTCACGCAATCGGCCATCAGCCATACGCTGGCTAAGCTGCGGCAGGTTCTGGGCGATCCGCTATTCGTGCGCTCGGGCCAGGGCCTGACCCCGACCGAGCGCGCCTTGGCGCTGAAAGACCCGGTTCAGCGTGTTCTGGACGGGATGCGCGCCCTGACCGAAGACCGCCCCTTTGATCCGCAAGCCGAACAGATGCAGATCCAGATCGCCACCAACGATATGCCGCGCGAGTTGATCTTTCCTACTTTGCTACGGACCGCGCGATCTGAAGGCATTGGCCTGCATCTGGGGTTCATCCCATCGGGCGTGCCGGACCCGGACCTTCTGCGCAGCGACCGATGCCAGTTGATGTTGACACCGCTTCCGCCCGACGGGCCGGACATTTTTCAAAAACGCATCCTCAGCAGCCCGCTGATGATCTTCTATGACGCCGCACAGCGCAAACCGCCGGACAGTTGGGACGTCTATTGCAGCACCGAACATGTCGAGGTGCGGTTCGCCGATGGTCGAAGCTCGCGCGCGGTGATGCGCGGCGTGGATCAAAACCAGATCAGACCGCCCACCGTCACCCTGCCCCATTTCAACGCCATCCCGTCCTTTGTGAAAGGCAGCGACCTGATCTCGACCGACACCGCCTTGATGAAACGCGGGCCGTTGGCGGCGCTGGATTGTGCGCCGTTGCCTTTCACGTGTGAGGAGGTCTCGATCTACATGGTCTGGCACCAGAGATCGGCGAATGACCCGGCCCATCGCTGGCTGCGCGACCGGATCGAACGGATCGCCGCCGCGCTATGAATGTGGCGGTTCAGAACCGGGCTTTGATGAGATGCGTCAGCGCTGCACCGGTCTCAAAATATGCGCGCCGCAGCCCGGTCCAGCTTTCGCTGTATCCCTCAACTTCCGGGACGGGCAACAGGGCGGGATCATCGCGTAGCAAACTGTCGGCCATCTGGCGGCCAAAAACTGTCCCCGGCCCGATCCCGCGTCCTGAAAACCCGTGCGCCGCCAGCGCATTCGGACCGATCCGCGTGATTTTCGGAATGTGGTCCGAGGTCATTGCGATCCGCCCGTGCCAACCTTGCACCAACGGCTGGTCGGCCAGCTGCGGATAAAGCGCCGCTATCTTGCGTTTCGCCCACGCCTTATGGGCACTGCTTCCTGCATGACCAAGATCCCCCATCGCGCCGATGATGAACCGCCCGTCCTGATCCAGCCGGAAAGACGTCATGATCAACCCGGTATCCCACGCCCCTTCGCCCCCGCGCAGGATACTGGCGCGCAGGTTGTCCGACAAAGGGGCCGTGGCAAACTGGAAGTAATAAACCGGCACATAGGCGGGCGCGGTATCCGGCATGGCCCGGTGATAGGCATTCGTGGCCTGTATCAACGCCTTCGCCCGGACAGAGCCTTGGGCTGTTGTCAGGGTCCAGACATCGCCATCATGGGACAGAGAGAGAACCGGACTATGCGTAAAGACCTGCGCCCCGGCCTGAGTCGCGGCGCGAGCCAAGCCCCGCACATAGGCCAGAGGCTGAATCGTTCCCGCCCGCGGATCGAAAAGCGCCCCGTGAAAGGCTGCGCTGCCGGTGCGTTGCCCGGCCTGATCGGTGCTCAACAGCTCCACCGGCGCGCCTGCCGCCTTGAGCTGCGCATGGCGGTTTTCCAAGTCCCTGAACCCCGCCCCCGAATGCGCGCAATGCAGGGTGCCGTTGCGGACAGGCTCGCAATCGATCCCGTGCTGCGCGATCAGGTCGAACACATCCCCCGGTGCGGCGCCCAAGAGCTCGATTAGGCGATTGCCCGGCTCAGCCCCGAGATGCGTCCGGATCTCGTCCGGTGGCAGCCATAGCCCCGCATTGGCAAAGCCCACATTGCGACCCGACCCGCCATGCCCGATCTCCTGCGCCTCTAGCAGCGTCACCGACGCCCCCGATTGTGCCGCCGTCAAAGCCGCCGAACAGCCGGTATAGCCGCCGCCGATTACGACCAGATCGACCGTCAGATCGTCGGTCAGAGGGGTGCTGTCCACATGCTCGCGGCAGGTGTTCAGCCAGAGGGACTGGTCATGGTCGCTCACATCGGGCTCCTTGCGCATGCGCAGATCATCAGGGCTGCGTCAGCCGGTTGCAAGCGAACGCTGATCTTCTCGCCCCATAGCGATCAGAAAGGGCTGTGCGTCCTGCTGCGCCTGAAATGCCGCTTTGTCGGACATACCCTTCCAATCGGCCAGAACCAGCGACTGCGCCACCGCCCCACCCAGGGTTGCCCCTGGTCCGGTGACGATGAACAGATCGGGCGCAAACTCGCGCGCGGCAGTCTGGATGGCGCGGGTGAAATCATAGGTCTCGGTGACTTGATGCCCTAGGGTGTAGTCCCACAGCGCTTGGGTGTCCGTCGCCCCTGGCCACCAGATTTTTCCACGCCCATCGATCAGAGGGCGTTCGGGCGGGTCAAACATATCCGCAGACAAACGCGCCCGCCCTTCGGCGGCCACCGGCGCTTGTAGCGCAGTGTGAAACGCGGCGTGGTTTGCCAAGCGCATGGGAAAGCGATCCTGCACAGTTGGTTGCGCGTGTTCAAACGCGCTTAGGCCGGCCTCATTACCTGCCAGAACCAGCATACCGCCCAGATCAATCGACAATGCCAACTCGTGCCCGTCCAGAGCGTCAATCCGCACGACATCGGCCAACAGTTCAGCCTTGCGCTCGGCGTCGTTCGACCAATCCTCTCGGGCGAACGGATACACAAGCTGCCCGCCGATCAGGTGGTCCTGCATCAGCGTGCCCATGGTGTTCACCACGCGGAATCCGTTTTCTGGCGTGACCGCGCCGCCCGCCGCCAAAGCGATGTACCACCCCATCGAGTTTCCGGTGACGGCAACGACTTCGATATCAACCGCCAGCGACTGCGCATCGGCCAGCGAGGCTGCGTAAATCAAAGGCGACGCGATATCGCCACGAGAATACGTGCTGACCGTATACCGACCTGCACCATCCAAGGCCGTGACCCCTTCTTGCCCTGCCTCTGCGCGAATTGCGTCAAACTGGGCAAACAGCTGCATCCGGTCAGCATGATGGCGATGCAGATAGCCCAATTCGGGTTTGTTGTATGTCCCCCGACCGGGGCAGATCAGAACAGCGGTGCGGGTCATTGGCGACCTCCGGTCAGGTTTAATGCGGCGGCCACAATCCCGTCTTTCGACGGCAAGGGCGCAGCATAGGCGGGGCCGGTTGCTATGAAACTGTCGTCGGCGACAACACGGGCGATTGGAGTGGCCGGACTTTCTTCGACGAAGAAAGTCATCAGCGCCTCGGACTGGCTGCCGGTGCGGCGGCATTCGTCGACGATCAGCACATGTGCGCAGCCCTCGGTGGCCTCGTACAACGCCTGAACAGGCAGTGGCGCCAGCCAGCGCAGGTCGATGATCCGCACGTTCAACCCCGCCGCCTGCAGTTCGGGCAGCGCCTGTTTCGACAGGTAATGCCCGTTGCCATAGGTCACGATGGCCAGATCGGTACCGTCGCCATGCACCCCCACTTCACCCAGCGCAATCCGTTGATCCGGTGCGGGATAGGTCGTCATCCACCTCCCGTCCTGCGCCCCATTCAGGTCACGCATGGGATAGAGCGCAATGGGTTCCAGAAACACCACCACCCGCTGTTCTTCGCGCGCCAGGCGGACGCATTCGCGCAGCATCTGCGCCGCATCCTCTCCGGTCGAAGGACAGGCGATGACTACCCCCGGAATATCACGCAGCACGGCCAGCGAGTTGTCATTGTGGAAATGCCCGCCGAACCCTTTCTGATAGCCCAGCCCGGCAATTCGCACGACCATAGGGTTGGTGAACTGCCCGTTCGAGAAAAACGGCAGCGTCGCGGCCTCGCCCCTGATCTGATCCTCTGCGTTGTGCAGATAGGCGAGGAACTGGATCTCGGGGATCGGCACAAACCCGTTATGGCCCATGCCAATCGCCAGCCCCAAAATCGACTGCTCGTCCAGCAGCGTGTCGATCACCCGGTCCGGCCCGAACCTCTGTTGCAGTTTTTGCGTGACGCCATAGACGCCCCCCTTACGGCCCACATCTTCGCCCATGCAGACGATCTCGCCATGCTCCAGCATCAGATCGGTCAGCGCCCAGTTGATCAGACGGCTCATGGGCTGAGGGTCTTTCATCGCCCGCATATCGCCACCAAACGCCTTTGCGCGCGCCTCGGCACTAGGGCCATTGGTGGGTTTGCAAACGCGCTTGGGCGGGATCAGGCTGGCCATCACCTCGGCGGCGGCGCCCAAATGCGGGCGCGTGGTGGTCTCGGCAGCGATGCGATCAGTGCGGGCGCAGGTGTCCTGATATATCTCCAGCGCCTGATCCGGCGACAGTGCCCCGGCCTGATCCAAAAGGCGCACAGAATGCAGCAAAGGGTCATTTGCCTCATCCGCTTCGACCTCGGATCTGGGCATATAGGTGGTCGGTACGTCAGCACCGGCATGACCGTAAAGACGTACGGTTTTCAGGTGCAGGAATGCGGGTTTGCGGCGGGTGCGCACATAGTCGGCGGCCTCTTGCGCGACGGCATAGGTCTCGTAGATATCCAGCCCGTTGGCCTGAAAATATCGAACACCGGGGCGATGCTCCATCGACGTCTGTATCCAGCCCTTTGGCGTTTTGACCGAGATGCCGATTCCATTGTCCTCACACACAAACAATAAGGGCAGCGGCGTCGATTGCACGCTGGTCCAGCCCGCCGTGTTAATCGCGCCCTGTGCGGTCGAGTGGTTGGCCGAGGCATCACCAAAGGAACACATGGCGATCCCGTCCTCAGGCAACTCACGGTGCTCAGGCGCATGCCGCCGCGCCGCGCCCAGAGAATAAGCTGCGCCGACCGCCTTGGGCAGATGGCTGGCAATGGTCGAGGTCTGCGGCGGGATGGTCAGCGCCTTGGACCCCAACACCTTGTGCCGTCCGCCCGACGTGGGGTCTTCGGAAGAACAGGCAAAACTCAGCAGCATGTCCCAGGCGATCTGCTGGCCCGGTACCTGCTCTGCGCGGGCGATCTGAAACGCGGCATCGCGGTAATGAAGAAAGGCGATATCCGTGGGGCGCAGAGCATTGGCCACGGCCGCCATCCCCTCGTGCCCGGATGAGCCGATCGTGTAGAACCCCTGCCCCGCCTTCTGCATGGCGCGGCTGGTGCGGTCCAGCGCGCGACTCAGCACTTGCGAGCGGAACAGTGATACGGCATCGGCATCGCTCAGACCGGACCGGGGCGCGTTGCCTGCGGGAAAATCGCGCGCGGTGACGCGTTTGAGGAAGTTCTCATGCACGATCTGAGCGCGATCCATCTGCGCCTCCGTCCTTTTGTTGTCGGATCATGGGCGCTGCCGTGCCCTGTGATCCCCGTGGTGGCCTACGAACGGCCAGGTCTTCTGTTACAGCAATAATCGCGCCCACGATTGGCGGGCAAGACCTCTGCCGGATCATCGCCGCCGAAGACCGCGCTAAAACGCATCAATCTATCAGGCTGGTGCAATCGAAATGCCAGTGATAATCCATCCGAAAGGTATGAGGAATAATCATATGATCGCCCCCCGACGTTTCCTGCCCTCCATCCCGTCCCTGCTGGCGCTCGAAGCTGTGGACCGCCTTGGCAGCGCCTCTGCGGCGGCCGAAGAACTCTCGCTGACACAAAGCGCAATCAGTCGCCAACTCAAAACAATGGAGGAACAACTGGGCGTCGATCTGATCCAGCGCAGCCAGATGCGCCTCCAACTAACCCCGGCAGCCAAAGAATATGTTCAGGTCGCGCGTACTGTGCTGCATCAACTGGCACAGGCTTCGGTCAAGTTGAAAGCAAACCCCAAGGGCGGGTCGCTGAACCTGTCGATCCTGCCCGCCTTCGGCATGCACTGGCTGGCCCCCCGCCTTCAGGATTTTGCACGCCGCCATCCCGAGGTAACGGTGAACCTCAACACACGGCTCCGACCTTTTGATTTCGAGGTCGAGCATTTCGATGCCGCCATTCATTTTGGACAACGGGATTGGCGGGGCGTGAATTTCTTGCCCATCATGCGTGAGGATGTCGTGCCGGTCTGTGCCCCCTCGATCCTGCCAGAGCGGGCAGATCGCATCGACTGGCTGCTCAGCGCGCCTTTGCTCCACCTCGAAACCCGCCCGGATGCGTGGGAGAGATGGTTTGCGTTTCAGGGCAAAGAGGTGTCTGGGCTTGGCGGAATGCTGTTCGACCAGTTTTCGACCATGGGGCAGGCAACCGTTCACGGGTTGGGTGTGGCTCTGCTGCCGAGTTACCTTGTGAAAGATGACCTGCGCTCAGGGCGTCTTGTTCCCGCTTGGCACGGTCCGGGCGTCAGTCTGGGAGATTTCTACTTGGTCTGGCCCCAATCCAGGGCCGAATCCGAGCCGTTGAAATCCTTTGTTGAATGGCTACGCGGACAGGTCGGGTAACCCAAACCTTAAACCAGCACGCGTAACAACAGTAGCAAACTGCGCGGCCTTCGGCCTTGCGTCCTGCGGACGGCAGGGGGCCGGGCAGGCGTGGGCTGAGCCCGCGCCTGCCCGGCCCAACAGGAGGAGATGTTTCGCCAGAAACGTCAACGACGGGCGAGAGCGCCCTGTCGTTCTTATTTGTCCAGCGAGCGGGCGATGAGTTCTTTCATGATCTCATTGGTGCCGCCATAGATCGTCTGTACCCGCGCATCCGCGTAAAGCCGCGCAATCGGGTATTCCATCATGAATCCATAACCGCCAAAGAGCTGGAGGCATTCACCCATGATTTCATTCTGAATTTCGCTACCCCAGTATTTCGCCATCGACGCCGTGGCCGCATCTAGCGTACCCGCCTGCAACTGAGCCAGACAGTCGTTGAGGAAGCTGCGTAGAACTTCGGCTTTGGTCTTGCACTCCGCCAGCTTGAAGCGCGTGTTCTGGAAATCCATCACGCGCTGACCAAAGGCCTTACGCTCTTGCGTATAGCGCACAGTCTCGGCAATGGCGAAATCAATCGAACCCAGAGCGATCAGAGCAATCGTCAACCGCTCCCAGGGCAGCTGCTTCATCATCTGATAAAAGCCCTGCCCCTCTTCAGGACCAACCAGATTGGTCATCGGCACTTTGACGTCCTCAAAATACAGCTCGGCCGTGTCGTTGGCCTTCATGCCCAGCTTCTTGAGGTTGCGCCCCTTGCGGAAACCGTCGGCGCCCTCGGTCTCGACCGCGATCAGCGACACACCCTTAGAGCCTTGCGACTTGTCGGTCTTGGCCGCCACAAGGATCAGATCGGCCGACTGACCATTGGTAATAAAGATCTTCGAGCCGTTCAGGCGGTAGGAATTGCCGTCCTTATCTGCGGTGGTGCGGATCGCCTGCACGTCCGACCCGGTGCCGGGTTCGGTCATAGCCAGTGCGCCGACCATCTCACCCGAGGCCAGTTTCGGCAGCCATTTCTGCTTTTGCTCTTCGCTGCCGTAGGCCATCAAATAGTGGATCACGATCGACTGGATCGGATAGCCCCAGCCGCAATTGCCGTGCGACGACTGGGCATAGAGAGTGACCGCATCAAACCCCAGATCCCCGCCAACGCCGCCATGTTCCTCTGCGATCGAGCCAGCCATCAGGCCCATCTCACCGGCTTTTTGCCAGAATGCGCGGTCGACCATCCCCTGATCATTCCAACGCTCTTCGTTGGGGACCAGTTCGTCCTGCATGAACCGATCCGCCATTTCGGCGAACATGCGGTGTTCTTCAGTGACCCAGCTTGCAGAGCTTGTAAACAAAGACATCAAGTGTCCTCCCATATCAATTTCTCCGGAAGGTACTCTTCGTCTCACTGCAATCCAATGCGCCAAAAGACGCCACAACGTAACGTCTTTCAGGCTTTTTCCCATCCAGGCAGCGCGCCTTTCAATAGAGTCAGCGCCGCGTCTTTTGCATCACGTGCCGGATCGCAGCTTTTCAACAGAACAGCGGACACGATAGCGCCTTCTTTCAAGATCAATATCTGACAGCCCAGCTTTTCAGGATCAGCCGCCCCGGCGGCGCGGGCCAAATCCGTGAAGTACTCCAACAACAGACGCTTGTGCTCGGCCGCCTGAACGTGGATCGGGTGATCCTTATCCTGATATTCAGCCCCTGCCTTGATGAACATACAGCCGCGATATCCGTCTTCCTGAAACCATTCAGCCAACGCATCGAAACTGGCCAACAGCTTTTTCGCCGGCGTTTGGCCCAGCGCATCGATCCGCTGATAAAACCAAGTGCGAAAGTTCTCGTCCCTCAGCTGCAGGGCCGCGACGATCAACTCTTCCTTGGTCCGGAAGTGTTTGTACATCGAGGTTTTTGAGACGCCCGTTTCCGCCACCAGCTTGTCCATACCAGTGGCGTGAAACCCGTTCCTGTAAAAGACCTGCAGCGCATTGCGGACAAGTTCGTCGCGTTTGTTGGGGCGCATGATTCGGCTCCTGAGTGTACTGATCAGTACATAATTGTAGCCGCGTCCCGCGACAAGGTTACACGAAATCCAACGTCAACAGCCCTGAAAAGAAGCCGATTTAGCGTCGGTCGCAAAGTTTTTTCACTTTGAGACTTGCAAAAGTTTACCGATCAGTACACATTCTCTTCAAGATGTACCGATCAGTAAACTTAGGAGCTTGACAATGAAACGCCGCACCAGCCCGTTTTCCCCTCAGTACGTCCCGTTCCTGTTGGCACTTGCGATGCTTGCCGCCGCGCTGACCTGAAAGATCAAGACATGAGCCGACCCCCTCTGCCCCCCTTCACCCTGGAAACTGCTACACAAAAAGTGCGCATGGCTGAAAATGGCTGGAATAGCCGCGACCCCGATCTGGTAACGCCCGCTTACACCGAGGACAGCCAATGGCGAAACCGCGCTGAATTCCTATCGGGACACAAAGACATCCATGCCTTCCTGACCCGCAAATGGAACAAAGAACTGGACTACCGTCTCATCAAGGAACTCTGGGCCTTTTCCGGCAACCGGATTGCTGTGCGCTATGCGTATGAATGGCACGACGACAGCGGCCAATGGTTCCGGTCTTATGGCAATGAGAATTGGGAATTTGCCGAAGATGGCCGGATGGCCAAGCGCCATGCGTCGCTGAACGACCTGCCGATTGCCGAGGAAGACCGGTTGTTCCGCTGGCCTCAAGGCCCACGGCCCGAAGATCACCCCGGCCTGTCTGATCTGGGCCTGTAGAAAGGATCGCCCATGCCCCGCGCCTTTTCCGAATTGACCTTCACCCCGGCGGTTCTGGCCCATCAGGAACGGATGGGATCAGCAAGGACCTATGCCAAGTTCATCGAAGACGGGCCGCAGCAAGGGCACCAGATCGGTCCGGCAGAGAAAGCGTTTATCGAGGCGCGGGACGGGTTTTACCAATCTACAGTGTCCGAGACCGGCTGGCCCTATGTACAATATCGCGGCGGGCCGATTGGGTTCCTGCGCGTGCTGGGGCCCACGACTATCGGCTACGCCGATTTTTCGGGCAACAAGCAATATATCTCGCGCGGGAATCTGGACGGGAATGACCGGGTAGCGATTATCCTGATGGACTACGCCAACCAACGCCGGTTGAAAATACTGGGTCGGGTAGAGTTCACCGAGGGCGAAGCCGCCGCCGCCAGCCTCTATCCCGATGGGGCCGAAGCACCAGCCGAACGCGCCGCGATCATCCGGGTGGAGGGGCTGGACTGGAACTGCCCCCGACACATCACGCCGCGCTTTACCGAGGCCGAATTGCGCCCGCATCTGAACACGCTTGGCCAGCAATTGGCGCAGCTTCAGGCCGAGAACGAAAAGTTAAGGCAAGAGCTGGCACAAAGATCTTGAACCGACCCGAAAGGTCTCAGTGAGTTTAGGAATGGAAAAACTGTCAATGCTACGCACGACACTCAACCTCACCGGCCTGTGCCTTTTGGGCCTGCTGGCTTGCGTATCGGTCCTGATGCTGGGCTTTTTTGCCTCGCCCGAAGCGGTGCGCGCAGCGCCGCCTGCGCAGTATAACTCGCTGTTGTTGCAAGCCTTGCCCCAGCGCTGAGCCACAATGCATGGCGGGTATGCGGCATAAACCCTTGACCTTCCCGTGACTGGAACCCCCACTTAGAGGGCAACAGCAGATCAGGATGAGTCGGATGACCACCGCACATGAAACCCGATTGAACATCACAAGAATGGGCTGCGCATCCTGCGTGGGGCGCGTGGAAGCGGCCTTGCAAGGCGTCGCGGGCGTGTCCGAGGCAACGGTGAATTTCGCGGCCGGGACGGCGCAGGTCGCGTACGACGGCCCCCTCAGCGATGTAACGCAAGCGCTGCAGGCTGCGGGGTATCCGGCTGCAACAGCCGATGTCACGATGAAGATCGACCAGATGAGCTGCGCCTCTTGTGTGAACCGGGTCGAGCGTGTGTTGCGCGCCGACCCCGCCGTGATCGCAGCGGATGTGAACTTGGCCACCGAAAGCGCAACGATCCGCTATGTAGAGGGCGCGACAGACCCTGCCTCGCTTGCAAAACTGGCGGGCGATGCAGGGTATCCGGCGCATATCGCCCAGACGGACGAGACCTCCGCCGACAAGGCACATGAGGCCACGGCACTGACCCGCACGACTTTGATCGCGGCAGCGCTGGCCTTGCCCGTATTTGTCCTTGAAATGGGCGGACACATGATCCCCGCCTTTCATCATTGGGTACATCAGACCATAGGATTGCAGGCCAGCCACCTGATCCAATTCGCCCTGACCTCGGCCTTGTTGGTCGGACCGGGCCGGGTGTTTTACGTCAAGGGTATTCCGTCGCTGCTGCGGCGCGCACCGGATATGAATGCGCTGGTTGCAATGGGTACGGGCGCGGCGTATCTGTACTCGGTCATCGCCACTTTCGCGCCGGACCTCTTACCGCAAGGCAGCGCGAATGTGTATTTCGAGGCTGCCTCGGTCATCGTTGTCCTCATCCTTCTGGGCCGCGCGATGGAGGCGCGAGCCAAAGGCCGTACCGGCGCTGCGATCCGCAAGCTGGTAGGCCTGCAGCCAAAAACCGCGCGCGTCGAACAGGGCAACACCACCGTGGACCGCCCGATTTCCCAGATCAACGTCGGCGACGTCCTGCAAATTCGCCCAGGCGAGCGGGTTCCGGTTGATGCCGTGGTGCTGGGCGGCACGTCCTATGTCGATGAAAGCATGATCAGCGGCGAGCCCGTTCCGGTTGGTAAAGCCCCCGACGATCAGGTGGTGGGCGGCACGGTGAACGGCACCGGCGCACTGCGCGTGCGTGCGGCGCGGGTCGGGGCCGATACGGTTCTGGCGCAGGTGATCCGGATGGTTGAACAGGCGCAGGGGGCCAAGCTGCCAATTCAGGGGCTGGTCGACAAGATTACCGCGTGGTTTGTGCCTGCCGTGCTGGCTGTTGCACTGTTGACCATTGCGATCTGGCTGATCTTCGGACCAGCACCTGCCCTGCCGATGGCGCTGGTCACGGGGGTTTCGGTCCTGATCATTGCCTGCCCCTGCGCGATGGGTCTGGCGACGCCAACTTCGATCATGGTCGGCACCGGGCGCGCGGCTGAGTTGGGTGTTCTGTTCCGTAAGGGCGATGCGCTGCAACAGTTGCAACAGGCCAAAGTTGTGGCCTTGGACAAGACCGGTACTCTGACCATGGGCCGGCCCGAGCTGGAAAGTGTCACCACCGTCAACGGGTTCGATCGCGACGACGTGTTGCGCCTGGCCGCTGCGGTGGAATCGCGCTCCGAGCACCCCGTCGCCACCGCCATCACGCGCGCCGGGCCTGCGGACTTGCCGCAGCCAACAGAATTCACATCTCAGACCGGGCTGGGCGTCCGGGCCGTGGTTGAAGGGCGCGAGGTGGTGATCGGTTCTCCCCGGCTGATGGACCGGAACGGGGTGGATTTGTCGGGCCTGACGCCCGAGGCAGATCAGCGCGCCGCCGCAGGGGCCACGCCTTTGTTTGTGGCGATTGACGGTCAGGCTGCGGCTTTGCTGACGGTGTCGGACCCCGTCAAACCCGGCACGATTGAGGCTCTGGACAGGCTGCACGCGATGGGCCTGACACTTGCCATGGTCACGGGGGACAACGCCCGCACAGCGCAGGCGCTGGCCGATAAGCTGGGCATCGACCACGTGACCGCCGAGGTGCTGCCCGATGGCAAGTTGCAGGCGATCAATGCTCTGCGGGACCAATTTGGCGCGCTGGCCTTTGTGGGCGATGGCATCAACGACGCCCCTGCGCTGGCCGCTGCCGACACCGGCGTGGCGATTGGAACCGGCACGGATGTGGCGATTGAAACCGCCGATGTCGTGCTGATGTCCGGCGATCTGCGCGGTGTGGCCAATGCCGTTGAGATCAGCCGCCGGACGATGCGCAACATCCGTCAGAACCTGGTTTGGGCCTTCGGGTACAACACCCTTTTGATCCCGGTGGCGGCGGGCGCTTTGTTTCCCCTTGGCGGACCGCTGCTGTCCCCGGCTTTGGCAGCAGGAGCGATGGCCTTGTCCAGCGTCTTTGTCGTCACCAACGCCCTGCGTTTGCGACGGGTGCGGGCCAGCCTGCCCGAACGGGACATGAAACACCAAACTCAGGCGGTGGCCTAATGAATATCGGAGACGTGTCGACCCAGACGGGCCTGCCCGCCAAAACGATCCGGTACTATGAAGACATCGGGCTAGTCAAACCGCTGCGGGACGACAACGGGTATCGGGTATTTCGCAGCCAGGACGTGCACAAGCTGAACTTTCTGGGCCGCGCTCGCGCCTTAGGGTTCACCATCGAAGACTGCCGAACCCTGATGGCACTTTATGAGGACGAAACCCGCGCCAGCGCGGATGTCAAAAAGGTCGCCCGGGCACATCTCGCGCAGATCGAGGCCAAGATCGCCGATCTGAACGCCATGCGGGATACGCTGCGCCATCTGGTAGAGGCCTGTGCCGGGGACGACCGTCCAGATTGTCCGATCCTGCAAGATTTGGGCGGCAAACCATAGCGCAGGGTTGCCCTTTTCCCGCAGCTTTGCTTTGTCTCTGCTAAACATTCCGATCTGCTGCACTAGGTGGGTATCGGACAGCAGAGAGGATCTCCACATGGCAAAAGTCGCGTTTTTGGGTTTGGGTGTAATGGGCTATCCGATGGCCGGCCATTTGCAAGCCGCCGGTCACGACGTCACCGTTTATAATCGCACCACAGCCAAAGCTGAGGCTTGGGTCGCCCAGCATGGTGGCTCGATGGCGGCGACACCACGCGAAGCCGCTGAGGGCGCAGAGTTTGTCATGGCTTGTGTGGGCAATGACGACGATCTGCGCATGGTCTGCAATGGTCCGAACGGCGCGTTTCATGGTATGTCCGACGGGTCGATATTTATTGATCACACAACCGTATCCGCCAAAGTCACGCGTGAGCTTTACGAGGCCGGAAAAGCCGCAGGTATTGCGTTTGTTGATGCTCCGATCTCAGGCGGTCAGGCGGGGGCTGAGAATGGGGTCTTGTCAATCATGTGCGGCGCAGATCAGGCGGCTTATGATGCGGCAGAACCGGTGATGCAGGTCTATTCCAAAATCTGTCGCCGTATCGGCGAAAGCGGCGCAGGTCAGATGACCAAGATGTGCAACCAGATTGCCATTGCCGGATTGGTGCAAGGTCTGAGCGAGGCGCTGCATTTCGCGGAAAAGGCCGGGTTGGACGGGCGATCGGTTGTTGAAGTGATCAGCCAGGGGGCGGCCGGCAGCTGGCAGATGGCCAATCGCTATGAGACGATGCTGGACGATCATTTCGACCATGGTTTTGCTGTCGACTGGATGCGCAAGGATTTGGGGATTTGCCTTGATACCGCGGATGAGACCGGAGCCTCGCTGCCGGTGACAGCCTTGGTCGATCAGTTCTACAAGGATGTGCAGAAACTGGGCGGGGGACGGTGGGATACGTCCTCGCTGATCAAGCGGTTGCGCGCTTTGGGGTGATAGGGAAAGGGGGGCGGTCTGCCCCCCATCGCGCCGGGGCGCGATTCCCCCCAAGGATATTTTTGGCCAGATGAAGAGGATCCCGTTTTGCGCGGGTCAGGGTTTGGAATGGACGATATAACTGTGTTCTGGGCGGCCGCGTTGCGGACGCAATGGGGATTGGACGCCAAGCTGACCCGGCTGGATGGCGAATATGATCTGAACTTCTTGGCGCGGGCGACCAATGGGCAGGATTATGTTCTGAAGGTTATGCGGCCAGGATGCGAGGCCGGGCTGGTGGACTTGCAGATCAAGGCGTTGGAGCATCTGGCCTCGGAAGCGCCCGGACTCCCGTTTCCCAAGGTGCTTAGCGATTTGAATGGGAGGCTATTGCCCCAGATTACGGATCAGGACGAAAACCCCCGGCTGGTGTGGCTGCTCGAATGTTTGCCGGGTTCGTGTTACGCCAACGCCGCGCCTAAATCCGAGGAATTGATCCTGAAACTGGGCCGAGTTCTGGGAGCGACCGACCGAGCGCTTGAGCGGTTCGATCACGAGGGTTTGCATCGCGCGGGTTTCAAATGGGACCTGATGCAAGCCAGTTGGATTGCGGATCATCTGGATACGATCAGTGACGCCGCGCGCCACTTGTTATTGTCCGACATTTGCGCAGAGTTCGACACTGTCCGGGAGACTTTGAACGACCTTCCGAGACAAGCCATCCACAACGATGCCAATGACTACAACATTTTGGTTGAGGGAGAATTAGGGCAGCGCCAATCTATCGCAGGCTTAATTGATCTTGGGGACATGTGCGCGGCACCCCGGATTTGTGATCTGGCGATCGCTGGTGCCTATATCGTTCTAGACCACCCACAGCCTGAGAGAGCGCTGGCCGCTTTGGTACGAGGGTATCATGCGGCCAATCGATTGCGGGCAGATGAGGTTGATCTGATCTGGCCGCTGTTGCGGATGCGGTTGGCGGTGTCGGTTGTAAACTCGACCTTGATGGCAATTGAGAACCCAAATGATCCCTATGTGACAATTAGCCAGGCCCCTGCCTGGCGGTTTCTGGAAAATGATACGGTCAATGGCGGCTTGATGGGCGCGCGGTTGCGCGTGGCCTGCGGGTTGCCTGTGACCGATGGGGCCGAACGGGTCCACGCTTACCTAACCGAACATCGAGGGCAGTTCGCCCCGATTTTCGGACAGGATCTGAGTGATGTGCCGATGGGGTCGCTGTCGGTTGAAAACTGCGTCTGGCCGCAAAACCCGTTCCACATGCCCTTGGCCGAGGCCGCGCGCGTAGGTGAGGAATATGGCGAAGGCCTGTGGCTAGGCTACTATAACGAGCCGCGCCTGATCTATGCCGAACCCGGGTTCCGCAAGGGGCCGTGGAAGGCCTCTGACCGGCGCACGGTGCATTTGGCCGTAGACGTCTTTGCCCCGACGGGTACCGTGTTGCATGCTCCGGTCAGCGGGCGGGTTGAGGCGGTCGAGAACCGCGATACTCATCTGGACTATGGCGGCGTGGTGATCCTGCATCATGAAACGCCCGAAGGGGATGCGTTCTATACGCTGTATGGTCATCTCGACCCCGAGGTATGTGATCGACTGAAGCCCGGTGATCCGGTGGCGCAGGGCGCAGCGTTCGCGCGGTTGGGGGATGCCAAGCAGAACGGCGGCTGGGCCCCACACGTTCATTTTCAACTGGCAATGACCACCGACGGGATGCAAAGCGACTGGCCCGGCGTGGGCGACCCGGATGAGATGGAGCTGTGGCAGGCGGTTTGCCCCAACCCGGCGGCGCTGCTGAACCTGCCCGATGACAAGGTGTTTTATCAGCCGGCCGACAAACACGCGATTCTGCAGGGGCGGCGCGACCACTTTGGAGGCAATCTGAGCCTGACCTATGACGACCCAGTCATGCTGGTGCGCGGTTGGAAGCACCACCTATTCGATGAATGGGGTCGCCCCTATCTGGACGCCTATAACAACGTCCCCCATGTAGGCCACGCGCATCCGCGCATTCAAGCGGTGGCGTCTGATCAGTTGCGGCGCATGAACTCGAACACTCGCTATCTGCACCCGGCGCAGACCGAATTTGCCGATAAGGTGCTGTCGAAATTGCCTGATCACCTTGAAGTCTGTTTCTTTGTGAACTCCGGCACCGAGGCGAACGAACTGGCCCTGCGGCTGGCCCGCGCACATACCGGGGCCAAAGGGATCGTGACACCCGATCACGGCTATCATGGCAATACGAATGCGGCGGTTGCGATCTCGGCCTATAAGTTCAACAAGCCTGGTGGCGTGGGTCAGGCGGATTGGGTCGAACTGGTTGAAATGGCCAACGACTATCGTGGATCGTTCAAGCGCGACGATCCCGACCGCGCCACAAAATTCGCGAATTTTGTGGACCCTGCGATTGCCGCTTTGCAGGACAAGGGCCACGGCATCGCCGGTTTCATCGCCGAGACCTTCCCCTCGGTCGGGGGTCAGATCATCCCTCCCAAAGGATATCTGCCCGCAGTCTACGAAAAAATCCGCGCCGCCGGAGGGGTGTGTATCGCCGATGAGGTGCAGACCGGACTGGGGCGTCTGGGTGAGTACTACTTTGGCTTTGAGCACCAGGGCGCGCTGCCCGATATCGTGGTGATGGGCAAACCGATCGGCAACGGGCACCCCTTGGGCGTGTTGGTCACGACCAGGGAAATCGCACAAAGCTTTGACAACGGGATCGAGTTCTTCTCGACCTTCGGCGGATCGACCTTGTCTTGCCGGATCGGGAAAGAGGTGCTGGACATCGTCGATGACGAGGGGCTGCAGGACAATGCCCGCGTGATGGGCGGACGGCTGATGGACGGGTTACGCAGGATCGAGGCCGATTTCGGTTGTGTCGGCGATGTGCGGGGCATGGGCCTGTTTCTGGGGGTCGAGTTGATCAACTCAGACGGCTCCGAGGGCACCGAGATCTGCAAATACGTCAAGAACCGGATGCGCGATCATCGCATTCTAATCGGCAGCGAAGGGCCCAAAGACAATATCCTCAAAATCCGACCGCCTCTGACAATCGAAGCCGAGGACGTTGACATGATTCTGTGGGCATTGGGGAATGTTTTGGCCGAGGTGGGCGACTATGCCCCTGCCCCAACATGTGATCATGATCACCACCATGCCGGCTGCGGGTGCTGCTGAACGATCAGACCTCTGGCCAGAAATGACCAGAGGTCTGGATCGGCATCGCTGTCAATGCAACGCGGCCGAGGGGGATAGATGCCCGGTTGAGGGCAGAGGTTGCGGCGCGGTCATCCGGCGCAGCGCCAGACCCAGCTCTTCGGACAAGGCGGTAAGTGCGGGGGCAAAGTCCGGCCGGACAATCAGCGTCGCCATCATCATCGCGTCCTCGCGCGCCCCTTCCGAGGCCGCAGCGATCATCTGCGCAAAACAGTTCTCATCCGCGCCAAGACAGGAACACCCAACCTGATGACGGATCAAAGGGCGTCGCCCGTGATGCGCACAGAGCGCACACAGTCGATCAATGGTCATCATTGCAACAGCTTCAGGTCCGGTGCCAAGGTCGACCCCGATCTTGCAGGCGATATCTTTGCGCGCCGTTGCGTCGCCCCAAAGCCGCAGGTACAGGACCGCGCTGGCCTCGATCGGGCTGAGATCGGACAGCTTTCCAACCGCCGCCCCTCCGCGTGATAACGAGGCGGTCATTTAGTCAGGATCAGCTTGCCCGCGCGTGTAATGCGCAGGGTGTAAAGCTGGTCGCCCAACGCGATATGAGCAAGGTTCCCGCCTTTGGTCAGCTCTTCGGCCTTGTGTGCCGGCAGCATCGATACGGGGTAGGATTGCGTCGGGTTCGGGTTCTGCACATTCATCAGGTCAACTCCAGAGGGTCACGGGCGAAAGGCCGATTTCTGTTCTCATTTTTTGGGATGGCTGACCCGATTCCGGGTTGGCTATGTGTCTTGCTGGATAATCTGATTATTTTACTCAGGTATGTCAAGCGGCAATCTATACGCTGCAACCAAGAGTGTGGAATTGCGCTGAAATTGCGAAAAGGCTAGGTCTGACTGAACAATTTCAACGACCGAGGTTTCAATGACCGCAACGCTGATGTTCGACCTGGATGGTACGCTGATTGACAGCTTGCCCGATATCGCCGCAGCGGCGAACCGGATGCTGGGCGACGAAGGCAAACCCGCGCTGCCGCAGGAGATCATCCAGAAATTCGTGGGCAACGGCCTGCCGAAACTAGTTGAGCGTGTGATGGGCCACTGCGACATACCGCTAGACCGCCACAGCGAATTGGCCAAACGAACTCTGGACTACTACGGGGCGGCCTCCAGTGCGCAGACCGTTGTCTACCCGGGCGTACCGGAGGCTTTGGCCCAATTGCAGCAAATGGGCTGCGTACTTGGCATCTGCACCAACAAGCCCGAGGCCCCGGCTCGCCACATCCTGGACGCGCTAGGGCTGTCGCAATTTTTCGATACCGTTTTCGGCGGCGATACGCTGAACACCCGCAAACCCGACCCCGCCCATCTGCACGCCAGTTTTGACGCGATCCCTCAAACCGGTCCGCGCTTGTTCATCGGCGACAGCGAGGTCGATGCGGAAACAGCGCAACGCGCAAAGGTTCCATTCCTGCTATTCACGAAAGGCTATCGCAAATCATTGATTGACGAGATCCCCCACATGCTCAGCTATGACCAAGCGATAGAATTGCCGTCAGCGGTGAGGGCGTCGCTGACGATGTTGGAAGAAACAGCCTGACCCGAAAATGAAGGGCCGGCCGAGGGGGAAAGTAGCCAGCCCCTCATCCGGGGAAGTGGATTGTCCTCGGTATAACCTTGGATGAACTAGAGTTAACCGCCCGCGCCCTCCGAAGATATTGGGGGTTTCCCGTATTCGGCGAGACAGAGAATTTTCGTCGAAAATTCTTGTGCGTCAATTATGCGCCCGGATTGCACTTTCCTAACTGGCCACCAGAAAACATCGGATGCTGAGGGTCATATTCGACCTGCGCCCTTGGGGTAACATCGACGACTTCCAGCCTGTCATAAGGGTCGGTCGGGCTATCACGTCCCTGCACAACAAGTACGTCTTTGAAACACTGGTGATCCGCACCACGGTACCAGCTTGGCCCATTACCCAAACCGTCAAACTCGAAATCTTCGAGAGCTTCGACAACACCACATGGGTTGAAGGTTCCCGCCCGTTCGACTGCATCGGCATAAAGCAAAACCTGAGAATAGCCGGTCTGTGCCGCGATCGAAGGCGGGAAGCCATATGCTTCCTGAAAGGACGACACGAACGCCTTTGTCCCTTTATCCTGCAGCTGCCAGCTCCAATTCACCGAACCCAGCACGCCCTCGATAGTCGCACCCGCCTTCGCGGCCATGAGATCGGAAAGTACCGGGACGACAATCTTGAAATCCTTGCCATTCACGACCTTGTCCAACAAACCGAATTGCAACGCGCTGGCCAACGAATCCTCCAGGTTGGCACCATAGTGGTTCAGGATCAGAACATCCGCGCCCGAGTTCAGAATCGGCGCGATATATGTCGTGAATTCCGTCGATGTCAGAGGGGTTTTGACCCGATTGATTGTTTGCCATCCCAACGCTTCGGTCGAGGCAACAATCGCCTCTTCCTGGGACCAGCCCCAATTGTAGTCAGCACTCAGATGATAAGCACGGCGGTCCGTGCCCAGCTCAGCCCTCAAAACCGGAGCAAGGGCGGCACCCGTCATATAGGCATTGAAGTAATTGCGGAAACCATTGGCTTTCTTCTCCTTACCCGTGAGGTCATTTGCATGGGCCAGGCCAGCCATGAAGATCACGCCCGCGTCTTGGCATAAATTCTGAACCGCAATGGCCTCGCCCGACGTCGATCCGCCATTCAGCATCACTGCGCCATCGGAATTTATCATTGCCTTGGCAGAAGAATGCGCCTTGGACGCCTTGCCTTCTGAATCTGCCACGACAAGCGTGACTTTCTTGCCCAAAACACCATTCCCGGACAGAGCCCGCGAGGAAAAAGTATTCAGGCACCCGCCATCTCCTTGGCCATTAAGATGCTCGACGGCCAGTTTCTGTCCGCGCAACTGGTCATTGCCTTCCTCTGCGTAGGGTCCAGACAAAGTAGCGTTGAAGCCGAACGTAACCGTGCTTCCGTTTGGTGCATTCGTGAAAGCATCAGAGGACGAGGCGGGAAAGATCATAGGCAACGCAAGGCCGGTGCTCGCTACGACTCCACCGGTCAGCGTGTAGCGACGTGTGACAGATTTGTTACTCATCCACTCTTTCCATTCCCCGTGTCATGCCGTCAAACCTATCCAGTCACAGCCGAAACTGAGGGGCATCGCAGAGTTGTGCAAGAAAACAGTTTCAAAGCATCGAGCTGCCCTCGAAACACTCTCTCGTCAATGACAACACACCAGGTCAGCAGGGTTCTCTGACTGAAGCGCAGCTATCTCTCTATTTCCATTAAGAATATCAAGGTTTGTGCCAACTGCCTTTCGCTTTGAGAAACGACGCCACGGCAACCATTTTGTTCAAATTTTAACGCGAGAGCCGCCATATCTGGGCATAGAACGCATCTCTGATTGAGACTTCCAAAGACACATTTCGATACTTTACAACCGTTTGTCTCCGACTTACGACCAATAAGACACATGATTAGATGCACAGTCAGGATTTATGTATTGTTAATTTTCGGTTCATGTACGATTGGTAGGATTTTTGGACTATTGAAGAATCGGTTGAGGCGAAAATACAATTCGTGCCATTAGCCAGTAAGTTGTTTTAACCAGTGTGGAACGGTAACTCATGATTGGGGGGAAAGCTCATAGCGGTGCGTGGCTGCCAAACGCGCAACATGCCAGAGCGATCATCAATTTCATTCATTGGAGTCAGGGCGGTCTTGTATTGGACGCCGCGCTGAATGGTATTGCCGAAGCATTTGGCGCCGAATGCGCCGTAATCAGCCGTCTGTGGCTGAACAAGGGTTCTCATCGCGTTGCCGCCAGGGCTGACACCCGAGATCCTGCCCATTGCCGTCCTCTATTCCTGTCTTTCGCGAATGACGCGTTGGGGCCGTTTCGCAATATGCCCAAGCGGGCCTCGGTCTTTAGTCTGGTTGAAGATGGCGAAGACCCGAGCGATCTTTCCCCCGTCCTGACCGAGTGGATTTCACATCGCAGCCTTTCGGAAATTCTGTTTGTCTGTCTTGATCACCAGGGCGGTGAGATTGACTTCTTGGAGCTGCATTTCGGGCGCAACCCGGAACCGGGTTTCAAAGAGGCAATTGAACAAATTGCACCCCAATTGTCCGAAACATTCCAAAGTCGCCGTCCCGGTCTGGTAACCGAAGCGCTGTCGCGCCAGTCGGTCGCGACCATTCGGAAAAGTAGCACGGAAAACGTTGCGATTCTCAGCACCGACAACCCGACTGGCCTGACGCGGGCTGAGTGGCGGGTCTGTGTACTGGTATCTCGAGGATTGTCCTCGCAGGCTATTGGCGCCGAGTTGGACATTGGCGCTGCTACTGTCAGGACACACCTCAAGCATATCTATTCCAAAACAGGTCTGGACAACTTCCATATGCTGGCCCGTCGGCTAGTATCCGTTGAAGAGCGTGAAGCTCTGCATGGGAAACAGCATCAAGCAAGGGCTTAATGCCACAACTAGACTGGCAAAACTGGATCTCGCTTTGGCTGTTCGCCCCGCTGTTCGTGGCGATCGCATGGACCGATTTCACCCAACTTCGTATCCCGAACCTATACTGCTTAATTGGCCTAGCACTATGCGTTGTCGCCGCCCCTTTCTTGGACTGGAACGAATTGCTGATCCGTTTGCTAATCGGCGGGGCGTGTTTTCTTATCTGCCTGGGGCTATTTGCGATCAACTGGCTGGGCGGAGGGGACGCAAAGATGTTGCCAGTCATTTTTTTGGCCATGCCCCCAAGCGTCGTGCCCACATACATGATTGTATTTTCCGCGGCCATGGCTCTGGGTTTGATCGGGATGTCCCTCTTTCGGCGCTACGCCAAGCGTTTGTCCCCCAAATTCGAGTCGACAGCGCAATCACGAGAGTTTCCGATGGGCATCGCCATAGGGGCGTCAGGCTTGGCCATGATTGCGATGTCGGTTTTCAACGTTTAGTTCCCAAACGCTTCAGCATAGCGGATGAAAATCGGTGCAAGGATCAAACCCGCAATCGCTGGCAGCATGAGGAATGCCATAACCGCTGACATCTTTACCGGCAATTTGTTGGCCAATTCCTGCGCTCGCAGCTCGCGCAACTCCCGCATTTCGTTTGCGTAAGTCGTCAAAGCCGAAGCCAACGGCACACCAAAGCGGGTCGATTGCAGAACGACACTCACAAATGAGCTCATTTCCTCAATCCCAGTCCGACGGGCCATACGCATCAATGCGGTGTCCCGGTCGCGGCCAGCTTGAATTTCGCTGAGCGCAATCAAAATCTCTTCGGACATCTCGGGAGAGACCAACTGCATCTCTACGGCTACTTTCAGCAACGCCTGATCAAAGCCCATCCCAGCCTCAACCCCGATCTGCAGAAGATCCAGCATGTTCGGGAACGCATTTTCCATCTTGCGACGGCGCTCCTTGATGCGCGCGTTCATCCAGTAGTGTGGGCCAAAAAATCCCAGCCCGCACAGCAATGCAACGTTGCGAAGTATCGCGATCAGGTCCAGGCCGGACATATATTCTGAAATGGACGCGCCAAATCTGGTCGGCGGCTGCCAGTTCAACAGCAGGATAAAGAGCAACGGTAGAGACGTCGCCAGACCCAGACGGATCATATAGTAGCCGGCGATCGCGTTCTTGCCACGGAAACCGGATTGCGCCAGAACCTGACCAACTTCGAAACGAACACTGGCGTCCGCCGGGATCAGCGCTGCGCTCAGGCCAGTCGGCTCGGGGTCTTCCCCTCGATCGATATTCGCGCGCGCCAGATTTTGACGTGGGCGACTGGGCAGCATCCGCTCAGCTGCGGTCGACCGTTCGCTCAACGAGGATGAGATGCCGAAGAAGGCTACAACCGCGCCAATCAGAACCAGGCCGAAAATCAGGATCTGTAAAACAATGTTGTTTTGAAGCAAAGAATTTATGAATTCCATCGTAAATCCTCCTTATATCCGGAAATTCACGAGTCTGAACATGACGATGGCGTTCAGGACGATTGCCACTGCAATGGCTCCCATGACGGGCCAAAATGCTGGAGCGTCCATAACGTCGCCATAGTAAGATGGGGTCAGGATCGTCATGAATACCGCAATTGCGACCGGGATAGCGGACAAGATATAGGCGGTCATGCGTCCTTCGGCCGAAATGGCCTTGATCTTGCGACGCAACGAAAGTCGTGCACGGATCACGCGGGCCAGGGTCCGCAGAATTCCGGCGAGATCACCGCCTGTGCCATGCTGCATCATCAGCGCAACGGCCAGGTACCGGACGTCTTCCTCATCAATCCGATCAGCCATACTTTTCATGGCCGTCGTCAGTTCTTCGCCAAAGGCAACCTGATCGACAACCAACCCAAATTCCGTTCCAATCGGATCCGGCATTTCTTCTGCCACACTTTGCAGGGTGGTGTTCAAAGGATGACCAACCTTCAAGCCCCGAGACATCAGATCCAGTGCATCCGGCAACTGTTTCAGCAGGTTCGCCTTACGCTGGTTCAAAGTCGCTCCCAAAAGCATCAAGGGAGCGATCAGGAAGACGAAAGCGGACAATGCCACAACTTGAATCGGGTTCGCAATTGTCGAGCCGCCAATGGCACAGATCAGGAAGGCAACACCACACCCGAGCAGAAACATCTCGGGCACCATGTTCAGGCCAGCTGCTTTTAAGGCGGCGGGCAAGTCCCCCACAAAGGGGAAGTTGCGCAGGAACGGACGCGCCTCCTGAGGTTTAAGCAGATTGAGGACATCCTCCCCCGTCTTGCCTTCGTTCAGCATTTGGATACGGCGATTGATCGCCTCGTCCCGGTTTTCACCACGGCGGGCAAACTGCCGGATCCCTTCGAAAGCGATCAATGCACCGACAAAGATGGCCAAGGCCAGCACGAACCGAACATCAAATCCGGCGACTTCCATTTCCGGACCAACAATTGCGCTGAGGTCCAGGTTCTCGATGAATGCGCGAAGCTGTTCCATTTTGCCGGTCCTCCCTTAATTGAACTGGATCGAGGACAGATCGATACCCGCAGCGGCCAGCGCATCGCTTGATTTCGGGCGGATGCCCGTTGGTATGAAGCGCCCCTTAACCTTACCGTTCTCGTCCTTGCCTTCGCGTTTGAAGACAAAGATATCCTGCATGGTGACGATCTCACCTTCCATACCGGTCACTTCTGCGATCGAAGTGACGCGGCGGGTCCCGTCGGACAGACGGTTAAGCTGCAACACGAAGTGGATGGCCGACGCGATGGTCGCGCGGATGGCCGAGTGCGGCAGTTCCATACCACCCATCTGAACCATCTGCTCTACACGCGACAGCGCGTCGCGCGGGCTGTTAGCGTGAACCGTCGTCATCGAGCCATCATGGCCGGTGTTCATGGCCTGCAACATGTCGAACGCTTCAGAACCACGTACCTCGCCCACCACGATACGATCGGGACGCATCCGCAGCGCATTTCGAACCAGATCACGCTGCGCAACAGCACCGGTTCCATCCAAACCAGCAGGGCGAGTTTCCATGCGCAGCACATGTTCCTGTTGCAGTTGCAATTCAGCGGCGTCTTCGATGGTCACGATCCGCTCGTTTCCACCAATATAAGTCGAAAGAGCGTTCAGCATCGTCGTTTTACCGGACCCGGTACCGCCCGAGATCAGAATGTTCATCTTGGCTTCGACCAGCCCTTGCAGCAGCGCCGCAGCACTTTCATTCAGCGCGCCATTGTTCACAAGGCGCTGCATGGTCAGCGGTACGCGGGCAAACTTACGGATGGACAGGGCCGGGCCGTCCAACGCACAGGGCCGAATGATCGCGTTCACACGGCTGCCATCCTCAAGACGCGCGTCCACCCAAGGCTGACGTTCGTCGATGCGGCGACCTACGCGGCTGACGATCTTGTCGATGATGCGCAGAAGATGACGCTCATCCCGGAACCGGGCCGAGGTTTTCTCAAGAATACCAGAGCGTTCCACAAAAATCTGTTGATGACCGTTGACGAGGATATCGTTGATCGTCGGATCGGCAAGCAATGGCTCGAGCGGGCCAAGGCCCAAAACCTCATGCATCAGCTCTTCGACCAGTTGCTTGACCTCTTCGCTGCGCATGGCGCGGCCTTCGTGGCGCAACAGTTCGGTGGCGTGTTTGCCGATCTCACCGCGCAGCGTGTCTTCTTCAACTTTGTCGATCACCGCCAGGTTCAGCTTGTCCAGCAGCGAATTGTGCATCCGCGCTTTCAGATCGATGCGGTCCATCTCTCTGGCATGCTTGGTCGCCAATTTCTCGGCTTCAAACACAACGTTATCCGAAGCTTTATCAGAAACCTGCTTCGTATCCAGCGGAACGACCTTCGCGGCGTTCGAAGTTGTGCGACCAGTCCTGTCAAATTCACGAAACATGTTCTTAAACCTTTACTACTATTCACTTCACGTCTGCGGATATGCGATTACGAGTTGTTAACACGCGGCGGCATAGCAGCGCGCGCGTCATCGGCCAGTTTCTTGATTGCTCGCGTTGCTGGCGCACGGTTGGAAACATCTTGCAACGGGATGCCCCGGTCCACTGATTCACGAACCGTGCGGTCATCCTTGGGCACCCAATGGGCAAAATCCTGTTCCAGCAACTTCGCCGCTGCGCGGTGATGGGCTGCGGGCAACAGAGGTTTCTTTTCAAGGCTCGCCACAAGTTGGATATCGATGGCGGGGTTCTCGCTTTGATAGAAATCCATCAGTTTGCGGGCCGACCGCACCGACGGGACGGCGACATCCGTGACCAGATACAGCCTGTCGGCCTGTGTCAGCACCGGAGTGATCCATTCCACCAGGGCCCGCGGCAGATCGACGACCACATAGTCATGAGTCCGCTTCAGGTTATCCAGAATTGCCGTGATCTGGTCTTCCTGAATGGCTGACAGCGGGCCGTAGCGCGAGGGTGCAGCCAGAACGTCAACACCGCAGGGTGCCTTGACCATAGCCTGTTCCAGAAACGCACCGTCGGGGATGCTTTCATCCATCGCCATGCGCCACATCGCGTCGCTTTCTTCCACGTCCATCAGCGCCGCGATCGAGCCGAACTGGAAATCCAGATCCACAACCGCAACCTCGTTGGTCGCTTTCTTCTTGAAGAAACCCTCTTTGGCCTGCAACTCGTTGGCCATATTCGCGGCCACCAGCGAAGAGCCGACGCCGCCACGCGACTTGGCAACCGCGATCACCTTGCCGAGCGTTGCATGTCCACTCCAAACGGTGGGCAGTTGCGCCTGACGGCGGTTGCGGATTGCATCCACCTGCGGCACGATTTCTTCATTGATGGCTTTGCGGGGCAAAACCTCGTCCACGCCCAGCTTCGTGAGCTGCCGCGCCTTTTCCAGCGGCAGATCTTCGGGGGCCAGTGCGATGATGATGGCGTTTGGCATCCGCGCATCGCAGATATTCTGCGCCGTCTTCAACGCACCATCGGCGTCATCTTCGACATCGAACAGGACAACATCATGCAAAGACGCAAGGTTTGCGGCCTTTCCATTGACGCCGGACACCGTTTCTTTCCGACCAGTAAAGCTGCAATTCTCCTGATCCGCCAGAGACCCTTCGATAGCCGAGTAAATCTCTTCATCGGGCGAAATCAAAAACACTGAAATCTGCTTGGAATTCATTATCTTACTCCTTACTCTACCGCCCCGACAGCCAGGTCTTCGGCAGGAACCGAAGTGCTCATCGCGGGAAGGGAAATACTGTTCGGGGTATTGGACGTGACCGCCGGATTGCCCGAGGCCAACGCAGCCAGACCAGCCAGCGGCATTACGAAATTGAAATCGACATTGATCAGATCGGCCGTCACAACCGGAGTATAGGGGCCACCCAGGAAACCCAGACGGGTATCATGCGAATAGGTGAACTGAACGTTCTGTGGGCCTGTACCGGGCGGCAGCAGCGGACCGATCTGGTTCCAGATGCGCGCGCCGTATGGGGTTGAGGTATCCAGCGTGCAGGGCGCAGGCAGGTTGGGCACGGCGCAGATGCCGCCGTTGCGGCACAGAGCACCAAATCTTGTATTTGCAGGAGCACCGTTGGAAAGAGTATGTGTTGCAGGCAGCGCCCCGCATTGCGGCGGACCCACCGTCGCCAAACGGGCGGCCGTGTGCATCGCTTTTTGCGCCGCTGTTGTCGACCAGTACAGACGTCCGTAGTCAACGACCCCGAAAATCAGAAACAGAAACAACGGAATAACGATTGCCAGCTCGACCAAAGCGGCACCACGCTGATTGCGGGCAACGGCTTGAAGGATATGTGGAACCCGATTCATACGCCATACACCCTGCTTTGATCCGCGATTTGGATATTCAGCGGGCCAACCCCATCACCAAAGAAGTCGAAGATTCCGCCGAAAATCAGATCTATGCGCACATCGGCGGTAACTTCGACCACCGAGGTCGGGTCAAGCCGATAGGTTCCAGAACGCGAAATGCAGGTCGGCGTGACGTCCAGAAGTGTCGCGCCTCCGGGGATGACAGTCGACCCGCCCAGCTGGTTCTGAACAATGTCCGTTGCCAGCGCGTCATAGGTTCCGACTGTGCCAGCCGCGCACAGATCCAGCGGTGCAATTCGGGCAATCATGCGCGAAGCATCACGCACCCCTGCCGAAGTCACCTGATGGATCCAGGTGATCCGGCCGCCTTCAATAATCACGGCCAGAAACAGCAGGATCAAGGGCATGACCATGGCGAATTCAACCATTGGGGCACCGGATTCGCAGCGCTTGAAGCGAGTGATATGGGACAGCAAACGTTTCACCGGTACAACCTCACGACATCGCGGAAGATACCTTCGTCAATACCGGTTCCGGCGCCACCGACCTGTTCGACCACTTCGACGTAGATATCGAAATCAGTTCCCGAGGTTTGCTCCAGTGGCTGGATCAGAAAGACTTTTACGAATTCCTGCACCGGCACGTCTACGGCGCGACCTACAACTGGATTGGCATCGCAATCGATAGCGGCGGCGATGAATGTGCGGCGATCAGGGTCAGGGTTCGTTGTGCTCGCACATTGCCGACGACCCGTTTCACTGCGTCCCTCAAGAATGTCACGGCCAGCGAACTTGGTAATCTCATCCAGATACATCTGGTAGCGCGTGTTGCCGGTAGGCAAGCTTATGGTCCCATCAGCAATCAGCGGATGCGGTTGCAGCGGGTTTAAAGGGTCTGTTCCAGTACCATAGTTCGTCGCCAAATAGGCGGCTCTCCCATCATCCCAGTCCCCATCACCGAAGCGGCCGGCACCTTCGGGCACCAATGTGGCGCAGTTTCCGGCATCAAAACAGTCGTCGCGCGGGAACGGCATGGTGTCATCTGAAATCGTTGGATTGTTTTTCAAGCACTGGCCGGTCGGATTCTCCCACCCAGCAATAACTTGAGGACCAGGGGCATAGGCCGGATCATTCCGCAAGCTGTTCATCGTTGCGAGGAATAAATCAAAACGAGAGTTATAGATGGCCGAACCAATACCGTTCCGTTGCCCCGGTTCCGTGTCCACCCCACGCTGCGACACACACTTAGTCAAGTTGCCCTCGGCGGCGATAAGACAGATATAAAGGCTTGATCCATTCAAACCCGCACAGGGGCCGTTGGGATTGATCCCAATATCTTGAGGGTCAAGAAAGCCGAAGTTTCCAGGACCCCAGGCCGAGTCGTTGCCACCGGTACGCAACTGGATAGCCTGACCGACATTTGCGTTAGCCGTCCAGCCGCCCGGAATGCAAAACATCAAGGGGGTCACGTCGCAGGCAAATCCCGTATACCCAGCAATCGCTGTCGCTCCGACTTGTTCATTGGGAACCGCAGCACCCAACAACGTTGCCAATCCACGGGCAAAAGGCAGGAAAACGGTTCGCGGCGTTGCTTGCACCTCGACCATGATGGCTGCACTCGCATCGTTGGTCAAAAACCCGTCTACCGCGTCATCATCATCCGGGTCGACAGCAGGGTCCGGCAAACCGGTCAGAAAGCGCAGGCTGAAATCGGCAGCCGAGTCCAGCGTCTGATCCCCATCGGCAAAGAACTGGCGATCCGCGATCATGTTCTCGGCGGCTGTACGAGCGCGGGTAATTGCGTCTGCATTGCCGTCAAGCTCACCCGCAGCGGCCAAAGCCACATGGTCGGCATAAGACTGCAGGTCGGTCTGGGTCGAGGCCATACGGCCAAGGTCAAAGGTCAGGGCGGCGAAGCCGAGGATCATAGCCAGGCAAAGTGCCACAAAAATCAGGATCGTTCCGTCTTCTTCTTTCTTGAACTTGGAAACAAAAGTCATCGTTAACCCTCCCTGACCCTGACTGGTATCAATTCACGGTGCTTGATGTATCCGTGACCGGGACCTCTTCTTCGGATGCTGTGATTTCAACTTCCGGCACCTCGTCGTCGGTTGCCGTAATTGTCACTTTTTCTTCCTGAATATCCGAAATACCGCGGCGCACTTTCACAACAGGTTGCGGGGCACCGTCTTCGACTGGTGATTTTTCCAGCAGGATGTCGCTGAGGCGAACGGCCTCAAGAGGTTTATTTTCAGTCTCATCCAGTGAACGCAGAGACAGGCTAAGCTGTCCGGCTTTTTGCGCCAAAGCCAGCCGCTGGCTTTGTTCCGGCGTCACCTCAACGGTGACGGTCCGCGCGATACCGGGCTGGTCGATCTCTTCATCAGCCTTTTGGTCAACACCAATGACGCGGATATTTTGAAGGATGGTCAAGGCACGCAGCGATTCATCTGTGCCGCGTGTAAGAACAACATCCACGAAGTCACCCGGCGTGACAAATCCACCAACGCCCGACTGCGCGTTGACATTAATCGCCATCGCGCGATTGCCTTCACCGATCGTCTGAACGATGGTGACTTTTTCTCCGAATTCCGAAACTTTCGAAGCAAGCAGGATTTCACCCTGCGCCAGCGCACGCTTGGCCCGGCGCGGCTCCCCGCCTGCGGCTGGCAGCACGTCATCAAAACTCGTGAACACTCCAACGGGGACCGACTCAGCGGGCCATTCGATAGTGGTTAACTTGTGGCCTTCAATCGGATTTCCAAACGGGATGTCTTCTGAAACAGCAACAACGCGAACGATGCTCGCGTCTACTGCAGCAGCTTGATTCCGTGCCAGCTGGTCCTGGGCCCAGAAAACTGCGCCTCCAGCAAGGCCGACACCGAAGATAGTCATCAATAAAGATTTAATGCGCATGTTGCCCTCCAATTTCCGAAGTGAGCTTTGGCTGTCAGGTTTGGGCGATGTTCAATCAAACTGAGTAAATCAGCGTTCAAACTGACGCAATTTTGGGTCTTTGTAGGCCAACTTACCCAGCGCAAAGCTGGGAAAGCTGGAGTTTTTCGGTCCGCTATTTCAAAGCCTAGGTCAAACCCGACTTTGCAACCTAGAGCGGCCAGTTGCTTAACACACCGAGAAACAGCGGCTCACGCAACCGTTGCAACTTATCGCTTACGGCGACGGAGTACGGTTGGTGATCGAACCGTTAGCTTCAGTGAAGTTCGAGCTGGTGCTCTGCGCAACGGTGATCAGAACACCGCCACCGGCAACGATCGCAACCAGCAGGGCGATACCATATTCAACCAGGGTCGCACCGCGCTCGTCTTTACGCAGCTTCAGAAAGAACTTGCGAATAGTTTTCGACATAATTTTTACTCCAGACTGTTTTACCAAGTGCGAAATCCGCACGCTTACGAGGTACCAGGCAGCATCCCCGTTAATAAAATGTTTACCAGCCGTGAACCTTTAGAGCCTCCCCACAAACGAAAAGGTTTTCCCGTATAACGGGAATTTTTTGTCGTTTAAGGCGGATTTGTGACCTTGCTCTTGCGTTGAATCAGCGATTCGACCGGTGATTCCCGCTTATTTCACACCGCAAACACATTTATGGCCGATCTGAGGACACAGATCGGCCACATTTGCCCCCAATTCGCGGATTGGGTGTGCTACACGGTCACGCCTTGCAGGACCTGCTCGCGCGACAACTCCTGCCGCGATCCCTGCATCAAAATCTCACCGCGCCTCAGAACAACGAAGCGGTCGGCGAGGTCATAGGCGAAATCGAAATACTGCTCGACCAGAACGATCGCCATCTCACCTCTAGAGCGCAGATGGCGAATGACCTCACCGATCTGCTGGATGATGTTGGGCTGAATACCCTCGGTAGGTTCATCCAGCAGCAGCAGGCTGGGTTTGGTGATCAGGGCACGTGCGATGGCGAGTTGTTGTTGCTGGCCACCTGACAGATCACCTCCGCGGCGGTTCTGCATTTTCTTGAGAACCGGGAACAAGTCGAAAATCTCATCGGGGATAAAGTGTTCGCTGGACGGCAGGCAGGCAAAGCCAGTTTCCAGATTTTCGCGCACAGTCAGCAGGGGAAAGATCTCGCGCCCCTGGGGAACGTATGCCACCCCCTTCCACGCCATTTTATGTGCCGGAAAGGGCGGGAGGGCCTCACCATTCAGCTCCAGCGTACCGCCAGAGCGGGGATGCGTGCCCGAGATTGCCTTGATCAGGCTGGTCTTTCCGACACCATTGGTGCCCATCACGCAGGTCACCTCACCCTGCGCGGCTTGCATCGAAACACCGTGCAGGATTTGCGAATGCCCGTAGTGCAGGGTCAGATCGTTCAGTTTCAGCATCGCCTAGCGCCCCAGATAAACGTCGATGACGTCCTGATTTGATGTCACGTGGTCCAAGGACCCCTCGGCCAGAACCGAGCCCTCGTGCAACACAGTCACCTTGCAGTTCAAACGGCGGACAAACTCCATATCATGCTCCACCACAACCACGGCGCGGGTTTTCGCGGCCTGCACCAGAAGATCGGTGGTGTGTTCGCGTTCCTGCGGGGTCATCCCGGCAGCGGGTTCGTCTACCAAAAGCAAGCGCGGCTCCTGTGCCAGAAGCATCCCAATCTCAAGCCATTGCTTCTGCCCGTGGCTGAGTTCGCCCGATTTGCGGGTCAACTCGTCCTTCAAGCCGATCTCGGCGGCCAGTTCCTCGACTTTCTCCAGATCGCCCTTTGAAGGGCGGTAGAACAGCACGCCCAACCATCCGCGTTTGTTCTTCAGCGCCATCAGCAGGTTTTCCTGCACGCTCTGATCTTCGAACACGGTGGGTTTCTGGAATTTCCGCCCGATCCCGGCCTGCGCGATCTTGGCCTCACTCATGCGCAGCAGGGAAACGGATTTCTCGCCCCAGATGACGCGGCCTTCGTCAGGACGTGTCTTGCCGGTGACGATATCCATGAAAGTGGTCTTGCCCGCACCGTTCGGCCCGATCACGGCGCGCAGTTCCGCGTTGCCGATCTGGAACGACAGGTTGTTGATGGCGCGGAACCCATCAAAGGTGACGGAAACGCCGCTGACTTCTAGCAGAGTGCTCATTCCGCGGCCTCCTTTTCGCGCAACGCGCTTTCATCAGGCCCCAGGGCCGCACCGTGGCGCTGCGGTGCCCTGCGGTTGGTCCAGAGGTCGAACAGCCCCCCGATCCCTTGTGGGGCGAACAGTGTGACCAGCACGAAGGACACGCCCAGCAGCACCTGCCACCAGTCAACCCATTTGATTGTATAGAAGCCCAGCGGGATGTCCGGGGCCTGCCCGCCGGTGAACCATGTGCTAAGCAGACTGACGAACGCCGCGCCGATGACGGCACCGTACAGGCGACCGCGCCCACCGATGGCGACCCAAACGGCCAGATAGATCGAGGCGATGGGGGCCATCTCCTCGGGGTTGATAATGCCCGCCTGCGGATAATAGAGTGCGCCCGCGATGGCGGCGATGCAGGCGGTCAGAGTGAAGACGGCCAGCTTGTAGACCTCGACCGAATAGCCGAGGAACCGCACCCGCGCCTCGTTATCGCGGATGCCGCGAATGACCGAGCCGAACTTGCCCGACACCACCCATGCCGCCAGCAAATAGCCCAGCCCCAAGGCCAGTGCCGAGGCCCAAAGGAACCAGATCGACACCACGTCCTGCGAGACGGTGACACCCGGCAGGTTCTGTAGGCCCGACAGGCCATTGTTGCCGCGCAAGCCACTGTCGTTCTGAAACAGGTACAGCGCCAGTGCCAAAGTCATCGCTTGGGTCAGGATCGACAGGTAGACGCCCGTCACCCGACTGCGGAACGCCAGCCAACCAAAGATCAGCGCCAGCAGGCCCGGTACCAGCACCACCAGTACCAGCTGCAGGAACAGGCTGTCCGAGAAGGCCCAGATCAACGGGAACTCGGACGACCCGACCACACCGAAGATCTGCGTGCCGATGGCGTCCACGACCTCGGATGACGTCGGAGGGATTTCGGCTTGCGACAGTGACTCGACGACGATCAGCCGCGTGCGTTCATACATCAGCCACATGCCGATCATGTAGCCGCCCAACCCGAAAAAGGCGAAATGGCCCAGAGAAAGGATGCCGGTGAAGCCCCAGACCAGATCCATTGCTACGGCAATCAGGCAAAGGCACAGGGTTTTGCCCAGCGTCTTGACGAAACTGGTCGAGATCACGCCGATCCCGAACCCTTCGGACAGGACGGTGACGCCCAAAGTGAACAGGGACAGGATGGCCAGAAAGACCAGTACCGAGGGGTTTTTGGCAACAAAGCTGCGTTCCATGGCTCAATCCCCCGCCGCGCGGCCTTTGAGGGCGATGATGCCCCTTGGCCGGAACTGGATGAAAATGATGATGAAGATGATCATGTAGGTCTGCGCTGCAAGGGTATTCGACGGGTTCATCCACTCGATCCCCTTTTGCAGGAAGCCGATCATGCCCGCACCAGCCAGAGCACCCCAGATGTTGCCGACACCCCCGACAACCACGGTCATGAAGCTTTGCACGATATAATCGCTGCCTAAGTCGGACGTGACCTTGGCGAACAACCCAATCGCAACCCCCGCGATCCCGGCGATGCCCGAGCCGAGGCCAAAGGTCAGCATGTTCACCCGCCCCGGGTTGATGCCCATCGACCCGGCCATGCGCGGGTTCTGCGTGACGGCGCGCATCTCAAGCCCCAGCCGCGTGCGTTTCATGATGTACAGGAACAGTCCCAGAAAGATCATCGCCAGAACGAAGATCGCGATACGGATGTAACTGATCGAGACCACATCGTTCAGCACCCATGCTCCGTCCAGCCAGCCCGGTGCAGTCAGTGGGCGGGCCTGCGTGCCAAAGATGTTCTTGGCCAGTTGTTGCAGCGCAATAGAGATACCAAACGTCGCCAGCAGAGTCTCCAGCGGGCGAGAATAAAGCCAACGGATCACCAGCCGCTCCATCGCGACGCCCATGGCGAAAGTGACGGCAAAGGCCATCGGGATGGCGACGATGATCGACAGCGTATGGTCGGGGATAAACTGCTGCACCACATAGCCGGTATAGGCGCCCATCATGATGAACTCGCCATGGGCCATGTTGATCACGCCCATCACGCCGAAGGTGATGGCAAGACCGATAGCGGCGAGGAAATAGATCGAAGCCAGAGAAATCGCGTCCAGCGTCAGGTCGAGGGTCTGGTTCAGGCCGACTTTTAGCTCGATCTGGTCCAACGCCTTTTCGGCGGCGGCTGTGACTTCGCCCGACGGCTCTGCATAGGTTTCAAAGAACACATGCGCACCCAGCGCTGCGTCGATGTCAGTCTGCGTGATCAACGCGGGGACAGTTCCGGCTTCGGCCAATGCCGCATAAGCCTGCGCCCGGGCGGCGTCAGTGGTCAGTTGCGCAACCGGAACACCGCCCACGCGGCCTCCGTCTATATTGGCGGCCAGCGCCGTGCGGATGTCATCGGGCGATACACGGGGTTTGGCTAGGTCACCGGCGACCAACAGATCATAGGCGGCATCACGCGACAGGTCATTCGAGCCCGGTTGCAGTACACCGGCGATATTCACATCCGAAGGTAAATCTGTCGCCGTTTGCAGCCTGGTCACGACCAGAGGGTTCAAAGCCGCGCGCACGTCCACACCCAGATCGTCGGACATCTCCTCGATCGCGACCACACGGGCTTCAGTATCTTCGTCGTAGCCGATGGTCAGCAACCGCTCGAGGCGTTGCTTCTGCGCTTTCAGATCGGCATCGGGTTCGCCATCAATCGACGCGCGCAGCGGCTCAAGCAGAGCGCCCTCGGGATCGCGTTGGATAGACGTCAAAGCGGCCAGTCGTTTTGCACGATCCGGGTCGGTCAGTTGGAATTGTACCAGTGCCGTGCCGATCATCGCGCGGATGCCGCTATTGGGTTTCAACTGTTTCAGGTCGGATTTCTCAAACGTCCCGACGACCTCTCCGGTGTCGAAATCGGTCAGCTCATATGAACGCCCTTCACCCTTTTTGCCGGCAAAGAACAGGCCATCGGACTTGCGCATCCACACGTTTTTGGCGGCCCACGTCTCAAGCATGACCTGCGCTTGCGGCAACCCGCTGCTGGCAATCGCTTCAATCGCCGGTCCGATCGTCTTGCGCGAGCTTTTGGCGATGATCTCCTGATGCTCTTGCAGGATCGGTTGCAGACCGCCCTCTTGCGCGTTGGCCGTCAGGCAGGCGCACAGGATTGCGAGGCCCGCAAGGAATAGTCGTAACATGTAGAGAAACCCGAGGTGTCTTAAGGGCAAGGCGGGCGATCACACCCGCCTTGCGTGTCGTTTAGTAGTTCGACAGCGTCTGAACGCAGGTCTTGGTCTCGGTGTTGTACATACCGCAGCCCAGATCTTTCCAGTCAGACTTCAGTACCGCCGATTCCGGCAGGAAGTCGGTCCAGGCGTCGCCCGGAACAACGTCAGTTTCGCTAATGATGTCGAACTGACCGTCTTCCTGAATCTCACCGATCAGAACCGGTTTGGCCAAGTGGTGGTTCGGTAGCATGACTGCGGTTCCACCGGTCAGGTTCGGGAACTCCTGGCCGTACATCGCGGCGCGCACATCGTCGACTTCGGTCGAGCCGGCTTCAGTCGCGGCGTTCACCCACATGTTGAAGCCGATATAGTGTGCTTCCATCGGGTCGTTGGTCACGCGGTCTTCACCCATGGTGGCTTTCCACGTCTCAACGAATTCGGCGTTCACATCGGTATCTGCCGACTGGAAGTAGTTCCACGCGGCCAAGTGACCGACCAGGTTGGTGGTATCCAGACCCGAGAGTTCTTCTTCTCCGACCGAGAAGGCCACGACCGGAATATCGTCCGCCGAAACGCCTGCTGCTGCCAGTTCCTTATAGAAGCCGATATTTGCGTCGCCATTGATGGTCGAGATCACGCCAACTTTCTTACCGTCTGCACCCAGCGCGACCACGTCCGCAACGATCTTGGACCAGTCGGAATGACCGAAGGGGGTGTAGTTGACGAAGATATCCTCGTCCGCGATGCCTTTACCCTTCAGATAGCTTTCCAGAATGTTGTTGGTGGTTCTGGGGTAGACATAGTCTGTGCCGAGCAGAGCGAATTTCTCGACCCCCAGCTCCTCCAAGAAATAGTCGGTCGCAGGGATTGCCTGCTGGTTCGGCGCGGCGCCGGTGTAGAAGACGTTCTTGGACGATTCTTCACCCTCATACTGAACCGGGTAGAACAGCAGGCCGTTCAGTTCTTCGATCACCGGCAGAACCGATTTGCGGCTGACCGAGGTCCAGTTGCCGAAGATCACATCCACTTCATGCACGGTCAGCAGCTCGCGCGCCTTTTCAGCAAACAGCGGCCAGTCGGATGCGGGGTCGACGACAACCGCCTCAAGCTGTTTGCCCAGCAGGCCACCCTTGGCGTTTTGCTGGTCTATCAGCATCAACATGGTGTCTTTCAGCGTGGTTTCCGAAATCGCCATGGTGCCAGAAAGCGAGTGCAATACACCGACTTTGATCGTGTCTTCGGCAGACAGTGCAGCGGTCGCCATGGCGGCAAAGACAAGAGATCCGGCGAGCGTGGATTTGAGAGATGTCATATGATTCTCCTGGGCGGGGCCGGGAGAGAGGGCTTGCGCAGATACGCACTCTTCTTCTACCTGATCCCCGCAACTGTTGTTGCGATCCGTGTGGCGGTTGTGTCCGAGGTCCAATTCGCGCAGCCGTCACACACCCTCGGGGATCGTCCCCGTGGCGGGCACCCATACCGTTTCTGCATCGCAGAGAATTTGGCAAATAGTTGACAGATCATTTCCGACAATCCGCCTCATTTGTTTAATTTTCAGGCAGTCGTTAACCAATTCGCTCAAAAATTAATCCAATCCGCCGGATATTGGCCCAATTCCGACAAGGCAGAATAGAGTTCCGACGTCCAAACGGCGAAACAAGCGGCAGAACAAAGTGATCCGCAGGTGCGCCATTACACATCATGCCTCGATATTGCCCACGCAAGCCGCGACCCCGCCGCGCGCGCAAGGTGCGATTCGGCTGAGTGCCAAACGATTGGGCACATCCTCGGTTCTGGACGGGTTCCGGCAGTCGGGCTCGTTCAAGTGCCTGTTTCCGCGCACCGATGGCGACGCGTTGAACGCGGTGCTGCTGAACACCGCTGGCGGGATCACCGGCGGCGACAATTTCCGCTTTACCGGCCATGCGGGCGACGACACCACCCTGACGCTAACAACTCAGGCCTGCGAGCGCGCGTATAAAGCCAAACCTGGTCCCTCGGGCCAGATCGTGAACCACCTAAGCGTCGCTCCGGGTGCGCGGCTGAACTGGCTGCCGCAGGAAACCATCCTGTTTGACGGCAGCGCGCTGGAGCGTCGGTTGCAGATCGACCTTGCCCCGGAAGCAACCGCACTGATGGTAGAACCGCTGGTCTTTGGCCGCATGGCGATGGGCGAGACCCTGACCGATATCCGCCTGCGCGACCGGGTCGAGATCCTGCGCGATGGCACACCGCTGTTTCTGGACGCGATGCAATACGACGGTGATCTGCACGCGCATCTGGCCAAACCGCATATCGCAGGCGGCGCGGGGGCGATGGCGCTGGTTGCCTTTGTCTCTCCCACAGCCGAGGGCCAGCTCGACCCCATCCGCGATATGCTATCCGAAACCGCCGGAGCCTCGCTGATCCAAGACGATCTGCTGGTAATCCGGGTGCTGGCCGAGAACAGCTTTACCCTCCGCCGCACGCTGATGCCGGTTCTGCGGCGACTGAACAATGACACGCTTCCCAGATGCTGGATGATCTGACATGAACCTGACCCCCCGAGAAAAAGACAAACTGCTGGTCGCCATGGCCGCCGAGGTCGCCCGCAAACGGCTGGCCCGCGGCGTCAAGCTGAACCACCCCGAGGCGATTGCGCTGATCACCGACGCCGTGGTCGAAGGAGCGCGCGATGGCCGATCGGTGGCTGACATGATGCAAGCCGGGGCCGAAGTGATCACCCGCGCGCAATGCATGGAAGGCGTGCCTGAGATGATCCACGAAGTTCAGGTCGAAGCCACCTTCCCTGATGGCACCAAACTGGTGACCGTCCACAACCCTATTCGCTAACAAAGGAACACAAATATGACCCGTATGCTCTTCCCAGCCCTGATCCTTGCTGGCCCTGCAGCCGCCCATACCGACACGCATATTCATGCGCATGGCACAGACTATGCCACTTTGGGCGTCGGTTTGGCGGTTGTCGCGCTGGCAGCTTTGGTCGTGATGACAAAGCTGAACAAATGATCCCCGGTGAGCTGTTCCCAGCCGAGGGTGAGATCACCCTGAACGCGAATGCCGAGGCAATCACCCTCATGGTCGCCAATACCGGCGACCGCCCGGTTCAGGTCGGCTCGCACTATCATTTCGCCGAAACCAACCCCGCGCTGGAATTCGACCGCACTGCCGCACATGGCCTGCGCCTGGACATCGCGCCGGGCACCGCCGTTCGGTTCGAACCCGGTCAGGCGCGCGAAGTCTCGCTGATCCCCATCGGGGGGGCGCGCAAGGTTTACGGGTTCAATCAAAAGGTCATGGGGTCGCTCTGATGCCAGCAACAATCAAACGCTCTGACTATGCCGCCATGTTCGGCCCCACCACCGGCGACAAACTGCGGCTGGCCGACACCGATCTGGTGATCGAGGTCGAACGCGACCTGACCGCAGAACGCGCGGGGGCCGCCGCAACCGGGGGGACCGGAGACAACGCGTTGCTTTACGGCGAAGAGGTCAAATTCGGCGGAGGCAAGGTGATACGCGACGGGATGGGGCAGTCTCAGGCCACGCGTGCCGAGGGGGCCGTGGACACGGTCATCACCAACGCGCTGATCGTGGATCACTCGGGCATCTACAAGGCGGATGTGGGTCTGAAAGACGGACGCATCGCCAAGATCGGCAAGGCCGGCAATCCCGACACGCAGCCCGGTGTTGACATCATCATCGGCCCCGGCACCGAGGCCATCGCGGGCGAAGGGCGTATCCTGACCGCCGGCGGGTTCGACAGCCATATCCATTTCATATGCCCGCAACAGATCGAAGATGCGCTGCATTCCGGCCTGACCACCATGCTGGGCGGCGGCACTGGCCCGGCCCATGGGACGTTGGCCACCACCTGCACACCTGGCCCCTGGCATATCGGGCGGATGCTGCAGGCCGCCGACGCCTTTCCGATGAACCTCGCCTTTGCAGGCAAAGGCAACGCCTCGCTGCCCGCCGCGCTGGAAGAACAAGTCAACGCAGGTGCCTGCGCCCTGAAACTGCATGAGGATTGGGGGACGACCCCTGCCGCCATCGATTGCTGTCTCTCGGTGGCCGATGCGATGGACGTGCAGGTGATGATCCACACCGACACGCTGAACGAATCCGGCTTTGTCGAGAACACCGTGGGCGCCATGAAGGGCCGCACGATCCATGCCTTCCACACCGAGGGCGCAGGCGGCGGTCATGCCCCCGACATCATCAAGATCTGTGGCGAGAACCACGTTCTGCCCTCGTCCACCAACCCGACGCGCCCCTTCACCGTGAACACGGTCGAAGAGCATCTGGACATGCTGATGGTGTGCCACCACCTCGACAAATCTATCCCCGAGGATGTGGCCTTTGCCGAAAGCCGCATCCGGCGCGAGACGATCGCGGCCGAGGATATCCTGCACGACATGGGCGCGTTCAGCATCATCGCCTCCGACAGTCAGGCCATGGGTCGTGTGGGTGAGGTTCTGATCCGCACATGGCAGACCGCCGACAAGATGAAGAAACAACGCGGTCGCCTGCCCGAGGAAACCGGCGAGAACGACAATATGCGCGTGCGCCGCTATATCGCAAAATACACCATCAACCCGGCAATTGCCCACGGCCTAAGCCATCAGATCGGCAGCATCGAAGAAGGCAAACGCGCCGATCTGGTCCTGTGGAACCCGGCATTCTTTGGCGTGAAGCCCGAGATGGTTTTGCTGGGCGGCACCATAGCCTGCGCGCAGATGGGTGATCCGAATGCCTCGATCCCGACGCCGCAACCGGTCTATAGCCGACCGATGTTTGGGGCCTATGGGCGGTCGGTCGAGCATTCGGCGATCACATTTGTCTCGGGCGCGGCGCAGGCGGCGGGGATTGGTGATACACTGGGTCTGGCAAAGCAAACCGTTGCGGCGCAGAACACCCGCAATATCGGCAAGCGCGACCTGCTGCTGAACAACGCCACGCCGCAGGTTGAGGTTGACCCAGAAACCTATGAGGTCCGCGCCGATGGCGAATTGCTGACCTGCCAACCGGCCGAGGTTCTGCCGATGGCCCAGCGGTACTTTATGTTTTGACTAAAAATTGTGCTGCGTTGCGGCATTTGCAACACGGCCATGACCAAAAACCCACTACTCAACGAGGCTGACATGACACATTTTCAAGCTCATGGGAGGACCAACGGAAACGAGGGTCCAAATGGCACATTCAGCAACGCACACTCCGGCGCGGGTTTCACTGTCCGGCCTGATCGCATCCACCACATCGCGAATCTATTTGGCATTGATCCGCGTGGCCGAAGTCCAGACACGCGTACGGCAAGTCGAATTCCTGCAATCGCTCAGCGACGAAGAACTTCGCAAACGTGGACTGACACGGGATCGGATCGTTCACCGGGTATTTGCGGACTCGATCTGGCTCTGAAAATCTCCGCTGCAGAGGGGGCAAGCATATGACCGCCCTACTCTGCACCGCGCGCCAATATTCGAACCACTCACATGGTGAACCGGCCGATCATCTGTCGCTGACCTATGAAGACCGCTTTCTGCGCCGCAAGGTTTTGACCTGCGACAGCGGCGAGCAAATTCTGATCGATCTCGCCCAGACCACCTCGCTAGATCACGGTGGCGCGCTTGTCCTTGATGATGGGCGCGAGGTGGTCATTCAGGCCGCCCCCGAAGCATTACTGGAAGTCACCGCACCTGACCTGACCCGCATCGCCTGGCATATCGGCAACCGTCATACGCCCTGCCAGGTCGAAACCGAGCGTCTGCTGATACAGATCGATCACGTCATTCGCGATATGTTGCTGAAACTTGGCGCCACGGTGCGAGAGGTGCGCGAACCTTTCACCCCCGAAGGTGGGGCCTATGGCCACGGCAGGACCCATGGCCACGCCCACTGACACCGACATACTGACGCTGGCGCAATGGCTCTCACCTGCCTACCCCGTAGGCGGATTTGCCTATTCGCATGGGTTGGAATGGGAAATCGAGAGCGGCAGCGTTTCCTCGGTCGCCGAAACAGGCGCGTGGATTGCCGATCTCGTCGAGTTCGGCACAGGACGCAACGATTGTATCTTGCTGTCGGCGGCATATGCCGCTCCGGCAGATGCTCTGGCCGAAATCGATCAAACCGCACGCGCCTTCTGTCCCTCATCCGAGCGTCTGCGGGAAACACGTCTTCTGGGTGAGGCGTTCAGCGGGCTTACAGCCGATGTCTGGTCGCTTGACCTGCCACCCCTGACCTATCCTGTCGCGCTGGGCCATGCCGCCGGACTGTGGGGGCTGCCCTTGGCGCTGACCGCGCAGATGTACCTTCAGGCATTCATGTCGAACCTGGTCGCCTGCGCGACACGTCTTGTGCCGTTGGGCCAGACAGAAAGCCAGCGGTTGATCCGGGATTTGACCCCGTTGTGCCAACGCGTCGCAACGGGTGCTCTTGCAGCTAAAATGGACGACCTTGGCGCGACCGCCTTCTTGTCCGACATCGCGTCGATGAAACACGAAACCCAATATTCAAGGATGTTCCGAACATGACCAGTATGAACGGCCCCCTACGCGTGGGCATCGGAGGCCCCGTGGGTGCAGGCAAAACCACCCTGACCGCCGCTCTGGCAGAGGCACTGCGCGACAAGCTTTCGGTGGGCGTGATCACCAACGACATCTACACCCGCGAAGATGCCGAAGCGCTTATGCGCATGCAGATCCTGCCGCAGGACCGGATCATCGGTGTCGAGACCGGAGGCTGCCCCCACACGGCGATCCGCGAGGATGCTTCGATCAACCTTGCCGCCGTGGCCGAAATGCAGGACCGCCATCCGGAGGTCGATTTGGTGCTGATCGAAAGCGGTGGCGACAATCTGTCAGCCACATTCAGCCCGGAACTTGCGGATGTGACGCTTTACGTAATCGACGTTGCCGCTGGCGAGGAAATCCCTCGCAAAGGTGGCCCCGCGATCACCAAATCCGACATTCTGATTATCAACAAAACCGACCTGGCACCGCATGTCGGCGCATCGTTGGACGTCATGAACCGCGACGCGACACGGATGCGCAGCGGCAGACCTTTCGTATTTGCGTCACTTCGACATCGCAAAGGGGTGGATGATATCGTGTCTCTTCTTGCTCGGATCGGAGGCCTGCCAACACTCATGGCGGCAACCGAGCCGGAAACGGTCTGAGGTTAGCACCCGCAAACTTGGCTTGGCGCTAAGCCGGATAAGCGTGTCCGGTTTGGCGCACCTTTGGCCATTTACTTGCGTTAAACAGCTTCTGCTCTAGACCGACTTTCCTTCGCAAAGGCGGCGGCTATCGTTTTCCGGCGACAATCCTGTCAAGGATCAGAGCGCAGAACAAGATCGCTAGACCGGCAAGAATGCCTTGTCCCGCTGCCGCGTATTGCAGAGCTTCAAGCACATCTTCACCCAGCCCTTTAGCACCGATCAGTGAGGCCACAACCACCATCGCCAGAGACAGAAGAATAGTCTGGTTCACGCCTGCCATAATGGTCTTCGCCGCAAGCGGAAGATCGACACGCCACAGCAAATAGCGCGGTGTCGCACCAAACGCCAATGCGGCTTCGCGTACGGTTTCAGGCACTTGTTGAAGCCCGAGTACAGTAAAACGGATGACCGGTGGGCTGCCAAAGATCATGGTCGCAACGACACCCGCGGGTTTGCCCGATCCGATAAATGCAACAACCGGGATCAGGTAGACAAAGCTTGGCATGGACTGCATGAAATCGAGGATCGGACGAACAATTGCAAATGCCTTGGGACGACGGGCGCAATAGATCCCAAGTGGGATGCCAAGCGTGATCGAGATCAACGCCGCAGCCCCTAACAATGCAATGGTTGTCATTGCTTTTTCCCAGAAATCGAGCAAACCCAAATATGCGAGCGCAGCCCCGGTGAAGATGGCAACGCGAGCACCAGCAGTGAGATAGGCCAGCAACACGATGACAAGCCCGACGACGGGCCACGGGGTTTGCACAAGAATAACCTCTATGCAGTCAAGAAGGGTTCTCATGCCGAATGTCAGACTGTCAAAAAAACCGCGTCCAGTGGTTTTGGTCCAATCAAATACGGCCTGAACGCCATCGCCGACGGTCAATCTCCAGGTGCGATCCGTGGGAAAGGACTTCAGCACAGCAAACGCATCAGGCTGGGCAAACTTAATTACCGACAGGCTCACAACGCTGCCAAAAAGAAACACCGCGACCAGCAGACGCTGGGGTGACCACCCACTGGCTGCGCTTCGGTCCGAGCGCCACCGCGCGAACTGGCCTTCAAGCGTCCAGTTGGCAAGAGCGGCTTGGATAAATTTGAACGCCACCAACAACAGCAGCCCAACAATAATGAATCCAAGTCCAGTCGCATCCGCCTGAACCGCCGCGTCCTGAGCTTGTGCCAGAGCTGTTTCCAGTGACTCTGCAGCCCGTTTCAAGGAATCCAGAGATGATGCCCCTGTTTGCTCAGCGACTGCGATCTGTTCACGACGAAGGTCGAGCGTCTCTCCGATTTTTTCCGCGCGCTGCCGGGCTTCGCGGCCAAGATCCCCAAAAAGACCTTTGCCAATCTGAATATAGGCAAAGGTTTCCAGCACCATAAAGCTCAGAAACCACGACCAAAGACCGCGCGCGCCAAACCAGAGCGGCCCAAGGATTGCAGCGGCCAGATTCAGCGTGAAGCGATAGCCAGGGGCTTCCATCATATAGGCAAATGTTTTGCGGTAGTAATCCGCGCCGTTGCCAACAAATTCTTCGACCAGACGGCCCAGTCTTTCGGCGGTTTCCGGTTTAATATCCGACATGCCAGTCCTCACGCCTGATTTTGTTGAATTGCGCGGATAAGGCCGGTGCGATTGATCACTCCGACTGTCTTGCCATCATCGACGACGGCAACAATCCCATGTCCTTCGACGCACAGGTTCATGAGTTCGTCCAGATCCATCTCAGGATGCGCTTGATGAGGGTCATCGGGTATGGGACCGTTCTGGGCCTCGTGTTCATCAACAGGTGTCATGACGGAATGTGCAAAGATCATGTGAAGCTTTGATATTCCGGCGACGAAGTCCGCGACATAGTCATCTGCGGGGTTAAGGATGATCTCTTCCGGGGTGCCCACCTGCACGATGCGCCCATCCTTCATGATTGCAATTCGGTGACCAATGCGAATTGCCTCGTCTAGGTCATGGGTGATGAACATCGTTGTCTTGTTCAACTCGCGGCTCAGCGCCATGAACTGATCCTGCAACTGTTTGCGGATCAATGGATCAAGCGCAGAAAAAGGCTCGTCCATCAGCAGGATTTCCGGATCCGACGCAATGGCGCGGGCCAACCCGACGCGCTGCTGCATCCCGCCCGACAGTTCATGCGCATATTTGTCTTCCCAACCGGTCAGCTCCACCAGGTTAAGGACACGCTCGGCCTCTTCCCAGCGCCGCGCCTTACCTGTACCGCGAATTTCAAGCGGCATCGCCACATTGTCTCGCACGGTCCGATGCGGCATCAGGCCAAAATTCTGGAATACCATGGCGACGCGACGATTGCGCAAGTCCCGCAATCCTTCGGGCCCCAAACCCATGACATCTTCGCCATCAAGCAGGATCTCACCTGCAGTCGGCTCCAAAAGCCGATTGACGTGACGTACCAAGGTCGATTTGCCCGATCCAGACAGCCCCATGACGCAGAAAAGCTCTCCGCGTTCGATCTCAAAGCTGGCATCGGCGACACCTACAACGCAGTTAAATCGTTCAAGAACCTCAGGTTTTCCCAACCCTTCCGCGTGAATGGCCGCAAGTGCTTCTTTTGAACGATCCCCAAAAACTTTCCACACGCCTCGTGCGTCGATGGCTATATCTTTGGCCATGGCTCCACCCAGAAAATGATAGTGCGTGCCGACGGCGCTGCCCGCCGTCGGCGATTTCGATCAAGCCCGGTTTAGTTTAGGCCCAGCCATCCATCCACGGTGTCCCCATTCTCGGCAATCCATGCGGCGACTACTTCGGAAATGTCGCCACCCTGAACAACGACCTTGTAGGTGAGCTCCGACAGCGCATCCGAATCCATGTCGATATTTGCCAATAGCGACGCGGCTGCAGGGTTCCGTTCGTTCAACGAGTTCGAGTAGGCAACCTTGACGGTTTTAACAACGTCGCCGCTGGTGATCTTCGATTTGGCATACCAATCCGCGTCATCACCGGGCTGAATAATCGTGTATTCATCAGGGTTATGGGGCGGTTCTTCGATCATCGTCATATCGTAAAGCGCATGAACATAGTGCGGTTTATAGCAATAAAAGACGACACCCTCTTCGTTCGACACTGCATCCTTCAAGCGTGCGTAGAAGACGGTTTCGTCTTCAGTGCTCGGCTCAAGAAATGTCTCGACGCCGTAGTCGCGCACTTTGACCCGGTGCACGTTGGTCGACGCCCATCCCGAAGCACCGATCCAGATCTCACCCTTACCGTCACCATTGGCGTCATAGAGTTGCTGAGCGTCCGGGGTCGCCAGATCAAAGATGGATTTGATGTTGTGCTTTTCGGCCATGTAAGTCGGGGTGCAGAAGCCGGCTTTACCTTCGTATGAACCAGACGAAAGAGACACCGTGCCCTTTTCATCCACATACTCATCCGTGAAGGACGACTGGTTTGGCAGCCAGACATCCGGGTGCACGTCAATGTCACCACGCCCGCCGTCCATCGCGGCGAAAATGACGGCATTCGCACCGGGGGCATAGCCCACTTCGCCGCCTAGACGACCTTCGATAATCTGGCCAATCACGTTGGCCATGATCTTTGCTCCGGGCCAGCTCGGCTCACCAATCATTACCTTTTCTTGCGCAAATGCACCGGTTGCGCTGAGGCTTAGCACAATGGCTGCTGAAATTTTAGTTAACGTTTTCATCCTGTTGGTTCTCCTTTTTTTGATTTATGCTCTGGCGCGCGTGCGTTGCGGATCCACAAACGGGATATCCACAACCACCCCACCAAGGCGTTTTAAGCGACCGTCCAATTGTCCAATTTCCAAGCGGGTGCCAGTCTCGGAAAATTCGATCGATAGCCGTACCATCGCAATGGCGCATTCAAACGTGGGCGAATACGTGGCAGAGGTTACCTCGCCGATTTGCCGTTCTCCGGCAAAGATCGGAGCGCCATTCGCGGGAACATCGCTGCCGCCCAGCGTCATGCCTTTTAAAACCCGACGTGGGTTTTCGGCATTTCGCGTCAATGCACCCTTGCCGACGAATTCGGGTTTGTTCAGATCAATCGCAAAGCCCAGCCCCGCTTCAAACGCATCCACACCTGGGGTGAATTCGGCACCAGCCGCAGCTAGCCCCGCTTCGATCCGAATGGTCTCAAGCGCGGCCGACCCCATTGGCGTGATGTTAAACTCTTGCCCGGCTTCCATAAGAGCATCCCAGAGCAAAAGCGCATCGGCCTGAGAACAGAACACCTCATATCCGAGTTCGCCGGTATACCCCGACCGTGACAGCATAAACGGCGCCCCGTCGCGGGAGTGCAGCCGGCCGATTGTGACACCAAACCACTTTAGTTGTTCCAGAGACGGGACATGCGGCTGCGTAAACACAATCTTGCGCAACAGGTCCCGCGAACGCGGCCCTTGCAGCGCCAGATTGGGAAGAGACCCTCGCATCGCATGAATGCGCACATGAAGGTTGTTTTCCAAGGCCAAAGCTTCAAGCACGCGGGCACTCTCTTCAGTGCCGCAACACCAGCGGAACAGGCGATCGCTTAGCCGGAACAGCGTGCCGTCATCAATCACAGCCCCCGTCTGATCGCACATCAAAGTATACGATCCGCGCCAAACCGACAGCTTTGCAACGTTGCGTGTCGTGGCCAATTGCAAAAGCTTCTCGGCATCTGGTCCGATGATGTCAAATTTCCTCAGACCGCTCATATCCTGAAGGGTCACGGCTTCACGACACGCCCAATATTCTCCGATCGAACCGACTGAAGGAAAGCTGACAGGTGCCCAAAGATCCCGCGCAGGTGCGAAGTCCTGCGTCAAAGGCTCCAACCGCTTGAAGAATGCAGACTCCTGACTGAGCGACATTGGGGCATCTTCCTTTTCACGATAAGCAACAGCGCGGCGAATTGGGGTGTTCGGCTTGTAAATCCGGACGTGTACGTCTGTTGGATTCCAGCCGTTGATCGGGTCTATGTCGTCCGGACAGGCGGTTGACACACAGGTGAGCCGCTCCATCGCTCGCATCGCCACATAATCACCAGGTCGCGAATAGCTCTCCGCAGTCCGGAGATCATGGGTGTGGGGATCAACCCAGGTATTCCAAAAGAAATTGATCGCAGGCCAGGCTGAACGCCGCCGTACTCCGAATGGGTCCAACGCCGCCGAAATATTGTCCGAGCAGTTTACGTGGCCTGGAAAACCGCGCTCTTCGTACCCCCGTGCGGTGCAGGCCAGTCCAAAGGTATCATGACGCCCACAAGTGTCCTGAAGTACATTCAAAAGCGGGTTCATGTCCTGATCAAAAAATTTGTCCAATGATCCGGGCCCCGGATAGCTGCGCCGAACCAGAGATCGCGTGGCCGTATTGTCAATCAACAGCTCTTCGCCCCTGTCCAGCCCGTCGGTGCGCAGCGCAAGAAAATCCGAACATTGCTGCCCTTCGACATCAATGATCTGAACAACTTCGCCGAGGGCCAATTCATAGGCCACGCCAGTACCCCGTGCGACGGTGAACTCGTCTCGCAAATCTCCCAATTCAGGCGGCAAGATTGGCGTATTGCGTTTGGCGGGCTGAAAGGATGCCGTGACCCAGCTGTTGAGAGCGCCAGATACCAGTTGTTCGTTATTGCCCAAGCGCACCACCCAGACAGTGACGCGCGCTTTCACGCTGAAAACCACCTGATCTTCCGACGCCGGAACATTGGTGACGGGAATGTCACAAGATGCATTCCCACCCATTGCAGTCACCCAACCCAACAAAGCCCGACAATCAGCAGCATTCATGTCCAGCTTGCCTGTGGCATTTACCCCGAGGGCCGCGAGAGCATCTTTGCCTTTTGAGTCGAATGCACCGATCTGCAGATCGGACGTCAGCCAGCGGCCCGATAGTGAAAGCAGGTCCCCAGGCTGCATGTCAAACCGTTTAGCTTCTCGTGCCGCGAGCCGATGGGTTGTCCCGCTTTGCGCCTTAGGAAAGCCAAAGAAGGATCGCTCGGGAGAAGTCCACCCGATGTTGCTGAAGTCGTGAATGACCGAATGGGACGTCATGGAAACCTGCAGCCGCAGCTAAATGTAACTAGTTACATAAGTTGATGAAACTAGTTACATGTGTCAAGTTTATTTCTATAGCGCTTGCTGAACAGCCTCGATTAAGAAAGTAAATGACTGAAAAAGAGACAAAGAAACGAGCCAACCTCAGGGACGTGGCCAGAGCCGCCGGTGTTTCCGTCGCCACGGTTTCGCGTGTATTAAACACACCTGAGGCTGTATCCAAGAACACGCGCGACCGCGTCCAGCAGGCAATCGAATCCCTTCACTTTGTCCCCAGCGCAGCTGCCAGGGCCATAAACTCGGGGCGAACTCGGGTGGTGGGTGCTTTGGTGCCGACACTGGACAATGCGATCTTCGCCAGATTCCTCTCTGCACTCGAATATGAACTCGGCGAGTTCGGGTTATCCTTGGTGGTTGCAACAACCGCAGGAGACCCGGGAATCGAAGCCGAGAAGGCACAACGTCTGATCGACATTGGTGCAGAAGCGCTAATCGTTTCCGGAATTACCCATAGCCCTGATTTCGACAACCTGATTTCTCGCACGCGGCTGCCAACCATAGCCACATCTTACTACGACGACGGATATTCACTGCCTACCATCGGCTATGACAATGCGCGCGCTTCCCGCATGGCACTGCAATACCTCATCGACGCGGGGCACCGCCAAATTGCCGTTATTCACGGCCCAGCGGACAACAACGACAGAACGCGGGCGCGCCTTTCAGGCCTGCTTGTCGATGTGCCGGGTTTAGAGACTTTCAAATTTGAAACCAAAATCACTTTGGAAGGCGGCGCAACAGCCATCCAAAACGCCCTGAGCGCTGGAACTCACTTCACCGCCGTAATGTGCACGTCGGACGTTCTCGCGCAGGGCGTACTTTTCGAGCTACATCGGCAAGGCATGGTGGTTCCATCAAACGTCTCTTTGGTTAGCATCGATGACCTGCCCGTATCCGGTCAATCGGTACCAGGCATAACAACGGTTCACTTGCCGGTGGTTGAAATGGGAAAGAAGACCGCAAACGCGGTCATCCGATGGATTGAGGACGGCATCCGCCCTGACTCACAGTTGATTGATGTTACTCTTAAATTGCGACAGTCGGTGGCTGAAATAACATGACAGTTAGCAGGTAGCCCCCCTGAACTCGGATGACCGCTTGTCGCGCCAAATCAGCCCTTTTCTTATGCAGTTCAAATGCCTGGTTAGTCCGCCCACCGGACGTTCGATGGGCTACAATACGCAGCTAGACAGTGAGCGGCGACTCAGGAGCCCAATTTGCCTAACACTGCAGACCGATTGAATGTCAGCAATGCAGGTTGCGCCTGCGCTCGCGTTCGGCCCAACTTGGACGCTGCCTCCAAACCCATAATCTGCTTTGATGAAGCCAGAACCGCCACCCTAAACAAGTCCGTTTTGGGCAAACTGCCTATTTGCCTTTGGACTTGTGGCAGACGTCAATCACGCACAAGGTGACCGCCATCCACATCCAAGACCGAGCCCGTTAGAAACCCGTTTGTCATCGCCATGACAACGGCTTGTGCGATGTCCTCGACCTCTCCAACCCGTCCTGCGGGCAGGCTGCTGCCAACCTGCGCATACATGGCTTCACGTGTCTCTTCAGTCATTGCGGCATAGGCTTCGGTTGCAACCATGCCAGGGCTGACGCAATTCACCCGCGCCCGACCAGCCAACTCTAGCGCCAGCCCTTTGGCCAGCGCTTCGACCGCCGCGTTTACTGCGCCCAGGCCAGTAGCTCCGGCGGATGGGCGACGACTGAGCACGCCGGAAAAGAACGTGATGGAGCCGCCTTTGACCAACACCGGCATCACTTCACGTGCAGTCATATAGGGGCCGATGAACTTGGCCTCGAACATAGCGCGCAGATCGTCGATGGGCAGGTCGGTGAACGCCCCACGCGCAGCACTTGAAGCAGAGATCACCAAGTGGTCAACCGATCCCAGCCCTCTGGCCCAGGAGGACACTCCTGCTCCATCAGTCGTATCCACGGGCGCGATCCGTACCCCGCTCCCAATTTCGCCCGCGGCAGCCTGTAGCTTGGCAGTATTGCGACTGGCGATTGTAACTTTTGCCCCGAGGGCGGTAGCCATTTTTGCTGTTGCTTTCCCCATGCCGCTGCTGCCACCAACGATGACAATGTGTTTGCCACTCAGGGCGGTCTCGAAAACAGTGTTCATTGCTGTGATTCCTCTTTTACTGGATGGGTCAGTCGAAGCTCAGCACCAGCTTGCCGGTTGTTTCACCGGCTTCTAGGCGGCGGTGCGCCTCGGCAGCTTGATTAATGGGCAGGGAGGTGACTTGAGGGCGCAGAACGCCCCTCTCAAGCAGATCAAACACTGTGGCCATATCCGCGCCAAACTGATCAGGTCGATTGATGAAATAGGTGTATATGTCGCTGACACGGACCGAGACGGACTTTTGGAAGTGCTTCGCCAAGTCTTCGGCAAAACTGCCTGTGGGCGGACCGGCAAGAAACCCGAATAGAACGGTTGTGCCCAGAGGTGCCAGTACATCGAGGTCTGATTTCAGGGTATCGCCCGAGATCGGGTTCAGCGTCAGATCCACACCGCGCCCCTCGGTAAGGTCCATCACCCGCGCGGTGACATCCTCGGTGCGATAGTCGATGACGTGATCGGCGCCCTGATCTTTGGCATATCCAACCTTGGCAGTGCTGGTCGAGGCGATTACCGTCATGCCCAGATGCTTGGCAACATGCAGGGCCATGGTGCCGACACCCCCGGCTGCCGCGTGAACCAGTACCGATTTTCCAGCCGCCGCGCCGCCCAGATTGACCAGCATGTGATAGGCGGTCATCCCGTTGACGGGGATTGCAGCGGCTGTTTCGAAGTCCACGGTATCGGCCAGCCGAGTGACGTAGGGCGCAGCGATTAGCGAATGGGTACCGTATCCACCGGCCCCGATCGGTCCCATCCAAGCCACACGGTCCCCAACAAAAAAGCCTTCGGCACCCTCACCCAGCGCCTCGACCACACCGGCACCTTCGACCCCTGGTACATGAGGCAGATCGGGCATCATCCCCTCGGGCATCTCACCGCGTCGGATGATCGTGTCGATAAAGTTGACCGCCCCGGCTGAGTTGCGGATCAGGATTTCCCCGGCATCGGGGGTCGGGGTCGCCTTGTTGGTCTTAAATAAGACGTCCGGTTTGCCGGTTTGGGTGATTTCCATGGCGAAAGGCATCAGCTATCTCCTTCTGTTGCGCAGAAGGTAGAGGTCACATCAAGCAATGATAATGATTGATATCAGGAGTTATAATCTCAAAAATAGAATAATGATCTACAACGACCTTGCCCTTTTTACTGTCGTCGCAAACCATCTGAGCTTTTCCAAGGCTGCAGACGGTCTGGGCATACCGCTCAGCCGGGTCAGCCGCAGGATTGCAGAGTTAGAAGACCATCTGGGCACCAAACTGTTCGAGCGGACAACCCGGCAGGTTCGCCTGACGGAGGAGGGCCGGCGCCTTCTGGACCGATGCCAGGATCCGATCGAGGCGTTGCAGGGTGTTGCAGGCTTTACCGACGATACCAGACGCCAGAGTATCCGCATCACGGCACCTCCGCTGGCAGCACGCACGACGATTGGCCCTCGGCTGTTGGATTTTGCGGAACAGAATCCGGATGTGGCGCTTGAGATGACCACCACCAACATCATGCTGGACTTCTTTCGCGACAATATTGATGTGGCTTTTCGGGTAGGCCCACTCACCGACTCCAGCCTTGTCGCGAAACGGCTCTGGTCGGTTCCCTACTGCTTTTGTGCCGGACAAGGGTTTATTGGAGAGCGTGGGCTAAGAGGGTTGATTTCCAGACCGGACTTTCTTGCTTTGCCCGCGCTGACAGCTGGTCAACCCTGGGTGCTAGAGAGCGGGGAAACACTGCACCCGAAGCAAACCGCACACAACTTAACCGACCTTGATGTCATTGCGCAGGCCGCCCGTCGAAACCTGGGTGTCGCGATGCTGCCTTCGGATATGGTAAACAGCGATCTAAAACGGCTTGAGGTTATAGACACCGTCCCTCTGACGCGGGACATGTTCGCAGTCTATCCCAGCCGCCGTCTGTTGCCCGCACGGATCAGGAAGCTAATTGATTTCATGACACCCGGCTGAACCTACCAATCAATTGCAACACCATCGCGAAAGAACCCTCCGGTCGGGCCGCCTTTCGGCAAGGTCGCTGCCCAGACGACTCCTTTGGCCCCTTCGGAAATCGGACGTCCCCCGCCGCCCATGTCCGTGGCAACCCAACCGGGGCACACGGCGTTGACGAGAATGCCTTGAGGTTTCAACTCAGCGGCGGTCTTGAGGGTCAACGCGTTCAACGCCGCTTTGGACACGCCATAGCCGGGTGTGCCGGCACTCATGCTGGTCAGCGACCCCGCGCCAGAGGACACATTGACGATCCGGGCATCCGTACCTCGTTGCAACAGTGGCACCGCCGCGATCGTCGTCTCCCATGGGCCGAAAAGGTTCGTATCGAATGCTTGGCGGACCCTGTCCAGATCGGCGTGGTGAACCTGTTGGTCGGTGTCATAATCCACGCCCGCGTTGTTCACCAGAACATCAAGGCGACCATAGACCGATTCAATCGTCAAAAAGAAAGCGGCAGCAACAGAGTCCGGATTAGAGACATCCAGTTGCAAAGCTTCCGCCCCATATCCGATTTCATCCGCAGCGGCCTGCCCTTTTGCCAAGTCGCGCACACCGATCAAAACTTTCATCCCATGGTCTCGGGCCAATTGCCGGGAGACCTCTTTGCCAATACCACGATTGGCTCCGGTCACGAGTGCGACGCGCTGACTGGTCATGGTCCTTCCTCAATTTGCCTCGGCCGCGCGCTGACCGGCAAGAGCCACAAGCCCACGGTCACCGGATTCCCAGATTGCCGTCATGGTCATCGATGTGACAACCCAGCGATCATCTGATTTCTCAAGCTCATAGTCATAGCGGCCACCCAGCACCCACAAGCCGTCATCAAGACGATGGGTTGCTGTGAAATCCGCCTGTGCCGTCGCAGATGTATCGGACAGAGAGGTGACGGTGTGATTGGTCACCATATGGTGCGTCGCGTCGAAACCGGGAAGAAAGGCGGACCATCCAGCAACGAGCTCGTCGGCGGGTTGTGTGACCGGGTCTCCGCCCCAGAGGCTGGTGTAGTCCGTTGTGACGGTATCGGAGAACGCGCCGCGCACGCGGGTCCAGTCGTGGCGGTCAGCACCTGCCGCGATGTCGGTGATTGCGGTCGAGATATCGGCCTGTTGTTCAGCAAAAGCCGCGGATCCGATCATAGAGACGGCCGCAAGGGTCGATGTGAGTTTTCTACGCATGAGGATGCTCCGAATAGATGGGGGTGGACGCCGAACGATTGCTCGGCGTCCGGACAGGGCTTAGTTGCTCGAACCGGCGCGGAAGTGGTCAGCGACGGTATCCGCCGCGTGAGTGACATTCTCGGGGTTGTCGTAGAAGTCGAACTGCGGGACATCCTCCAGCCATTGCGCGGTCGCCTCGCCTGCAAAGCCGGCAAGGAAGGTCTGCACGCCCTGTGGGATCGCCGCGCTTTCCGAATGCACAATGGCCAGTGGCTTATCCAAACGCTGCGGATTGTCGGCGGGGTGATAGGTCAGCCAACCTTCCCAGCCCGCATTGTTCCATTTGTCATCGTATTCGGGGATCGCGCCACGGTCAGCCTCATAGTAATATCCGCCGATCGGCATCAGTACGCCCTCGGCACCCTCGGGGCCTGCGGCAGGAATGATCTGACCGCCAGCCGCCTCGGCAGCGTGGGACACCTCGATCAGCCCGGCGACACCTTCTGCACCGCCATAAACCGCCTCGACGATCTCGGCGTTCTGCAACCAAGGTGCAACCAGACCCACTCGCTGAACCAACGGGTTGCCCGAGACAGCATCGACCATGTACCCGGCCGAGGCACAAATCCCCAGACCGTTGATGTGGTCGGCATCTACTTCGGGCAAGGTCGCGACGAATGCAATCGCGGCTTGGATGTCCGATGTCTTGGCCTGGGGGCTTTCAACAAAGCGCACGTTGTTCGGCAGATCACCCGATTTGCCCCAACCGCGGAAATCGAAGGTGAAGGCCGCAAAACCGCGTTCGGCCATCTCGCGGGCATAGTTGGCGGGCATCTGTTCCTGAACCGAGGTCCAGGCCCCGGTCACGACGACGGTCGGCAGCGGCTCGGCTCCGCGCTCTTCCGGCAAATACAATGTGCCGGACAGGGTGGCGCCTTCGTTCTCAAAGGTGACGGTGCGGGTTTCCACCTGCGCAACGGCGGCTGTCGACGCCATCAACGCGGCAGCAGTGTTCATAGCAAGGGTGTTCATAGCGGTATCTCCCAAAATCTGTCTGGATGGGCATACGCCCGATGACACCTGAGATACGACGCCGGCGGCAGGGATACTTGCACCGGACTGCCGCGTTTTTGAAAGATTCTGCTTCAGAGAGCCCACGCTGCACGGAACGCGCGGGGGGTCTGGCCCACCACCTGTTTGAAACTGCGCGTGAAATGCGCCTGATCCGAGAACCCGCAGGCCAAAGCGATGTCGCCCAGAGGGCGCGCGGGGTCTTCGATCATCTTCATCGCCTGCTCGACCCGGTAGGCCATGACATATTGCATGGGGGTCGAACCCAGCGTTTCCTTGAACACCCGCGCGAAATGCGAGGGGCTCATGCCCGCCTCAGACGCCAATTGATCAACGGTGATCGTCTGGTCCAAACGGTCCTGCACATAGGCCAGCACCCTTTGGTAGTGCTGAGAGGTAAAGCGCGAGGACAGCTCAACCTCTTCGGCGCGGCGTTTGCCGTATTTCTGCAGCAGTTTGACCAGAAAAACCCGGCTCATGGCTTCGAACATCACCGCCGAGGACATATCGTCGGTCGCAAGCGCGTCGCGCAGGATGACGCCCGCAGCACATAGGTCAGGATCAGAAAACTGCGGCTGGTCGAAAAACTGCTCCGGGGCCAGCAGCATACCAAGTTCAGACTGCGCAAATCGCTGAACCTTGTCCGGATGCAAAGTAATCACGATCACGTCGGACTGCCCGTACCACCGCCAACCCGACCGCATGCCTGCCGGGGTCACGATGACCTCATCCTTGCAAAAGGTGAAATCCCGCAGCGTGCCGTCCCGCCAGTTTTGCACGCGATGCCCCTTTTCCTGCAGGTTCAGGAGGACGTGGTGTTCCGAAAACACCTCTTCCGGCATCCGATCGGGTTCGGCGCGAAAATACCGCACTGACATCAAACCTGCCGCCGAAGGGCGCTGCATCGCATCGCTGTTCAGCAACGGTTCTGACGGGTAGATATCAGCGTATCTTAGGGGCAAAGAGCGGCTCCGGCTGGCACTATTCGATATGTGGGGTCTGCGCGCGCAGGGTCAAACGCTTTGCTGGCGCTTTATGTGGTCGATGAACAGCCTTAGGGGCATCATGGATTTATACTCGCGTGGGAAATACATGAAAAAGCCAGGGGTGGGTCCCAAGTGGTCGTCCAGAACCGGTTGTAACTCTCCCGCAGCGATCTGGGTGCCGACATAGGCCTTGAATGTATAGGCGAGGCCCAGCCCTCGCTTAGCCAGATCGACGGAGGCTGGAAGGGCGTTGGCGATCAGATTGCCCTGCACATCGACGTCATACCCTCCCTCGCTCGATTGAAAACTCCACGGCGCAATCTGGCCCGAGGATTGAAACCGGTAGCGGATACAAGTATGCCCCAGAAGATCACGTGGTGTGTCCGGGATGCCTCGTGCCGCCAAGTAGTCCGGACTGCCGACAACGGTCACCGGGAGCGGCGGCGTCAACCGCACTGCCACCATATCCTGCGCCACACGATCCCCCAGACGGAAACCGGCGTGCAGCTCTTCGCCCAGTATGTCTGACAGCGCATCCGTTAGCGACAGCTCCAACTCGATCTCGGGATACGCGGCGCAGAAACTGTTGAGGATCGGACCAACAAAGAGGTGATAGGCAAACTCGGGCATCGCCAGTTTCAACGTGCCCCGCGCGGCGTGACCGGTGCTGCGCGCGCTTTCGACTGCCTCAGAGAGTTGATCAAAGGCAGGCCCAGCGCCACGGATCAGGGCGCGTCCGGCCTCGGTCAGGCTGATCGAGCGTGTTGTCCGAATGAAAAGCGCGGTGCCCAACTGATCTTCCAACGATTTCAATTGATGGCTAACGGTTGACGGCTTGATACCTAGCGCCTCGGCCGCAGCACGTAGCGATCCGTGGCGCGCGATGGCCGTAAAGATTTCAAGCGTGGCAAGTGGCAGGCGCATCATATCTCCGAGCTACCTCATTATTTGATATGATACATTAAAGTAATGCCAACTTGGTCAATTATCACGCGCAATGAAAATTATTAACTTTGTGTCACCACGTATTCAGGAGGACACAAGATGAACACTCTGACCAAAGTTGCTGCCCTCACCGCTGCCCTGATCACAGGAGAGATCACCATGGCCGCATCCCCCGAAGACAATATCAAGGTCGTACAGGACTTCTTCGCCGCCTATGGCGCCAACGATCTGAACGGCATCGCAGCCGTGATGGACGAGAACGTAAAATGGCACATCCCGGGCCGCCATCCCTTGTCCGGAACCAAGACAGGTCGGGATGAAGTACTGGCGTTTTTCGAACAGCTGGGAACCGCCGGATTTCAGGCCGAACCCATCTATTTCGGAGCGGATGAGACCCATGTGGTTGATATCCACCGCGGCTGGTCGAACGCCGACGGCAAACCGAATGTCGATACGACCTGGGCGCTCGTCTACCGGATCGAGAATGGCAAGATCGTCGAGGCAACCAACCTGTCCGCCGATCAGGATGCGGCAAACACGTTTTTCTGGTCCCAGTACTCGCTGGCTCCGGTCCCTGAGCGGCTGGCTAAGTGAACTACCAACAGGTGGTTCAAGTGACCGATTACCCCGAAATCCGCGGTTTCATCGCCGACTGGTTTGCCCGGTTCGACAGGCTGGATTCGATCGACGCGTTCCTGCCTGACATCGACACCGCACTTGGCGGACATGACCGCGTGCGGGCCTGGTATCGGGGCGTGTTGGAAACCTTGCAGCGCCCGACCGAGCATCACGTCAGCAAGATCGTAATCAAGCCCGGTGCCGCACAGTTTGAAGTTCTGTTTCGCGCCACGACCGTTGCGGGCGACCTCATTGAAGCCAGCGTTCAGGAAGACTGGCGCTTTGAAACCCGAGCCGACGGCCGCCCGCTAATCACCCATTATTCCGCAAAATTCTTGCAAGAGGCTGATACATGAAAACCCTCGTACTGACCGCCCATCCGGACCTGAGCAAATCGCGCATCAACCGCGCATGGTTCGACGCACTTTCTGATGTTTCGAACGTGACGACCCGAGATCTGACCGCCATTGGTGGTGCCGAGATGCGTTTTGACATAGAAGCCGAACAGGCCCTCTTGCTGGCGCATGACCGGATCGTGTTTCAATTTCCATTCTACTGGTATTCCGCACCGCCGGTGATGAAGGCTTGGATGGATCAGGTGCTGAACTATGGGTTCGCTTACGGGCCGGGCGGGGACCGGTTGAAGGGGCGCGAGCTGTTGATCCTCGTCTCAACCGGTGGCCCGGAGCACAGCTATCACGCAGGTGGATACAACAACTTCTCCATGGCTGAGTTTCTGAAACCGTTCCAACAGACGGCGAACCTAGCAGGCATGACATATCTACGCCCGTTCGTGGCTCACGGCATGGCGGTGGCAACTCAGGATCAGATTGACGAGAATGTGCCCCTTATGCTGGCTTATACGAGTGATCCCGAACTGGATCCAAGAGTGAGACAAGCCCGATTGCTTAAGCAACTAGAAGACGACCCCTCGCTGGCGGCGGCGGTGAGCTGAAGCCGACGGATCCCGCGTCTGGCAGAAAGGCATGAGTTTTTCAGCCGGCGTGGGTTCTTTCGTGACCAATGACAGCTAAAGTATCAGCGCGGAACAAGAGTGTGAGACCACGATGACCGAGACTGATCACCTGAAACACTGGTTGATTTCCGATGGTCGCCTGCTGGGCGACGAGGGTCTCATTGTCAAAGGGTATTGCGAAGGATTGGTGGCGCTTGGCGTACCCTTGGCCCGCGCAAGGATCGCCCAGAATTACTCGAATCCTTTGCTTAGCGCGTGGGGCATCATCTGGACGCCGGAAGAAACCCGCCGCTACACCGTTCCGACCACGGTTCTGGCAACAAGTGCATGGCACGGCAGCCCGTTTGAATATGTCGTCACGCAGCGGCGCCCATTGCGCAAACGCCTGACCGATCTTGACGTTCTGGAAGAACATCCGGTCTATGCCGAGCTGGCCGAAGTAGGTGCCACAGATTTTCTGGCCATCCCGCTGGAGCACGGCAACGGTTCGGTTCAGGGCACCAGCTTCACCTCGGACGCAGATGCTGGGTTTTCGGACGCACATATCCGATACATCGAAGACACGCGATACGCACTTGCCGCTGCTTTGGAACCCATCGCAATGCGTCATTCGCAAAAAAGCCTTCTGCAAACCTATCTGGGGCACGGTCCCGCCGAAGAGATTGATCAGGGCCACATAAAGCGCGGAGAACACAGAACAGTTTCAGCCGCGATCCTATTTGCGGATCTTCGTGGCTTCACTAGCAAAGCCTCATCCTGGTCCGAAGAAGCTTTGCTTGCCATGATGGGTGAGTATTTCGAAATGGTCGTGTCGCCCATCCAAGATCAGGGCGGTGACGTTCTCAAGTTCATGGGGGACGGCATACTTGCAGTTTTCAACATTGATGACGACGCGGAAACCTCGTGTAGATCTGCGGTGCTAGCTGCAGAACAAGCCCTGACCACCCTGAGAGGCTACAACGAAACAGCCGCCGACACGGGAAAAGAGCCAATAGAATTCGTAGTCGGCATTGATTTCGGTCGCGTCACCTTTGGCAACATCGGCAGTCCAGATCGCTTGGATTTCACAGTTGTCGGACAAGCTGTGAATGTGGCCAGTCGTGTTCAGGAGCTATGTAAGAATTTGGATGAAAAGTTACTGGTGACGCAGAGCGTCGCAGAACATATGCCACACCATATGCAATCAGCCGGCTGTCACTCAATCCGCGGTTTATCCAATGAAATCGAGGCGTATAAGGTCCGAGAATAGCTTTTTCAAAGCCAGGTTTTCGGTGACCGCGACCACTGTTATCGCCTCGATCAAAAGAAATTTTCGTTTGCGCCGAACAAGTGGCTACTTCTGAACTTTCACCCGGGTCAACACAAGATAGAGAAGAGCTTACGACGGCCTCGCGCCTCTGAATATGTTTGCAATACGAATGCCAGTTTGAGGTGAAGTTGAACTATTACGTCGACTCAGAAGAGAATAACCGACGCCCACCTATGGTGTATCTTGGCTGTCGGAGATGTCTCGAAGGCGGACGCAAGAAGGAGACCGGCGGCTTGGTCCGTGGTGCTGGGCTACTGCAGCTTCCTTAACAAGTAGGAAATCGTGTCACTTAATTCTAACCCAATAGCGGCGACTTCAGGATCAGTTGAAAAGTGAAGTCAACCTTTCGCGCCCATCTGGAAAATAGAATACTTGGGTGCCTTTAGCGAAATCGACATGAGTCTCAAATATTGTCGAAACGGCGCTTACTATGAGTGCTGCCAAACTGAATTTGGCGCTTTCGACAACTGGCTCTGCTGAGTTGGCCCGGTTCTTTTTGAGCCTTGAATTTGGGATTTTTCAACAAGAATTCCCGTTTTCGGTCGGTTTTTGTCGTTGCTGATCAAACTAGTCCTCGATCATGTCCAGCAGTGCCGAAACGGCCCGGTAAGCTGCAGCCACCCGCCATGTGGGACGATGATCGTCCGTTTTCAGTATGCTTAACCGACCGTCGGTCACGTATGGCTTTAGCAAGTGGCGCAGCGCGCACGTCGGCATGTTCACGCTCTGGACAACATCCATGATCATTCCGTACTGATCTGTCGGAAGCGTCGCGCGAAACGGACTACCAGTTTCTTGCTCCAGAAAGGCGAGATGATTTTGCAAATCAAGGGGTACTTCGGTGCGAATTCATCTGAGTCTAATGTGGAACGTTGTGAATATGCACTGGGCGCAGCCCGGCAGTTGGGCGCGTTGGCAACAGGTAATTCGCGGAAAAAAATCACCTCGAAAGCCAATGGATCTGGCTCACAAGCTTACAAAGGGTTGGGGTGGCCGAATGAGAAGGTGCGCCAGGCTTGATGCTACTCCATGCAGGACCGCATCGTAGCGGTCAGCCTGCACTATCCTCCCGCAGCGGGGCAAACCGTCCTTCAGGCATGTCCACAGCTCTGTAAGCTTCGACAAAAGGCAGGATATGTTGATCCGGGCGCGCAAAGCGCCGATACATCCAGACAATGTCGGCAATTTTTATCCCCGGACGAATTTTGTAGAGCCTGTCTCGCGCGGAAATGGCTGCGTCTCGAGGACCCAGTTCAGCCAGAATTGCAACCTCAATAGAAACCGACCACCAGACGTCTGGCTGTGCACCCTTGCGATAGGTCTTCAGCGCTGTTTCGTAATCTCCGTTCAGGAAATGATACTCGGCCAGCGCCTGATACCAGTTTGGGTCTGCTGCATTTGGGTCTAGCGCGATTGCATTTTCGACAAGCGCAGCCCCAAAATCCAGACGACCGGACCATATGAATTCATAGCCGATTTGCCCTTGCAGATAACGATCGGTTCCCAATGCCAGTGCTGTTTCGGCGGACGAGAAGAACCCGTCAAGATCGCGTTGAATCTGAAGCACAAGCGCCAGAAGGAAATGAGCGCGCGCAGAATACGGGTTCAGCGACACCGCGTTCCGCGCGGCCTCTTCCGCGCGTTGGATTTTCTGGTCCTGTGTCCCTGGATAAAGCCCGGTAAAAAGCTTCACATCCGTCAGCAGTGCCTCGGCCAATTGCGCCCACCCGCGCCAATACTCGGGTTCGTCCTCGACAACCCGCACAATACAGCCCCGGACTCGCTCTTGCATATCTCGTCGGTTCAGAAAACCAACGCGCAGCAAGGAACATTCATAAGACGAGAGAAGTTCCGGAGGTTTCGCACGCGCATGACCTGCGTGAATGCGCTTGATCGCCCCGCCTGCGTCACCCAGAGCAGAGGCAACTTTTTCGGTGATGCTCAGTTGAACGTCTAAAATGTTTGAAGTCGTAAGACTTTCTTCATACGCCCCAGACCAGACCTGATGCCCCGAGGTTGTGTCTATCAGTCTTGCCGTCACGCGCAGACGATCTGCAACCTGCCGGACGGAACCCTCCAGCACATAGTCCGCGCCGAATTTCTGCCGGATGCTGCTCGGGTCACTTTCGCCCGGCTCAACAGAATGGGTGGATTGGCGGGACAATACATTGAGGTCCTGGTAGCTCCCCAGCTCAACGATGATGTCTTCGCCAATGCCAACAGCCAACAAATCGCGGGCGTCCGTATTGCTAAGGTTTTGAAACGGCAGAACCGCAACGGTCGGACCTGTTGGCTCTGACAACAGAGCGGCTTCATCAAAGGTCATGGCATCGGACGGCTCGTGATCAAAGCTGATCCACCACGCAATCAAGCTTGCAACGCCTAGACAAACCAACACCGATGCACCGGTCATCAACGGAAGTTTGTTGGATCGCTGTTCAGAGGCGGGTGCTCCGTCAGGCATGACGCGAAAAACCCGAACCGGTTCCGCGATGTTCTTTAGGGTTTTGGGGCCGAGATCCTCAAACTCGGCATCTACCTTTGCCATTGCTTGCTGCGCGACACTCTCAGAAACTGCGACGCCCCCTGGATCCGCCAGACCTTCAATGCGAGAGGCAACATTCACCCCGTCACCATACAGGTCTCCATCAGCGATCATGACATCACCGAGGTTTATCCCGATCCGAAGTTGCAATCGCGACCCGTTGGCGAGGCCAGGAGCAGCCTCAGCCATTGCCCGCTGGATCTCGACACCACAGTTAACGGCATCGACAACCGAAGCAAATTCGACAAGAGCACCATCCCCCATCAACTTGACGAGGCGCCCGTGATGTCTCGCAATTGCGGGATCAAAAATCTCTATGCGCAACGTCTTGAGAGCGGACAATACCCCTGTTTCGTCGCTGCCCATCAACGACGAATACCCAACGACATCGGCAGCCATGATCGCGGCGAGTCGGCGCTGCATAGGACCCTCCTGCTCGCAGTTTAACGGATGTCGCGAAATCTCGACAGTGGATGCCCTACTGATAGTCTAACCAATTTGGCTGTCATGGTTCAGACTAAGTGTTCGCTTCACCTCAACGGCCCCTACTCTTAGCAGACGCAGCAAATGTCAGCTTTCCGTCCAAATCAGACCTTCACTCCATTGACCCCATACTGCGGCGCGGCCTAGCAAACCAACCGCATGCTGCGCGCGCAATATCAGCCAAAGACCGAATTGCGGACAACTTGCCAATTCGCCGGTAACTAAAACGACCGCTATCGGAAATTGACCGGCCCGAAAAGTTTGGCTCGTTACATGGCTTGGCGTTTGCGTTTTTCCTGCAGGGCTATTGAACAGTTTCGAAAACCCGATCTTGTCTTGGAGAGCGCCCGAACTTGCGGGCATATTCTCTTGAGAATTGAGCCGGGCTTTCATATCCAACCCCGTAGGCTATCTCTGATATCTTTGCTCCGGTAGATTGAAGCTCATTGCGGGCATGAAGCAGACGCAGGTCTTTCTGGTATTGTAGCGGTGATGTTCCCGTTACCGCCTTGAACTGCTCGAAGAAGGCCGAACTGCTCATACCTACACGCCCGGCAAGCTCTCCGACAACAAGAGGATTGGCCAGATCTGACCGGATTTCGTGTGTCGCCGCGAGAATCCTGCTAGACGTGTTTTCGTGCCACACCAGTTTTTGAAGCGTGCCGCCATGTTGCCCGATCAGCAGGCGGGCATGGATTTCCCTGGCCGTGATCGGTGACAGCATGTGACGCGTCTCTTCGGTTTCGCACTGCTGAAAATACCGCAACAGGGCGCTTTTCATGTCATCATCGGTGTCAGCCAGGCAGATCGAAAATGGATCCGACACGCGTTTACTAGAAGATTGAGGCAGTGAGGATGCCAGACCGCGCACGAGATCCAGATCAAGGGGGAACACGAGCGCAACGTAGGGACGTTCAGGTGTGGCCTCGGTAATCCTTGAGACAACCGGCAGTGCGTTGCTGACGATCAGCGACTGCCCTGCCTGTACGGAAAGCGTTCTGGTACTGGTCCCAACCTCTTTGGCGCCTTGTAAAACCGCGCACAACAGCGGGCGGTAGACATTTGCGTCATGTTGAGTGGTCGAAGGATGGGTGAGAAAAACCGCCCCGCTTTCCTTATGTGTCAGGACACCCTGCGCGACGCCCGCGTGGTCAAGCAAATCCCGAACATAGTCCAATAGTGTATGAGGTCTCATGAATGCCTCCAGTCGTTGCCCTCATCGCTAGCACGGAATAAAAATGACTATTACTGAAAACGCTTACTTGTGGAGAATTAGGCAAGAAGATTGGAAGATATAGAAAGATACATCCTCTTTTTTGTGACTATTGTATGCTTATAAACTTGCGGAGCAACAATGTGAAAACCATTCTGATCACCGGGGCGTCATCCGGTATTGGCGCAGCAACCGCCCGACATTTCCAAGCGAATGGTTGGAATGTCGTCGCCACTATGCGCAACCCTGCGGGCAGCACCGATCTTGGGGCTTTGGAAAACGTGCATCTGACCCAACTGGATGTGACGGATGCGGGCTCAATTGCAACGGCCGTTCGCGATGGCATCGAACGGTTTGGCCAGATTGATGTTTTGTTGAACAATGCGGGTTACGGCGCCTGCGGTGCACTAGAGGCCTTTTCGATGGATCGCATCCGACGTCAGTTTGACACCAACGTGCTTGGGTTGATGGAAGTGACCAAAGCGGTTCTGCCTCATTTCCGCCAGAACCGGTCAGGCACGGTCATAAATATCTCGTCCATCGGAGGACAGATTACATTTCCGCTTGGCGCGCTCTATCATGGTACCAAGTTCGCAGTAGAAGGGCTGTCCGAGGCGCTGCATTACGAATTGGAACCCCTTGGCATCCAAGTTCGTATTGTCCAACCAGGCATGATACGGACGAACTTCGGCGGCAGCTCTTTCGATTTCGCGATGGATGAGAACCTGTCGGATTACGCGCCTATGGCCGAAGCCATGGGGCGTCTTTTTGGCAAACTGGCCGCGAACCCTTCTGAACCAGAAACGGTCGCGCAAGTCATTTGGGATGCGGCCAACGAGACCGGAAATCGCCTGCGTTTTCGCGCAGGGCCCGATGCCGAAGAATTGCTGAACGCGCGCAAACAACAGGATGACGAGACGTTCATTGACAGCCTCAAGCAAAAGATGGCGCCCTGAAGGACCCTTTAGTCATTCGCAGAAAAAAGGGATGCTCCATGTACCGAAAAGCAATCGAAAAAGGTGGCCTGGCTGTTGTAACCGGGGCCGCAAGCGGTGTCGGCAAGGCCGCGGCCCAACGATTTATTCAAGACGGCTTGGGGGTTGTGCTGGTCGATCTGGCGGGCGAGGCCTTGGACAGAGCTGAGGCAGAATTGCGCGATCAGGCCGGGGCGTCCGCAATTGTTCAGGCGGTTCCGACGGATGTTAGCGACGCCAAAGCTGTGAATGCCTTGGCAGATCAGGTCTTTGCGCTCGGTGAGGTGGCTGTCCTGATGAACAATGCCGGTATCGCAGTGCCGTCCGGCAGCTGGGAAAACGCGGAAAACTGGCGCAAATTGTTTGAGGTCAATCTTTTTGGCGTCATGAACGGTGTCCATGCTTTTCTGCCGCGTATGATTAAGGCGGCGCGTCCGGCAGTAGTGATAAACACTGGGTCAAAACAGGGCATCACCACACCACCCGGAAACCCCGCTTACAATACCAGCAAAGCTGCTGTGAAGGTCATGACAGAAATGCTTGCGCATGATTTGCGGCAGGCCGAAGCGGATATCACCGCCCATCTGTTTGTGCCGGGATTTACCTATACCGGTATGATTGAAAAGTTTATGCCGGAAAAACCTGCCGCAGCCTGGACAAGCGAAGAGGCCGTTGACTATCTGCTGAGGCGCATGTCGGACGGGGACTTCTATATCCTCTGCCCTGACAACGATGTGTCAGAAGAACGCGACCGCAAACGGGTTGAATGGGCCATGGGCGATATCATCAACAATCGCCCGGCTCTTTCACGCTGGCATCCCGATTACGCGGATGCCTTTTCGACGCACGAGGTCTCGGAATAGTCAAACTAGACAAGATGCGGCGATAAATACACCGAGGGTGCTGGTGGATGGGGCGAGTAAGACCGTTGTGTATCTGACAGGGTCCACACCGAAACTTGAATCTGATCGGACAAAACCGGGGGATGTGGTCGGACACTCGTACGAACCACAGTATCAATTACTTTGGGATCGTTGCTGGCCTGAAGGGTTTATAACAATGGCCAAGATAACTTTGCCCCTTAGGATCAAGGATCGGCCCATTTCGGTCATTCGCCAGAGTACCTCAACGCTGCGGACGTTGCCCGCATTGCGGACATTGACCACAACGCAAAGGATTGCACAGTATTGAACAGGCATAACCTCCAATTCCTTCGGTCGCCGGTCTATTTGGGATAGGTCAGCTCACGAAAATCGCCATTCCAATACGCCAGCGGTTTATTCTCAGAGCTTTCGGCGCGTTCGACCTTGCCGATCAGAATGCGGTGCGTGCCGAATGAGACTGTCTGAATATGCAGGCATGTGAAGATTGCGGCAGCATTTGACAGGACCGGCAGGCTCGTCCGTTGGTCAATCGTCCAATGTTCAGAGGTAAAACTACGCTGATCCATAAGGTCGGGGGCACCGGCGAACGCAAGCGCCAGCATGTCATGCTGAGGCGCGACATAGTTCACGCAAAAGATCCCGTGTTCCTCAATCATGCCCAGAATGCGGCTTTTCTTGTTGATGCAGATCAGCACTGCAGGTGGTGCTGCCGTCAGGGAGCAGGCTGCGCTGACGGTCGCGCCATGCGGGCCGTGCTCGCCGCTGGTAGTGACAATTGACACAGGCGTCACCGCCTTGCGCATTGCGGATGTAAATTCAGTAGGGTCCAGCATGTCGCCTCCGTCGGTCTCAGGCATTTCTGTGGCGGCGACCGCCTTGAATACAAGAACGAATTGCTTAAGCTTTGCCTAACAAAAACTTATGCAGGCCTGTGATGCGACGCGCCCTTCGAAACAAACTGGATCATCTTCGCCCCGGTGCTTTGTCGAAACTGGAACCAGTTGGCTTTGACAGCAATCGAATGCGTCGCCCGCTGCCGCCGTTGCAGACCCTGATCGCATTCGAAGCCGCCGCGCGGCTGCAGAGCTTTACGCTGGCCGCAGCGGAACTGAACCTGACACAACCGGCTGTCAGCCAGCAAGTCAAGCTGTTGGAGCATCGACTAGGCGTCAAACTCTTCCGTCGCCGCAACAACATGATCCTGCTGACCGAACAAGGTGAACAATTTGCCGAAGACGTGGCCGAGATCCTAAATACGCTGGGGGAAAGCGTACAGAACCTGGCCCCGGACGCCGGGCGGACGACGCTGACGGTTAGTCTGCTGCCCTCGTTTGCGTCGACATGGTTTGCCGCGCGGGCGCACCGGTTTGTGACGGCCAACCCTACGGTCGATTTGATCACTCTGTCGACCGTGGCAAAGACAGGCTTTGGCCAAGAGGATGCAGATGTCGCCATTCGTTGGGGGCCAGGCGGGTACGAGGACGGGTACGAGGAACGCCTATTCGGCGAGAAGCACATACTTGTGGCCTCTGCGCAAACGGCCGAAACGTTGCGCGACTTGTCGGACATCAATGCGCTGGCGGATCGCCCCTTTCTGCACGACACAAATTACAGCGAGTGGCGCGCTGTGATCGAGAAAAATGGCGGTGATCCTGCGGCGTTCGAACGGGGGGCCTTTTTCGGCGACAGCAGTGCCACGGTGAACGCCATTCTCTATAGTCAAGGCATTGGCGTTGTGCGCGATGTGATTGCCCGGCATCTGCTGGTCTCGGGGGCTTTGGTGCAATTGCCATTCGAACCGGTCAAGGGGCCGTATTCCTACCACTTTATCTGCCCCGAACGGCGGGTAGAACAACCGCGCGTTCAGGCCTTTCTGACTTGGTTGCGGAAGGAGGCACAATCTCCATAAGAAATTCTTTGCCACTGGTAAAGGATTCAACATTTGGTGCTTTGCCAGCTTTCCGACAAACTGCACAGACCAAGTGATGTAGCCAGACCGGAGCCCCAACGACATGGAATTTTCGTTGTTCAACCTGATGACCAAGCCTGTTGATGGCTCGTCGCATGCGGATGTGTTCAACCAGATGCGCACCATGACGAAAATGGTGGATGAGGCAGGCTTTGACGTCGCCTGGTTCGCCGAACATCACCTATCGAACTATTGCATCTCGCCCTCGCCGCTGATGACAGCCGCGAACATGGCTGCCCACACCAAACGGATCAAGGTCGGCCCTGCGGTTGTGGTGATGCCTTTCTACGAACCCTTGCGTTTGGTCGAAGATATCTGCCTAGCAGATCAACTGACCGAGGGCCGTCTGGTTCTAGGTCTGGGCACTGGCTATCAGCCCCGCGAATTTAAGAAATTCGGATTCGATATCGACGACCGTCTGATGCGCGGGCTGGAAATCTGGGATTGCGTCGAACAGGGCGTCTATGGCGGCGTGATCGACTTTCAGGGCGACCACATTCAGATCAGCGACGCGGCCCTGTCCATCGCTCCGGTTCAGGATCGTATCCGCACCTTTGCCGTCGGAAACGCACCAGAGATGCGCCAGAAGATGATCGACTACGGGGCCGAAACGCTGACCACGCCGGCTATCGGACCAAACGCGATCGTGGGCACTGCGCGGCGGTTGTACAAGGAGACGCGCATCGAGAACGGCCTGACGGGGGATGATTTCCCCTTTGCGGTGCAGCGCTATGTCTATGTCGCTCAGGACAAAGACGATGCCCGTGCGGCAGCCGAGCAGGTGCTGATCCATGCCCGCATGGCCAACAACATGCGCCGCGCCGAACCGCTGATGGAGGGCGCGGACCTCAAGATCGTGCCCTTCGACAACGAACCGGATATCGACACGGTTCTGCAGCGCGCCATCATTGGCGATGCCGAAGACATCACGCAACGTCTCGTGGCCGAAGCGCGCGAGTTTGGCATCACGCATCTAAGCGTCTTCATGCAGATTGCTTCGATCCCCTTTGCCAACACCCTGCGCTCGCTCGAGGTGTTCTGCGATCAGGTCATGCCTGCGGTGAATACCGCGCTTGCGGCGGATAAGGCGGCCCTCGCCTCATGAGAGGGCCGAATTTCTCGCTGGCTGGCAAAACCATTCTGATCACCGGGGCCGCACGCGGATTGGGTGCGGCGATGGCACATGCCTGCGCCGCGCAAGGTGCGCAATTGTGCCTACAAGACATAAACGGCGAGGCCCTCGAAGCCACAGCAGACGGCTTACGCGCGGATGGAGCAACTGTCCGAACGGCCGCTTTTGACCTAACCGATTTCGACGCCTGCACCGATTGGGTGCAGGGTATCGACCCGATCTGGGGTCTGATTAACAATGCCGGAATCACCAATCACGGGCACGTACTGGACCAGACGGTTGGTGACTACCGCTCGATCTATGATCTGCATGTCTTTGCACCCTTTGTACTGGCGCGTGAAGCGGGCCGAGTGATGCGTGCCAATCAAGGGCCTCAGCGAGGGCGGATCGTTTCGATCTCGTCCATTGCCGCCACACATCCGCGACCGGGGGTCGGCAATTATGCCTCGTCCAAAGCGGCCGTCGCAGGTTTGACTCGGTCGCTAGCGGCGGATCTCGGTACGGACGGCATCTGCGCCAACGCCATCGCACCCGGCTATGTCCTGACCGAGATGAACCGTAAAATCTTGGGCGACGAAGGTTTCGTGCGCCGAATTGAAAACCGGACACCAGCAGCGCGGTGGGCGGATCCAGCGGAAATCGCGGCACCTGTGGCTTTTCTGATGTCCGAGGCCGCCTCTTACATCAACGGGCAATTGATCGCCGTTGACGGCGGTATGAATGCCTTTTTGCAATCCAATGAGGGATGACTGTTGAAACGGTTGGAAGGAAAAGTCGCCCTGGTGACGGGTGCGGGATCCATGAAGGGTGGCATGGGCAACGGCAAAGCCACCGCCATTCGTCTCGCGCAGGAAGGCGCACGGATCTGTGCCCTGGATTTGCATCTGGCCGCGGCTGAGGAAACCTGCAAACTGATCCGTGCCGAAGGGGGCCGCGCCGTTGCGCTGGCCGCCGATGTCACGCAGGAAGATCAGGTTCAATCATCAATTACTCAATGCCTGTCCGAATTCGGCCAGATCGACATTTTGCAAAACAATGTCGGAATCCTGAAAACCGGCGGCGCCATGGACAGCACAGTCGAGGATTGGGACATGCTGGTGCATGTGAACATGAAGGCGGTCTTTCTGCCAACAAAGCATGTTCTGCCTCATTTTGTGGATCGCAAGGAGGGAGTTGTGACCAACATTTCCTCGATCGCCGGGCTGCGTTATCTGGGCACGCCCTATATTGGCTATAATGCCACCAAAGGGTCGATCATTTCCTTCACCCGCAATCTGGCAGCGGAAATGGCACCACATGGAATCCGCGCAAACGCGATTCTGCCGGGCTTTATCGACACACCAATGGCGCGCGATATCACCGAACAGAATGCAGAAGACCCCGAGGCAATTGACTGGGATGCGCTGGACAAGCAGCGCGCAGCACGCATTCCGCTGGGCCGAGTGGGCACCCCGTGGGATGTGGCCAACGCAGCCGTGTTTCTGGCCAGTGATGATGCGTCCTATATCACCGGCACTGAAATTACCGTCGACGGCGGCGTTTCATGCCGCGTGTAGAGGGACGATCAAGGCGCGCCACACGGGTATTAGCCCAGAAAGCAGTGCAGACACGCCTTGCGCCAGCTGCATGCGTGTTTGAAACCGCTGGAAGTGCTGGACCCTGACGCGATCGCCTATCTTCAGCACTACCGCTTCGTAACCCCTGCGATGTATGGGCAATATACCGACTCGATCTCGAAAAAATCCAGCACACTAATGACAGGCATCCCCGAGGTCGCTTTGATCACGACAGCAATCGGTCAGCCTGCATGCAAACTCGACGTGCCTTGGCGAACCTCTTCTAACCATGTGTCCCCGAAGTCCTTTTGACGCGCAATCGGGCTATGAAACGGCTACAACCTTTACGTCTCGGGGCCAAACCTGGTGCTGCATTCCGGAGGCAGGGATACGGGTCGGCTGGCCATCTGCGATGGCAAGTTCATCGCCAAGGACGCACAAAACCAGTTGATGGCGCGACATGCGGACGGGACATCAGTAGACCGGTTCAATGAGGCGCTTCAGCCCATGCGGCGGGTCGGACCAGTTGCGCGCTATCTCAGCGACCGTTTTACATTGGATCTTTTTCGCAGCGCCTTATTTGGACGTCGTTTGTAAAGAACTGGATGCCTATGTTGCGCGTCGGGAATGAGAACATCAGCTACCTGCGCATTGATGCGTTTCTTGTTCGATGATATCGGAACGAGCCCACCGCAGCGCAGGCAGTTAGCCGAGTTTTTGGTGACAGTACACGGCTCCTATTCCGCCAAACTGACTGCCTGATAAAGCTTCCGAAACCGCGCCAACCGCTTGAACAATAGTGGCATATCTGCGGGCTCGAACCTGTCCGATGTTGGTGGCTGAAGCGCAAGATCAGCTATATCCAAAGCCCCATCACCACAAGCTGCCAACCGAGCTGCACCATAAGCCGGACCGGCATCAGCTCCGGTCGATCGCACAATTGGCTTTCCGGTCACAGTCGCAATCAATCTCAACAGAAGATCTGATTTGCTGCCTCCTCCTATCGCTGCGAGCTCTGGCAATTCTTCTATAGTGTCACCGAAACTCTGCGCCGCATCGGCAAAGCAGAAAGCAATCGCCTCCACCACGGAACGGCAGATGTCTGCGCGCGTTGTGGAATCCTCCAGGCCAAAGAAACAGGCTCGAATATGCGGATCGCCGTGAGGGCTGCGTTCTCCCGTCAGATAAGGTAGAAAAATTGGCACACGGTCCCCGCTGACCGTTTCGGCAAGCGCGACAACTTCGGCTTCGGAAAGCCGCAATTGGTCACCTATCCAGGAAATTGGTCGCGCGCCGTTCAGCATCGCCGCCATTTGGTACCATCGGTCGGACAGTGTGTGCGCAAAAGCATGCACATAGCGTTCAGGGTTTGGCTTGTAGCTTCGATCTGCCACAAACAGCTGTCCAGAAGTCCCCAAAGAGACAAATCCCCGGCCCGGTTCGGTGGCGCCCAAAGACACCGCCCCGGTTGCTGCATCTCCACCTCCGGCAACGACTGGCGTGCCGGGTTTCAAGCCGGTCTCAGTCGCCGCTTGTGGTGTCACAGACCCGACGACACTATGACCATCGTATACCTGCGGCAGCCAATCCAAAGCTACATCTGTGGCTTCGGCGATACCGGCGTGCCAGCCACGCGACGCCTGATCGAGCCACATTGTCCCGGCGGCATCGGACGTATCAGTTCCCAATTCGCCATGCAGCCGTAAACCGATGTAGTCCTTGGGAAGCAGGATGTGGCCCAGTTGGGCATAGTGCTTTGGCTCATGCTGTTTTAGCCATGTAACCTTAGGTGCGGTGAAACCCGGCAAAGGAAGGACCCCAGCGGTTTGACCAATCTGCGGCAAGGCCTGTCGCAGTTCGTCGCATTCCCGCGCCGCCCTGCTGTCATTCCACAGGATTGCCGGGCGGATTGGGCGCAGATCGCGGCTCAGCAAAACGGCCCCGTGCATCTGACCTGACAACCCGATGCACTTCACCTCCGACAGCGTAACTTGCCCAGAAATTTGGCCTAAGGCGTCGCGTGTCGCCTGCCACCAAAGATCCGGGTGCTGCTCTGACCAACCGGGTTTAGGAGAGGAAGTCTTTATACTCACCGAAGACGTTGCAAGAATTCGACTGGAATCCGCGCAGACAAGCTTGACCGCTGACGTACCGATATCGATCCCGAGATACATTCAAACCCCTTACCTGCACAAAAGTCCGGAACTTGTCTTGCTATTGATCTTTTTAGCGCGCGCAAAGAATATGTAAAAATAGGATAAGATCAAGGCGGCTGAGATCCGCAGGCAGACTGGCATGACCAAGATAAAGAATATGGAAGAGTTCGCAGCCCTCAGCGGGATCTCGCGCCCCACGGTGTCCAAGTACTTTCACGACCCAGACAGCGTTCGCCCAACTACACGGGCACGCATAGAAGAAGCGCTGGAACAGTTCGACTATCGCCCGAACATCTATGCTGTGAACCAGAACCGCAAGCTGACCAAGAATATCGGCATCGTCGTGCCCTACCTGGCCGATCCGTTTTTCGCTGAAATCGCGCGGTATCTAGAACAAAGCTGTATCGCAGCCGGGTACCGCCCGTTTCTGTTCAGCTCTCATGGCGAACAAAAACTGGAAAACGAAATCCTGGACGGCTTACAATCCTTGAAACCCGCGGGCGTTTTGTTGGCGCCTTTGGGACGTATCTCAGACAAGTCCGCGATTGAGAAATTCTGCGCCAGTGTGCCAACGGTTCTGTTCGACAGTAACCTCGATGGATTGGGCGCAGCGTTTATCGGGTCCGATAATTTCAGCTTTGTGTCTCAGACCGTAGAATACATGACTCGCACCGGCGAGCCGCCTTCGTTTTTCGAAATGCGGACACCTGCGAACCCCAATGCCAACAAGCGACGCAAGGCTTATGTCGACGTAATGGATCGGCTGGGTTTTGAGCCGCATGTGATCAAAATAGAAGGCACAGGTTGGGCCTTTGAAGAGATTGGCCGAAAGGGTGCGCTCAAGGCTTTGGATGAACGCAAGCTGCGCACGGATTCAGTTCTGTGTAGCAATGACCGATTGGCCATCGGCTTTCTGGCGGCGTGCTTCGAACGGGGGATTCGCGTTGGTAGGAAAGACGATTGTACACTGCGGGTGGCGTCGAACGACGATCATCCGTTTGCGAAATTCACCTGCCCGTCACTGACGACCGCCGCGCATGACTACGACAATGTGGCCGCGCGAAGTGTTGAAACACTTTTCGAACTCATTGAAAACGGTGGGAAATTCGAGAGCCGAACAGAAACTCTCTTCCCTGCACGATTGGTCCTGAGGGAATCTGCATAACGATCTAAAATTAACGCGCGTAAAGTTTTTATTGACGGCGCGACAAATCCTGAACTAGGCTCTCTGCACAGCATCCAAGCTCAGGGAGGACAGGGATGTACTTAAAACACGCACTTCGTGCGGCGACTGCGCTAACATTCGTCGCAACGGCAGCGGCCCACGCACAATCCATAACGATCGCAACCGTGAACAACGGCGACATGATCCGGATGCAGGGTTATACCGACAAATTCACCGAAGCGACGGGCGTTGAAGTCGAATGGGTGACGCTGGAAGAGAACGTTTTGCGCCAGCGCGTGACCACCGACATCACCACCAAGGGTGGTCAGTTCGACATCATGACGATCGGTATGTACGAAACCCCGATCTGGGGTGCGAACGGCTGGCTGGTTCCGCTGGATGGTCTGTCCGAAGACTATGACGTCGGTGATATCCTGCCCGCGATGTCGGGTGGTCTGAGCCATGAAGGAACGCTCTACGCGGCACCGTTCTATGGCGAAAGCTCGATGATCATGTATCGCACCGACCTGATGGAAAAAGCAGGCATGGAAATGCCCGAAGCGCCAAGCTGGCAATTCATCAAAGAGGCCGCGGCGGCCATGACCGACCGTGACGCTGACATCAACGGTATCTGCCTGCGCGGCAAAGCCGGTTGGGGCGAAGGTGGCGCGTTTATCACCGCGATGTCCAACTCATTTGGCGCGCGCTGGTTTGACGAAGACTGGAAGCCTCAGTTCGACCAGCCAGAATGGGCCGATACGCTGAACTTCTACGTTGAAATGATGTCGGAATCTGGCCCTGCAGGCTATGCCACCAACGGCTTTAACGAGAACTTGTCGCTGTTCCAGCAGGGCAAATGCGGCATGTGGATCGACGCCACCGTTGCGGCGTCATTTGTGACCAACCCCACTGACTCGACCGTGGCGGATAGCGTTGGATTTGCACTGGCCCCAGATACCGGGCTTGGGAAACGCTCCAATTGGCTTTGGGCGTGGGCACTGGCTATTCCGGCTGGTACACAGCAGGAAGACGCGGCCAAACAGTTCATCGAATGGGCAACATCCAAAGACTACATTGAACTGGTTGCCGAAAACGAAGGTTGGGCAAACGTTCCGCCGGGTGCGCGCACCTCTTTGTATGAGAACCCGGAATACCAGAAGGTTCCCTTTGCCAAGATGACGCTGGACTCGATCCTGTCCGCTGATCCGAACAACCCCACGGTCAAGCCGGTTCCGTATGTTGGCATCCAGTTCGCTGCCATCCCGGAATTTGCAGGCATCGCGACCCAGGTCAGCCAAGAGTTCTCGGCAGTCTATGCCGGACAGCAAACGGTTGAAGAAGCCCTTGCCAAGGCGCAGGCCTTTACCGCCGAAGAGATGGAAGCCGCAGGGTACTGAGGTTTTCTCCCCGCGGGCGGGCAGTAATCTGCCCCCCGCTCCCCCCCTTCCACAACTCGCGTTTTTCTCGCAGGCTGAGTTATGCCTGAACAGAGAGGTCTTGCGTCATGGCTACCCAACATTCCCGATCCATTGCTCGCCTGATGATGGCACCCGCAGTGGTCCTGCTGCTTGGCTGGATGCTCGTGCCGCTGACGATGACGCTGTACTTTTCATTCAAGAAATACCTGCCGCTGCGCGGTGGGGATCTGGGCTGGGTCGGGTTCGACAACTATGTTCGGTTCGTATCGTCCAGCTCTTTCTGGCCCGCGGTACAGGCAACGCTTGTGATTGTCGGAGGGGTCCTAGTCATTACCGTTATCCTGGGCATCCTACTGGCGATGCTGCTGGATCAGCCGATGTGGGGGCAAGGTGTTGTCCGCATTCTGGTGATCGCGCCCTTCTTCGTCATGCCCACAGTGTCTGCGCTGGTCTGGAAGAACATGTTCATGGACCCGGTCAACGGCCTGTTGGCCCATCTGTGGCGCTTTTTCGGGGCCGAGCCGATCTCATGGTTGTCCGAGGCTTCGATGACCTCGATTATCATGATCGTGTCTTGGCAGTGGCTGCCCTTTGCGACGCTCATCCTGCTGACTGCGATCCAATCGCTGGATAGTGAACAGCTGGAAGCGGCCGAGATGGATGGTGCCCCCGTTCTGAAGCGCTTCTACCACATCATTCTGCCGCATCTGAGCCGCGCGATTACCATTGTGATCCTGATCCAGACAATCTTTCTTCTGTCGATCTTCGCCGAGATTTTCGTGACCACCGGCGGCGCGTTCGGCACGCGCACTCTTACCTACCTGATCTTCCAGCGGGTGCTGGAAAGCCAAAATGTTGGCCTTGGATCAGCCGGAGGTGTCTATGCAATCATCTTAGCCAACATCGTTGCCATCTTCCTGATGCGCATCGTCGGCAAGAACCTGGACGCGTGAGGAGGTAAGACCATGGCCCGCGCTGTCACAACCCGCCGCAAATCGCTGAATACCGCCCTCGCTTGGGCCGTTGGCTTGCTGATCTTTTTCCCGATCCTGTGGACCATCCTGACCAGCTTCAAGACCGAGGCACAGGCGATCGCCAGCCCACCGCTGTTCTTGAACTTCAACTGGACGTTGGAAAACTACGCCATCGTGCAGGAACGCTCGGACTATATGCGGTTCTTGTGGAATTCGGTCATTATCGCCGGTGGCTCGACTGTTCTGGGTGTCATCATCGCGGTACCCGCAGCATGGGCCATGGCCTTTGTGCCGTCCAAGCGCACCAAGGACATTCTGCTGTGGATGCTGTCCACCAAGATGTTACCTGCCGTTGGCGTGCTCTACCCGATTTACCTGCTGTTTATCCGTTTGGGCCTGCTGGACACACGCGGAGGGCTGGTGGTTGTCCTGATGCTGATCAACCTGCCCATCATCGTCTGGATGCTATACACTTACTTCCGCGAAATCCCCGGCGAAATTCTGGAGGCCGCGCGGATGGACGGCGCAACGCTGAAAGAGGAAATCCTCTACGTCCTGACCCCCATGGCCATCCCCGGCATCGCCTCAACCGTTTTGCTGAACTTCATCCTGGCCTGGAACGAGGCATTCTGGACCCTCAACCTGACCGCTGTCGACGCGGCCCCGCTGACGGCCTTCATCGCCAGCTATTCCAGCCCCGAGGGCCTGTTCTTTGCCAAGCTTAGCGCTGCCTCGACCATGGCCATCGCTCCAATTCTGATCCTTGGCTGGTTTAGCCAAAAACAACTTGTCCGCGGCCTGACCTTCGGCGCTGTGAAATAAGGAACACGACACATGGGACGTATTCAACTCAAGTCCGTGACCAAAAGCTTTGGCGATGTGCAGGTCATTCCGCCGCTGGACCTGACCATCGAAGATGGCGAGTTCACCGTCTTCGTCGGCCCCTCGGGCTGCGGTAAATCCACCCTTTTGCGTCTGATCGCTGGATTGGAAGATATCACCTCGGGCTCTATCGACATTGACGGCGCGGACGCCACCGATGTCCCGCCCGCGAAACGAGGGCTGGCGATGGTGTTTCAGTCCTATGCTCTGTATCCCCATATGACCGTGCGCAAGAACATCGCCTTTCCCCTTCGTATGGCGAAACTGGATCAGGCCGAGATCGACAAGCGCGTCGAAGGCGCGGCAAGCGTCCTGAACCTGACCGATTATCTGGACCGCCGTCCAGGACAACTATCGGGCGGCCAACGCCAGCGGGTTGCCATCGGGCGCGCGATTGTGCGCGAACCAGCGGCATTTCTGTTCGACGAACCTTTGTCGAACCTCGACGCGGCGCTGCGGGTCGGCATGCGGCTAGAGATCAGCGAATTACATGAACGCCTCGCGACCACCATGATCTACGTGACCCATGATCAAGTCGAAGCCATGACGATGGCCGACAAGATCGTCGTCCTTCAGGCCGGAGTAATCGAACAGGTCGGCAGTCCGCTGGAATTATACCGGACACCTCGAAACCTGTTCGTTGCGGGTTTCATTGGCTCCCCCAAAATGAACTTCATCGAGGGCGAAGAGGCCGCGAAATACGGTGCTCAGACCATCGGAATAAGGCCTGAACATATCACAGTCTCAGACACCGAAGGGGACTGGTCCGGGGTGGTGAGCGTTTCTGAACATCTGGGCTCGGATACATTTTTCCATGTCCACGAAACCGGGCTGGCCGACACAATCACTGTCCGCGCGGATGGCGAGGTGGGTTTCCGCCATGGCGACCGCGTTCACCTGACACCGCGCGCTGATGTGATCCACCGGTTCGACGCGAAAGGCTTGCGGATCGGATGACACGTCTGGCTGGTAAAACCGCCCTGATTACTGGGGCCGCGCGCGGCATAGGGCTGGCCTTTGCAAAGGCCTATGTTGCGGAGGGAGCCCGTGTCGCCATAGCCGATATCGGCATCCAGCGCGCGCAACAAGCCGCGACTGAGATCGGCGCATCTGCTCTTGCCGTGGAAATGGACGTGACAAACCAGCCGAGCATCGACAACGCCATCGCCCGCACGACGGCACATTTCGGGCCGATCGACATATTGATCAACAACGCAGCGATCTTCACTGCCGCTCCGATTGTTGAAATTGATCGTGCCGACTATGAGCGTGTCTTCGACATCAACGTTGCCGGTGCCTTGTTCACCATGCAGGCCGTCGCCCGCCATATGATCGCCCATGGTACTAAAGGTCGGATCATCAACATGGCATCGCAAGCTGGGCGGCGTGGAGAGTCTCTGGTTGCCGTGTACTGCGCCAGCAAGGCCGCGATCATATCCTTGACCCAGTCTGCAGGCCTGAACCTGATCCCACATGGGATAAATGTAAACGCGATAGCTCCGGGTGTGGTGGATGGCGAACACTGGGACGGTGTAGATGCGTTCTTTGCCAGACACGAAGGAAAACCCCCCGGACAGAAGAAACGCGAAGTGGCCGCTGGCGTACCCTATGGTCGCATGGGCCGGGCCGAAGACCTGACCGGCATGGCCGTGTTTCTCGCCTCTGACGAGGCAAAATACATCGTTGCACAAACCTATAATGTCGATGGCGGAAATTGGATGAGCTGATGAACCCTGTGGCACACGCAACCCCTCCGATCCAGCTGCGGCGAGACAGGCTGGCAGACTTGCCAGCAACCGTCAGAACCCCTGCTTATCAACCCTCGGACTTGACGCCCGGTATCGTTCACATCGGCCTTGGAAATTTCCACCGCGCTCATCAGGCTTGGTACATTCATAAGCTTATGCAGCAGGACCAGGCCCGCGATTGGGCCATTATAGGAGCGGGAGTACGCAGCTATGACGCCGGGATGCGCCAGAAGTTGCTGGCGCAAGATTGCCTGACCACGTTGATTGAGCTGGATCCACAAGGAATATCCGCAGAGGTCATAGGCCCGATGATCGACTATCTACCGATTGAGGCTGGCAACGCTGCATTGATCCGCGGGATGGCTGATCCGTCTATCCGAATTGTATCTTTAACTGTAACTGAGGGCGGCTATTTTCTGGATGCCAACACCGGCGCTTTCGACACGGATCACGATGATATTCTCCACGATGCGGCAAACCCAAATCGCCCCCGCACCGCTTTCGGCGCCATTGTTGCAGCGCTCGGGATACGTCGTGCAAATGGCTTGACCCCCTTCACCGCGCTAAGCTGTGATAACCTGCAGGGCAACGGCACTATCCTTCGAAACTGTATCGTTGGGTTAGCGCGCCTGTCGGACCCTGATCTTGCCGATTGGATCGACCGGAACGGCGCATTTCCCAATTCGATGGTGGATTGCATCGTGCCAGCAACGAGTGATCAGGTGATTTCACAATGCAACGCACTTGGTATTGATGACCGCGCCCCGGTTTCACACGAGAACTTTCGCCAATGGGTCATCGAGGATAACTTCTGTGCCGGACGACCATCACTTGAACAAGTTGGAGCCACCTTAACCGAGGATGTTCACGGATATGAGGCACAGAAGCTGCGCATATTGAACGGAGGCCACCAACTGCTCGCCAATGTTGGAGAGATACTAAACGTCCCGACAATTTCTGCTTGTATGCAAGACCCTGACATATTGGCTTTTTTTGAAAAAGTCCAAATCGAAGAAATTCTACCCCATGTCGACGCTGTTCCTGGAACGACCCCGCAAGAGTACCTTGGGTTGGTTGAACGTCGGTTTGAGAACACTGCAATTCACGACACAACGCGCCGGGTCGCGTTCGACGGATCAGCGCGACACCCTGGGTTTGTGCTGCCCTCGATACGCGATGCAATTGCTTCGGGCTCTTCCATAAACGGGCTTGCTCTAGCAGAAGCTTTTTGGTGCAGAATGTGCGCAGGGGTTCGCGAGGATGGCTCAGAAATCGCCCCTAACGATCCTGTTTGGGAAAATCTGAGAAAAACGGCGCTGGCGGCTAAAATTGATCCCGGACTTTGGCTTGAACAGGACCTGTATTGTGGCGATTTTGACCATAACACGCAGTTTGTGGCTGCTTTTGCTCGGTGGTTAAACGAGATCTGGAAAAATGGGAGCAAAGCGGTTCTAGCCGAATTTGTCTCTCACAACTCTTTATCCCATTAGCTTCCCACAACTCCAATCAAGCAGCCGCGGCGCAACTTCATCTTCGCACTTAGAACGGCATTGTCCTCTCCAACACAGAATCTAACGAACGATACTGGTACAGCGAACTTTGGAACATCATCACGATCTAAAAACCACCAACTCGTTCAATGAGCCAATACATCGACACTGAACCAATGCCATAAGCGGTAACAAGCGTTGCGGTTTGGCTGATCGGAAGTGCTGTGAACCGCCAAACCAAAACCAGAACAGCCAAAGCCCCGACAAAACTTAGTTGTCCGGCCTCGACGCCAAGGTTGAATGCAAGCAAGGCTTCAGGAATGTCGTTAGAGGGAAGCCCTATCTCGGCCAAAGCGCCTGCAAATCCAAGCCCATGCAAAAGCCCAAACCCGAAACATACGATCCAGGGTTTCTGTTTTGAAAGTCGGAACCGACCTTCGCCGCCCTTTACAATCTCCATCGCCAAAAAAACGATGGAAAGCGCGATAACGGCTTCGACCGGTGACCCGGGAACATTTAAAACTCCGAGTGTTGCCAATGCCAGTGTAATCGAATGGGCAAGCGTAAAGGCTGTTACGGCTCCCACCAGCCTCCAGGGATCGCGGACTAGAATAAACAGCGCGAAGACAAATAACAGATGGTCCCAGCCTTCCAGAATATGTTCAAAACCCAACTGAAAATACGCGATGAAAACAGACCATGCTGTCTGTTCAGAGGGTATCCTCTGGACGGTAATATCTGAGGTGAAACGGAGTGTAGCAGACTCGGCCTGAAGGGGATGCCAGCGGAACAATACATCGTTTTTTTGGGTCTCCAGCCCTTCGATTGTAATGGATTGACCCGCGACATCCGCGCGGCACTCCACAATCCAGCTAGAAACCCATGCTCGCCCATCGGACATTGGATCAGGCCCGCTGGCAGGTGTACAGCTATCCGGTAGCACCACGTCGATCGCCATTGGCTGACCGTTCACGTCTGGCTTACGCCAATGAACACTCCAGGCATCCGGTGAGATTTGACGAATTTCTAGATATCCCGGATCAAGCGCATGTGCGGCTGCATTGCCGGCAGACCAGGCAAACAGCAGAGCATACAATAGGCCAATTATGAATTTCATTTGGCCTGACCTGTGAAATCGGGTGCAATGATCTCATAATTGTCGGCAAGAGCCTCATATTGCGCTTGCGCCAGATCTTCGCTCATGACGCGGCGCCAATCCCGCAGCACTTCATCGTAGATATCTGGCAATGGAGGTATCCGGCTTGGCTCGATCTTCAGCAGCTGTACCAGGTGGACCCCGTAGCCTGATTGGATTGGCCCCACCCATCGACCTTCTTCGAGATTGACGAAACCATCGGAGAACCCGGTTCCGAAGACGGAGTCGATGACCCGCGTCGCGGTCAGCGGCATCGACGCAGGCAGCAATGTCGCGCGGTCCAAGTCGGATACCTCTTGTTCCGCTCGCAACGCGGACAATGCCCTTTCGATGTCGGCGTCACTTGGCTTTTCACCAAGAAAAACCTGAGTGAAGGCAATCTTTTTTGGTGTCGCGTAGCGGTCCGCATTTTGCTGGAGGAAAACTTCTAGATCTTTGTCTGCAGGTACAACTGACGTGGCCATGGCTTCGGTCAAAAAATCCATCTTTTGGCTCAGGCGCGATCTGATCACGCTATCCCCGCGATCCAGACCAAGCTTTCTCGCTTCCCTAACCAGAACCTCTTCGCGGATGGATGCATCGACCAAAGCCTGAAGCTCGGCATTGCTGGGCCGACGTTTCCACCTGGCTGCGAACTGTTCAGCTAACCGCGCGGCATCGCTTTCGCTTATTGCTATGGCCTCTGGATCTGCGATCAACTCGTCATTCGGAGAAACAATGTGAAACCAAATGAATATGGCAGCTCCGATCAAGAAGAAATGGAATAGAGGTTCTTTCACTATTCGCATGAAGGCTCCTGCGTGAAACGCCATCCGGCGATATGTTTTATGCTGGCTTCAGTCAGTTAAATTTTCCAAGGAATCGTAGCCCACGACGTTTTGCAGCTCAGGTGAGAGCAACGCGGCAAAGGTTGCTGCCTCATTCTTCAAACGCGTGCGAAGAAACGTCACTCTGCCGGTGTATACCAAATCGGCGAAGAGTACGCGCGTTCCTGATGCGTAAGCACCGCATCCTCTGGTAGCTCGGCACCAAACCTCAATTTGTCGTACAGTATCCAACGTGGCGTCGGGATTTCGAGCGCACGTACGTAGTAGAATGCGCGCGCATTTGGATCGAAATCAGGATCAGACCAAACGGTTACAAGTTCGGCGGTCCCGATTGTGTTGGTCCAACTTGCGGTTTCGGTATCCACCGTGTTGCCAACCGCAGGGATTTTGCCGTTTTGATCAGCAACTCGATCGTCCGACCATGCCACATCGTAGACCTTCTCCTGCAAAGCACCTTCGGAGTCCAGCCATCCCTTAATCACCTGCACACGATCCAGATTGGCCCCAACCGGGTCGCGTAATGCAGCGATCAGGAATGAGGGTGCTCCGTCGCCCTCATTAGGGCGCATGTCGGAACCCATTGGAACGCCCTTCGTGTAGCCAACATTTGCAATGAACCGGGTTTCAACATCGGCGTCATTGAAATCCCATCCACCAAAGAAGCGCAGACCAATCCGTGGCCCCGTGGTCGCGTAGGTTTCGCGCCGCTTGAATGCATCGAAAATCGCCGCGCGCGTATTTTCAGTCGCCCAAACGGCCGTGTAGCCGGACGCGACGAGGAGGTCGCCGGGAATTTCACCAAGATCATTGGCTATGAAAGGATGCTTGATCCTTGTGGCCGAAGGCTCAACGCTGACGGATTTTCCGAAGAAGTTATCTTCTTCGGCTGTCGCCAGAGATGTATGGCTGTCCGTCGCGCCGCCCATGCCGAACTTATAGGGGTTCACGCCGAACTTTTCTTCCAACATCAAGCCGCGCTTCAATGCCTCGCGCGCGTATTCACCAGCCAGCATGTCGTCGGTTTTAAGTTCAGAGATATCAAGATTGCCGACATCCCAGTTTTCGTAATCCGCAAATTCATCATCAGGGCTCAGGAAGGGATGCGCTTCGCCGTCGCCCTTGATCTGAGTGACCTCATAATGCGGCTCCCATTTAGCGCGGGCAGCGACGTATTCTTCGTCAACCTTTCCACCGTGATAGGTGTCTTCGGTTGGGAACATCCATCCATTTGACAAGTTGCCATTATGAGCGAATGCAACCGCGCGCCCGCCTGTTTTCTGCTGATACTCTTCAAGCCAAGCATAAAGCGCCTTTGGATCTGTATCACCATAAGGGGGTTGCGTGACCGGAGGTACCATTTGAAGCGCCCTGATAGGCCCATCGCGCAGCATAACGTTCCGGTGCAGGTTGAAGCCTTTCGGAACCGACGTCCACTCGAACCCAATGAAAGCGGTGAAATTGCCAGGGTCGTTGTGTCGTTCAGCCGCCAGAACGATATTTTCCCAAGTAAAGGCAAAAGCATCAGCGCCCGGGCTGTATGATTCAAGCAAAACTTCCGGCAGAGTCATCTGTGAGAAGTTGGTAATAATGTCGAATGCAGCCTTGCCAGCTTCTTCTCCACCCGCTTTGTAACCTTTGTACCACTCCAATCCTTTTGGATCGGCGAGAACACCGGGTTTGCCTGCCTGCAGATCAGGAGCGAATCCCATCAAGTCTGTGTGGTCCGTAAGAACCATCCAATCCAAAGGCCGGGCCAGTCTGACAGGCTGGCCCGTCGAAGAAATGACTTGCTCACCTTTGGCAAAGCGCCAGGCTTCGTCCGGCAGCAGAGTGTTGCCAAAGGCTCCGGCGTCCAATGAAAGTCCCGTATGAAGGTGAGTGTCCCCCCATAAAGGGCGTTCCGGGAAGGATCTGTTGGCATATGGAGAATAGGGTTGCTCCGAGAACAAGCCCTCGGCAGCCTCTTCACTTGGGACAGCATCGGCGAAGGCACTAACCGGCGTCAATCCTAGAGCTGTTAAGCTTAGAAGCATACGAAACATTGTGACCTCCCAAATCAATTTTTACCCGGTAGCGTTGGTGATTTACGTCGCATCGGACTAATATTCGAATTTCTTTATATCATATTGATTTTGTTCTTCGGAAAGATTCTTGTTTCGTTGTGACGGTGCTAGAAATGAGACAAGCCAAAGACCCCTTTCCTAACATCGTTCAAATGACAGTTTGCCAATAAAATAAGGTCTTTATCCTACCAATCTATATGGTTGGAACGTTGCTGGTCGATTTCCTTAAAACAGACTGGACGGTCATCTCGTTCTTGACGCCCGAGAAAGCTTCCTACTGACAATTTGGAGTTTATCTGAGAATCGACTCTCACGTGATTAAGCGTCAATCGCAGCACGACATTACATGACAAACGACCGTAAATGGCTGCAGTTTATGGGAGAAGAGTTCTTTCGTCGGTGCGATGGCATAGGTAGAGTTCCAAATCATCGACCACATTGGGAACAGTTGAACCGGTTCGCTTAAATCCGACTTTGCATCCAGTAACACGTCAAGAGAGCCAATGAAGCCCTTGACCTCTTACAAAACGGTAGTCTTCATTAAACAAGAAACTGATCATACTGTTGGACAAATGAGCCACCGATCATTTGACGGGTTAAGTTAACAAGGAGATGCTTGCTGGCAGTACGCATTCAGAGATCCTGCTCCTAACGCAAGCAATACCAATTGATGTCAGAAATTGCGTCTTGGCTAAATAGACATGGTTTGTCCAAGTATGCTGCCGCTTTTGCCGAACATGAAATTGAACTTTGCGACCTGTCTGAACTATCTGACGAAGACCTTGTAACAATCGGACTTCCGCTGGGGCCGAGAAGGCGTTTTCTGAAAGCCGTTCGCGCCAGCATGGAAATGGGGCAGCGCCCGCCCAGCAATAGCAACAGCGCCGAGATCGTGGCAGAGCGGCGACAGCTTACTGTAATGTTTATCGATCTTGTCGGTTCAACGGAAATAGCGCAAAGCGTCGACCCGGAAGACTTGGCTGATGTTCTTCGACTTTTCAAGGAAACCTGTGCTGCGGCTGTTGCAGCGTATGATGGCCATATTGCCAGCTACTATGGCGACGGGATTATGGTTTTCTTTGGGTTTCCCCACGCCCATGAAGACGACCCGGAGCGCGCTATTCGTGCCGGTCTGCGCATCATTGATGAGATGCCAGATGTTCGCACCCACGCGAAACTCAACGTTCGGATTGGGATAGCAACCGGGTTGGTTGTGGTCGGCGATCTGCGCGGCGAAAAGATGTTTGAAGACGGAACGGCGATGGGTGAGGCACCCAATCTGGCCGCGCGTCTTCAAGCGATGGCGGATCCGGGTACGATGATCATCGCCCCAACCACTCATCAGCTGGCGGGTGAAGCTTTTAAATACGTTCTGCGCGGTGCGTTTAAACTCAAGGGTTTTGCTAAGGAAGTCGAAGCCTGGCAAGTAACCGGGGAGCGGGAAACAGTCAGCCGATTTATGGCGATCGACAATATTTTGCTCAAGCCCTTGGTCGGTCGCACCGCGGAATTGGAGGCGCTGAACGACAATTGGGCTTTGGCCGGTGATCGCCAGGGTCAGGTTGTGTTGGTGTCAGGTGAGCCGGGAATTGGCAAGTCGCGGCTGGTAGAAGAATTTCGGCAGAACATCTCGGACTTGCCCCACAAGCAAATGCGATATCAGTGTTCTCCATATCATTTTGCGACTTCCCTGCATCCCATCATTCGCCAACTTGAGAATGCAGCTGATCTTCGCGCGGACGAGCCAAATCACGTTAAGCTTGAAAAAATCCGCGGCGTGTTGAGCGATCAATCGGACGATGCTTTGAAGTTGGCAGGATCCCTATTGTCTGTTCCGTTTGAAGATCATTTGGGGCCTATAGATCTGACACCGCAGCAGATCATGGAACAGTCGCTGGAATTGTTGCTGGACAATCTTGCGTCAGAGGCTGACGGTCCTCCAGTTCTCTTCCTTTTGGAAGATGCCCACTGGATTGATCCAACAACCAAATTGCTGCTTGATCGGATGGTGGATCGAATTCGCAACCTTCCGGTGCTGGTCGTCATGACCTTCCGGCCCGAGTTCGATCCAGGTTGGACACTGCAATCCAACCTTACGAAGGTTGATTTGAAGCAGCTAAACTTTCGACAGGTAAAGAGCATTGTTGACGAAGTCGCCAAAGGCGAGATGGTCGCTGAAGAGATGTATGACGTGGTCGCGGCAAGATCCAACGGCGTGCCGCTATACGTTGAGGAGGTGACGAAAGATCTCCTTGAATCTGGCGTCCTGACCAGGGGAAGGGACACCTACACGATGGGCGGGGCATCGCCGGCAAACTCGGTGCCCAGTACGTTACATGATGCATTGATGGCACGCCTTGATCGCCTGAGCTCTGCCAAAGAGGTCGCCCAGATTGGCGCTGTAATAGGCCCTCAGTTTACTTTTCAATTGATCTCAAAAGTGGCGAACGTAGGCGATGGTGCGTTGCGCGCAGGACTGGAACTTTTGGTTGAGGCTGGCATAGTAACAGCGTCTCGTTCAGAAGGTTTTGAAACCTTCAGCTACTGTCACGCCCTTATTCGTGACACCGCTTACAATAGCCTTCTAAAGCGGGAACGTCGGGTTCTACACTCTCGTGTCGCGCAATATTTGAAAGAAAAGTCGGCACATACGGGTGATGCAAGCCCGGAAATTCTGGCTCATCACTACACCATGGCAGGCATGTGTAAGGAGGCAGTGGACTATCGTTATCTTGCAGGCCAGCGGGCAGTCCAGCGATCCGCTAACATTGAGGCAGGCACGCAATTGTCCCTGGCGATTGAGCAGCTTGGCGAAATGGATCAAAGTATCGAGCGGGACCGCAAGGAAATTGAGGTTCAGGTTCTCAAGGCCGGTGTCTTACGAACGACCGCCGGAATAGCCGCCGACGAAACCGGTTCTGTTTACGAAAGAATACGCGACTTGTGTGAACGAGTTGAAGAAACAGAGCAGCTATTTCCAGTTCTGAATGGTTTGTATTCCTTCCATTTGGTGCGCGCCGAGTATGATTTGGCCAGGAACGTCGCGGCGCAATTGCTGGATCTGTCGACCTCGACTCGTGAGACGCAGCATCAGATGGTGGCGCATCGCGCAATGGGCGCAGTTCTGTTTCATATTGGTGATCTGGAGCCCGCATACGATCATTTAAGCAAAGCACTGGAACTCTACAGCCGGGAACGTGATGCACATCTGGCTTACATCTATGGATCCGACCATGCGGCGATTACGTCGTGTTTCCTAAGCTTGGCAATGTGGATGCGCGGGGACCCAGACAAAGCACTTGAGGTTCAAATGCTGGCGGTTTTGGGTGCAAAAGAGCTGGAGCATGCTCACAGTATCGCGCAGTCTCTGACCTATCTATGCATGCTTCATCTGTTGCGCCGTGAACCCGAAAAAGTGCTGGAGATCGCAAAGCAGCTTGACGGGCTGTCAGCCAAGCACTCATTCACATTCATGTCTTTGACTGCGACCTTGTGGCGAAGCTGGGTGAAAGCCCATGTTTCGCCAAACCAAGAATCAATCGATGCGTTACACGAAGCGTCGATAGCGTGGTGGGAGAGTGGTGCGGGAAACTACAAACCATTCTTTCTGACACTTTTGGCGGAACTCACATTGAACATAGGTGACCGAGATAGGGCCCTAAATTTTCTGGCTCAGGCTCGTGAACAACAGCAGTACACAAATGAAGGATGGGCCCGATCTGAGACGGATCGAGTCTACGCGCTGGCACGTTGCGACAATGAATTGGCAGAAAAAGAATTTCGTGGGGCACTAGCTACTGCAAGAGAACAGAAAGCAAAGATGCTTGAACTTCGAACATCCGTAGATTTCGCAAAACAATGCAAACTATTTGGACAGGCGCATAGGGCGATATCTGATGTTCGCACTGCTTTGGATGGGATTGCTGGAGGTGAGACTACGATCGATGTGATTGAAGCAGTCAAGCTCCTTGATCAACGACCTGCAAACTAAGTTTCTTGTTTTCCTGGGCATTGCGCGGCTCTATCGCTTGCGAAACTCTTTCGGAAGAAATGCGCGCTGCAACGGTCGCAAAATTAGCTGTACTCTATGTCGTCCCAGAGCCGCCAATCGCAAAAAGCAAGCTTATCCCTGCGCCCTGCCACAAGCGACCTTGCCATTCGTTTAGCTCGGCAAATATTCCGTACTCCACGACTCTGCAACATCGCCAGATTTGATCATCACTTCGATGGCCTCCTCCACATAACCGAGTTCACCGAGGATCATGCGGGTTGAAGTGCCAAACTTCTCGGATGGCTCGACTGCAAATACCTTTGCACGGGTTGGGCGCACTGCGTAGGGGTCAAGTTGTGTTACCTCATGACCGCTGGGGTGGTCGGGGTAAATCGAGAAAGAGTAGCTGCCATTTTCAGTGCCCGGTGTACCATCCGCCTCGCGTGAATTCCTCGCGCGCAAGGCGTCGAGATTTTCGCAGATTGCCACGCCGATATCAGCCGATTGCAGTTTTTCCACCCAATCCGACGCAGGAAGGGTTTGGAATGCAGTCGCAAGATAGGCGGCACGGTCTTCTTCTGGCAGATCAGGCAGTTCCTCTAGGCCCTCGACTTTTCGGAACCGCGGCAGATCGGCTTCGTAGGCACTGAGCAGCACATAGCGCCCCGACGCGGTACTATAGAACCGTGTCAGAGCATCATAGCCATTTGCCTCGGGGCCCGACGGTTCGTCGAAAAGCCCTCGCCCCTTGTAATCAAAAGCAAAGGGGATTTGCAGAAGACCGCTATTAGCATTGAGCGAGGTGCGACCGCGCCCAATCCGACCGAAGCGGTATTTCTGATAGAGTGCTGCGGCCACTCCAAGTGCGCCACCAAATCCGCACATAACGTCGATCGTGCCCACATGGGCGTGTTCCTCTGGTCGGTCCATAGCACCACCAAAGCGCAGCATGATACCGGTTGTCGCCTGAACCAAGTCATCGTAGCCGATGTAGTCAGTACGCGTGCCCCGGCGCACGCCGCTGAAACAATCGAGTTTGCAGAACAACGCATCCGGGTTGAGTTTGCGCAGGTTGTCAGCATCAAGACCCATTTTCTTGATCTGATTGTCCGGTGCGTTCCAAACGATAACGTCGACGGATTTAACAAGATCCTCGAAAACCCGGCGTCCGTGATGAGAGGTGATATCTGCTAGAATGGAGCGCTTGCCGCGCATCTGGGACATGCCATAGATGACGGTGTTCCAACTGTCATACATCGGCACGGAGGGGTCGAGCTTGATCACCTCGGCCCCGAACCGCGCCAGATAACTGGCCGAATGTGGGCCCGCGATCACATTGCATAGGTCCAGAACCCGTACGCCGGTTAACCACCCTACTTTCGCGGTTTCTTCAGAAGGGTCTGGGATCTCGGTGCGGTGTTTCTTCAATATTTTCAGCGCTTCGTCGAAATCGACCCATCGACGGGGCTCCGGCTGCAATGCCTCTTCGCCGCTCTCTTCCATCCAGACCACTGGGCCGGGTTGCGTCATATCACCATAAATCGGGTCGTGAACGTCGATCATCAGACCCGAAGTCTCGGCGTATTCGTCATGAATCCATTCCTGTAGCCAGCGCTGCGGCGCTCCGGGGATCAGGCCCCGGCCGAACATTTTTTTCCATTCGTGCGATGTGCGGGTCATAAAGACCTCTTTCATACGCGCCGAGATTTTATCGGCCCAGAATTTGGGCATCGGATAGACCCCGAGTGAGGTGTCGTGCGACCATTCCGACCAAGGTTTGTATGTGTCTTCTTCCGAAGTCAGCCCGTCAGCAACCAACTCGTCATAAATGCCGAGTACTTCCAGACAGCGACGGGCGTGGTTCTTGTGGCTGGGGCAAACGACGTAGAACATGCGCCCGTCCTTACACATGTAACTGCGGAAGAACGGGTCCAACAATTCCTGCAGTTCTTCATATGCAACGTTCATCGGCAGACCTTCGATACGCCGACGTTCAATCTCGACCTCGCGCTGGGTCAGATAGCGCTCGGGCATGTTTTCTACCTTGATCGAGTTGTAACAGAGCCCCTCCATCACGGCGGCTGCCAGCGGAACTTCGATCTGGTCGCCAAGACCTGTTACCTGCCGTGATTGCAAAGCCAATACCGTAGCCGACGCGGCGATCTGCGAGGCATAAGCCGAGGCAAGTGGCAGGGGAGAAAATGACGGGTTCAGCCCCATTAGCACTCGGTTTAGCCCCATGTCGGTAAATACGCCCGAACTTGCCGCGACGATGCTTTCGTAGGCCCGAAGTTCGCGCCGTTCTTCGTCATTTGATGCAAAACCGGGGATCGAGATCGTGATCAATTCGGGCCTTTCTTCGCGCATCGCGGCAAAGTCCATTCCAAGCGCGGCCAACTTACCCGGGCGGAAGTTCTCGACGATAATATCGGCCTCGGCGCAGAGCGTTTTGGCTCTCTCCAACCCCTCTGGCGTCTTGAGGTCCAAATTAACGATCACCTTGTTCCGGTTCAGTGCAGCATTTGCCGGGCTGTCCCACATCGGACCGCTGGGCGGATCAATATGCACCACGGTTGCCCCCAAATCGCCCAGCAACATTGCGACGGCAGGGCCCGCGATATACTGGCCGAAATCGACGACCTTCACACCGGTCAGCGGAAGATTGGAAAACGAATTGCGCATGGATCCTCCGGGAAACTTTTACGTCCGGATGCTGACAGGTCTTATTGACCCGCCAGCATCCAGCCCGCGGCTTTTTCTGCGATCATGATAGTGGGCGAATTGGTGTTACCGCTGGTAATCTCTGGCATGACCGAGGCATCAACCACACGCAGACCAGCCACCCCCTTCATGCGTAGATGCGGGTCAAGAACGGCGGTTTCATCTTCCTCGCGCCCCATTTTGATCGTGCCGACAGGGTGAAAGATCGTGCTGGCGATGTCGCCTGCCAACCGGGCAAGTTCCTCGTCAGTTTGATATTGGATACCCGGTTTGAATTCTTCCGGCTCGTAAGCTTCCATCGCGGGCTGCGCCATGATTTCGCGCACCTGCCGCAGGCTTTGGGCGGCAACTATGCGGTCTTCGTCTGTGTCAAGATAGTTGGGCGAAATCTGAGGTGGCTGACGGAAATCCGAAGACGCAATACGGACATGCCCGCGACTGGTCGGATTCAGGTTACATACACTGACGGTAATGGCCGGGAAGTCATGTAGGTCTTCGCCAAAGGCTTCAAGGCTCAGCGGCTGGACATGATATTCGAGGTTGGCATGAGGGCGCTGAGGATCGGATCGAGTGAAAGCCCCCAGTTGGCTGGGCGACATGCTCATCGGGCCAGACCGCTTCAGCACATATTCCAAACCGATCTTGGCTTTGCCTACCAGAGAATTGGCCAAGGTGTTCAGCGTCCGAGTGCCCTTTACCTTGTATACCGCTCGTATTTGCAGGTGGTCCTGCAGGTTCTCACCAACGAAGGGCGCATCCATTGCTACGTCTATCCCGTGCTCTTTGAGAAGCGCCGCTGGGCCTATTCCAGACAGTTGCAGGATTTGCGGAGAGTTCACGGCACCCGCCGACAGAACCAACTCCTTTGAGGCTTGGACCGTAACGGGCTGCCCTTTGTGGTGGACAACCGCGCCGGTGCAACGCAACGCGGTGTCTTTGCCTTTCTCAAAGGTCAGTTTCTCGACCTGCGCCTCGGTCCAGATCGTCAGATTTGGGCGTGACTTGGCCGGGCGCAGAAACGCCTTGGACGTGTTCCAGCGCCAGCCCGAGCGCTGGTTGACGTCGAAATAGCCCACCCCGGCATTGTCGCCCGTGTTGAAATCATCCGTCTTGGAAATGCCGTTCTCAACGGCGGCATCGGCAAAACTGTCCAGAACATCCCAGCGCAGCCGCTGTTTTTCGACCCGCCATTCGCCACCATGCCCGTGCAGGTCGGAAAACCGGCTGTTGTCACCAGTGCTCGGGTCGGCGCCATCGTCTAGCTTGTAGTGGTTCTCATGAGCCTTAAAGTCGGCCAGCGAGTTGTCCCAACTCCAGGCCTCTTCACCGGTGAGCTTGGCCCAATTGTCATAGTCGCGGGCCTGACCCCGCATATAAATCATCCCGTTGATCGAAGAGCATCCACCCAGCGTCTTTCCGCGCGGATACAGCAGGCTGCGACCGTTCAGCCCCTTGGCTGGTTCGGTTTTGTACATCCAGTCCGCGCGCGGGTTGCCGATGCAGTAGAGATAGCCAACAGGGATGTGTATCCAAGGATAGGTATCGGCCTTACCCGCCTCAAGCAGCAAAACTCGGTTCTTGGTGTCGGCGCTCAGCCTGTTGGCCATCAGGCACCCGGCCGATCCGCCACCAATCACGATATAGTCGAACCTGTTTGCGCCGTCAGACATCCGTGTCGTCCACCTATTCAGTCGTTGCTTCGCCTTATGCGCACCGGAAAGGAAATGGATTCCGATTTTCTTGTACGCGACCCTTTCATTTACCTCCGAAGTTCGGGAGGCTGTTCACCTGGCCCCGCATCATTGGCTTCACTGATCTCTGCGCGAGAGGCACACAAAAATCTAATGACAATTCGCACAATGCCATATTAGTAAATTTTATATGGACCGGTTTTCGAATATTAACACCATTCTGGCCTTTGTAACGGTGGCCCGTGAAGGCAGCGTTTCCCGCGCAGCCGAAGTGTTGAACCTTACCCAGCCGGCCATCAGCCATCAGATCAAGCGTCTTAGCGAAGAGACTGGACTGACGCTGTTCAACCGAACCGCAACTGGGTTGCAGATCACCCATGACGGCGCTGCGGTTTTGGCAAAGGCGAAACAAGTCCTCGATGCAGTCGGTGATTTCCAACGCAGTGCCCGCCAGCGTATTGGTCGTTTGAGTGGAAAACTGACGATCGGCACGATCGTCGATCCAGAGTTCATTCGCTTGGGCCGTCTATTGGCGCATCTGCGATCAGAGCATCCTGATGTCGAAACCGAGTTGGTACACGGGGTCAGCGGGGACATCCTGACATGGCTCAGACGGGGTCGCGTCGATGCCGGGTTCTACCTGTGTGGACCCGATGACCTTTCCAGTATTGGGTCGGACGGCGGTGATCCTGTGCACGCCATAAAGCTGGCCGATTTTGTGTATCGCGTGATCGGGCCAGCTGGCTGGCAGAAGCAGGTGGAAGAGTCCGACTGGCCTTCGCTTGCAGCCTTGCCTTGGATTGGCACTCCCGAAGCCTCTGTCCACCATCGCTTGCTGGCCAAGATTTTCGAAGATCAGGCCAGCCGCCCGAACGTGGTCGCATTGGTGGATCAAGAAGCTTCGATGCTTGAAATGGTGAGATCCGGGATTGGCCTGAGCCTCTGCCGCGATTCCATCGCGCTCCATCAAAAACAATCCTTTGGACTTGCCGTCTGTAATTCTGTTTCAGTTCCTGCGTGCCTGTGCTTTGTGACGCTAAAACGGCGCAAAGATAACCCGATGATCGCCGCAACATTCGACCTACTAAATCGGTCCTGGTGATCGCACCAAGCGGACGGAGCCTGATGTGTCAATGGACGCTACTTTCACATTCCTTGTGAACATGGTGCGGGCTGGAACCGGGCAAATGATTAATCCCAAGCTGGTCGAGCTACGGCGAAGACCAAGCGAACGGCTTTGTTTGCGCGAAAACTGCGTCCATAGATATCATTTCAAAGCTGTCGCTTGACGCCATCGGTCGACGTGAAAACAAAAATATTCTATTTTATAACTTGAGGATACGCGGGATTGAAAACAGCAACACGCGTCACTTCAATGGTTGCAACTTCTTCGCGGAAAATCCCGAAACGATGATCGAGGTTTTTTGCAATCGCACGGGATGACGATGAGATTTCTGCGGGACCGTTCAAGCGATCCCGCAACTCATCAATCAAAAAGGCAGCGGTCGCGAAAGGGCCTCTGCCTTTACAGTTTATCTGCCGAAGAACTCAGCGACCGCGTCAGTCGACGCCTTTACAGCTTCAGGTTTGTAGTAGAAGTCCACGTGGCTGAATTCATCAAAGGCCAGTTCCTCGTGTTCATTTGTCAGCTTCTTAACAAACTGGGTTGAACAAGGCGCGGTGAAAGCCGTTTTGCTGTAGATGGTCAGTGACGGCTGCACGATTTTGTCGGCATAGGCTTCGCCGATGGAGATCAGCGACTGCATGCCCTGGTCTCCGATATGCATGTTGGTGTAGGTCGGAACCGCGACCGGGCCTTTGACACCATCACGCCCGTAGTAGTCATAGGATTCTCCGGCCATCGGATTGACGCCTGATCCGACAAAGTCTTCGCGGGCTTGCTCATCATTCAGCCCAAATGGTGCGACATAATCGGGCTCGCCGGTTTCATACATTTTCTGCATCGACGCATTAGCGGCTGCGATCTGCTGGTTAACCACATCGCGGTCGGTCCACTGGAAAGCGTCCGCCGCCATCATGCCCGACACCATCGCGATCTTCTTGATCCGATGGTCCGTCACAGCTGCCGATGCGATGATGGACCCGCCTTGACAAACGCCCAGACCGTAAATCTCGTCAACAAACGGCAGCGTGCCGAGAAAAGACACGGCGTCCCAAGTGTTTTCGATCAGACGGAACATATAACGCGACTGCTTGTACTCCCCCGGCAGCGCCGGGGAGACGCCCATGCCGAGGTAGTCGAAACCAAGGTAAATGAACCCGCGCGCGGCCATTTCCGGTCCGTAAGTTGCCGGGATTTGGTCCTTGACCTGCGGGAACGGGCTGGCCCCCACGATAGCCTTATAGGTCGTTGTCTCTTCAAAGCCTTCGGGCAGGTACAGATCGCCCGCCAAATCCACGCCAAAGGATTTGAAGGTGACTTCGTTTTTGCCCGCTGTGAAATTTTGGGTTGTCATGGTCTTGTTCCTTTCGGGATCAGGCATCATTGCGCCTTGCTAAAGTAAATCGTTGTGTTTACTTATGGTGAATAGATGATGTTTGTAAACACATCTTTTTACTTTTTGAGGTTAAAATCATGAAACGCACTGAAAAAAAACGAAAAGATATTATCGATGCGGCCATCGATGAGTTCAAAGAGCAGGGGTTTCTGGGGGCGAAAACAACTTCAATCGCCAAAAAAGCGAACGTATCGAGTCGCACGCTCTACAATCACTTCGAAAGCAAAGAAGCGCTGTTCGATGCAATCTCAGAGATCATGTTGGAACAGAACCGGCGCATGGAGCCGGTATCCTATGACCCAGCTCGCGACTTTGCCCAGCAACTGAAGGATGCTTTGTGGCGCTACGTCGAGGTGATCACAGAAGAAACAGCTATTGGACTTAATCGAATGGTTCTATCTGAGCTGATCCGTGACCTTGATCGTTCCCGGCGGTTTTTCACTGAGACCGAGTCCCATGACTACCCAATGACAGGCTTGATCAGTGGAGCTATGGACGCAGGCGTCATCCGAAAAGCTGATCCGGCCTTCGCAACCAACCAGCTTTTGGGGCTGGTGAAAAACTTCTTCTTCTGGCCAGAGTTCTTCCTCGGTCAGAACCCGACATCAAAGAATGTTTTGGACGATTGCGTTGCTATGTTCCTCGCGCACTACAAAGCGGACGTTTGATTGGCGATCGCCCGCTTCGTCCCACGATTTGTGAGTCCGTGAGAGTCAGCACTTTGCTCGCGCTGCGAAGGGCCAGTCGGGTGAGCAGCACCGCAGCGATTGGAAATCTCGACCAATGACACGTTTGGGACGTGAGGAATTTCTAGCAATTTTGCCGAAGGCGTGGATGCTACGCGGCATCCGGGGCTGGCAATGAACCCAAAGTGCTAGATACTGCGGTTCGCAAAAAGGTCCGCTGCTTAAAGTGCGGTTGAAAGAGTGTTTGAAATGCGAAAATTTGTTTAGGCAATAGTCGGATCAGCAAGCCTTAAGGCAGGCTGAGTTTACTCATTCTACCACCGTCGATCGTGTAGACCTGCCCTGTTACAAAACTGGCTTCACTTGACGCCAGAAATGCGACCAGTGCGGCCACTTCGTCGGGTCGCCCGGTTCGGTTAACCGGATGAATTCCGCCGATCTTACGTCGGAACGCATCAGGCTCTGGCATCGAATTCACGAAGTCTTCGTTGAGTTCCGTGTCGATCCATCCGGGTGCTACAGCGTTGCATCGGACTCCTTCCTCTCCGTGATCCACAGCGACAGACCTAGTCAGGCCGTGCAGGCCCGCTTTTGCGGCACAATAGGCCGCGTGACGAGGATTGGATCCCAAACCTTCAATCGACCCAGTGTTGACAATGCTCCCGCGTGTTTTGCGCAAATGGGGGAGCGCGGCCCGGATCATCAAGAACGGAGCCGTTAGATTCAATGCCAGGCTACGTTGCCAATCCTCAATGCTCGTGTCTTCGATTTTGGCCTCCTGCATCATACCGGCATTGTTAACGAGCACGTCCAGTTGACCGGCACGCCCAACCACTGTCTTGACGACCTCGGCGGGCAGCTGCGGATCGCTCAGGTCCGCGACAATGCCTTCAAAGACCTCATCGGTTTGACGTTGCGCCGTGAATACACGCGCGCCCTCCTGCCGCAGTCGTTCTGCAATGGCGAGGCCGATGCCAGATCGACCACCGGTGACCAGTGCGACTTTCCCTTCAAATCGCCTCATGAGACTGGCTTTCCACCATTCACCTCAACAAGTGCGCCGCACATGTAACGCGCTGCGTCGGAAGCCAAAAACAAAACGACATCCGCAATGTCCTGGGGTTCAGCTATCCGGCCGATGGGGACAGTGGCCCCTAGTTCAGCCACGGCAGTGTCGGGGTCATAACCGCGCTTTTCAAAGCCGCTACGCAACATGGGCGTGTTCACTTCATTTGGGCACACCGCGTTGATCCGAATGCCCTGATGCGCGTGGTCCATTCCCATACATTGGGTCAAAGATGCGATTGCCGCCTTGGTCATACAATATAGCGCGTGGTTCGGGCCTGGAGCTTTTCCACCCCAACACGAAGCTGTGTTTACGATCGCCCCACCGCCATCATTGGCCATTATCGGGATTGCTGCCCGACAAATGCGAAAGGGGGCTTCGACGTTAACCGTGATCGAGAGATCCCAATCTGCGTCTGTCGTCTCTGTCACGGCACCGCGTGTAATAACGCCTGCGTTGTTGACTACGATGTCCAGGCCGCCGAGCGCAAGATTAGCAGCCTGAGGGAGGGTATCTGCATAGTCAGCCTGCGACAGATCACCCGGCAGGTGAGCGTCAGCATCAATGCCATCAACATTTCGATCCGCCGCGGCCACCAACGCCCCTTCGGCCCGCAAGTTGGAAACGATTGACGCCCCGATCCCACCAGCTGCGCCTGTGACCAGTGCTTTTTTGCCCACAAATCTCATATCCATCCTCACGCTTGGAAGCTGGCAACAGGATCACCAAATATCTCGGGATTTGGGGTAACGCCAAGACCCGGACCTTCGGGTAGCGCGATAAACCCGCTTTCGATGCGTATACCGTTTTCGGGGTCATAGTGCCCGTCGATGTAAGGTGCGGCCACCCATGCTCCTTCGCAAAGGTCGGGGCGCACGGTTGCTGCAACATGGACACAAGCCGCCGCGATAATGTCGCCGCCCCAGGCATCGTCGCAGGTATGCGGCAGGTTGCAGGCTTCGCAGATATCTCGGAAGCTGCGCATGTTGGTCAGTCCTCCGATGCGCGTGACCTTCATTCCAAACCCGTCTATTAGGCCGGCCCCCGCTGCGCTGATCACGGTATTCAAGTCAACGCTGCTTTCATCCATGTAGATGGCGTGGGTGACTTGCGGGCGGATCTTTTGCAAGTCTTCGACCGTGTTGCAGGGCTGTTCCATAATGAACGGAATGTCAGGGCATTCGCGGCTCACGCGCAGTGCATCGCGCGTTGTCCAACCTCGATTGCCGTCAACCGCAAGACGCATTCCTGAGTTCTTGATCTGCTCCCACACTTTCCGGATCGTTTCGATATCCAGCTCGACCGGACGCCCGCCAACCTTCACCTGAAGGCGCGGATAGCCCTCATCGCGCTTATCAGCAGCGAGCCGGGCGATCTCATCCGGAGCACCCACACCTGTCGCATAGTAAGAGGGTACGCGTTCCGTCACAGCACCCCCGAGGAAGTCTGCCACTCTTATCTCAAGCAACTTGCCCAACAGGTCGTGCGCTGCGATGTCTATCGCCGCTTTTGCATAGTTGTGGCCATTGAGCAGGCTGTGCATCTTTCGTTGCAACACCAATGGCCAGAGCGGCATACCGATCAAATCTTGTGCCATATGTATCAAAGCCGCGCGTGCGCCAAGCGCATGCGCTTCGGCATAGGTGGGGCCTACCGGGCAGGTCTCTCCCCACCCTTCTGTCCCATCGGTCGCTACAATCTTCACCAGTGTTGTGTCCAGCGCCCAAACTTCGGCATTGGCCATCGTATAGGGTCCATTCTTTACCGGCAGATTGTGCTGATAGATATGGATCTCTTCGATTTTAGGACCGTGACTCATGTGATGTCTTCCGTTTCCAGCACTTTGCGGGCTGCAAGAAGCGCAGATTGGGTGGCCGCTGCAGGACCCCTTAAGCGGGCCACGTCAGTCAAACCTTCGTGCAAAAGAAACAAGGTTTCGGCTGCGTGGCGCGTGTTCTGGTCTGGAGCAATACGTTCTAAACGGAGCTCAAATTCATTCGCCAATTTGAGCTTGTGCGCCTTAACCAGACCGGAGATCGGCGAGCTGTTGGGGTGCTCCGCCAGTGCATTCAAAAATAGACACCCAGTGTTTGATACATCACTCAACCAGTCACCCAGTCGCACAAGCGGGTACAATACATGGTCAATGCCCTGTTTCGGACCACCCGCAAGCCACTCGAAATATGCAGCGTCCCGATGCTCCAACGCGCCAACAATCATCTCTTCACGGCTCGGGAAATGCTTATAGAGCGTGCGGATCGAAACATCTGCACCTGCACGCAATGCCTCGACCCCTAGGCCCGCGAAACCCAACTCCGAGAATTGTTGGTGAAGGGCACGAGCTATCTTTTGTTTGGTTCCATTCATAAACATAGTGTAGAACGTTCGCTCTACCATCCGCCTAAAAAAACGTCATGCGCGTGCCGGTTCGCGACGTTTTATTTGGCAGCTTGGTTGCTCTAGTCTAAAAATCGACATTTTCTGAGACGCATCTACAGCACGTTCCCATTTCATCGCAGAGAGACCGTTCTACCTGGTGCGCCTTAGGGTCAGGACCCATTGATTTCCGCGTTGGTGCATGAGTCACGGTTCGAAAAACGAGCGGTGACCATGTCTGATCTTTTCTGGCTCACAGATGCGCAGATGGCGCGTCTTCGAGAAGCGTTGAAAGACAAAGGGAACGAGCCTGTATCCCTGGCCGGAAGCAGCGGAAGAAACCGGTAAAGTACGACAGGCGTCGATACAAACGGCGCAAACGGATCGAGATCATGTTCGGAATGTTGAAGGATTGGCGGCGTGTGGCAACCCGCTACGACAGGTGCCCCAAATTCTTCTTGTCCGCCGTCGCACTCGCAGCGCTCGCCATATACTGGCTATGAGACCTGACCCTAAAAGACGAAGAGTGTATGGTGTGACCTGCATTCCCAAAACGGCTATTGGGTTCCACGTTCACCTGCCCTTTAAAAGAGTTTGTTCCAAGTAGTTTCGAAACGACCGCATGACCTCGGGTGTTTAAATTTTTGTTTTCAATACAGTAAGGCTCTGTATCTTTAGGGGAAAGGACCAGCGTTTGGACTCTGGAGATTTCAAAATGGAATTGATTACAGAACAACTTCGCGCCTTCCCGATCATGGCTCTGTTTCTTTGTCTTGGCCTGGGATATGGCGTTGGAAAGTTTCGGGTCGGCAAGTTCGAATTAGGAGGCATTGCTGGCACGTTGTTGGTGGCGGTCTTTATAGGCCAGATCGGCGGCATCAATCTTAGTACCGATGTTCAGAATGTATTCTTTTCCCTCTTCATATTTATGGTCGGTTACAATGGGGGGCCTCAATTTTTTGCGGCCTTGAACCGAACTGCGCTGACCAAGTTATTGGCCGCGTTTATGATGACCGTCTGGGGGTTGTTTTTTGTTATCGTTGTTGCTCGGTTGGCGGGCTTGGACAAAGGGCTGGCCGCAGGACTGGCCGCTGGCGGTCTGACACAATCTGCAATCATTGGCACCGCTGGAAACGCCATCGATCTGCTTGGGCTCGCCGCTGATGAGGCGGAAAAGCTGAAAACCAACATCGCTGTAGGATACTCGGTTACTTACATCTTCGGCTCAATCGGCCCGATATTGGCAGTTAGCATCATTCCCATCATCATGCGTGTCGATCTGCGGCAAGAAGCGATTAAGCTGGCTCAGAAACTCGGCGGCGGTGGTCCCAAACTAGAGGAAGGTGAGTTCCTTCCCATGAATCGGTTCGACGCCCGCGCCTATCAGGTAGATGCCGATGCAAGCATTGCCGGAAAATCCGTCAAGGACATCGAAAATGGCTATGATGGTGATCTGATCGTCGAACGGTTGCTCCACGATGGCGCTCCTGTGGATCCGACTCCTGAAACGATAATCAACGCCGGAGACGTTGTGGTCGTCTCCGGCCTCGTCACGACTTTGACCCAGTTCGAGGGGAGCGCCAGTGGTGAAATCGGAGAGTATCCTCCTGAATTGACCGTTGTTGAGGAGCGTCGCAACGTCGTGGTCATCAACCGTAAACTGACCGGCAAAACCTTGGTGGAGCTGCGCGAGGCTCTGACGGCAGATCAAAGGCGCGGTGTTCATATCTCAAAGATCACCCGCATGGGCCATGATGTCCCCGTCCTGCACAACACCGAGATTCACGCAGGTGACGAGATCAGTATTGTCGGTCACAAGGACGACCTGAACCGAGTTGCCAAAGTTGCAGGCTATGTGCCGCCTTCGGCCTCGGTCACCAACTTCATTGCCTTGGGGATCGGGGTGGCCATCGGCTATCTGATCGGAGAGATCAGTTTTGTCATTGCAGGAACGAAGGTGGCTTTGGGGTCCGGCCTCGGTTGCCTGGTTACAGGATTGATCATCGGCTATTTGCGCATCCGGCAACCCAAGATCGGCGGTATTAACCGTGGGGCCGCGAATTTCCTTCAGAGTTTCGGTTTGGCCGTGTTTGTTGGTGTGGTTGGCCTAAATGCAGGCAAACCCGCACTGGAGGCGATTCAGGAATATGGGATCACGCTTCTGCTTTTAGGCGTTGTGGTTACATTGATGCCCATGATCGTGCAGTTCCCGATCAACTATTTTGCCTTGCGTATCAAGAACCCGGTTGAGGCCTGTGCGGTTGTGACCGGATCACGCTCGGGTAATCCCGGTTTTGCGACACTCTTGGAAAAAGCCGGGAACTCGACACCAACGCCAGCCTTCACCATGACCTACGCCGTGGCCAATATCTTCCTGACACTCTGGGGGCCTTTGGTTGTGGCTTTTGTTCCGTAAGTCAGACCGCACAACAATCAGAGTCCTGGCTTGGAAGGGTGAGATCAGCATGATTACCAATCATCATGCTGAACCGTTGCTCTACGCTGCAGCTAGACCTCAACCATGCAAAGGCAGTCCTTTCGAGGCACGGTAGGCCTGCACGTAGCCAGTGGCCACTGCGCGCACCGCTCTTCCGATCTGGCGGTAGGCACTATCATCCAAATTGGCAAACGATACCCGCGCCGACCAGTTAGGCGCGTCAAAGCCCGATCCATTCAGCAACACGATCCCGTGGTCCTGAGCCAGTTTGAAGGATATATCCAACGGGTGCACATTCTCCTTGATCCACTCGACGACCTCTTCACCGACGTATTTGCGAAGCCAGAATTCGAAGTCGATAATACCGTAGTATTTGTCGAACAGCGGATTTTCGGGAACTTCAATGCCCATCCCTTCGACCAGCTCGTCAAAGCGATGTTTCAGAATACCCCAGCAGAATTTCTGATAGGCCTTCTCTTCGTCCATAAGCTCGACGAGTGAAAACAAGGTCATCATCACCTGTTGCGGCAGCGATAGACCTGCAGTGTGGTTCAGCGCAACATCGCGGCTGTCGGCGACGATCCTGTCGATGAACTTGAACGAGGATGGATCAGGCGTCAACGTTTCGTAGCGTGCGTTGACGATGGCCTTGGTTTCATCCGGAGCATCCGCAATCATCTTGTCGAAGATGTTGTTCTCGGCCACCAAAATCGCGCCCAGACGCCATCCGGTGCACCCAAAATACTTGGAGTAGGAATAAACCCCGATGGTGTTCTCGGGCAGATGCCTCAAGATCGACTGAAAGTTTGGAACGAAGGTCCCGTAAACATCGTCAGTCAAAATGATCAGGTCCGGGCGGCGGGTCTTTACGAACTCGACGAGCCGCGCCGAGACCTCTGGGCTGATAGCGACGGAAGACGGATTGCCCGGGTTGACCAGAAAGAGTGCTTTGACCTTCGGGTCGGACAGAATTTCGAAGTCTTCGTCGTTCAGTTGAAAGTGGTCCTCTTCCTTCGAAGAGACATCCACTGTATTTAGTCCATAGTCTTCAAGGACGGGCATTTCCAGATAGGGCGTGAAAATCGGTGTACCCAACGCAATGGTGTCACCGGCATTCAGCAATCGCTGGTTCTTGAGCGCTTTGAAGATGTAACACATCGCTGCGGTTCCGCCCTCAACCGCGTAGATATCGAACTTCGCATCCGGTCGGTGCCCCGCGCACATCGCCCACATAATGTATTCGTGGACAATAATTTCGTTGTGTTCCATGCAACGGTCGGGCATCGGGTAATGGTCGCCGACAATACCGTCGGTCAACTCGAGCACAAAATCGTCAGGCGTAAATCCAAATTTCTCAATCGCAAAATCAACTGTGGCCACCAAAGTATCCGCACCAGGAGGGCCGTTTCCTTCAACCGATTTGGCGCAATACGTCTTTAGCCTGTCATAACATCCTGGCCCTTGCGGCATCCCAGCCAGACCAACCTCCGGCTCATTCCGATGGCGCTGAGCTTCTGTCAAGGCGAACTGTCCCAAAAGGAAAAATGCTTCCCGCGCTTTGGTAGCGATCCAGTTGGGGTTCCCTCGACCGGCATTTAGGTATGGCAGAGCCATCTGCCGCGCCTCTTTTTGCGCCAACTTGATAAGTTCGTCTTTGATTTGGAAAGGACTTAGGTTTTCAAATTTATGCAGGTTGAGCGATTCTGGCATGACATCAAATCCTTGCGTTAAAATAGATGACCTGGTTCAGCGGATCGCATGCAGGGCAATGTGTCAATTAAAACAACACCAATTGAAGAGGCCGGTGAGAAGCGGAGGATTGTTTGTCTTCATTGGAAGCCTTAGCTGTAAACATTCTACAAGGTAGTCAGAATGATAGAAATTGTGCTGAAGCTCTGCGCTTGGAACTGACATTCCAAATGAAATTGGACAATTCGCTAGATTAAGCGAGAAAGCCATTGGTCGGGACCGTTGAGGTGATTTCAGCGAACCGCAGGTTTGTCCGCAATCTGCGAGTACGATCATTTCCAGATTGCGCGAATGCCACGAACGACGGCAATGCAGCGCGACCGCGGCGTCAGAGCTGCGTGACGAATGTCTCTTATAGGCCGTTCAAGCTGTCGCGCGGGTCAGCTATTCGCCCGCAACCCTGCCCGCTGCGCGCTGCGACCCAATCCAGACAGCGATGCATCCCACGACCAACACACAGATACAAATCTGCAAAAGCTGCTCGTATTTGTGCCCATCAATGAGGACCTGCGCCACAAAACCCTGCCCACGGAACAGGTAAGCCATTGCGCCAAGCATGGCGGCGGCAAAGCTGACAAGATACGCCCAGAGGGCCACCTGTCGACCGCCAATAAGCCCAGCCAGCAGGATCGGCGTCAAAAACATCGAGGCGGTGCCCGAGACCGCTACGGCATCAAACAGGGTCTGGTTACCCCAGAGCGTCAGCGCCGCGCCCGCGACTGCGAAGAGGGCCATGGCAATGCGCCCACCGGTTAGGGTGCGAGGGGCTAGGCGCAGTTCTTCAACCACCAGTCGCGCGGCCGAAGACAGCGCGGAATCCAGCGTCGAGAGCGCCGACACCAGGAGTGAAACCAAAAGCGCCATAAAAACCCAGCCCGGCAGGGACTGCGCCCAGGTGCTGATCAGCTCGCCCTCATATGCCGCCCCATCCAGTGCCGCCTGAATGCCAAAGAACCCAAATGCCACGATGCAAAGCGAGGAAATCCAGAACGCGTGCAAGAAGCTCTTCCGGGTTGTATCGCTGTCCGCAATAAACCCACGATCCATCATGACCGGATCATGCACGGGATAGGAGAACACCTGCAGAAAAGCCACGACCAGCAAAACCCAGCCATTGTGCGGGCCCGAAGTGCCTTCGGCGGTCAAAACCGCGCCCAGATCAAAGTTGGGGCTGAGAACCAGCGCGACAAAGGCCAAGGCGAAGACTACAAGAAAGACCGCCATCTGCAGAACATCCGTCCGAAGCGCTGCGCTGAGCCCGCCCCAGGCCGAATAGGCCAGCGCCAATAGCCCGACCAAAAGGATCGAATACGTGCCGATATTGGCGCTGTCAGGTGCTAGTGCGCTAAAGATCAGACCGACCACGATCAGGTTGGCAAAGACCTCAGACAAGAGTCTGAGGGCAATCACGAGGTTATAGCACCCTGTTCCCATTGTTCCGAAACTGTCGCGGAGCCAATCCTGAACCGACCGTGCACCCCGCGCGCGCAACCGTTGCACTACAAAACCACCAGTCAGGAAAGAGCCGTAATACGTGGCATAGGCCAAAACCCCTGTGATGCCGTAGAAATAGCCCAGAATGGCAGAATTCATGAGCGAGCGGGCAAAAATCCAAGTTGTGACTTGGCTCAGCACCAACGTCCACAGGCCTGGCGCGGCTCCTTCGGTGGTTGTCCCACCAAAGAATCCCGAAACCGAAGCACGCCGGGGTGATACCCAGAGACTTGCCAGAATTACGGCACCGAATAGAGCAATAATTGCCGAAACCTGCATGGATTCTCCTGCTGTTGATCTGTGGCGCAGCTAACAGGCAAGTTCGCCAACGACCATTCAATTGAACGTGAAGCTGATTGTGGGCGTTGTGTCGCAAACTTCTTGGAGGGCGGTGTTTGTGGAATTGGCAACATGATATTAACGGGGCGGCGTCAGTTGATCGGGCAAACCAAAGGCAGCATGAACACTAAGTTGCATGCTGCTACAGATAGTCTGGGATGCCCGATACGCTTCGCCATATCCGCCAGGCAGTTCGGCGACTACACGGGCGCTCGGGCTCTGATGATTAGCCCGGAACCTGATATTCGCACGACGGCAGCGAATGAGGGCTCTTTCCGTGGACTGTGAGTTCGGCCGCCTAAGAATTTCGATCCTTTGGCGAACGGCAGGTTTGATGGGCCGCAGCGCAGCGTCGGCGTGCTATAACCAATGGCAGGAATGGGCCCAATTTGGCAGATCGCAAACTACACAAATGATTGAACAAATTACAAGATACAGCGACTGATCTGCAGCCCTGGATCTCACTTCGTTCACAAAAGAAAATATGACTTGGGTTGCCCTCAGATGCCGAATACTCACCCCTTTTCTGGTCTAACTACGACGGTTGGGTCAGGTTCGTGTGACGTTCAACAGGAAGGCAATTGCGGAGAAAGGAGCAGCCATATATTTTTTGTAAATTGCTATTAAACATATACAAAATTTTGTCATCTAAAATGCATACCACCCAATATACCTCACTTAACATTGGAGCCAACGCTTCAATGCCTCAGGTTCGAGCATGACGGAACGACTGGTAAAACACATGAATAGCAGACACTCATACAAAGTGCAGCGAACGTCTTCTTCGAGCCCAAAGTGGACAACGAAAAGATGGCCAATCGGTATAGGGTTTCTATTGCGGTTTCCTATCAGCGGCTACTCTATTGCGTTTTGAAATGTTGCGGTAAGCCGTTTGTTCAAACCGTGATGAGGTTCGGCTGAAGAACCGTAGTGCAACTCAGCCAAAGCAGCGATGTCATTGAAAATGACTACGGAGCCGCCTTCTTCATTCGCGTAAACCAATAGTTTTTGGCAAAAGGCATCCAAACCAATTGCCGGAAAGCCCGCCATAGCCACGCCACCGGGTGCTGGTCCGCCGAACAGTAAAAGTACCGCCTCCGGCAGGTCCACCCCCAGTTGGGACGCTTCGGTCGCAAAATCGATTTCACCGAACCAGACAGTATCGTCCTGCCCCATGACAGCTGTCCTGAGACGTTCGACTGCCTCTGGTACGCTGAGCAGAGTTTGCAGTTCGATGATCCCGTAGTCGGCAAACAATCCGTTGGTCGGCGCTGATGTTGCATCCAAGTCGTTTAGAACTTCGAGCATCTTGCTCTGAAACGCACTCAACGAAGAAGCGTCCGTGAGCCCATGCCGGACTTTGAGAAATTGAGAGTCTGTGTAGGCGATCTGTGGACGACCATCCTGATCGAAGGAAAGAACGCGAAAAGGAAGGTCCAGACCTGCTCGCACGTTCTCTTTCAGAATGGGCGTGTTTATCTCTGGATCAGAGAAAAGGAGCACACGAGACGCTGGCATTTCTACACCTTCGACTTTGGCCAGTCGCGCGTGATCTATCGATGCGATTGGCGTAGCTCCCGCTTCTTCAACGGCAGTCTCAAGCACTAAGAAGTTTTCGTCCACCGCACTCTGGGCAGATGACGATTGTGCAAGAGCCGATGTCGATATTGATGAAGTTGCAATCATCGAGAGAACAAAGAAAAACCTCAGCATCTTTTCACTTCCTGTTTCATCGTGCTTTTTTCAGTGAAACCGCCGCCAGAGCTGCAAAAGCTATCTCGGCCGCAAGGTAAAAGAGAAGTATCCCGTTCGGAACTCCATCGATAAGAATGCTTAGTATGCGTCCAACGGCCAGTCCCGACATAAACAAAAAAAGAACCCAAAGCGCCGGTCGTTGTAGATCTGGTTTCACCACGGCCGCTAACCAAAACAAAGCGTTTGCCAGGTAAAGTCCCATAATCGCACGGAAGACATGCGTCTGGTTCGTTCCTTCCACCGAAAATCCCAGCAAAACTGGGATCGAACTGCTTGGCATCAGACCGTATGATAACGCGATTGGCATGAGGCCGACGGCAGCAAGCAGAAGGACCAATCTAGCACTCATGGAGGACTCCGTCTCGTAGAGGTTTCGCTTTTTGCGAGATTCCTAGTCGGTTATTTTGGGCATCCGATGATCCGAGCCGGATGCCCACGCTGCGGTGGGAAAGGCGTATTGGTTGCCTAGCTTCCTCTACTGAGAGATGCCGCCTTCGGTTGATGTTTGTTCTTCAACATGGTCTTGATTGGCGACCGGCTTCCCGCGCGGAGGGAACTCCTCGAAAGTAGCGAGATGTGCCTGCACTAACCGGGCGGCTGGGCCGAATGCCCACATTTTCTCACCCATCCAGCGGACGTACATACCGCTTTCCTCCGCAGCTTTTTCGTAGGGATCGCGGCGGAGGTTGAAAAGCAAGGGGGCGACCAGTTCTTCCTTCGGGCCTGACCAGCCGTGGTTTTGAACGACAAAGTGCGCTTTCCAATCGTTGTAGCGTACTGCTTGGAGGTCCGTACCCTGATAGTAAATCAGCTCGCGGCGATTGCTCTCTTCGTCCTCACCGGTCAAGTAAGATAGTTGGTTGTAGCCATCCAAGTGTACTTTGTACCCTTCATAACCATCTAGGAGCTTTTCTCTTAAGTCTGTGGGGCCTCCCGCCGCGGCTACAAGTGTTGGCATCCAATCCATTCCGCTGAAGATACCGTTCAAAACCTGTCCTTCAGGAATTTTGCCCGGCCAGCGAATAATCGCGGGAACCCTGAAGCCACCTTCCCAGGTAGTACCCTTTTCCCCATGAAACGGCGTCGTACCGCCATCGGGCCACGTCAGTGTTTCTGGGCCATTGTCGGCGGTGAACATCACTATGGTATTATCGGCAACTCCCAGATCCTCAAGGTGGCTGAGAACGTTACCAACGTTGTTGTCCAACTCCTTCATGACAACATCCTGAAGTCCGCGCCCATTGCCCAACATAGCTTCGTATTCGGGGCTGAGGTGGGTCCAGACGTGTGCACGGGCTGGAGCCATCCAGACAAAAAACGGAGTGTCCGACTCTACTGCACGAGAAATGAAGTCCTTCGTGTAAGATGTCACTTCGTCATCCAAAGTCTTTTGGCGCTCAGGAGGCGCAGGCCCGTCATCAATAATGCGCTGCTTCCCGACTTTTCCAAATCGCGGGTCGACTGTTTCGTCTACTTCCTCTGTTGCAAATGAATGAATGATGTTGCGAGGCGCAAATTGCGCGTTGAATTCTGGGTCGTCTGGCCAATCCGGATCAGACGTATATTCCATAGCATTCAGGTGGTAGAGCCAACCCCAATACTCGTCGAAACCTTTTGTAGTCGGTAGGAACTCATTGAGGTCGCCTAGGTGGTTTTTTCCAAACTGTCCCGTCGTATACCCCAACTTTTTCAGGAACATCGGAAGCGTTGGGTCATCTGGGTTTAAACCTATCGGATCACCCGGCAGTCCAACCGTGTGCATACCAGTCCGTATTGGCAATTGTCCGGTCATGAAAGCTGATCGACCGGCAGTACAACTTGGCTCGGCATAATAATCTGTGAGACGAGCACCCTCTGACGAGAGACGATCCAAGTTCGGCGTCTCGATGCTTTTGACACCTCCGTGGTAAACGCCGACGCTCGCCCAACCTACGTCATCTGCCATGATGACAAGAATGTTGGGCGGGGTATGTTCGTCGGCCCAAGCTCCAGTGAAAGCAAAGCAGACGGCACCCGTTACTGAGATAAGCTTGTTCATTAAGACCTCCCGGCTTGGTACTACTTACCAACCATAGGAAAAACATCGGCTTAGAGGAACGGTCTGATTTGTTAACTTTTTGGGCTCAGCACCTTGGTGCAAGAAATTTCTTCGGCCGCAAAGTCCGCATCTCAGAGGGTGTAAAGCTCATAGTGAAGGTCCGCTTCGGGCTGCCTCCAGTCACTAGTGCGAACAGTGGTGAACGCGGCTTCGAGCCTAGCGCCGGTAATTCGCTGGAGCGGTAAACCCTCCATTCCGAAGTTTTATTGGGCCGCAGCCAGCGGTGATGCCGCCACGGCCCACGTGGTAAAACGTCAGTTCGTTGGGGTCACATCGACTAACGTTGGTTCGCGATCACCGCTGGTTTCAAAGACGATCATCTCGTCTCCCATAGCTCCGAAGTCAATCTGCTTCATATCGACCATATGCACCGTTCTGTCGTACATCGTGTGATAGTAGTAGACGAGGTTGAGGGAGTCCGCAGCGGTCGTGATCTGAGTTGCGCTGTAAAGCAGGTCGTCCGACTGCACATCGTCTTGAGCGCCCTCCGCTGCATCGGCCGGAATGTTGAAATTATCCAGAATGCGAAACGCCTCGCGCACGGTGTCATAGCCACCTTGCGTCTCCCGCGCCGTCTGAGAAAAGGCGACTGCGCGGACGAACCGGGATGGGGGTGTGAAGTCGCCTGGCAGCCCTATCATTCCACTCCCAGCGCCAAGGGGCGCGAAAGTAACGCCACTTGCCTCAACTTCCGGAAGCCCAAGGGCCGACAGGTTTACGTAGTTGTTAAGGTTCGTCATGTGCCAATCGTAGTTTGGCGAATTGGTTATCACGCCAAGCGGAGCATCGAAAATCGTCAGTTCACCGTCAATGTACTCGACAACGATCCTTCCGCCGAACCGGTCAGCAACCAACATATGAAATGGGAAGGGAAATCCGAGAGTCTCATCTACGACCCCGACAACACGGACATTCGCCAACCCGGTGGCAGCCTCTTCAACTGTCTCAAATTGGGAAAGGACATAGCTGGCTAGCAAATCGCCGGGAATCGTGTTGCCGGAAAGGTCAGGGTCGTACTCCTGATACTCGGTGAAGCCGGGCAGATAAAACAACCCGGCGGTCAACCCAGCTTCGTTGATGCCATCTGCGGGAGCCCCATGATCCAACATGCTGATACCGACCATTCCAAATCGGCCGGTCCAGTTTGCTCCGTCTCGCTCATCTGGCATTTCGCCTGCGGTATAAGTGAAACCTCGCGGAATAATGTTGATCTTTGTCTCAAGATCGAACGGCCCCCATTCGGCGGTCCTTGCGCGAACGATGCTTCCATCCTGCCCTGTCAACATGATGCCAGTGCATCCCCAGGCCATCGATACTGAAGCCACAAAGGCTATGGTCGCTTTTGGTAATATCCGAAATAGCTCGATATGACGCATGGTCGTACTCCAATTGGACTGATCTGATCTCATGAACTCGCTCGACCAAGCTACCACACCGGTTCTCAAGTTGAATGAAGTTTGCATGATCTTCAAATAGGCAAGAAAGTCCGCCTATTCCTTCCGTCGGACTTTGCAAAGTCCGACTCTGAATGTCTGGTTTGGGCTGATTGTGGTCCTTTAGAGCAAGAATGCGGATGGCTGCAAAGTCCGCATTGCGGATAATCATCGGAATGGATCGGGTGTCTGCGTGGACTTCAAAGCGGTCTTTCGTGCTAAGTGCGCCAAATGGCCAAGCAGCTGATGTACTCTCGGCGTAACGAGTTTGTAGCCGCGCGGGAGTGGCCATATCTCACCTGACCTATCAGTCAAAAAGTCCAGATACCCCGCGCTTGGTATGCGTGGGGTATAAACAAAACCGTGCGGCGTCCGGGTGAGGCCGGGGGGTGGGGTGCGACATTCGGACTCACTCGGCATCGCAGGGGTAAACCGGCAAGCGTTTCGAATTTAGTGGCAGATCAGGGGCAGGAAAACGTTGATCGGAATTTCGTCAATGTTTTCAGTACCAAATGGCGGACCGAGGAGGATTCGAACCCCCGACCCCTTGATTCGTAGTCAAGTACTCTATCCAGCTGAGCTATCGGTCCGCGTTGGTGAGGCGCTGTTTAGACCTCGTGTTCGGGACGTGCAAGCCGATTCTGCAAAAATATTTTAAAAAGTCACATCGCCCCGCGGTAGGCGGATTTCAAAGGTAGACCCCATCGGGCCCGTCTCGGCCAGAACGAGGTCGCCGCCGTGACCGCGCACCAATTCCTGCGAAATTGCCAGACCCAGGCCCGAGCCGCCTTTGCGCACGCCACCCTGAAAGGGCGTGAACAGGTTTTCGCGGGCCTTGGGCGGCAATCCCGGTCCGTTATCCCGTATCTCGATGCACCAGTTCGTTTCATATTCACATCCGGTAATCGTGATTCTACCGGGCTTCCCAGCGGCCACAAGCGCCTGACGCGCATTGCGCACAAGGTTCATGATCACCCGGAAAATCTGTTCGGGATCTGCACGAGCGATCAGATCCTCGGGTAGTTCGTTGACGATCTCGACGCACCCGCCTGCGACGGCCAACTGCTCGCTTGCAACGACATCGTCTGCGACGGCGCGCATGGGGACCATCGTCAGCGTGGGGGCCGGTTCCTCGGCCCGGCCAAAGGCCAGCGTGCTTTCGCACAATGACACCGCGCGGGTGATCGAGTTCACCAGCTTAGGCGCCATGCGACGGACCAAAGGATCATCACTGGATTCAATCCGGTCTGTGAAAAGTTGGGCCGAGGTCAGGATATTGCGCAAATCGTGGCTGACCTTGGCCACCGCCCCGCCCAGTTGCGCCAGACGCTCGCGCTGTTTCAGCGCGTGGGTCAGTTCGGTCTGCATCTGTTGCAACGCTTCCTCGGCCTCACGCAGCTCGGTCACCTTGGAATTGGGCGAGATGATCCCGCGCGCGTCCTCGGGCGCGCCGGCATAGCGCTGCATGTAGCCAACCACGCCCTTGATCGGCTTCACCAGAACTACGCGCACGGCAAGGAACAGGAAAAAGGCGGTGATGATTGAGATCACGAAAGACAGCCCGAGAATGCGCAGCCCGTAATCGGTCATCGCCATGCGCAAAGGCATACTGTCGGTGGTCACTTCGATCAACAGACCGGCGCCCTTGACCGGCTCACCAATCACACGGATTACTTCGTTTTCCGGAGTGAACAAACGCGCGACCGCATCGCGGATCAATATCCACGGGGTTGCGTCGCGCAGGTCATAAGTTTTGGTGATCTGTTCAGGGATGGGGGAAGACAGCATCAGCTGCCGCACTTCATCGCGACGCAAAACAACGTTGTAGACGCCCGCATTGGCCAGCAACTCGGCCTCGAGATCATCGGCCAGCATGTCATCGGCCAACAGCGCCAGCGACGCGATCTGGGCGCGCTCTAGCCGGTTCAACAAAAAGTCTTCGCGGAACCGCGCTATCGAGGGGACAAAAATCAGGATCTCGGCCAACATGACGAAGACCGTGGTCAGGATCAGAAATCGGCCCGACAGCGAGTTCACTTTTTACTCTCCTCCCAGTCAGGGCAGCCAGCGCTGGACGAACCCGACCACTCGTTTAACTGTCTGATTCTCAAACAGCCTTGGCGAGAAATAGGCACCCGCCACGCGTTTGTTAAGCTCTCCGATCGTCGGATAAGGCGAAACCATCGCGGCGACCTGTCCCATCTTCAGGTTATTCGCCAAGGCCAGCGACCACAAGTTGATCAATTCCCCCGCCTGATGCCCTACGATTGTGGCCCCCACGGGTCGGCCTTTTACGACCATGACCTTAATGAAGCCTTTCGTTTTGCGCTCAGATATGGCGCGGTCGTTGTGGTGGTAGTCAAAGCGCGCGATTTCCACCTTGTCGCCATGCTGCGTGCGAGCCTGCGCCTCAGTCAGACCAACCTGAGCCAGTTCGGGGTCGGTATAGGTGGCCCAAGGGATATGCGCGGTTTTCGCCTTGGAGGGCAGACCGAACAGGGCCGAGCGGATGATGATGCCCGCGTGATACCCCGCGACATGAGTGAATTGCAGCCCACCTGCAACGTCGCCGATGGCATAGACCTTTTTATTCGTGGTGCGCAGCGCGTCGTCGACTTTGATGCCGTTTCGTATTGGCTCAATCCCGGCCGCCTCAAGGTTCAGGCGATCAGTATTGACCTTGCGCCCAGCGGCCAGTAACAAGTGCGAGCCGGTATAGATCTGGCCCGTCTCGGTCACGACCTCGACCTTTCCGTCCGCGCCGCGAATCTGTGCCACCATAGCTTGTTCATGAATTTCGATGCCCTCCGCGCGCAACGAATCCAGAACGATCTCTGCCGCCTCAGGGTCGTCCTTGCCCAGAGCCTGCATTCCCTCGATCACAGTGACTTTGCAGCCCAGTCGGATATGCGCCTGTGCCATCTCTATCCCGATGGGGCCGCCGCCGATGATAAGCAGATGCTCGGGCTTGTCGCGAAGATCGAAGATCGTCTCGTTGGTGTAGTATGGCACCTGATCCAGACCGGGTATCGAGGGCACCATTGGCGAGGAACCGGTCGCAATCACGACACGCCGTGCAGAGATCAGATTGTCCCCCGCCTGCACCTGCGTGGGCGAGACGAAGTGACCATATTCGCGGATCACCTTGACGCCGAAGCCTTCAAACCGTTCCTGACTGTCCATCGGTTCAATCTGCGCGATCACGTCATGGACATGATCTTTTGCGGCGGCGTAGTCCACCTGCGGCACTACATCCGCGACGCCCAATGCCGAGGCATGCGCCTGCCCGTAAGCCGCCTTGCCGCTGGCGATCAGCGCCTTCGAGGGCACGCAGCCAAAGTTCAGGCAATCTCCGCCCATCTTGTGACCCTCCAGCAGGATCACATCCGCGCCCATCTGGCTGGCCCCGGCAGCCACCGACAAGCCACCCGACCCGGCGCCAATGACCAGGATATCCGTCTTCAATTCTTGCATAAGATCAGGCGTCCTTTTTGCCGCGCAGGGCTTTGATCAGGATGGGCAACGCCGCAAGCATACACAAGCCAATGATGGGTCCGATCACGAACGGCTCCCACAGCAGGGACACGTCAGGCGTCTCACCCCGGTCAAACACGCCACCCAGACCAACACCGATCCAAGTGTAAACGATGCCGCCCGGAATAATGCCCAGCGCGGTGGTGAACAGGAAATTTCGGAATTTGACGCCCACCAGTGCTGGCACCAGATTGGCCACAAAGAACGGCACCACCGGTACGAGGCGCAACAGGAACAGGACCGAGATTTCATTCTCGCGCAGCCCGTCCTTCAGCTTTTTGACCGTCCCTTCGGATGACTCCAGCTTGGCGGTCAGAGATTCGCCCAACCCCCATCGCGCCGCCAAAAAGATCGCCGATGCGCCAATGGTGGCCGCAAACACGTTGAACACGGTGCCTGCAAATAAGCCGAACAGGAACCCTCCGGTCATCGAGGCTACAGCGGCGCCCGGCAGTGAAAAGGCAACGATCACGATATAGATCACCACGAATGCACCTGCCATGGCCCAGTAATTTGCATCTCGCCATGCCAGCAGGGATTCGCGGTTATCGCGCAGGGTCTCAAAGGTCAGGTAATCGCCCAAGGTGAAGAACCCCGCCACCGCAACGGCAAGGATCACCAGCAAGGGAATATGGCGCGCAAGCCCGCTGCGCGGGGCCTGTGTTGTATCGCTCATGTCTGTGTCCGGTTTTGTGCGTTTCATCTGCACACAACATGCGCTGTCCAGTGCCTGCGCAACAGGCCCCTCACGCGGCGTTGATCTTGACCGCAGGGATTGTGACGGAATAAAAGGGCAACACTGTCATTTTGAAACGTTTGTCCCGGTGGGATACCAGAATTGTTGCAAAAGGCGGCAAAACCCCCACCTAAGGGTTTGACTTACCCCCCGCCACCCAGTAGAGGACGGGCTTCGAACACTAGGGCAAGGCGAATCTGCGCCGCACCCGACCGCTATAGATTGGAGACGGAGCGATGAAACGCACCTATCAGCCTTCGAACCTGGTTCGCAAACGCCGCCACGGTTTCCGCGCGCGCATGGCCACCAAGGCCGGCCGCAAAATCCTGAACGCACGTCGCGCACGCGGCCGCAAGTCGCTGAGCGCGTAAGCCGCTCGACCTTTCAGGTTATGAACATGACGCCGCCGGAGGCCCCTGAGGATGGTTCAGTCCAGCCCAGCAAGCCTCCGGCGGCGTCCGTTTGCGTGTCTGCACCTGTGATCATCCTCAAGAAGCGATCCGATTTCCTGAAGGCGGCCCGCGCGCGGCGGCAGGGGACGTCGTCGATGATGGTCCAGGCCCGCAAGCGCACCTTGGACGAAGGATCGGGGATTCGCGTGGGTTTTACCTGCTCCAAGAAGGTGGGCAATGCCGTCGCTCGCAACCGCGCCAAACGCCGTCTGCGCGAGGCCGCACGCGCCGTTCTGCCGGTGCATGGCCACGACGGTTGGGACTATGTCCTGATTGGCCGCGCCGAGGTGACGGCGAACCGCCCCTATGACGCGCTGTTAGGCGATCTGCGCTATGCGCTGCGCAAAATCCATAGTGACCGGAAATGACCCCGCTGGCGCGCGTCTTTGCCCTGCCGGTCAAGGCCTATCGCCTGATCTTCAGCCCTTGGGTTGGCCATAATTGCCGCTATCAACCTACCTGCTCGGCCTATGCGCTTGAAGCGCTAGAAAAGCACGGGGCCATCAAAGGCGCCTGGCTGACCGCGCGCCGTATTGGCCGATGTCATCCGTGGGGCGGTACCGGATATGACCCAGTGCCAGATGAGTCCGACCATCGCTAAGTCAGGCTTGACCAGACGGGTTGCGGGCGGAACACTCAGCCCATGACCACACCCGCCCGCGATACCCTGCCAACCCATGAAGTGACCAACCAACCAACCGATCGCGATCCAATCAACCTATGGGCTGCGGACCCTGTGCTGCAAGAGTGTGTGACCCGTGCCAAAGGGTGTTCCGAGCCGCTTGCCCGATATGGCAAAACTTTGGGAATGCCCGAGATCCACGAGGCGGCGCGCGCGGCCAATGCGCACCCGCCGCACCTGCGCCTGTTCGATAGCGGTGGGCGACGGCTGGACGAGGTTCGCTTTCACCTCGCCTATCACCAGTTGATGCAACTAAGCCAAAGCGCCGGATACGCCGCACTACCGTGGAATGACGAACCCGGCGGCCACTCGACCCATGCCGCTATGGTATATATGGCCAGTCAGGTCGAGCCCAGTCATTGCTGCCCCCTGACGATGACCTATGCTGCGGTACCTGCATTGAACACCGACGCCAGTATCGCCAAGCTCTGGGTGCCGAAACTGACCGCGCATACTTACGATCCTACAATCCGGCCCATAGCGCAGAAACACAGCGCCACGTTGGGTATGGCGATGACTGAAAAACAAGGTGGATCGGATATCCGCGCCAATACCACCACCGCCACGCGGGACGGCGATCATTGGCGGTTGCGCGGGCATAAATGGTTCTGCTCGGCCCCGATGTCTGACGGTTTCCTGACCCTTGCGCAGGCCCCCGGCGGGCTGACCTGTTTCCTTGTGCCACGCTGGCTAGAGGGCGAACGCAACGCCATCCACCTCATGCGCCTCAAAGACAAGTTGGGCAACCGCGCCAACGCCTCGGCCGAGATCGAGTATCACGACGCTCTGGCCTATCAGTTAGGGGACGAGGGCGCGGGCATTCGCACGATCCTTGAGATGGTGCATCACACGCGGCTGGACACCGCGATGGCCCCTGCCGGGTTGATGCGCGCGGCCCTGTCCGAGGCGCATCATTGGGTGAGCCACCGAAGCGCCTTTCAACGCCGCCTGATCGACCAACCCCTGATGCGCGTGGTGCTGGCCGATCTAGCGCTGGATTGGCAGGGCGCAGTGACCCTTGGGATGCGCGTGGCCAAGGCCTTTGACGGACAAACCCCGGAAGACCGCGCCTTTGCCCGAATCGGCGTGGCGCTGGCCAAGTTCCTCAACAACAAACGCTGCCCCGTGGTCGTGGTCGAAGCGATGGAGATACTGGGCGGCATGGGGTACGTCGAGGATACGCCCCTGCCCCTGCTCTACCGCGAAGCACCCCTGAATGGCATCTGGGAGGGGTCCGGCAATGTGATCTGCCTTGATATTCTGCGGACATTGGCGCGTGAACCTTTGGCCGCCGAAGTGCTGCGCGCCGAAGTAGACGCCGCAAAAGGCGTGGATCGAGGATATGATGCGGCCCTGCGGGATCATATCGGACGCTGGCCTGACCTCCCTCCCGAGGCTGAGGCCCGCTGGTTTGCGGAACGCACCGCTCTGCTGCTGACGGCCTCACTGCTGTTGCGCCACGCCCCGCCTGCCGTGGCCGATGGGTTCATCGCGACGCGCTTGACCGGCGACAGCGGTCGGGTGCCCGGGTCGGTTCGAGGGTTGGACACCGAAGCCCTGTTGGCCCGCCTCGGCTAAGCGCCGCCCTTGCCCGGTTGCAGCAACTATTGTAGGGGCTGCGCATGTTTGACGAAGCTGACGATATCCACCCGCTCTTTGCCGGCGCGCCCTCGACCACCGAGTTCAAGAAGCTGCGCAAGCGCATCGTGCGCCAAACCCGCGAAGCCATCGAGCAATACGGGATGGTGGATCCGTCGGCCCATGACAAAGACGGCAAACCGCCGCGATGGTTGGTCTGCCTGTCCGGCGGCAAGGACAGCTATACCCTGCTGGCAGTTCTATACGAGTTGAAATGGCGCGGCTTGCTGCCCGTCGATCTGCTGGCCTGCAATCTGGATCAGGGTCAACCCGGCTTTCCGGCCACCGTTCTGCCCGAGTTTCTGAACCGCATGGGCGTACCTCACCGGATCGAATATCAAGACACCTATTCCGTCGTGATGGACAAGGTTCCGCAGGGTCGGACCTATTGCGCGCTGTGCTCGCGTCTGCGACGCGGAAATCTCTATCGCATCGCGCGGGAAGAGGGATGCTCGGCCGTGGTGCTGGGCCATCACCGCGACGATATCCTCGAGACGTTCTTCATGAACCTCTTCCACGGTGGGCGTCTGGCCACGATGCCGCCGAAACTGGTGAACGAGGAAGGCGATCTGTTCGTTTTCCGCCCCTTGGCCCATGTGGCCGAGGCCGATTGCGAGAAATTTGCCAACGCAATGAACTATCCCATCATTCCCTGCGACCTCTGCGGCAGTCAGGACGGGCTACAGCGCCAGCAGGTGAAACAGATTCTGGATCAGTGGGAAAAGAACAGTCCCGGTCGGCGTCAGGTGATGTTCCGCGCCCTGACCAATGCGCGCCCCTCACATCTGCTGGACCCGAAATTGTTCGATTTTCAGGGGCTTGCGCTGCACCCCGGCAAAAATGACGAAAATTCGGATGAAATTCCGCGTCTGCGTTAACGTCTGACTCAGAATGGTTTTCTACGGTTTCCCCAAGCGTGCGATGCCCAAGGGAAAGGCCTGGAACACCGATGTGGAAACGTATCCCGGTTGAAAAAGCTCTCAATGTCCTGACCACCGCCCTCAGCGGCCCGCCCGCGCTGGCCTTTGCCCCTGCGATCAGCCTGGCCGCGTTCTGGGTGGGGGGAGAGCGGGCTTTGGTTACTGTGGCTTTGACCCTGCCGCTTTTGCTGGCCGCATTTTCGGCGCTGGCCACAACACCCGATGACCAAACCGGGCCCAGCGGGTTGATCCCGCTCGACAGCTTTGCCGCAGGGATGGAGGGATTTTTCAGGTCCACCGCCACCACGCGTGACGACTCGGCCTGCCTAATTGTGGCATTGGACGGGTTCATTGAATTCGAGGATTTGCACGGCAACGCAGCGACGGCACATGTGGTTGATCAGTTCCGCAGCCGGATGCTGTCGGTGATCCGCGCTCATGATATCGCCGCCCGGCTGGATGAGGACAAAATCGTCGTCGGACTGAACCCGTCCAAGCATCTTGATCTTGAAGCTTGCATCCAAATGTCGGGGCGCATTCAAGCCACTATTGAAGAACCCGTGGTGCTGAACGGCACCGGCATTTACCTGTCTTGCTCGATCGGGTTCAGCCTGTTGTCCAGCATCCGGAATGATGGGTTTGAGGCGTGGATTGATGCTGCCTCAGCTGCTTTGGATGAGGCGCAAAGAAATGGCCCCTCGACCATCCGCGCCTATTCCAGCGAAACGCGGCGCCGCTCACGCATCCGGGCCAACCTGCGGCGCGAGTTTGATGCCGCACTGGATAGTGGCGAGATTCGACCCTGGTTTCAGCCTCAGATTTCGACGGATACCGGCCGCGTCACCGGGTTCGAAGCGCTGGCACGTTGGGAGCATCCGCAAAAAGGCGTGCTGAGCCCGCATGTATTTCTGCCTTTTGCCGAACAGGCGGGTCTAATGGAGCGTTTTGGCCAAACCATGCGCCACCACGCCTTCGCCGCCATGCGTCAATGGGACAATGCCGGGATCGTTGTACCCCGGATCGGCGTGAATTTCTCCTCAGATGAGCTGCGCGACCCAGCGTTGATCGACCGGCTGAAATGGGAGCTGGACCAAAACGACCTGACCCCTGACCGGTTGGCCGTTGAAGTGCTGGAAACCGTCTTCTCGCGCCGACCCGATGACGTGATTACCCGCAACGTGACTAGCCTGTCGAAACTGGGGTGCTGCATTGATTTGGATGATTTCGGGACGGGACATGCCTCAATCGCGTCGATCAAGCGCTTTGATGTTTCTCGGATCAAGATCGACCGCTCTTTTGTGGCCAAGGCAGATCGGGATGCCAGCCAGCAGCAGCTGGTCAGCGCCATCCTGACCATGGCCGAGCGGCTGAACGTCGAAACTCTGGCCGAAGGGGTCGAAACGCCGGGCGAACACGCACTGATGGCTCAGCTGGGCTGCAACCATGTTCAGGGCTTCGGGATTGGCAAGCCCATGCCCTTCGAAAACACGTTCGACTGGATCACGGCCCATCAGAACAAGCTGAACGGTGTGCCCAAGATTGGTCGCAAAGCCGGCCCATAAACGCAAAATTGCACCACAAATACGCACTCTGCGGCGGTTTGACGGGCGAATCCGCTTGACCTTTGGGGCTGCACTCTGTTGAACCCACCGGGTGTGTTTCACTGCTTAAGGTGGCTGTCCCAGATGGACGATCAGAACAAGAATCTCATCCTCGCAACCGCGCTCAGCTTTCTCGTGATCCTCGTTTGGTTCGTGCTGTTCCCGCCGCCGGAACAAACGACGCTGCCCGATCAGGCCGAGATCAGCGCCACCGACGCGACCGAGGTTCAGACGCCCAGCGCGTCGGATGCAGGCACGACTGGCGAGGCAACAGCCGCAGCGGAAGAAACACTGCCTGATGCCGAAGCACCGCGCATTGCGATCGACACACCGCGCCTGGAAGGCAGCCTATCCCTGTCAGGTGGCCGCATCGATGAGCTATTCCTGAAGGACTACAAAGTCTCGATCGAAGAAGGCGCACCGATTGTGGAGCTACTGTCCCCGGTGGGATCGGAATCGGCCTATTATGCGTTGTACGGCTGGGCGCCTGGCGCAGGTGTTGCAGGCACCGATGTTCCGGGGCCCAATACGCTGTGGACGCTGGAAAGCGGTGAGACGTTGGGCGTCGACACGCCGGTCACTCTGAAATGGGATAATGGCAACGGCCTGACCTTCCGCCGGACCATCTCGGTGGACGAGAACTATATGTTCGACGTTACCCAATCGGTGGAAAACAACACGCAGGCCGAAGTGGGCATGGCCCCCTATGGCATCCTAGCCCGTCACGGGATCGGCGAAGATGGCGATTTGCCCGGTCTCAAGAACTTCTTCATCCTGCACGAGGGCGTCATGGTCATGGCCGATGGCGTGCTGGACGAGATCGACTATGGCGATGTCCGCGACTTTGACATCGACCCGAATGAACGTGCGCAGGCCGAGGTGTTTCAGGTCAAGGAAGGCGGCTGGGTTGGCTTCACCGATCACTACTGGATGACCACCCTGATCCCCGAAGAAGGATCGGCCTTCAAAGCCGCCGCCAAATACGATGCGCGCCGCAAGATTTACCAAACCGAAACCGTTCTTCCGACATTGTCTGTAGCCCCCGGCGCGACTGAAGAGGTTACGACCCGTCTGTTCGCGGGCGCCAAGGAATGGGAAACCATTCGCGAATACCAGGCTGAAGGCGTTCAGAAGTTCATCGACAGCATCGACTGGGGCTGGTTCTATTTCCTGACCAAGCCGATCTTCTGGCTGCTGCACAACATCAATGCGCTGATTGGCAACATGGGCTGGTCGATAATCGGCCTGACGTTGATCATTAAAGCCATCTTGTTCCCGCTGGCGTTCAAATCCTACGTCTCGATGGCGAAGATGAAGGAGCTGCAGCCGCAGATGGAGGCCCTGAAAGAGGCCGCAGGCGACGACCGCCAGAAGATGCAGCAAGGCATGATGGAGCTGTACAAGAAGGAAAAGGTAAACCCCGCCGCGGGCTGTTTGCCAATCCTGTTGCAGATCCCGATCTTCTTCTCGCTGTATAAGGTGATTTTCGTCACCATCGAACTGCGTCAGGCCCCATGGTTCGGCCCTTTCCAAGACCTGAGCGCGCCGGACCCGACCTCGATTATGAACCTGTTTGGCTTGTTGCCCTGGGCGGCGCCGCAACCTGAAAGCTTCATGGCGCTGATCTTCATCGGTATCCTGCCATTGCTTCTGGGTATCTCGATGTGGCTGCAACAGAAACTGAACCCGGCCCCAACTGACGCGACGCAGGCGATGATCTTCGCCTGGATGCCTTGGGTCTTCATGTTCATGCTGGGTGGGTTTGCCAGCGGTCTGGTCGTCTACTGGATTGCAAACAACACGATCACTTTCACGCAGCAATACCTGATCATGCGCAGCCAGGGCTATACACCGGATGTGTTCGGCAACATCAAATCAGGCTTCAAGCGCACGCCAAAAGCGGATGACAAATGACCGGTGAAGTAACCAGCCTCTGGCGGCATCCGATCAAAAGCCATGGCCGCGAGGCCGTCCAGACCGTCACTCTGAACCCCGGGCAGACCATGCCCGGGGATCGCGTTTGGGCGGTCGCGCATGAGGCGTCCAAGGCCGATGGGTCCGAATGGGTGCCGTGCCCAAATTTCAGTCGCGGGGCCAAGGCACCGTCACTGATGGCAATCTCGGCCCGGACCGACGGTGACATCGTCACCCTCACCCATCCCGATCGCCCCGAGCTGCGCTTTCAGCCGGACACGCAGCAAGATGTCTTTCTGGATTGGGTCAAACCGTTGATGCCTGTAGACCGCGCGGCCTCGACCCGGATTGTCCGAGTGCCCGGGCGCGGCATGACCGACAGCGATTTCCCCTCGATCAGCCTGTGCAACATGGCCTCACATCGCGCGGTCGAGCAAAAGCTGGGGCAGGAGCTGTCCCCCATTCGCTGGCGCGGCAATATATGGTTCGACGGCTTGCCCCTGTGGGAAGAATTTGACTGGCTGGGCCGCGACATTCAGATCGGTCAGGCCGTTCTGAATGTGCGTGAACGGATCACCCGTTGCCTTGCGACAACCGCGAACCCGGATACCGGGCAGCGCGACGCTGACACGCTGGCGGCCCTGAACACATGGGATCATCAGGATTTTGGCGTCTACGCCGAAGTGATCCAGGGCGGCGAGGTCAAGCCGGGCGACAAGGTTCAACCGCTATGACCACCCTGCCCTTTCCCCTAGCCGAAACACCGGATGAGTTCGCGCAAGAACGTGGCCGCAAACTTTTTGCGGGCGAATCCGAGTTCGTCAAAGGCGTGGTCGCCATGGACGGCCTGCCCGCACCCGACCGGCTCGAGGTGTGTTTCGCGGGTCGTTCGAACGTGGGCAAATCTAGCCTGATCAACGCTTTGACAGGCACCAAAGGATTGGCGCGTGCCTCGAACACGCCGGGCCGCACGCAAGAGATCAACTTTTTCACCCAAGGCCCCGAGCTATATCTGGTCGACCTGCCCGGCTATGGCTATGCCAACGCGCCGGTCAAGGTGGTCGAGAAATGGCAGCGGCTGCTGAAACAATACCTGAGCGGGCGTCAAACCCTGCGTCGGGCCTTTGTCCTCATAGACTCGCGCCACGGCGTGAAACCGGTCGATGCCGAGATCATGAAGCTGCTGGACACCAGCGCCGTGACCTTTCAATGCGTGATGACCAAGGCCGATAAGGTCAAGGCCAAGGACCGCGAAAAGGTGCTAGATCAGGTGCGCGGCGCGCTGTCAAAACACCCTGCCGCCTTCCCTGAGATTGTGCTGACGTCGTCCGAAAAGGGTGACGGGATTCCGACCTTGCGTTCGATCATCGCCAATCTGGAATAGCTTGCCCCTTGGCAGCACCGTGCAAAGGCCCTAACACGGAACGTCAGAAGGACCTAAGCCATGAAGACACGAGATATGAACCGGGACTGGATCGCCACCGCTGCCACTTTGAATAGCGCCTTGCCGTATCTGCAACGCTATGACGGGGCAATTGTCGTCATCAAGCTGGGCGGGCACGCCATGGGCAGTGATGAAGCGATGGAAAGCTTTGCCCGCGACGTGGTGCTGATGCGTCAGGTTGGGGTGAACCCGGTGATCGTCCATGGCGGTGGTCCGATGATCAACGCGATGCTGGATAAACTGGACATCCAGTCCGAATTTGTCGGCGGCAAGCGTGTCACTGACAAACCGACCGTGGAAGTGGTCGAGATGGTCTTGTCCGGTCTCGTGAACAAGCGCATCGTGCAGGCGATCAACGGCCAGGGCGGCACTGCCGTGGGCCTGTCGGGCAAGGATGCCAACCTGATCATCTGCGAGCAGACAGACCCTTCATTGGGGTTCGTAGGTTCTCCGTCGCAGATGGACCCGAAAATCCTACATGATCTGTTTGCCCATGACGTGATTCCAGTGATCGCGCCGTTGGGCGCTGGGCGCGAGGGTGAGACATTCAACGTCAATGGCGACACCGCCGCCGGTGCGATCGCCTCGGCGCTGAAGGCGGACCGCTTGCTGCTCCTGACCGATGTCTCGGGCGTAAAGAATGCCGCCGGAGAGGTCGTGACCGAGTTGAAAGCCGGCCAGATCCGCGAAATGACCCTGGAAGGCACGATTGCGGGCGGCATGATCCCCAAGACCGAAACCGCGCTGGACGCGCTACACAGCGGCGTGCGGGCGGTGGTCATTCTGGACGGGCGCGCGCCAAACGCGGTACTACTGGAGCTGTTCACCGAGCATGGCGCCGGGTCATTGATCCGCCCTGACTGACCCAAAGAGCCAAAAAGAGATGACCGCACTTCCACCAGCCTCAGCCTATCGCACAGCGATCAGCTATGGCTGGGTGGGGCGCGTGGCACATCAGGCAGGCCTGATCGTGATGGGCGCAACGCATCCCCGGATCAGCGAGGCCAAAGGACTGGACGGGGGCACTTTGGTTCTACTGGGCGCAGGCTCAGCCTTCTGGCCCGTTCTGAAAGCCGCACCGGAATGGCAGGAACCTGACCCGGTGGACCAATGGTCGACCCGTGTTATTGGCCAGATGGCGCGGGATTTGGGCGCTACTGCACATTTCCCGTTTGGTGGCCCACCCTATGCACCTTTCATCGATTGGGCACTGAAATCGGGCCGCACGTTCAGCAGTCCGGTCGGCGCGCTGGTACATGATACCGTGGGCATGATGATCTCATATCGGGGTGCCCTGCATTTTGAGCAGGAATTTTACATACCCGAGGTCTCTGATCTCTCTCCCTGTACGAACTGCCCAGCCCCTTGTGTGACTTCCTGTCCGGTGGAGGCCCTAAACAGCCGCGAATTCTACAACGTGGCCGCATGCCATGACCACCTGTCCACCATCGAAGGCCAGACCTGCATGACCGGCGGTTGTCAGGCGCGGCTGGCCTGCCCTCTGAGCGCCGGTGCAGGCCGCGACCCGGAACAATCCGCGCACCATATGCGGGCCTTTCACCCGTCATGAGCCTGACGCTGATCCTGACCCGGCACGCAAAATCCAGTTGGGACAACCCAACGCTTGACGATCATGACCGTCCTTTGAACAAACGAGGCCGGAAGTCCGCCCAAGCGGTTGGTGCATGGTTGCAGCAGCACAACCTTGTCCCGGACGAGGTTCTCAGCTCGACCTCAGCCCGCACGCGCGAGACCTGGGACCGGATGGGGTTGCAAGCGGAAAAAATCTGCTTTCATCGCACGCTCTATCTGGCGGAGCCCGAAGAGATGTTGATCGAATTGTCCGGGGCGACCGAGCCCACGGTGCTGATGCTGGGCCACAATCCCGGTATTGCCGAATTTGCCAGCCGTATCGTACGAAGCGCGCCGGATCATGCGCGGTTTCACGACTATCCCACAGGCGCCACAATGATCATCCGCTTTGGCATCACCGATTGGGCCGACATAGACTGGCACAGCGGGGACGTTCAAGACTTCGCCATTCCGCGCGAACTGCTGGAATAGAAAAAGGCGAGGCCAAAGCCCCGCCCTTTCCCAAATTTCGAATGGATCAGTGGCCCAGAATCTGGCTGAGGAACAGCTTTGTCCGTTCGCTTTGCGGGTTGTTGAAGAACTCTTCGGGTTCGTTCTGTTCCACGATCTGGCCTGCGTCCATAAAGATCACACGGTTGGCGACCTGACGGGCAAAGCCCATCTCGTGCGTGACGCACAGCATGGTCATACCTTCCTCGGCTAGTTCGATCATGGTGTCGAGCACCTCTTTGATCATCTCGGGGTCCAGCGCCGAAGTGGGTTCATCGAACAACATGATCCGCGGCATCATGCACAAGGACCGCGCAATCGCCACACGCTGCTGCTGACCACCGGACAATTGGCCGGGATACTTCAGCGCCTGATCGGGAATTTTCACCTTTTCCAGGAAATGCATTGCCCGCTCTTCGGCCTCTTTCTTGGGCGTCTTGCGCACCCAGATCGGGGCCAGCGTGCAGTTTTCCAGAATGGTCAGGTGTGGGAACAGGTTGAAGTGCTGGAACACCATGCCAACCTCGGACCGGATCTTGTCGATGTTCTTAAGGTCATTCGACAACTCGGTCCCGTCCACCACGATCGTGCCCTGCTGGTGTTCTTCCAGAGCATTCAGACAGCGGATCAGAGTGGACTTGCCCGAGCCCGACGGCCCCGCGATCACGATCCGCTCGCCCTGATTGACGGTCAGATTGATGTCGCGCAGCACGTGGAAAGACCCGTACCACTTGTTCATGCCGTTGATTTCGATGGCGACCTCGTCGCTCACCTGCATTTTCGAGCGGTCGATTTCGCGTTCAATTGCAAGTTCAGACATGTGTTGAACTCCTTAACGATGGTCCGTGGCAAGGCGACGCTCGAGCCACTGGGAATATTGAGAGATGCCGTAACAAACGACGAAGAACAGAAGCGCGGCAAAGCCCAGAAGCTCCCAATAGACGCCGTTCCATTCGGTTGACGCCAGGATGGGTCCCCGGATCATGCCCACCAGATCGAACATCGAGATGACCGAAACCAGTGTGGTGTCTTTGAACAGGCCAACGGCCACGTTCACGATACCAGGGATCGAGATCTTCAGTGCCTGCGGCAGGATGATCAGGCGCATCGCCTGCGGGTAATCCAAACCAAGGCTGTCTGCTGCCTCGTACTGCCCGCGTGGTAGAGCTGCCAGACCGCCACGGATAACCTCGGCGATATAAGCGGCCGAGAACATGGTGATCATGATCACAACGCGCAGGAACAGGTCGACCGTGCTGTCAGGCGGGAAAAAATAGGCCAGCATCACCGAAGCCACGAACAGCAGCGTGATCAGAGGCACACCACGGATGAATTCGATGAAGATGACACAGACCCACTTAATCAGCGGCATGGAAGATTGACGGCCCAGTGCAAGTGCAATCCCAAGCGGAACCGACAGTGACACGCAGGTCAGGCCCAGCATCATGTTCAGCATGAAGCCGCCCAGATCACGACTTGGAACTGCCGTGAGCATAGCCCCTTCGTTGGCATCTTCCGGGATCAGAGCCCCGCCGATATTCCAGACAATCAGAGCCACCACGATCGCGCCGAAGAACCCGGCAGCGAAGCTGTTGCGGCCAAGCTTCTGAAACACTGCTCCTGCCGCTATAAAGCCAACCAATGCCACGAGTGGAACCAGAATAGTGCCGCCCCAGATCAGCCAGAAAGCGATAAAGGGGTAGAGCGCCGTGAACACTAGCAGCTTGCGCGGCAGGTCAAAGAACAGGACCGGTGCCAGAGCCACCAACATCAATACGAATGCCAGATTCGGGCGCCAGTAGGCCTCGTCAGGGTATTTGAAACCGTAGATCAGTTGCGGCCAGCGTTCTGTAAGAACCGCGAAACAGGCCCCAGTCTTACCAGCCAGAATTTCACGGCATTCCGCCAGAGAATTGGCATTCCATACCCCGTTCATAATCCACGGCAACGTGTTTTTGAGCAGAACATAGATCAGAATCAAAGACAAAAGCGTCAGGATCGTGTTGGTCACGCCCGAGAACAGGTTCTCGCGCAGCCATTTGACGATCCCCGTCTGGTTCGCTGGTGGAGGAGAAGGAGGAATGGTGCCTTCAGCCACAAAAGCGATCGGATTTGTTGTTTGATCAGCCATGGCTCAGCGCTCCTTCAACTTGACGGATGCGTTGTAGACGTTCATCGCCATCGAGATCAGCAGCGAAGCCGTCAGATAGAACAGCATAAGCAGCAGAACACACTCAATCGCGCGGCCAGTCTGGTTCAGCGTGATACCCCCCAAAGTGGCGGTGATATCCGCATACCCCACGGCAATCGCCAGTGACGAGTTCTTGGTGATGTTCAAGTACTGTGAAATCAACGGCGGGATAATCACACGCAATGCTTGAGGCAGGATCACAAGATTCATGATGCGACCGGGGCGCAGGCCCAACGCAGCAGCAGCCTCAGTCTGGCCTTTGCTGATCGCCTGAATACCCGCGCGCACGTTTTCCGCGATGAAGGCACCAGTATAGATCGACAAGGCGAACCAAAGCGCGATCAGAGGTCCACCGATCTTGATGCCACCGGAGAAGTTAAAACCCTTCAGCTCGGGCACATCCCAAGTCAGCCCCATCAGCACCATCAGCAACGCGACGGGCACTAGCCAGACACCCAGTTTGACAAGGCCGGTTTTGGGTCGTTGGCCGGTCTGTTCCTGTTGCAGGGTTGCACGCTTCTCAACCTCGCGCGAGGCGAACCACGATCCAATCAATACAGCAATCACCAGCAACCAATTCAGAAAAGCTGCACTGAAAAAACCGCTAGAGAAATGAGGCCCCGGGATATAAACGCCGCGGTTGGTAAAGGCGAACAAGTCAAACAGCATACTTGAAGTCGGGTTGTCACCTCGGAAGGCGCGCGGACCCGGCAGCACAGCCGTCATGATCGTAAAGATGATGATGATCCAGATCAGCACAGGAATATTCCGGAAGATCTCGACGTAGACCGCCATTAGCTTTGAGACGAGCCAGTTGTTCGACAGACGCAAGACCCCAGCGATCACTCCAAAGACAGTGGCGGTGATACACGCAAGAAACGCCACCAGCAGAGTGTTCAGAATGCCCACAACAGCCGCACGTCCATGCGAGGACTGGCTGTCATATTCGATCAAACGCTGGTTGATGTCATATCCAGACGGATCGCCCAGAAAAGTATAGGAAATGTTCAGGCCTGCGGCCCGCAGGTTCTGGATCAGGTTATTGCCCAGATACCAAATGGAAAGCGCAATAGCGATGGCCGCGATCACTTGAAATGTCAGCGAGCGATAGCGGGTATCGTTTATGAGCATAGACAACCGAAAGTCAGCTTTCGGCGGGTCGGTCATAGTCGACATATTTTGGATCCCCGTAGTCTGCGGATTCTTCTTTTCCGGCAGGGTTCTCCCCGCTCATGAGCTGTCCGCAGCAATTTGATGAGAAAAGGGCGCAGGTTCCCCCGCGCCCTATTCCTTAGGATTTAGCGGAACGGCGGCGAGTACAGCAGGCCGCCATCGGTCCACTGCGCGTTCAGGCCGCGTGCCAGACCGATCGGAGTTTCTTCGCCGATGTTCTTGGCAAAGACTTCACCATAGTTGCCGCCCGATTTGATCGCGCGCATCGCCCACTGAGCGTCGAGGCCCAGCATCTCACCCAGAGTGCCTTCGCTGCCCAGCAGACGGTTCACTTCGGGGTTGTTGGTGCCAGCGGCCATCTCGTCGATGTTTGCCGAGGTCACGCCCAGCTCTTCAGCCGAGACCAGCGCGTTCAGAGTCCAGCGGACAACGTCGCCCCACTCGTGATCGCCGTGACGAACCAGCGGGCCCAGAGGCTCTTTCGAGATGATTTCGGGCAGAAGGACATGCGCCGCCGGATCTTCGAACGTGGCGCGGGTTGCGGCCAGGCCCGATGCGTCGGTGGTGTAGACGTCACATGCGCCAGCCAGGTACTGCTGCTGCGCTTCGGCGTTGGTTTCGATCGGAACCGGCTCGTAACTGATGTTGTTCGAGCGGAAGAAGTCCGCCAGGTTCAGCTCTGTCGTGGTGCCGGTCTGGATGCAGACGGTTGCGCCGTCCAGTTCCTTGGCCGAGCTGACGCCCAGCGCCTTGGGAACCATAAAGCCCTGACCGTCATAGTAGTTCACACCCACGAATTCGAACTTCAGGTCGACGTCGCGGCTGAAGGTCCAGGTGGTGTTACGGGCCAGCATGTCGATCTCGCCCGAGGCCAGCGCGGTGAAACGCGTCTTGCCAGTGGTCGGAACGAATTCTACGGCGCTTGCATCGCCCAGAACGGCAGCAGCGACCGCGCGGCACAGCGAGACGTCAAAGCCTTGCCATTCGCCATTCGCGTCTGGTGCAGCAAAGCCAACCAGACCGGTGGTCACACCGCAGTTCAGCTTACCGCGCGCTTTGACATCATCGACAGTCCCCGCTGCCGCTGCGCCTGCAGCCAGGCCGGCAACGGTTGCCACGCCCAAGATTACGGATTTTTTCATTTTTACCTCTTCCTGATTTTCCGCCTCTGTCCAGAGACGGCTCTGTCCGGCACCTTTGGCACCAGAAAGGTTTCCCCAAAGGTGTCTCCCCTTTAGTGCGCCCGAGTTTGGTCGCATTCATAAACAAACGTCAAGGGTCGGATCAGTGAAAACGATGGATCATCTTCCAGATGTCCGCAGTAACGGCAAAAATTCCAGCATAAGGGCTCAAACCGAGAGGTCAAAGAACCGCTTGGCGTGTAGGAAAGCGGCCCTTTTGACCTCGGACGCGGCGTGGGCCTCGTCGTCGTGACCCCATTGTTCGATTTGCCACAACTCGTCCAATCGAGAGGCTTGCCAGATCTCCTCGGCAGGGCGCCAATCTGCGGTGGCAGCAAATCCAAGCACCAGTGAACCAGACAGGCTGACCAGATCGTGGAAGGCGGCCAACTGGAAGTCGCTGAAACCATGGACACGTTGGCGCAGGCCCAACAAAGCTTGCGGGTCCTGGGGTTGATGCAAAACCCCCGCGACCGGCAGCAGGCGCGCGGCGAGCGTCTCGGCCGCCCAATCAAGGGCGGGGTCCCACTGATCCGCCTGTCGTTGCTGCAACTCTTGCGGGTGCGTGGCCCGGTAGCACAGCAGATCCGAATCGCCGTAGTCGGCCAGCATATCTGCAACCTCGGCGTGCTGATGCCGGACCTTGTCGATGGCTGCATTGGCCGAGCGGGTGAAAGGCATGGTGGTCGGGTCGACCTCTTTTTCCTGCGCGTCCCACTCGGTGGCGATTTCATGAGCCATGGCCTGTGTCGGCACGACCAACCCCGCCTTGGCCGGGGTTTTCACACGTCGGCCGTCCAGCTCGACGGTAAAGCCGCCTTCGGTCTCAACCACTGCGCTTTGGGTCCAGAATCGTTTCGGTTTCCAATCGCTCATCGTTTCAGGTCCAGATTTGATCCAGCGCGCCGGGCAACTGGTCGAAGGTTTCGATGATAGAGGTTGCTGCCTCTAACGCGGGCCGCGCGTGATAACCCCATGTGACGCCGACGCTGCGCACACCGGCAGCCGCGGCCATGTCCATGTCAAACCGGGTGTCGCCGATCATCACGGTATCGGCAGCCTCAACCCCCGTCTCAGCCCGCGCGGTGTCAATCATCGACGGGTGCGGTTTTGAAGGGTGATGATCCGCCACCTGCCGCGTCACGAAATAGCCCTGCAGCCCGTGCCCTTCGATCAACGCATCCAATCCGCGCTGAGATTTGCCGGTCGCCACGCCCAGCAGCACCTCGGGGATGGCGTGCAACGCCACAATCACCTCGCGGGCACCGGGATAGAGCGGCGATCCCGCCATACCCTGTTCCAACCGATGTGCGTGATAGGCCTGTTTATACCCCTCGACCAGCCGCACCTGATCTGCATCCGAATGCTGCGGTGCAAGCTGCGCCATCGCCTTGGGCAAGGACAGGCCAACAATGGACAGGATCGCCGTGCGATCCGGCACCGGCAAGGACAGCGCGTTGAAACTGGCGGTCATAGCAGCAACGATACTGCCCTGACTGTCGACCAGAGTGCCGTCCACGTCGAACAGCACCAGACGCAGGGGTGCGCTCATTGCAGTTCCTCGAACGGGTCGTCGGCGGCCAAATCCTCGGTCCAGCCGAAGGTGTCCCAACTGTGTTTCATGTGATCCGGCAAGGGGGCCTTCACGGTGATCGTCTTGCGCGTCACCGGGTGTTCGAACGAGGCCTGCCGCGCATGCAGATGCAGCTTTTTGCTGATGATCCCGCCCAACTGCGCACCCCAGCCATCGCCAAGGTTTTCCTGACCCGAGCCGCCATATTTGCCGTCACCGATGATCGGATGACCAATCGCCGCCATATGCGCCCGAAGCTGATGCGTGCGGCCGGTGATCGGCTCCATCGCGACCCAGGCCGCGCGCCCGGCCACACGGTAGAGCGTGGCATAATGCGTATGCGCCCGTTTCGCGCCGGGGGTTTCGTTGATCTCGTTCAGATGAACGGGGATCATTTTCTCACCCTCGCCGTGCTTGCCGTGACCTGCGGCCTTGACCAGCCCAGTCTTGATCTCACCCAGATAAGGGGTCGGCACACCGGCGACCAGGGCCCAATAGATCTTGCGCGTGTCGCGGTGACGGAAAGCGGCGGTCAGGCCCTTGGCAGCCTCGCGGGTGCGGGCCAGCAGCAGAACGCCAGAGGTGTCCTTGTCCAGACGATGCACAAGGCGGGGGTTTTCGTCATAGCCAAAGCGCAGCGCCTCGGACAGACTGTCCACATGTCGGGTTTGGCCGCTGCCGCCCTGTACCGGCAGGCCGTGCGGTTTATTCAGCGCCAGCACGTGATCGTCGCGGTAGATCACACAAGACTGGATCATCTTGGCGTCGGCATCCGAGATACGACGTTTCACTTCGACAGGCTTGTGATCGGCGTCCGGCAGGGGCGGCACCCGCACGACCTGTCCAACCTCAAGCCGGGTCGAGGCCTTCACCCGCCCGCCTTCAACGCGCAACTCACCTTTGCGGCACATCTTTTCGATACGCCCCTGACTGACATGCGGGAATAGACGGCGCAGCCAGCGGTCGATCCGCTGGTCGCCATCGCCTTCTGCCACGGTGATCATTTGTACGCCACTCATACCGATATCCCCTTCACGCGGCGGGTCCGCGCGGATTGCATGCCATTCAGTGCCATTGAAAACATGCGCGTCTGTGGCGTGACTTACAGGCAGAGTCAACCGTTGCGTTGCGCCCTCAGCTTGGCGAAATAATCCAGCCGTTTCTTCAATTCACGCTCAAACCCGCGTTCAACCGGTTGATACAGCTCGGGCCGGTCCATCCCGTCGGGGAAATAGTTCTGGCCGGAAAAGCCATCCTCCGCATCATGGTCATAGGCATAGCCCGCGCCATAGCCCTGATCCTTCATGAGCGAGGTCGGCGCGTTCAGGATATGCTTGGGCGGCGGTTCACTGCCCGATTGCTTAGCCAGCCGCATCGCCGCCTTATACCCCACATAGGCCCCGTTCGATTTGGGGGCGAGCGCCAGATAGACCAACGCCTGCGCCAACGCCAATTCCCCCTCGGGGCTGCCAAGGCGTTCATAGGTCTGCCACGATTGCAGACAGATCGCCTGTGCCTGCGGATCGGCCAGCCCGATATCCTCGACCGCCATGCGCGTGATGCGTCGCGCCAAATAGCGCGGGTCTTCACCCCCGTTCAGCATCCGCGCGAACCAGTACAGCGCCGCGTCTGGGTCCGACCCGCGCACCGATTTATGCAGGGCCGAGATTAGGTTGTAGTGTTCATCCCCCGACTTGTCGTATTTCGCCGCCCGCCGCATCAGACGGGTCGACAGCGCATCCGGGTCAAGCGGCGCGTCTACTTTCCACACTGCGACCTGTTCGATCAGGTTCAACAGCGCCCGCCCGTCGCCATCGGCCATTTCCTGCAACGCCTCACGCGCGGGGCCGGTCAGGGGCAGTGCTTTGCCCAGCTCTTTTTCTGCACGTTGGGTCAGGCGTTCCAGATCGGCCAGATCAAGGCGTTCCAGCACTAACACCTGCGCGCGGCTCAACACAGCGGCGTTCAACTCGAACGAGGGGTTCTCGGTCGTCGCCCCCACCAGCAGGATCGTGCCGTCCTCCATATGCGGCAAGAACCCGTCCTGTTGGGCTTTGTTGAACCGATGGATCTCATCCACGAACAGCAACGTGCCCTGCCCGTTTTGATGGCGGATTTTCGCGGCCTCGAAGACCTTGCGCAAATCAGGAACACCAGTGAAAATCGCGCTGATCTGCACGAAATGAAGGTCGGTTTCCTGCGCCAAGAGGCGTGCAATAGTCGTTTTGCCCACGCCCGGCGGCCCCCAAAAGATCAGGCTGGACAGGCTGCCCGAGGCCAGCATGACACCCAACGGAGCATCCGGTCCCAGGACCTGCTCCTGCCCGATCACATCCGCCAAGCTTTGGGGACGCAAACGGTCGGCCAACGGACGATGCCCTGACGGGGCTGGTTGCGCCGCGCCGGTATCGAACAGATCACTCACAAGCGGAACCTTACCGAAACCGAACGCCCCCCGCGCGACACATCCAACTGCAATCTGCGCCCCGGATCGGTCAGCGCCTGAACCACATCATCAGGGTGTTCAATTGAGACCCCATTGATGCTGTTGACTACGTCACCAACACGCAGACCCGAGCGCCCGCCATAGCGCCCCGGATCGGTGACGACCACGCCGGTCTGCGACAAGATCAACCCCATCCGTGCAATGACAGCCGGGTTGATCCGCGCTACTTTCAACCCAGGCATAACCGTCTGGTTGTCCAGTATCGTATCGTCCGAGGGCGGAACCTCGGGCGCTTTGATCAGGGCGATCTCGACCTCTTCCCGAACTTCGCCCCGCAACAGCGTCAGGACCGAGCTGCCGCCCACACCCGCGACAGACATGCGAAACTTCATTTCAGCGGGTGAGTTCACCTCGTCCCCATCCACATGCGTCACCACGTCGCCAACCCGCAACCCGGCTTCGCCCAAAGGACTGAGCGGATGCAGATCGGACACCACGACGCCCTGCGGAATTACAAGACCCAGAGACTCGGCGATGTCCGCACTCATGTGCTGGCCCGCCATTCCGGCCCATGGGCTTATGAAACTGTTATTTCCAGCCTGGGCCTGACGCAGGAATTCCGCAACCAAATTGGCCGGTATCGCAAAGCCGATTCCGTTCGACCCGCCCGAACGCGTCAGGATCGCGGTGTTGATGCCGATCAGATCACCGTTCACGTCAATCAATGCCCCGCCGGAATTGCCCGGATTGATCGCTGCATCGGTCTGGATGAAATAGCCCCGCGCATTACCGGTTGCCGTGCCCGTACGCGCCAACCCCGAGATAATCCCAGACGACACCGTTTGTCCGACGCCAAACGGGTTGCCAATTGCCAGCGCCAGTTCACCAACCTCAACCTGATCGGAATCGCGCAGCGGCAGATAGGGCAACGCCTCGGCCTCATCCAAACGCAGAATGGCGATATCGCTTTCCTTATCGCCCAGCACCACCTGTGCGGAATACTCGCGACGATCGGTCGTGACCACCCGGATTTCAGTTGCCTTGCCGACAACGTGGAAGTTCGACACCACATACCCGTCTGCAGTCAGGATCACCCCCGACCCCAGCGAGTTCTGAACCCTTGGGCGCGGCTCGGCAAAACCGCGGCCGAAAAAGTCCTGAAAAAACGGGTCCGAAAACAGAGTGTTCCCCCGCCCTTCCCGCACGATCTTGGCATAAATATTCACCACCGCCGGTGCCGCTTGCTTCACCACCGGCGCAAAGCCGAGACTGATTTCGGCCTGAGAGGTCGGCACTTTGGTTTCAGCGTGGCTGTGGGATGCAAGACTCAATAGCATCAGGGTCAGTAAGACGCGGATCATGAGACCTCCGGGATTTGGATCGCCCCAGATATGCGGACCCGCGCAGCCGAATGCAAGTCAGCGATGCCGCAAAAGAAAAACCTCCGCCCGACGTGGGGCGGAGGTTTCTAATCAGCCAGACGGCCTGATCTTATTCTTCGTCAGCGGCTTCTTCGGCGGCAACGCGGGCCTTGTCGGCTGCGCCTTTGGCGTCGACGTCACGATCAACGAATTCGATGATCGCCATCGGCGCCATGTCGCCATAGCGGAAGCCTGCTTTCAGGATGCGGACATAACCGCCCTGACGCTCGGCGTAGCGGGGGCCCAGAACTTCGAACAGCTTGGCGACGTCTTTGTCTTCTTTCAGCTGTGCTGCGGCCTGACGGCGGGCGTGCAGGTCGCCGCGCTTGCCCAGAGTGACCAGCTTTTCGATGATCGGGCGCAGTTCTTTTGCCTTGGGCAGAGTCGTTTTGATTTGCTCATGTTCGATGAGCGAGCCAGCCATGTTTGCAAACAGAGCCTTACGGTGCTCATGAGTACGGTTCAGGCGGCGGTAACCACGTGCGTGACGCATTTTCTAGTTCCTTCTTTCGCGTTGTGCTTTGTCTGGCCGGCGATGCGTGTCACCGGCTCTCCTTGGGGCGGAAGTGCCCATATGATCCCCGGAAGTCCGGGCATTTGTGAACACGCGCTTAGAACGCGTCTTCGAATTTCTTCGCCAGATCTTCGATGTTGTCGGGCGGCCAATCCTCGACATCCATGCCGAGGTGCAGACCCATGCCGGACAGCACTTCCTTGATCTCGTTCAGCGACTTGCGGCCGAAGTTCGGGGTGCGCAGCATCTCGGCTTCGGTCTTCTGAATCAGGTCGCCGATATAGACGATGTTGTCGTTCTTCAGGCAGTTTGCCGAACGGACCGACAGTTCCAGCTCGTCCACTTTCTTCAGCAGCAGCGGGTTGAACTCCAGACCATCGTCTTCGTCTTGGCGGCTGGCCGATTCCGGCTCGTCGAAGTTGACAAAGATCGACAGCTGATCCTGAAGGATGCGTGCGGCAAATGCCAACGCGTCTTCGGGAGTGATCGAACCATCGGTTTCGATCTTCAGGGTCAGTTTGTCATAGTCCAGAACCTGACCTTCACGGGTCGGCTGAACGTCATAGGCAACCTTCTTGACCGGCGAATAGATCGCGTCGATCGGGATCAGGCCGATGGGTGCATCTTCGGGCTTGTTCTTCTCAGCCGAGACGTAACCCTTGCCGGTGTTGACGGTCAGTTCCATGAACAGGTCGGCGCCATCATCCAGGTGGCAGATGACGTGATCGCGGTTCAGAACCTCGATACCGGCGCTTTCGCTGATGTCACCAGCGGTGACAACGGCGGGGCCTTTGGCATTGATCGACAGGCGCTTGGGACCTTCGACTTCCATACGCAGCGACACGCCTTTGAGGTTCAGGATGATGTCGGTGACGTCTTCGCGGACACCAGCAACCGACGAGAACTCGTGCAGGACGTTGTCGATCTGAACGCTGGTGATGGCCGCACCTTGCAGCGAGCTCATTAGAACGCGGCGCAGCGCGTTACCCAAAGTCAGACCAAAGCCACGCTCCAGCGGTTCAGCAACCAGCGTTGCCTGACGCGCAGGGTCGTTGCCCGGCTTGCCGTCCAGCTGAGTCGGCTTGATCAATTCTGCCCAATTCTTATGGATCATGTAATCCCTCCATTCCTGTCCGCGCCCCATGACCAACAAGGTGCAGACGCCCGAGGTTCAAAATGACGTGCTGGGGCCGTGCAAAAACACAGCCCCAGCTCAATTCAAAATCGCTTAGACGCGGCGACGCTTCGGCGGGCGGCAACCATTGTGCGCAATCGGCGTCACGTCGCGGATCGACGTGATGTTGAAGCCCACAGCAGCCAGAGCGCGCAGAGCCGATTCACGACCCGAACCAGGGCCTTGAACTTCGACTTCCAGCGTCTTGACGCCATGTTCCTGCGCCTTCTTGCCTGCATCTTCTGCAGCCATCTGAGCGGCGTAAGGTGTCGATTTCCGCGAGCCTTTGAAGCCCATGGTACCGGCAGACGACCACGAAATGGCGTTGCCCTGTACGTCCGAGATCAGGATTTTGGTGTTGTTGAAGGTCGAGTTCACATGGGCAACGCCCGATGCGATGTTCTTACGCTCTTTGCGCTTGATGCGAGTCTTATCGCGTGCCATCGGTCAGACCCTCCCTTATTTCTTCTTACCAGCAATGGCCTTCGCGGGGCCTTTGCGGGTACGAGCATTGGTGTGGGTACGCTGACCGCGAACCGGCAGGTTGCGGCGGTGACGCAGACCGCGGTAGCAGCCCAGGTCCATCAGGCGTTTGACGTTCATCTGAACTTCACGACGCAGGTCACCTTCGACAGTGTAGTTTTCGTCGATGTACTCGCGGATTTTCAGAACTTCGGCGTCGGACAGTTCGTTGACGCGACGGGTCGCTTCAATGCCCACGGCTTCGCAAATCGCTTTGGCCGAGGTGTTGCCGATACCGGTGATATATGTGAGGGCGATAGGTACCCGCTTTGCAGTCGGGATGTTTACGCCGGCAATACGTGCCACGTGTCACTTTCCTTTTCGTTGCGGTTCCGTAACTCCAGAACCTTTTTTCACAACGCTTGACCTTGGCAGTGTCGCCAGCGGGCCCAGCATTATTCGAGGTGGTCGGGGCGGTTGGGACGAATCCCTCACGCAGTCTTGATTCCCTTTAGGGATGGGGGTCGATATGGGCTTTTGGCAGTGCCGTCAAGCCCATATTCAAATGTGGATCGATCAGGCGTCCAACACGCCAGCAATCGCGTCCTGAACCTCATCAATCTCGCCCAGACCATCAACCCAGGACAGGTTGCCCTTGGCGTGATAATAGCCGATGAGCATTGAGGTCTTTTTGTAGTACTCCATCAGACGGGTCTTGAGGCTTTCCTCATTGTCGTCCGCACGGCGTTTGAAGTCACCTTCCTTGCCGCAGTTCGAGCATTTGCCGTCCGCCGGGATCGGTTTAGTGATGTCGTTGTAGACTTCACCGCAACCGCCGCAGGTTGACCGAGCCGTGATACGTGCGACCAGAGCGTCGTCGTTCACTTCCATTGCGATGACCGCGTCCAGCGTCTCGCCGGTGCTGTCCAGCAATTCACCCAGCGCATCAGCTTGGGCCAGAGTGCGCGGGAAACCGTCAAAGATGAACCCGCCTTCAGCGCCTTGTTCCAACTTTTCGCGGATCAGGCCGATCACGATCTCATCCGTCACAAGCTGGCCCTTAGCCATCACCTCGGCTACGCGGTTGCCCATTTCGGTGCCGCTGTCTTTGGCTTCACGCAGCATGTCGCCAGTGCTCAGCTGGACCATGCCGCGGGTTTCAACCAAGTGACGCGCTTGCGTTCCTTTGCCTGCCCCCGGGGGGCCGAGAAGAATGATGTTCATCGACGAGCGGGTCCCTTCCTGCCACGTTTCTTGCCTTTGCCGCGCAGTTGGGACTTTTCGATCAGCCCTTCGTATTGGTGCGCCAGCAGGTGGCTCTGGACCTGTTGGATCGTGTCCATGGTCACAGAGACGATAATCAGAACCGAGGTGCCGCCGAAATAGAACGGGATGGCAAACTGGCCCCGAAGAATTTCAGGCAACAGACAGACCGCCGCCAGATAGGCCGAACCCAGAACAAGTACGCGGTTGACCACGTATTCTAGATACTCGGCGGTTTTTTTGCCCGGACGGATGCCCGGCACGAAACCGTTCTGCTTTTTCAGGTTATCCGCCACATCGTCCGGTTTGAACGACACGTTGAACGTGTAGAAATAGGCAAAGAAAACGATCATCGAAGCGAAGAACAGCAGGTACAGAGGCTGTCCGGGACCAAAGTTGGCCAGAAGCCAAGACATGACCGGCCCGTTGGTCGCCCCCGAAGAGAAGGTCGAGATCGTCACCGGCAGCAGCAGCAGCGAGCTGGCAAAGATCGCCGGGATCACGCCCGCTGGGTTCACTTTGACCGGCAGGTGGCTCGAGCCGCCCTCATAGATCTTCATACCGGCCTGACGACGCGGGTATTGAATATGGATCTTGCGCAAGGCGCGTTCCATAAAGACCACGAATGTAATCACGGCAATCACCATCACGATCACACCGATGATCACAGCAGGGCTGATCGCGCCCGAGCGGCCCGAAGCGAAGAACTGTGCCAAAGCGGCCGGAACTTCGGCGATGATGCCCACGAAGATGATCAGAGAGATACCGTTGCCGATGCCGCGTGCTGTGATCTGCTCTCCCAGCCACATCAGGAACATGGTGCCACCAACCAAGGTGATCATGGTCGACAGGCGGAAGAACAGGCCCGGATCGGTTGCCAGATCGCCCGATTCCAATGAAACCGCCAGACCGTAAGCCTGAACGGTGGCCAAGGCCACGGTGCCGAAACGGGTATATTGGTTGATCTTCTTGCGGCCCTGCTCGCCCTCTTTCTTGAGCTGCTCGAGCGCGGGAACCATAGATGTCAGCAGCTGCACGATGATCGAGGCCGAAATGTAGGGCATGATGCCGAGGGCAAAGATACCCATCCGCCCCAGCGCCCCGCCGGTAAACATCGAAACCATGCCGCCGATGCCCTGCCCCGCTTGCTCCATGAACTCGCGCAGTGCTTGGCCGTCGATGCCCGGAACCGGAATAAAGGTGCCCAGACGATAGACGATCAGCAATGCAAGCGTGAACAGGATGCGGTTGCGCAGATCGGTGGCTTTGCCCAAAGCAGCCCAGCTTGTATTGGCTGCCATTTGTTCTGCTGCTGATACCATAAATCGGTCTCTCTTATGCAAACACCGCCCGGAACCGTTTTCCGGCTCGGGCGGCGTCTTGGAAAACTCTGAAGTCTATGTAAGCGGGTCTTGGCCCGCTCACAAGCGCTTACTCTGCCGCAGCGGCTTTTGTGACCGTCAGTGAACCGCCCGCTTTCTCAACTGCCTCAACAGCAGATTTCGAAGCACCGGTTACTTCCAGGTTCACTTTGGCGCTGATTTCGCCTTTGGCCAGAACGCGGATACCGTCCAGTTTGCGGCGCACCAGACCGGAAGCGACCAGCGCATCCTCGGTGATTGCAGCCGATGCGTCCAGCTTGCCCGCGTCAACGAATTTCTGGATCAGGCCAAGGTTGATAACGGCGAATTCCTTGCGGTTCGGCTTGTTGAAGCCACGCTTGGGCAGGCGCTGGTACAGCGGCATCTGACCGCCTTCGTAGCCGTTGATGGCCACACCCGAACGGGATTTCTGGCCTTTGATACCACGGCCACCCATTTTACCTTTGCCGGAACCCGGACCACGGCCAACGCGGGTGCGTTTCGGGGCGGCGCCAGCATTGTCGCGCAATTCGTGCAGTTTCATATCGCTTCTCCTTAGCCGGATGTGACCCCCGAAGCGTGATGGGCCAAACACGGCATTTCTTGGTTTTGATTCTCGTGGACACAAATCCACCGGAGCGCTCTACAGCTTTGCCCCGCAGGATGCAAGGTTTGTTGTATCACACCCCCAAAAACCAAAAGAGGCGCCGATTTGGCGCCCCTTCATCAGTGAGTGGTGGTAGTTTTACGAGCAGTAAGTGTGCTCACGCGCGATGTCTTTGATATCGCAGCGACGCACACCGATGTCGTTCAGTTCCCGATCAGACAGGCTTTGCAGCTCTGCATAGGTGCGATTGTACTCGGTGCGCAGGGCAAAACCCTCTTTGATGCGCGCAACGAGCGCTGTGATGCGGGCGGTCAGGCCAAAGCCTTCGCGAGTAAATGTTGCTGTATGTGCCATGGTTCGTTTCCTTTCTAAGCCCGAGGCGAATTCCCCGAGTGACTGTTTGCGTTCCTGTTTGGGACAGGGCTCAGATAAGGAGGACGGGTATCGCTAACAACGGATGTTTCGGTCTATCCGGTATGCGTTGGCGGAATGGCCCAGTAATTGGGTGCTTGGCACTACTTAAGACACGATCCGCTTTGCGGACAAAGCTGACCTTGCAACTTGCAATTCTTTGGGGTGCTCCGACGCCTTATTCACTCTTGGAAGGGAATGCTTGTATAAGCTCCGACCTCGTCATTCCCTGTGCGTTCGTTGAATGCCCCGATCATTTCGTTTGTAGCTTCTGCTGCCCCGAGGTCCATGCTCTCGAGATCAAATTCGGAGAACGGGAACTCTGCAGCTGAGTCAGGCGGTTGCTTGGGCATTTGTACCGGTGCCGGGAAAGACTCTTCATTGGGCACTCCTTGACGAGTACGAATACTATCTTTGGTTACATTCCAGGTCATGAAATCAGCCGCCAAGTCCAATGGCCCATCATATGTCTCTCGAATTGCTGAATAGACGGCCAGCGCAATGTCATGATCGTTTTGGAAGTGGTAGCAAACCGCCAATCTTGGTTCCGTTTCGGACATAATCTTGCCGAATGCTTGCGCGGAAGTGTGCCCTTGAGAACCAACAAAAATTGCTTCGGAAGGGGCAAACCCATATTTCTCGATCATGAAATCTGGAGGGGTGAAGCACTCGTGAATTGCAAGGTCCGCACCTGCTGCATGCTCTCTCCACCATCGCGTAGGAAGAGTGTCGGATGAAAAAGCAAACTTCAGACCGCTCCATTCAAGTAGAAAACTAACTGATTGTTCGCCATGTATGGCTGGCAGGGTTCTGACCTGAACACCGTTTTCGTCAAAAATGACGTTATTTACGATTTTCCAATCGAATTCGTTAACCTCAAGTTGCAGCCCTCTGGGGTCGACCGCCGCCCCACGAGTCGCTTCTTCCCATGCCCACATTTTCTTCATATGATCTGCCCAAGACTTTGTTCCCCACTCAGGCTTGATGCCTTCGGGCCCCCAAAGGCGAACAGGCGTGAGACGGTTGTTTACGGGACCGGTGAAGTAAAAGGCTGGAAAATCGCCAGCATGATCTAGGTGCAGATGACCCAAGAAGACTTTATCCAGCTGATCCAGTGGAATCCCAAGCGCCATGATCCTTTCATAGGATCCCTCTCCCATATCGAAGATAAACTTTTCGCCATTTCCCAATTCAACCAAGAAACATGCCGCAGCTTGTTTCAGACGCGGCTGAGGCATACCGGTGCCACAGGCGACAACTCGCATTTCGTCAGGAGCCAGAGCCTCGGTTCCTGGATAATAAACAGTTTGGTTAGGAAACGGCTCCGTCCTAGACCATTCGGTTGGATCATTACTTTGCGCGCCTACAGTATTCGCCGAAGCCAGAAAAAACGTAGATATGATCACCAAAATACAGTTTCTGTTTTGCGCGGAACAAGCCATTGCAATTGCCTCCGATTAGGACCTCCGGGAATTTTCAATAGTGTGAAGCCGACTCATAATAGGATCGCAGATTTTGAATGCGTCTGGCAAGGCCTCAAGGAATCGGCGGGTTTAAGGTAGGGCTTTCTTTAAACTTCTGTTGCCGCATTGGGCTCAAAGCAGACATATATTACAAAAAAAACGCCCCCAAAAATCGGAGGCGTTTCTTTGTTCGATAGAACTCGCGCTTAGCCGCGTTCTTCGATGATCTCAACCAGATGCGGGATCTTGTTGACCATGCCGCGGACAGAAGGTGTATCCTCCAGTTCACGGGTGCGGTGCATCTTGTTCAGGCCCAGACCGATCAGGGTTGCGCGCTGTTCGGCGGGGCGGCGGATCGGGGAGCCGATCTGCTTGACGACGATGGTTTTTGCCATAGTACGCTACTCCTTACGCTTCGGCTTCAGCCGGTGCTTCGTCCCGCTTGGGCAGGATGTCAGCAACTTTTTTGCCACGACGTGCGGCAACCGAACGCGGGCTCTGCTCTTTCTGCAGGCCGTTGATGGTGGCGCGGATCATGTTGTACGGGTTCTGCGAGCCCAGCGACTTGGACACAACGTCCTTAACGCCCAGCATTTCGAACACGGCACGCATCGGACCACCGGCGATGATACCAGTACCTTCAGGTGCGGTGCGCATAACCACTTTACCAGCGCCGTGACGGCCCTCGATGTCGTGGTGCAGAGTACGACCTTCGCGCAGTTGCACGCGGATCATCTGACGCTTGGCTTGCTCAGTCGCCTTGCGGATGGCCTCGGGTACTTCTTTCGCTTTACCCTTGCCAAAGCCGACGCGGCCTTTCTGATCGCCGACAACCACCAGAGCGGCGAAGCCAAAGCGCTTACCACCTTTAACGGTTTTCGACACGCGGTTGATTGCGACCAGGCGGTCTGCAAATTCCGGTGCTTCTTCACGGTCGCGGCCACGGCCCCGACGGTTTTCACGTTCTGCCATTTGGCATCCCTTTTCTCATGTGGCGCTTTCGGCGCCGTTTTCGTCAATCCAAGTGAGCCCCGACTGACGTCAGGGCCCCCGGATCATCGGGGCAGCCGTCAAGCTGCCCGCAGGTCTTAGATCTTCAGACCACCTTCACGCGCGGCGTCGGCAACTGCCTTCACCTTGCCGTGGAACAGGAAGCCACCACGATCGAAATAGGCCTCTTCGACGCCCGCCTTCTTGGCACGCTCGGCGATGGCCGCGCCCACTTTGGTGGCCGCTTCGACGTTGTTCTTGCCAACAACACCCAGATCTTTTTCCAGGGTCGAGGCTGCGGCCAGGGTCACGCCACGAACGTCGTCGATCAGCTGAACGCTGATGTTCTTGTTCGAACGGTGAACCGACAGGCGTACGCGGCCGGCGTTGACTTTGCGAAGTTTGTTCCGAACGCGCAGGCGGCGCTTCAGAAACAGGGTTCTTTTGCTGTTTGCCATTGTCTGCGTCCTTACTTCTTCTTGCCTTCCTTGCGGAAGATGAACTCGCCCTTGTAGCGGATGCCCTTGCCTTTGTACGGCTCGGGACGGCGCCATTCGCGGATTTTGGCCGCGACTTCGCCCACCTGCTGCTGGTCGATACCTTCCACAACGATTTCGGTCTGCTTCGGCGCGGTGATGGTGACACCTTCCGGAGCAGTGAAATCAACATCGTGGCTGTAACCCAGGTTCAGCTTCAGGGTATTGCCCTGCATCTGAGCCCGGTAACCAACACCCTGGATCTCCAGCTCTTTTTTGAAGCCAGTCGTCACACCGGTTACCAGGTTGGCAACCATGGTGCGGCTCATGCCCCACTGCTGGCGGGCACGCTTGGACATGCCACGGGGGTCGATCTTGACCACATTGTCTTCAACCGACAGCGTAACGTCGTCGGTGGCGGTGAAGCTGCGGGTGCCTTTCGGACCTTTCACTTCGATGGTCTGGCCAGACACAGAGGCGGTAACGCCGCTGGGCAGCTCGACCGGTTTTTTACCAATACGAGACATTGCAGACCTCCTTAGAAGACGGTGCAGAGCACTTCGCCGCCAACATTGTTGGAGCGAGCGTTTGCGTCCGACATCACACCTTTCGGAGTGCTGACAATCGACACGCCCAGACCCTGACGGACCTGCGGAATGTCATTGACGCCCATGTAGACACGACGACCGGGTTTCGAAACCCGCTTCAGTTCGCGAATGACAGGGGTGCCTTCGTAGTATTTCAGGCTGATTTCGATGGCCGGATGACCGTTTTCACCGGTCGTCTTTTCATAGCCACGGATGTAGCCTTCGTCCGCCAGCACGTCCAGAACCCAACCGCGCAGCTTGGAAGCCGGGGTGGAAACGGTGGACTTGCCGCGCATTTGCGCGTTGCGGATACGGGTGAGCATATCGCCGATAGGATCATTCATATCTATGTCTCCCTTACCAGCTCGATTTCACCATGCCGGGGATCTGACCAGCAGAACCCAGCTCGCGCAGCGCGATACGGCTGACCTTCAGCTTACGGTAGTAAGCGTGGGGACGACCGGTCAGCTGACAACGGTTGTGCAGACGGGTAGCCGAGCTGTTGCGCGGCAGTTTCGCCAGTTTCAGACGCGCTTTGAAACGCTCTTCCATCGGGCGGCTCTCGTCATTCGCGATTTCTTTCAGCTCGGCACGCTTTGCGGCATATTTGGCCACCAGGCGTTCGCGCTTCTTTTCGCGTTCGATCATTGCTTTTTTAGCCATGTCTCAATCCTCGCGGCGCTTAAGCGTTGAAGGGCATGTTGAAAGCTTTCAACAGGCTCTTTGCTTCAGCGTCGGTTTTCGCTGTGGTGGCAATTACGATATCCAGGCCCCAGACCTCGTCGACCTTGTCGAAGTCGATTTCCGGGAACACGATGTGCTCTTTCATGCCCATGGCAAAGTTGCCCTGACCATCGAAAGACGGCTTAACACCGCGGAAGTCACGAACGCGCGGCAGCGCGATGGTGATCAGACGATCTAGGAATTCGTACATCCGGTCACCGCGCAGGGTCACTTTCGCGCCCAGCGGCATGTCTTCACGGACGCGGAAACCCGCGATCGACTTCTTCGCCTTGGTTGCAACGGCCTTTTGACCAGCAATCGCAGTCAGATCTTCGACAGCAGCTTTCGCTTTCTTCGAGTCTTTGACCGCCTCAGCACCACAACCGATGTTCAGAACGATTTTCTCCAGCATGGGCAGCTGCATGTCGTTCTTGTAGCCGAACTCTTCTTTCAGAGCGGCACGGATGGTTTCAACGTACTGAGCTTTCAGACGCGGGGTGTAGGTTGCGGAATCAAGCATCGATCACGTCCCCTGTGGTCTTGGCGAAGCGCACCTTCTTGTCACCTTCCATGCGGAAGCCAACGCGGGTTGCTTTGCCGTTTTTGTCCAGCAGCGCCAGGTTCGACAGTTGGATCGGGTTTGCCTGAGGCAGACGACCACCTTGCGAAGTTTGCGACTGACGGGTGTGACGGATGGCAATGTTGATGCCTTCGACAACAGCTTTACCGGCTTTGGGGTCAACCGAGGAAATGGTTCCCTCTTTGCCCTTGTCCTTGCCGGCCAGCACGACGACCTTGTCGCCTTTGCGGAGTTTAGCAGCCATGATTACAGCACCTCCGGAGCCAGCGAGATGATTTTCATGAAGTTCTTGCCGCGCAGTTCGCGAACAACGGGGCCAAAGATACGGGTACCGACTGGCTCGTTGTTGTTGTTCAGGATGACGGCGGCGTTGCGATCGAAACGGATCGCTGTGCCGTCTTCGCGACGGACTTCCTTGGCGGTGCGTACGACGACGGCCTTGCGGACGTCCCCTTTCTTTACGCGGCCGCGCGGGATGGCTTCCTTCACCGAGACGACAATAATGTCGCCGACGGAGGCGTATTTACGCTTGGAACCACCCAGGACCTTGATGCACTGAACTCGGCGTGCGCCGGAGTTGTCAGCGACATCCAGATTGGTCTGCATCTGGATCATGTGGTTTCTCCCGACCTGTGGGGGCTGGTCTGATTAGATCCCCCAGGGTTTCGACAAATGGGAAAATCCTAGGGGCTTACGCCTCCAGAACTTCCCAACGTTTCGTCTTCGATTTCGGCGCGCATTCGATGATGCGGACTGTGTCACCGACCTTGAAGGCGTTCTTTTCGTCATGAGCCCGGTATTTCTTGGACTTACGAACGGTTTTGTGCAGCAGCGGGTGCTTGAAACGACGCTCAACCGAAACGGTTACGGTTTGCTCGTTGGCGTCGCTGGTTACCACGCCGGACAGGATACGCTTGGGCATAGGATTACTCCTCCGATGCCGCAGCAGCGGCCTTTTCGTTCAGAATGGTTTTGACGCGGGCAGCGTTGCGGCGGGCCGCTTTGATACCAGCAGTGTTTTCCAGCTGACCGGTTGCCTGTTGAAAGCGCAGGTTAAAGCTTTCTTTCTTCAGGTTGGCCAGTTCCTCGCGGAGCTGGTCCGGGGTCTTGTCACGCAGTTCTTGGGCGTTCATCGCCTTTTTCCTTTGCTCAAAACACCAGAAGGCCCCGTACACGGGTCACCTTTGACCTGGTGGATGAATGATAGACATACGAATCGCCCGACAACGCCGGGAGATCGCAAGATGCCGCCGTATAAGGGTTTGAGGGTTGGGTGGCAAGAGGAAGTTTGAAAGGCTCCAATCTTCCAGCCCTTTTACGATTCGAGCGATCGGAGTCTATCTGCAAGTTGCGTGTCCAACTCCGTGCACAGTTTATCAAAGTCGATGAGATGTTGGAGTTTTCGACTGTGATCTTGGTGGAATTTATCAGCGTCTCCCCGAGTCAACTTAACGTTTTGCCAGTAATGTAGGCTTTGAAACTGATAGTGGTTAATCTGGAAGGTCTCGTTGTCAGAGATCGTGCGGCATGAATCCGCGCCACGTACATAGTGTACCCCGATATCCCCTAGTTTTTTCGGGACTGACGTCCTCACAAGGTACTTTCGCCATTTGTGTGGGCTCAAACCGGGTTTTCGTTTGACCAGATTTTTTCTCAAGCTGTTGGGATGTTCTTTGTGACCTGAAGTACCAAAGACCGTCCAGTTCGCATAAACAACGTCCACATCGTCAAATTGCTCTAACGCATCAACCAGCTTGGCCCCATCTTTGCAGAACCAAAACTCATCAACGTCAGCAACCAACATCCACTCAAACAACTGCGGAACCTAAAATTTTTGGAATGCCTTCCAATAGTGAGCCACTTGCTTGTGTTTATGGGGGAGACTGACAACTTCTACGAAACCAGAACTTAGGAAGCTCGAAATTACTTCCATCGAGTTGTCTGTACTTCCGTTATCGATAACAAATACTTTGTCGGCACCCTGCTGTGCGTAGTGCTCGACCCACTCGGCCAAATTCAAGGCCTCGTTTTTTGCTGTTCCAAGTACGCAAAGACGGTTCTTGTTGGAGTTCTGAGTTTTAGCCTTGGCAAGCTCATTCCTACGAACCTTTCTCCTATGATTCCAGAACCTGGCCCAAAGATACAGATTGTTGAGTTTGTGAAGTATTGTGCTCGAACTCATCTTGATCACGTACAATCTGGATGTTTAATGAAAAATGCTCGCGCCTGAGGTAACTGTCATCACTCCCACTTGTAGTTAAAGCTGACACTGATCCGCTCATCCTCGGCCATGTTCATCGGCACCTCGTGGCGCAGCCAGCTTTCCCACAGCAGCACGTCCCCCACCTGCGGCTTCATATAGATGAACGGCTGCAAATCCCTCCGCCCGCCTTTAACGCGCGTCGGCGCAGCCATCATGCGACCCGAGCGGGGATCCTCTAGCTTCAACGCACTCGCCCCCTCGGGCATCGCCACATAGGTCGTGCCCGAGATTACGCTGTGCGGGTGCAGGTGGCTGGAATGCATTCCGCCCTCGGGCAGGATGTTGATCCACAGGTCTTCCAGCTTCAACGCGCCCTCACCCAGATCGAACTCCAAATCCTTGGCAAAAGCGGCGACGTGCTGATCCAAGGCAGCGACCAGATCGGCGAAAATCGGGAACCGCCACGGCAGGTCGGTCAGCGAAGCATAACTGGTATAGCCGGGATAGCCGTTCTCTTCGCACCATTCCTGCCCCGCCTCATCATCCTCGGCGATAACAAGGCAAGAGCTTTCCAATTCCTGAGCGTCGATCTTCGGATCGAACTCGGAAAGAGACGCGCGGTAGAGACGGGTTACGAAGAGTGATTCAATCTGTGCCATGGGCCGGGCATACCGCAGTGTTTTCTACAAGGCCAGTCGATTAGCTTTTGACGGGTCCTTTGCCACAGCGGGGAATTGGGCGGCCGCCATCAGCATAGGCGAGGCACAGTACGATCTCATCCGGTTTCGGCGCGTCTGGAATGTTCAGCGTCATAGTGTCGAAATGGTCGAACGACCACGGGTTATCTTTATGCCCCAGTGGCAGATCAATCGCGCAACCCGGCGCGCCTAATTTGGCATTCGAGGGGATAACCGCCTCGCCTCCGCCCGCCGCCGCGCGCATAGGAGCACCGAGTTTGGGGTGGATCACCGCCCCGCCCTGTTCAAGATCGCCGTTCACGCCGATGATCGCTGCCTTACCGTAGGATACCGGCGCACCGTCCAGTTGGGATATCGCTTCGGATGCGAGGTCCGGGCCAAGAAGCGCACCAATCTCAAACAACTCTGAAAGGTCATCCGAGAACCGTCCAGCCAGAGGGTTCATGAACACCGCCAGAGCAGCAACCCGGCTTATCGGATCACAGGGCTGGCCCAACTGATCGGTGGTTATGATTTCCTTGATGAACATCTTTTTGCGCAGCCGAACCATAGGGCCCTCCCATTTCTACCGGGCAGCCTAGGGGCGCGATAGGAAGAGGTCGACGGTTTTTGCGGCCCTTAACTTCACAAGCGCAACAGAAAACCCCCGCCGGCTTCCCGACGGGGGTCAATCTTGTCACGAACGGGGTTGCCCCCTGATCGCTTACCAGTCTTCGCGAACCACGACGCGAGTCTTGATCGGCAGCTTCATCGCGGCCAGGCGCAGGGCCTCACGCGCGATGTCGTCATTAACGCCGTCGATCTCGAACATCACGCGGCCAGGCTTGACCTTGCAGGCCCAGCGGTCGACCGAACCTTTACCTTTACCCATACGAACTTCGATCGGCTTGGCCGTGACCGGAGTGTCGGGGAAGATGCGGATCCAGACACGACCCTGACGCTTCATGTGACGCGTCATGGCACGACGTGCAGCTTCGATCTGGCGTGCAGTTACACGCTCAGGCTCAAGAGCTTTGAGGCCGTAGGTGCCAAAGTTCAGATCAGAGCCGCCCTTGGCGAGACCCTTGATCCGGCCTTTGTGCATCTTGCGGAATTTAGTACGCTTTGGTTGAAGCATATCTTTCCCTCCTTAGCGACGACCGCCACCAGCACCACGAGGTGCAGGGCCGTCCTGGAGTTCCTGTGCTTTACGGTCACGTGCCTGCGGATCGTGCTCCATGATCTCACCTTTGAAGATCCAGACCTTGATCCCGATGATCCCATAGGGGGTCATCGCTTCGGCATGTGCGTAATCGATGTCGGCACGCAGGGTGTGCAGAGGCACGCGGCCTTCGCGGTACCACTCGGTCCGTGCGATTTCAGCGCCGCCCAGACGACCAGCGACGTTCACCCGGATACCCAGGGCGCCCATGCGCATGGCATTCTGAACCGACCGCTTCATTGCACGACGGAACGAAACACGACGTTCCAGCTGCTGAGCGATGGACTCGGCAACCAGCTGCGCGTCAAGCTCAGGCTTGCGCACTTCGACGATGTTCAGGTGCAGTTCGCTGTCGGTCATACGCGCAAGCTTTTTGCGCAGAACTTCGATGTCTGCACCTTTCTTGCCGATGATGACACCGGGACGTGCGGTGTGGATCGTAACGCGGCACTTTTTGTGCGGACGTTCGATGATCACACGGGCAACACCGGCCTGCTTGCACTCTTTGTTGATGAACTCACGGATCTTGAGGTCTTCCAGCAGAAGATCACCGTAGTCCTTGGTGTCGGCGTACCAGCGGCTGTCCCAGGTGCGGTTGACCTGCAGGCGCATGCCGATCGGATTTACTTTATGACCCATTAGGCTTGCTCCTCAACTTGACGCACCTTGATGGTGATCTCCGAGAACGGCTTCATGATCTTGCCGAAACGGCCACGGGCACGCGGACGACCGCGCTTCATGACCAGGTTCTTGCCAACCCATGCTTCGGCGACGATCAGCTCGTCAACGTCCAGGTTGTGGTTGTTTTCGGCATTCGCGATTGCGGACTGCAGGCACTTCTTGACGTCCTGCGCGACACGCTTGTTGCTGAAAGTCAGGTCGGTCAGAGCCTTCTCAACTTTCTTGCCGCGGATCATTTGCGCAACCAGGTTCAATTTCTGCGGGCTGGTGCGAAGCATGCGCGTTTTCGCCATTGCTTCGTTTTCAGCCACGCGGCGGGGGTTCTTTTCCTTGCCCATGACTTACTTCCGCTTCGCTTTTTTGTCTGCGGCGTGGCCATAATAGGTACGGGTCGGCGAGTATTCACCGAACTTCTGACCGATCATGTCTTCCGAGACGTTGACGGGGATATGTTTCTGGCCGTTGTACACACCAAAGGTCAGACCCACGAACTGGGGCAGAATGGTGGAACGACGCGACCAGATTTTGATGACTTCGTTGCGGCCCGACTCGCGCGCTGCTTCGGCTTTTTTCAGCACGTAAGCATCGACGAAAGGACCCTTCCAAACAGAGCGAGACATGGATTAACGTCCCTTCTTCTTGGCGTGCCGCGAGCGGATGATCAGCTTCTGGGACGCTTTGTTCTTGTTGCGGGTACGCTTACCCTTGGTGTCCTTACCCCAAGGCGTAACCGGTGTACGGCCACCCGAGGTACGACCTTCACCACCACCATGCGGGTGATCGATCGGGTTCATTGCAACACCACGAACCGACGGACGAACGCCTTTGTGGCGCATACGACCGGCTTTACCGAGGTTTTGGTTGCTGTTGTCAGGGTTGGACACGGCACCAACGGTGGCCATGCATTCCTGACGGACCATGCGCAGCTCGCCCGAGCTCAGACGGATCTGAGCGTAGCCGCCATCGCGACCAACGAACTGAGCATATGTACCGGCCGCACGTGCGATCTGACCGCCTTTACCAGGCTTCATCTCGATGTTGTGGACGATGGTACCGATGGGCATGCCCGAGAACGGCATTGCGTTGCCCGGCTTGATGTCAGCCTTGGCGGATGCCACGACTTTGTCACCAACAGCCAGGCGCTGCGGAGCCAGGATATATGCCTGCTCGCCATCTTCGTATTTTACCAGTGCGATGAATGCGGTCCGGTTCGGGTCATATTCGATCCGCTCGACGGTTGCCGCGACATCAAATTTGTTCCGTTTGAAGTCAACGATCCGGTAGAGACGCTTTGCGCCACCGCCGCGGCGGCGTGAAGTGATCCGTCCGGTGTTGTTCCGGCCGCCCGATTTGGTCAAACCCTCTGTGAGAGACTTGACCGGACGTCCTTTCCAAAGCTCCGAACGGTCGATCAGCACCAGCCCGCGCTGGCCCGGCGTCGTCGGCTTGTACGACTTGAGTGCCATGCTTTCTGTCTTCCGTTTAGCAAGTGCAGGGGGTTTCCCCGCTATGTGATAGGCCCCCGTAGGTGCCAAGGGTATAGGGCCCCGAAGGTCCCCGGTTACAAATATCAGAGGCCCCGGAACGAATCCGAGGCCGTAAGATTGGGAGCGTTTAGCAGTGTTGGGGGTGGGTGTCTATAGTATGCTGCCAAAGATTCTGATGGAGACCGAAGAAAACGCTACCGAAACATTTGCCCTGGGTTTCATTTCCTAAAGTCGCTCGGTCAGTTTGCTTTGCGCAAACAGTCCTAGAACCTAAGTCGTCAGCCACTTCACTGATACAGTATGCGCGCCTCAGCGAAGGACAACAGGCGGCGATGCTTCTCGTCCCAAAGGTGCAACCGCGCGTTTGCAAGGCTCTCACGGATGGTCATCTGGTTGCTGTTTGCCAATTCGTCGTGATCTCGCAGCACCTCGGTAAGGCGGTAGAAAGGAATACGACTGTACAGATGGTGCACGTGGTGGATACCAATATTGGCGCTGAACCACTGCAACACGGGCGGCAGGACATAATGCGAGCTACCGCACAGAGCGGCCTCGTGCAATTGCCAATCCTCGTCCGCATCCCAATGCGTTTCTTCGAATTGGTGCTGCACATAAAACAGCCACACTCCGGCAGTTGCCGCAATCAGGGTTGAGGGCAAAAAGATCAGCAGGACCGGCATTAGGCCGCCAAAGTAGTAGACAGCCAGAAGCGCGGCCAGAATAGCGACATTGGTGCCCATCGCACTGACCCAGAACCGAGCGCTATCAGTCAACCCCAACGGCAAGCGGTTTTGGAACAAGAATAGATAGCTGGGGCCAAGAATAAAAAGTGTGACGGGATTTCGGTAAACACGATACCAGAACCGGTTTATGGGGGGCTTGGATTGATACTCCGCCACTGTCAGCGTGTGGATATCGCCCATTCCCCGTTTGTCCAAGTTACCCGAGCTGTTGTGATGGTAAGAATGCGTGCGGCGCCAGACATCATAGGGTGTCAGGGTCAGCACCCCTATCACCCGTCCAACCCAGTCGCTGACTGTCCGGTTCTTGAAGAACGCCCCGTGCCCGCAATCATGCTGGATCGCAAACAGGCGCAGCAGGAAGGCGGCATTCAAGACCGCAATCGCAAACGCCAACCAATAACTGACGGAAAGCGCCATCCAGGACAGCGCCCACAGCACAAAGAATGGAATAATGCTGACACTCAGTTCAAAGGAACTGCGCCATTGATTTGGCTCACGGTATTTGGCAAGCGTCGACACCCAATCCCGCGCAGCGGTTGTAGTGGGGTATGCCCGGGTCGAGAGAGAGGTTTCGGTCATACGCCTGCCATGTCTTTTTTGCTTGTTTGAAGCCGGATAGACTACCCGCCCGACATAGCAAGTGAATTGTTCAAAATTAGAGAATTTCACGCTCAAATTTCGGTGTCGCTGCTTAAGAACGACCTTCACGTGTGCTGGCCTCGTTCCTCGCCCCAAAGATGATCCTACAAGGGGCCGCTGGACAAGTCGATGAGCGTTATCCACTTCCAGCTTTGACGTGTTTCTGAGGGGTCAGGAAAACCCTCAACCTAGCGAGCGTCTTCTACAGAGCGGCTCGGACTCCACCGCAATCCGCTGCTTGAGCTTGATATGGCCCAGCACCTCGCGAAAGGCGCGGTGTTTGGGTTTTCCTTCCAGATAATCCGCCAGTTTCAGCAGATTGATCGGGTGCTTCGCAATCAGCGCCTCGATCCGCTGTACGGCGTCGTCCAGCGCGTAAAAATCCACGTACTGACAGGCCACCTGCGTGGGCGTCAGCAGGCAGTAATCCTGCGGGCGTTTCTCGGTATAGCGCGCGATGTCGAAGGGCGAAGCGCCGAGGGCGTGGAACTTGGGGATGTGCACGCACATATCAGCCTCGGCATGCTCCAATACCGTGCCGGAGGTCTGGCGGAATCCTAGCGGACCAAGCTTGCCGACCACATGCTTGCGCATCGCCGGAGAGATCATGTCCACATCCGCCCGGTCATATTTCAGGTCATCGAACACCGACAGCAACCCCAGCTTTTCATCGGCGATCTGAAAATAGGGTTCAGCACTGAACACCCGCATCTGCTCCAGCACCTGCGCACGCATAGTTTCAGGGTCTGAAACGAAATCGGCCCCGGCGGGTTGAACCGCCGAGGCCGTGAATAGTCGCAGTAAGCGTCGGATCAAAGACCGGTGCTCACGTCGATTGTGTTGCCCTCTTCCAGGGTCACATATGCTTTTTTGACGTCTTTCCGACGGCCCAGCTGGCCGCGGAACCGCTTGACCTTGCCTTTGGTCACGGTGGTGTTCACCGCTTTGACCTTTACACCAAACAGCGCCTCAACGGCCTCTTTGATCTGCGGCTTGTTGCTGTCGATCGCCACTTCAAAGACAACCGCGCCATTTTCGGACGCCATGGTCGACTTTTCAGTGATGATCGGCTTGCGGATCACGTCGTAGTGTTCTGCCTTCGCGCTCATTTCAGACGAGCCTCCAGTGCTTCGACAGCCGCTTTGGTGAGCACCAGGGTGTCACGCTTGAGGATGTCATAGACGTTTGCGCCCATCGACGGCAGGATATCCAGACCTTCGATGTTCTTGGACGCTTTCAGGAACCCTTCGTTCACGGTCGCACCGTCGATGACCAGAGCGCGTTTCCAGCCCAGGTTTGCAACCTGTTTGGCCAGAGCGGCGGTCTTGCCTTCGGCTTCGGCGTTCTCGATCACAACCAGTTCACCTGCCTTGGCTTTGGCCGACAAAGCGTGGCGCAGGCCAAGCTTGCGGAACTTCTTGGGCAGGTCGTGGCCGTGCGAACGCGGGGTCGGGCCCTTGTAGACACCACCCTTGCGGAAGATCGGCGCGTTACGGTCACCATGGCGTGCGCCACCGGTGCCCTTCTGGCGATAGATCTTCTTGGTCGAGTAGCTGGTTTCCGAGCGGGTCTTGACCTTGTGGGTGCCGGCCTGCGCGTTGTTACGCTGCCAACGGACCACACGGTGCAGAATGTCTGCACGCGGCTCGAGACCGAACAGATCGGCGTTCAGCTCGATGTCACCGGCTTTGCCGCCGTCCAGTTTGATTACATCAAGTTTCATGCTTCACCACCTTCCGCGGGAGCTTCTTCCGCAGGTGCTTCGGTTGCAGCCGATTTCACAGCAGCCGGGAAAGGCAGGCCTTCCGGAGCTTTCTTCTTCACGGCGTCCTTGACAGTGACCCAGCCCGATTTCGGTCCGGGAACGGCGCCTTTGATGAAGACCAGACCACGGTCGGCGTCGGTTTTGACGACTTCCAGGTTCTGGGTGGTAACACGGGCAGCACCCATGTGACCGGCCATCTTCTTACCTTTGAAAACCTTGCCCGGGTCCTGACACTGACCGGTCGAACCGTGCGAACGGTGGCTGATCGAAACACCGTGCGAGGCGCGCAGACCACCAAAGTTCCAACGCTTCATCGCACCGGCAAAGCCTTTACCGATCGAGGTACCCGAAACGTCAACTTTCTGTCCTTCCAGGAAGTGTTCTGCCGAAATCTCGGCGCCCACATCGATCAGGCCATCTTCGGAGACGCGGAACTCGGCCAGCTTACGCTTGGGCTCAACCTTTGCAGCGGCATAGTGGCCGCGCATGGCTTTCGAGGTGCGTTTTGCTTTGGCAGCACCAGCACCCAGCTGAACGGCGGTGTAGCCGTCTTTGTCAGCGGTGCGCTGTGCAACGACCTGCAGGTTGTCCAGGTGAAGAACGGTCACAGGGATCTGCTTGCCGTCCTCCATGAACAGGCGGGTCATGCCAACTTTTTTTGCGATAATACCAGAGCGCATAATCTATACCCTCCGATCTTACGACTGCAGCTTGATCTCGACGTCCACACCAGCAGCGAGGTCGAGCTTCATCAGCGCGTCAACGGTCTGGGGGGTCGGATCAACGATGTCGAGCAGACGCTTGTGCGTACGGATCTCGAACTGGTCGCGGGATTTCTTGTCAACGTGAGGGCCACGGAGAACCGTGAACTTCTCAATCTTGTTCGGCAGCGGGATCGGGCCGCGCACGTTCGCGCCGGTCCGCTTGGCAGTGTTGACGATCTCTTGCGTGCTGGCATCCAGAACGCGATAGTCAAATGCCTTCAGCCGAATACGGATGTTTTGGCTTTGCATATTAACAGCCTTTTTTAGGCGTTGAGGTTGAGAGGAGGACAGACGCGCATCGCCAACCCTCTTCGAACCCAAAAGGCGGGAATCACCCCGCCTTGACGTTCTTATCGAGAACTCGCGCGTATTAGTTGGGTTGGTGGGGTTTGGCAAGGGGTTTGTTGGCCTTGTTGGACCTAAAAGGGCGACAGGAGCCGGCGCCAAAAACCAGTCTTTAGATTGAACTTCGCAACGATAGTGCGCAGCAGGACTACGAATGAGCTAAACAGCCTGCGCGCGACAATCATTGAGCCTAAGAAAACCAAAATGACACTTGATGGATCTCACCCCACGCAACGACTAGCACGAAGCTTGACGGTAGTTATTTTAGCCGCGCGTTTACGCGTCAGGCTCTGTTAGGCAACTCCGCAAGCGTGACTTTGAACCGCTTACGCTCGCGGCAAAAGTCGCTGTTATCACGTTCGATTTCCTGATCGTCGCCTCCAAGTATGGCGGCGCGCATGTCCTCCAAATCCTTGCTGTGAAGGATTTGCGTTCCATAATTCAAGAATTCAAAACCAAACATGATTTCCTCCTGCTTACTTCAGCGGTTCGCTAGATACGCGCCCCACTTTTTGTTTCATTGCACATGTGGGTTTCCTGTCTTTCCGTGAGGTGGACGTAGGATTAAGAAGCCTCAATCCGGTTCAGTTCTTGGGCGACGGCGGGCATTCCAAGCGTTTGCTCCCTTCGAACACATTCAGATTCACCTCGGAAATGCCTCGCCAAAAACGAAAAAGGCCGCCCCATGTGGAACGGCCTTCATTCGTTCAACGATGTGCCGGGCTGAAGCCCGGCCTACCGTGATTACTCAGTGATTTTCGACACAACGCCGGCGCCGACGGTGCGGCCGCCTTCGCGGATCGCGAAGCGCAGGCCCTGCTCCATCGCGATCG